>CAMLDW010000035.1 GCA_946479035.1 uncultured Chthonomonadaceae bacterium | reverse complement strand
TGCCCTTGCTGGGGCCGCCGGACTGGCCGCCGCCGCCGCCGTTGCCCTTGCTGGGCCCGCCGGACTGGCCGCCGCCGCCGCCGTTGCCCTTGCTAGGGCCGCCGGCCTTGCCTTCGCCCTTGCCGCCGCCCTTCTTGCCTAGTTGGGCAGAAGCGTCGGCGGGCAACATGTAAGCGACCGCAAAGATCGCGAGAAACGGGATGAGCAGCTTTCTAAGCATTGTTGTAAACCTCGTCGTTGAAGTCCTTCAGTACTTACTATAACGCTTGTAGGGACGTTCGGTTACTCGGTTCGGCCTGGTTTTCCAGGCCATAAGTGCCAACATATAGGTTCGATGACGAGCGGAAAGGTGGCAGTTTTACCGGGAGACGGCATCGGGCCGGAGATCATGGAGGCCACGATCGGCATCCTCGAGGCTACCGGCTTCAAGCCGGAGTGGGTCTACCTTGAGGCTGGTATGAGCGCCATCGAGAAGGGTCTCGACCCTGTCCCCAAGGAGACGATCGACACGATCCGCAGCATCGGCGTCGCACTCAAGGGCCCGACGACGACCCCCAAAGGTACTGGCCACAGCAGCGCGAACGTGGCGATCCGCAAGGCGCTCGACCTCTTCGCCAACGTCCGGCCGATCAAGACGCTGCCTGGGCTCAAGGGGCCTTTTGCGGACATGGACGTCGACATCATCATCGTTCGCGAGAACACCGAGGACCTCTACGCAGGCATCGAGTACCAGCCGCACCCGGACGTCGCGCAGTCGATCAAAGTCATCACGCGCCAGGGCTCACGAAGGCTGTTCAAGTACGCGTTCGAGATGGCCCGCCTGCAAGGGCGCAAGCGCGTGACCGTCGTGCACAAGGCGAACATCATGAAGCTTAGCGACGGGCTGTTCCTGGAGGAGTTCTACAACGTCGCGAAGGAGAACACCGACCTCGCCAGCGACGACGTGCTCGTCGACAATTGCTGCATGCAGCTCGTCACCAGGCCGCAGCAGTACGACGTGCTGGTCACGGAGAACCTCTACGGCGACATCATCAGCGACCTTTGTGCTGGGCTGGTCGGCGGGCTCGGGCTCGCGCCGGGAGCGAACATCGGCAAGGACTGCGCCGTGTTCGAAGCGGTGCACGGCTCCGCTCCCGACATAGCAGGCAAGGGCGTGGCGAACCCGACGGCGCTGCTGCTCAGTGCGCTCATGATGCTGCGGTACCTGGGCCACCACGAGCAGGCCGACCGAGTCCTGAACTCCGTGCTGCGCGTGTGCCACGACGGCAAGTGCCTCACGGTGGACCTTGGCGGCAAAGCCAGCACCAAGGAGTACACGAAAGAGGTCATCGCTTGCTCGGCGCACTGAGCGCCGAGAACTTCTCTGGCGGGATTTGCTAGCCGCCCGCCGCCAAGCTACACTCACGCAACGCCTTGACGACCCACGACGATCCGCGCGCTCTGGACAAGCCGTCGAACCGCGAGAGCCAGAGGGAGGGGCAGCCGCCGTCGCGCCCGACCGGCCCAAAGGGGCCGGGAGGCGAGGGCGGCCTGCAGACTTCGCCGGAAGGGGTCGCGGTCGCGCTCAAGCCAAAGCCCAAGCGGGTGCTCGTGGTCGGGGGCCATGGGATGCTCGGTTCGGACGTCGTCATCGAGCTCCAGGGGCGCGGCTGGACCGTCAGCGCGCCCAACATCAAAGAGTTCGACGTCAGGCGGCGCGACCACATGGAGTCGCTGAAGCGCCGCGACTTCGGCAACCTCGAGTGGGTGGTCAACTGTAGCGGATACACGGACGTCGACAAGGCCGAGAAGGAGTTCTTCGAGGCGAACCAGATCAACGGCGTCGCGCCGGGCGCGATGGCGTTCATCTGCGAAAAGAACGACTGGCGGTTCCTGCACATCGGTACGGACTTCGTGTTCGACGGGAGGTCGGACCAGCCTTACACGGAGCGCAATATGACCGCGCCGCTGGGCAAGTACGGCGTCACCAAGCTCTTCGGCGAGAAGAACGCACTGGAGAACTGCCCGCGCGCGGTGGTCGCGCGCACCGCATGGCTCTACGGCCCGAACGGGAGGAGCTTTCCGCGCACGATCATCAAAGCGTGGCTCGAAGGGAAGGACCTCAAGGTCGTGAACGACCAGACCGGATCGCCGACCTACACCGCAGACCTGGCGCGCGTGCTCGGCGACCTGATAGAGCTCGACGTCGAGGGCGGGGTCTACCACGCGGCCGGGCCAGACTCAATGACCTGGTTCGACCTCGCGCAGCTCGCACTAGAGACGTATAGGGACGCCGTGCTGGGCGAGAAGCGCGAGATAAAGATCGAACCGATCCCGGCTTCTGCGTGGCCGACCACGGCGCCGCGCCCGCGCTACAGCGTGCTCAGCTTTGAGAAGACCGCCGCGCTCGGCGTACAGCCGATGCGCTCGACCCCTGTCGCGCTGCTCGACTTTTGCATGCGCTTGCCCAAGGCGCTCTAAAGCAAAAGCGGGGCCCGGGCGTGCTCGCCCGGGCCCCGCGCAGCGAAAGCCCTTCAAGCCTTCTGCATGATCACTTTCGGCTCTTGGACGTCTTTGCCCGCATACTTCTTGCCGTCTTTCTCCATCGGTGCGACGCAGCCGGAGCAGCAGATGTAGTAGCGCACGCCCTCGAAGTCGACGTAGTCGGTCGCCTTGGAGTATGTCGCGACCTTGTCGCCCATGACGGGGCAGGTCAGGCTCTCCTTCTTGGGGACTGCCGCGAACTTCTTGCTGTCGGCCTGGAAGGCCGTCATGTTCTCGGCGGTGAAGAAGTAGTAGCGCACGCCGTTGTAGTCGACCGTGCCCTTGGCCTGCTCGGGCTTGATGCGCTTGTGCGAGACCGGGTCGAAGAGGAACGCGCCGATCGGGTTCGCGCTCTTCTCGTTCTTCTTAAAGATCGCTTGCGGGTCCTTTGCGAACTGCGCGTCGCATCCGCCACAACAGAATCCGACGCTGATGCCTTCGTACTCGGCTTTCGGCGACTTTGCGTTGATCGGGCTGCCCATGATCGGGCAGACGAGCGGTTTTTCGTCGAAGGTCGTCACACCGAGGGCCATTGAGAGTGCTAGGGTCGTCAGTAACATTTTCTTGTTCCAGTCCATTTAGCCCCTCGCTGGGGGCGTCTAACCTTCATTATGCAGGACCGGGCCCGGGCGTTCCATCAGTCTGGGTCGCTCAGTCCGCCGAACTTTCGGTCCCGGGCCTGGAACTGCCGCACGCAGTCGATCAGGGCCTCCTCGCCGAACTCGGGCCAGGCCACGTCGGTCACGCAGAACTCGGCGTAGGCCGCCTGCCAGATCAAGAAGTTGCTCCACCGCATCTCCCCCGCGGTTCGCACGATCATGTCCGGGTCGGGGACCTCGGGATCGTACATGAGGGAGGAGATCGCCTCCTCCGTCACGCCCTCCTTGTTCACTTGCTTCTCTAGCAGAGCTTTAACGGCGTCGACGATCTCGGCGCGGCCGCCGTAGTTGATCGCGAGGGTAAACACGATGCCGGTGTTCTGCTTGGTTTGCTGGACCAGGTCGTCCAGCGCCTGCCGGAGCGTCGCTGGCACTTCGTGGAGCCGACCGATCACGCGCACGCGCACGTTGTTCTCGATCAGCCCCTTCAGCTCGTGCCGCGCCGCCTCTTCGATCAGTCGCATCAGCCCGCCCACCTCGTCCTCCGGCCGTCGCCAGTTCTCTGCGGAGAACGCATAGACGGTCAGGTAGGAGACGCCGAGGTGGCTCGCCGAGAGCAGCACGTCCTTGAGGGTCCGGTAGCCCTGGCGGTGCCCGACGAGCCGCATCATCCCCTTCGTCTTGGCCCAGCGGCCGTTGCCGTCCATGATGATTGCCAAGTGGCGGGGCAGGCGGGAGAGGTCCACGCCCGCTGCGACGGCGTTGCGCTGGGTCTCGTTGATCGGCGCAGGTGCGGGGGACCGTGCCATCGCTTAGACGTGCATCAGCTCTTCGTCCTTCTTCTTCTGTAGCTCGTGCGCGTGCTCGATGTGCTTGTCGGTCAGCGTCTGGATCTCCTTCTCCAGGCGCTTTTCGTCGTCCTCGCCCATCTGCTTTCCGTCCTTGAGCTTCTTGAGCTGGTCAATCGACTCGCGGCGCGCGTGACGGATGGACACGCACGCCTCTTCGGTGCGGTTGTTGACCTGCTTGACCAGGTCGCGACGCCTGTCCTCGGTCATTTCGGGAAAGACGAGCCGGATGGTCTGTCCGTCGCTGTTCGGGTTGACGCCCAGGTCGCTCGCCTGGATCGCCTTTTCGATGGCGCCAACCATGCTCTTGTCGTAGGGGCTGAGCAGCAGCTGGCGCGGCTCCGGCACGCTGACGTTCGCGACCTGCGTGATCGGGGTCTGCACACCATAGTAGTCGATCGTGATCGGCTCGAGCACCAGCGGGTTCGCCCGACCGGTCCTGACCCGCGCAAAGTCGTGCTGCATGGACTCCAGCGCCTTCCGCATTTTATCGTCAGCCTGTTTTACGACGTCGTGTGTCATCTCATTCACCTGCAACCTTTGTCCCTACGGGCTCCCCTTTGACGGCCTTGAGGATGCTCCCTTGCGAGAGCAGGTCCAGAACTACGATCGGCAGCGAGTTCTCCTGGCACATCGTAAACGCCGTCATGTCCATCACCGCAAGGCGCTTGGCGATGACCTGCGCGTACCCGATCGACTCGAACTTCGTCGCGTCCTTGTGCATCTTGGGGTCCTTGTCGTACACGCCGTCCACCTTGGTCGCCTTGATGAGCAGGTCGGCGTCGATCTCGAGCGCGCGCAGCACGGCGGCGGTGTCGGTCGTGAAGTATGGGTTGCCTGTGCCGCCCGCCAGTACGACCACGCGCCCCTTCTCCATGTGCCGCACGGCGCGGCGGCGGATAAAAGGCTCGCACACCTCTTGGATCCCGATCGCGCTCTGAACGCGCGTCTGCACGCCGTTGCGCTCGATCGCCGCCTGCAGCGCGAGCGCGTTCGTGACCGTGCCGAGCATCCCCATGTGGTCCGCGACAGTTCGGTCCAGCCCGCCCTGCGCGCTAAAGACTTCGCCGCGGATGAAGTTTCCTCCGCCCACGACGACCGCGGTCTGCACGCCGATGTCGTGCACCGCGACGATCTCGCGCGCGATGTAGTCGAGCGTGCCTGTGTCGAGCCCGAACGCTGCTCCTCCGGCGAGAGCCTCGCCGGAGATCTTGAGCAGGATCCTCGGGTATTGGACGGGGTCGGCCAACGTCACTCCGCGCCGGCGCTGTCGCCGACGATGAACGTCGCATAACCGACGATCTCGATCCCGTGCAGCTTGGCGTACTCGCCCGTCTTGGTGGCGCTGTCGGTGTAGAACGGCTGTTCGAGCAGCACCGCGCTCTGGTAGTACTCCTTGTTCACGCGGCCTTGGGCGATCTTCGCCGCCATGTCGGCTGGCTTGCCCTCTGCGACAGCGCGGTTCGTCTGGATCTCGATCTCCTTGGCGATCACGTCTTGCGGGACGTCCTCCTTCTTGAGGAAGGTAGGTTTGCCCCAGGCCGTGTGCACGGCGACGTGGAACGCCGCTTCAGCGTCGTTCCCGGAATAGACGACAAGAGTCGCGGCCTTGCCGGTGTTCGAATGGTTGTAGAGCGCGATCTTCTGTCCGGGCCCAGCCTGCGCGACGACCGCCAACGCGATCCGAATGTTCTCGCGGATCTTGGCGACCGCCTCGGCGGCGTGCTCCGCCAGCGTCCTGCCGCCGGTCTTGGCGTCCTCGCCCAGCGACTTGATCTCGCCGGGGCTGGCACTGGCCTCCTTGAGCAGGCCTTCGGCAAGAGAAGAGACGAGCGCCTTGAAGTCCTCGTTGCGCGCGACGAAGTCCGTCTCGCACTCCACGACCACGCCCGCGGCCTTGGTCGAGTCCGCGTTGGCGACGACGAGCGCGAGCCCTTCGCTCGTAGACCTGCCCGCTCGCTTGGCAGCGGCGGCCTGTCCCTTCTCGCGAAGGATGTCCTTCGCGCGGCTGTAGTCGCCGTCGGCCTCGACGAGCGCGTTCTTGCACTCCATCATCGGCGCGTCGGTGTCGTCGCGCAGCTTCTTGACCAGTTTTGCGTCGATCATTGCTCCTGTGCTCACTCCACGTCCTCCAGTGCCGTAGCCATGTCCGGCTCTTCGAGCGCGTGCACCTTGGGGACCTTTGGCTTTGTCTTCTCGCTCTCAGTGAACGAGCGCATGAACTCCTCTTCGACTTCGCCGAACTGCACGGCGCCCTCGTCCGCCTCGGGCTCAACGGCCGCGGTCGTGGCCTCGTCGCGCTCGGCGGCCTCGACGTAGGGCTTGATCTCTAGGATAGCGTCGCCGAACTTCTGCGTGACGAGACGGATCGCGCGGATCGCGTCGTCGTTGCCGGGGATCACATAGTCGGCCATCTGGGGGTCGCAGTTGGTGTCCACGATCGCGATGACCGGGATACCGAGCTTGCGCGCCTCGAGCACCGCGTGCTTCTCCTTGTTCACGTCCACGACGAACATCGCCTGCGGGATCTTGGCCATGTTGCGGATGCCTTCGAGGTAGCGGTTCAGCTTCTCGCGCTCGGCGCGGCGCTGCAGCGCCTCCTTTTTCGGCAGCCTCTCAAAGTAGCCGTCCTCCTCCATGCGGTCGAGCTCGCGCAGGCGGTTGATGCGCTGTTGGATCGTGTTCCAGTTGGTCAGCATCCCGCCGAGCCAGCGCTCGGTGACGTAGTACTGCCCGGACCTTTGCGCGGTCTCCTTGATCGCGGCCTGCGCCTGCTTTTTGGTCCCGACGAAGAGCACGCTGCCGCCGTCGTTGACGACGCTCTGGACGAAGTTCAGCGCGTCCTCGAACAGCTTTATGGTCTGGTGAAGGTCGACGATATAGATGCCGTTGCGAGCGCCATAGATGTATTGCTTCATCTTCGGGTTCCAGCGCCTCGTCTGGTGCCCGAAATGGACGCCTGCCTCCAGCAACTCTTTCATACTGAGTTGGGGCATGTTCTTATTTCCTGGGTTGTTCCTCCGGCCCTGAGCCTCATCGCCGCCAATCCCGACTTGTCGGGAACCCAGTGGCGGGCCGGGCCGTGTGAATTTGCGCCGCTTTCGCCGCGCGGAAAGGGATTATACCGCCGGCTCTGAGCCATCCCGGGCTGTGCCAAGATGCTCAGGTCGGGATGCCCATAGACACGGCGAGGTTCGAGCAGTTCTTCCGCCGCAACTCGAGCGGCGACTGGGTCTATGTGGGGTATGGGCCCGACATCTTCGGGCGAGTGGTCAGCTCGTACGACCGGGAGTGGCTGCTCGGCGTAGTAGGGAAGCTATCGCAGTGGAAGCGGCTGACCGTCGCGCTCTTCAGCGCGCCGCTGACATGGCTGTGCGCCGCCTCCCTCAACTCCGCCTCCTTCTATCCGTTTTCCCTCCTTGGGCGCTGGGTGCGGCACCACTTCAGCGAGCTGGCGGTTGCCGCGATCACGCTACTCGCGCTGTTCTTGGTCGGCACCGCGCTCCTTGCGCTGCACCCTCTCGCGCGCGAGTTCGGACGCCTGCTCTCCAAACTGCCTAAAGACGAGCCGATCGGCATCGAGCGCTTCATGCGCAACCTCGGCGCTGTGAACGGGCCTTGGGCGACGCTCTTCTTGATGTCGGGCTTCGGCGCGCTCTTCCTGCCGGGCACTTTCAGGGGCGAGACCTGGCCCTACTTCAGCCTGCTCTCCGCGCTCTGGCTCTTCTGCGCTTGGCACTCGCTCGCAGGGGCCTTTTGGAGGGCGAGGCCGGAAGACTTCTAGTAGATGCTGTAAGGGTCCCAGTCGCGGTCGAGCCCGAGCCGCAGCATGGCGAGCTGTCCGACGTGGTACGCGTCGTGCAGGATCACGTACTGCGTCGCCGCCTTGACGGACTCTTCGTCGCCCCTCGAGACCATCGCGTCCCACGCCTTCTTGCGCTCCTCACGCATCTCGGCGACGAGCGCCTCGGGCGTGTCGCCGCTCGGGAGGTACGAGCCCCACTCGTGCTGCACGCCGGCGAGGTCCTTTTGCGCCGCGATGTAGCACTCGGTCAGGTGCGCGACGGCCTCGCTCGGGCTCATGCAGTCCCCTCGCATCTTGGCCTCCCACTTGTCCTCAGGCAGCCCCTCGAGTACCTTGTCGATCTGGTGGGCCGAGGACTCGAGCTGGTATCGGAGCGCGTCTTTGAGATCCATCTCTGAAGTAAGAGTATCCGCGCGGCCGCCCGAGAGTTTCACGATTCTGCTTAAATCGGTCGTGCGAACGGAACGTCGATGACGGGCGCAGACCTCACGCCGGAGATGATCTGGGCCGGATACAGCCAGGGCTACTTCCCGATGACGGTCTACGCCAACGAGGTCGAGTGGCTCTGCCCTCACGAGCGCGCCCTGCTGCCCCTTGCAGGCGTCCGCGTCTCGCACTCGCTGAAAAAGAAGATCCGGCAGCAGAGGCTCGAGGTCCGGTTCGACACCAGCTTCGAAAAGGTCATGCGCTCGTGCATGCGCCCGGGCGAGAACTGGATCAGCGAGGACTTCGTTCGCGTCTACACTCAGCTCCACAGCCAAGGCTGGGCGCACTGCGTAGAGTGCTGGACCGATCAGGGCCTCGTCGGCGGGGTCTACGGCGTGGCGATTGGCTCCTGCTTTTGCGCCGAATCCATGTTCCACAGCGCCACCGACGCGAGCAAGGTGGCCCTCTGGGCGCTTGTGGAAAAGTGCCGCGCGCTTGGCTTCACCCTCTTCGACGCCCAGATCATGAACCCCCACCTGGCCTCGCTTGGTGCCTATCAAGTCCCGCACGATGAGTACATTGCCCTGCTCAAACGTGCCCTCACCGAGACGACCGAATGGTCGCTTCCGGGCCCGCCGAGCCTCGCGCGCGGTTGAGCCTGCCAAACCCAGCAATTGTTCTCGGACGCCCATTTTTGCCAGCCCCGACAATTCCGAGTACAGCCCAAGGACGGGTGTTTGGATGGCACGCAAGAACCTCAAGGTCGTACGTTTGATCGAGCCTGACCTCTGCCTCGAGTGTCGGTTCGCGCAAACGGCCGACGTCGAGATGGCGGACGGGAGCGTCCAGCGCATGGTGCACTGTCGTCGGCTCGACTGCGACAACTGGGACTATTCCAGCGCCGAGCCCGCCAAGGACGTCCACACCGACGACGAGGCCGCCTAGAGCGCCGCACCCTGGGAGGGCGTGCGTCCTAGCGAGCCGCCCCGCTCAGACTCTCTCACCCACTCTGCAAACGCGGCCCTTGCCGCGTCCAGCTTCTTCTGTCGCCGGTCGTCCTTCTTGCGCGGCGCTCCTTCGGGGTCAGGGAAGAGCCCCCAGTTGATGTTCATGGGCGCGAACTCGCGCGGCGTCCCGTCCTGCAAGTGGCTCGCGAGCGATCCGTACGCGCACGCCCTGGGTGGGGCGAGCGGTTCCAAGCCCTGTTCGCGGCGGGCGGCGGTGATCCCGGCGTAGATCCCCATCGCCGCGCTCTCGACGTACCCCTCGACGCCCGTGAGCTGGCCGGCCACGAACAGCCCAGGGTGCTCGCGGAACTCCAGCCACGGCGTCAGCAACTTGGGAGATTCGATGTAGGTGTTCCGATGGATCACGCCTAGCCGAACGAACTCCGCGCTCTCTAGCCCAGGGATCATCTGCAGAACCTGCCTTTGCACCCCCCACTTGAGCCGGTTCTGGCAAGCGACCAGCGAATAAAGCGTCTTTTCGCGGTTTTCCGGCCTGAGCTGCACCACCGCGTATGGCCAGCGCCCTGTGCGCGGGTCGGTGAGGCCGACCGGCTTGAAGTTCCCATAGCGAAGCGAGTCGGCTCCCTTGGCGGCGATCTCTTCGATCGGCGTACATCCCGCAAAGTACTTTGGTTCTTCAAAGTCGTGCAGCGGCGCGCGCTCGGCGGCGACTAGCGCCTGCACAAACGCTTCGTATTGCTCCCTGTCGAACGGGCAGTTTAGGTAGTCGTCCCCCTCGCCCTTCTCATACCGGCTCTTCGCAAACACGACACCGAAGTCGATCGAGCCCGCCTCCACAGTCGGGCTGACCGCGTCATAGAAGTACAGGCTCTCTCTCCCGGCCCTTTGCGCAAGCCACTCGGCGAGCGCCTCGCTCGTCAGCGGCCCCGTCGCGATGATCAAGGCGGTTCTTCCTTCCCCCGCCTTGCGGGGGAAGGTCGGGGAGGGGGAATCCGCCAATGCCTTCTCCGCCATCTCAGGCGTGAACTCCTCCCTCACCACCTCGATCAAAGGGTGCCCCTCGACCGCCTTCGTCACCGCCGCAGCGTAGAGGTCGCGGTTCACCGCGAGCGCCGCGCCGCCGGGCACCGAGTTGGCCTCGCCGCACGGGACCACCAGCGACCCCAGCGCCTTCATCTCCGCCTTGAGCTGCCCTGCGGGCGAGTCCGGCTCTTGCGATTTGAAGCTGTTCGAGCACACCAGCTCGCTCAGCAGCCCGGTCTTGTGCGCCGGCGTGGTCTTGGTCGGCCGCATCTCGTAGAGCCGCGCGCGCACGCCGCGCTGGGCGCACGCCCACGCCGCCTCTACGCCCGCGAACCCGCCTCCGACGACCGTGACCACTGGACCCATTGTGCCAGACCGGGCTAGAAGTGCGACGTGTCGTTCCAGGCCGTCTGCTGCCAGTTGTCCAGCGCGCCGCCCTCTGCCGTCCACGCAGGCAGCACGAAGCGCAGGTCTCGCGCCAACCCGACCAGGTAAGGCTCGTACATCTCCGTAAACTCGCGCAGCCGCGCCTCGAAGTCGGTGCGGACCGACCCGAACGCCGCGTCCACGCCGTGCCTCAGCGCGACGACGTCGTTTGCGGTGAGCCGGCCGGGCGCTTCCTCCGCCGGAGGGTCGCCCAGGACATACGCGAGGTCCACGATCACGTGCCGCGCCATCGCAAACGTCGACTTCGCCTGGAACATCAGCTCGCGCTCCCAAGCCTCTTCGTCGTCCACGCCTGCGAGTACTACCGCGCACGTGTCCAATACCGCCGTCGTAGCCGCTAACCACGACTGCGTCTCGTGCTGCGACCGGTAGTACGCGAGGATCGGATAGCTCAGGTAGTTCTCGAGCTGTTCGGCAGACCACTTTTCCGCGTCGTGCAGGAACTCGCGCAGCGACCGCGCCGCGCCGTCGCCGCCGAACCGCTTAATTGCCTCGCCCGCCGACGGCACCGACCCCATGCGCGCGTCCATCATCACGATGAACCGCTCTCGCCGGGAAAACGCCTGGTACAGGATCGGGATATAGCTGATCACGATCGCCAAGAAACCGAACCCGGTGCCCGCTTCCGCAACGGCGATAAAGCGACCGAGCTCAGAGACCGCGACCATGTCGCCATAGCCGAGCGTGAAGAACGTCACGCCGCTGTAGTACATATAGTGTGCGAAGCTCCCCAGAGCGCCCAGGTCTCCTACGCCCATGTGCACTAACGCAAATCCAAACACCAGCACGGTAGCCCACGCCACGAACAAAAAGATCAACGAGAGCGGCCCGAACGACATGAGCGCGGCTTGGCGCAGCCCCACGCCGCGCGAACGCCCAACCACGAGGTGCCAAAGCCGCCACACCATGCGGTAATGGAGTGACGAGACACGGAACCGGCGCTCGACAGTCTTTGGGACTACGATCGTCTCGAACGCGTCCCAAAGGACAAGGAGCACGACGGCGAAGCCGATCAAAGCCAGCAAAACGCTCATAGCCGCTCCGCCACCGCGCCGCCCATCTCGCGCGTCCCGACCAGCCTACAGCCCTCTTCGGCGATGTCCGCCGTCCGGTACCCGTCTTCGAGCGACACCTCGACCGCGCGCTCGATGCGATCGGCGGTCGCGCCGTCCCCGAGCGAATAGCGCAGCATCATCGCCGCGCTCAAGATCGTCGCGAGCGGGTTCGCCCGGTCCTGCCCGGCTATGTCGGGCGCGCTCCCGTGGATCGGCTCGTAAAGACCGAACTTCGTCGAGCCCAGAGAGGCGGACGGCAAGAGCCCGAGCGAGCCGGTGATCATCGAGGCCTCGTCTGAGAGAATGTCGCCGAACATGTTCTCCGTTAGGATGACGTCAAACTGGCCCGGATCGCGCACTAGCTGCATCGCGCAATTGTCCACAAGCATGTGGCTGAACGATATGTCCTGGTTCTGTAGGGCAAACTTGTCCACAACCTCCCTCCAGAGCCGAGATGTCTCCAGGACGTTCGCCTTGTCGACGCTCGTGATCTGCTTGCGGCGCGACCGTGCGACGTCGATCGCCACCCTCGTTATCCGCTCGACCTCGGCGCGCGTGTAGACGCACGTGTCCAGGGCCGTGTCGCCCTGCCGCTCCCGCGGCTTTCCAAAGTAGATCCCGCCTGTCAGCTCGCGCACGACCACCAGGTCCATCGCGCCGCGACCCTCTCGCAAGGGCGATGCGTGCAACAGTGGCTTGAGCGTCTTGGCGGGCCGGATGTTCGCAAAGAGCTCCAGTTCTCCGCGCAGGCGCAGGAGCCCGCCGATCTCCGGCCTCTTTGCGAGCGGCTGTACCGAGTCCCATTTCGGCCCACCGACCGCGCCCATCAGCGCCGCGTCCGCATCTCGACAGAGCTGCAGCGTCGAAGAGGGAAGCGGGTCGCCCGTTGCGTCGTACGCCGCGCCGCCGATCAGCGCGTGGTGGAACTCGAGGTCCGCGCCGCTCGCCTGCAGCACCTTGACCGCCTCGGCGGTGACTTCTGGGCCGATGCCGTCGCCCGGCAGCACCGCGATCGTCTTCGGCATGGGCCGATTATGGCGAATGCCCGATCAGTGCGCGGGAAAACGGCTGGCCGCCATAGGTGATGCGCCGCACGAAGAGCGCGCCCGCCGTCTCATAGGCCACCCAGTTCCCGTCCTCGCACATCCAAGAGTTCTGGGCCTCCGGCGCGATCAGTAAGCCCTCCTTGCTGTACGGCTCGTTCTCGTCGCCTGTCAGCCGCACGAGCCACAGTGCCCCGCTCTGTCCGCTCTTGTCTGACGTAGTGACCAGCGCGTTTTCCTGCTTCGGATACACGACGTGGGGCAGCGTCTCCTCACCGACGAACGGCCCGCGCGAAAGCACCGGACGCAGAACGCCGTTCGTCGGCATCAGCTCGAAGACCGGCGTCCCCGAGTTCGGTGCCGTGAGCACGAACTTGAACACCAGTCCCACGATCGGAAGCGATGACACGCTCCCGCCTTGGTCGTTGCTTAACTTGAGCTCGAACGCCCTGTTCGCCGCTATGTCGTTCAAGACCGCAGACTTCAACCGTGTCGTTTGGTCCGCGCTGAAGTACGCTGTCCCGTCCACCGACCAGCCCGCGAACTCCGAGCCCTGGCTCCACGCCGTCGCCACGTCGCGCGAGTAAACAGCGCTAGCCGCGCCGTCGAGCAGCACGATCGGGTGCCGCCCGGCAGGGTCCGTCACCGTGATGAGCGCGTGGTCGCGCGAAGGCGAGGCTTCCACGTCGACCGAGACCTCTGCCTTCGAGTCGTAGTCGTTCGTCCATACGTCCTTGGCCGTCAAAGCACGTGCGTCGATCGTCGTGACCGTCCAACGCCTCTTGCCCCCCTCAAGGTCGCGCGAAGTTACGACCAGGTACACGGGCCGCGAGGCCAGCCACGCTTCGAAGTGCACGTTCGTGCCCTCTGGGAGCCGCACGACGTCCTTGGCTCTCCCCTTCGCCATGTCATAGGCGCCTATGAAGGCGCCGTCGGCGTCTGACGCGTAGTAAACGAGCGCCTGGCCCTTGGGCTGCCAGTAGACGTCCTTCACTCCGACCGCAATAGCAGTCGGAGTCCCTAGTTCGACCTTCCTCCCAGCGACCTGCAGCCCGCTCTGCGCAAGGGCGCACGAACATGCGAGCGCCAACGCCGTCCCCACAGTGCACTTCATGCCAACATTATAGAGGAGCCTCGGTGCCGTGGGGTTGAAATCACTCCCCAATGACCTTCACCACCACCCTCTTTCGGCGCTGGCCGTCGAACTCCGCGTAGAACACCTGTTGCCACGGGCCTAAGTCTAGCCGGCCGGACGTGATCGGTAGCACGACCTGGTGGTGCATCAGAAGGCTCTTCAAGTGCGCCTCGCCGTTGTCTTCGCCGGTGAGGTGGTGGCGGTAGTCCTTTTTCGGCGCGAGCGCGCCCAGCCACTCCTTGATGTCCTCGATCAGCCCGTCCTCCCAGTCGTTGACGTACACCGCGGCGGTGATGTGCATCGCGCTCACTAGCACCATCCCTTCTTTGACGCCGGACTTTTCCACGGCAGACGCAACCTCGTCCGTGATCCGGACGAACTCCTGTCGCTTCCTTGTCTCGAACCAAAGGTAATCCGTGTGCGACCTCATGCCACAGATTCTGACTCGAACGGGCGCGGCTCTTGAGCCTGGAGCAACGGGGGTCGGCTCCGGGACTCACGATTCGCACTTCGAATCGCCCAGGTATCCTCACCACCTCATGCGCAGAGGTCGCGCGGGCAAAGACGGAACCAGCTTTGTCCAGTGCCAGCAGTGCAAGAAGACGCTCTTTGCCGCGGAGTTCGAATCGAACTTTCGCGTTTGTAACCATTGCGGCTACCACCACCGCCTTACTTTCGAACAGCGCGCCCGCTACACCTTCGACGAAGGCACTTTCGAAGAGCACGATTCGGAACTGCGCAGCACCGACCCGCTCCAGTTTCCTGAGTACAAGGACAAGTGTGCGCAGTCTTCGCAAAAGAGCGGACTGACGGACAGCGTCGTCTCCGGCACTGCCAAGATCGACAGCGCGACCGTCGCGACGGCGATCGCGGACTTTCACTTTATGGGCGGTTCCATGGGCAGCGTGGCCGGGGAAAAGATCGCGCGCACCCTCGAGCGCGCCGTCCAGCTCAAGTGCCCCGCGCTGATCTTCTGCGCCTCAGGCGGCGCGCGCATGCAAGAGGGTCTGCTCAGTCTCATGCAGATGGCCAAGACAACCGCCGCCGTCGCCAAGTGCCGCGAGAACAACGTCCCGTTCATCGCGGTTTTCACCGACCCGACGATGGCCGGCGTGCTCGCCAGCTATGCGAGCGTCGCCGACGTCATTCTTGCGGAGCCAAAGGCGCTCGTCGGCTTTGCCGGTGCACGCGTCAGTAAGCAGGCGCAGGTCGTCAAGGCGCCAGAGGGCTTTCAGACCGCGGAGTTCGCCTTCCGCGCAGGCATGATCGACAGGATAGTCGAGCGCCGCGACCTCCGCGCGACGGTCAGCGTCCTCGTCCAAATGCTCGGAGCGCACCTCAGGCAGGGGGCCGTGATTGGCTAAGTCCTGGAAGGAATGGGAAAAACCAGTGCTAGAGCTTGACGACCTGATCGCGAAGCTCAAAGCTATCGCTGCGCAAGAGACGGACCCCGATAAGCACGCCCGGCTCCAGCAGAGGCTCGACGAGTTCGAGAAGCGCCGAGACAACTTCATCGGCGTCCGCTATTCGCGCCTCGGCGCGTGGGAGGAGGTCCTCCTGGCGCGCGCTGAGCCGCGGCCGTACACCCTCGACTATATCGGGCTCATCTTTACGGAGTTCACAGAACTCGACGGTGACCGCCGGTTCGGCACCGACCACGCGATCGTAGCAGGGCCGGCAAAGCTCGACGGGCGCCCGGTCATGATCGTGGGCCACCAGAAGGGAAGGGACATCCAGCAGCGCGCCTATCGGAACTTCGCGATGTCAAAGCCGGAGGGGTATCGCAAGGCGGTCCGCATGTTCGACATGGCCGAGCGCTTCCGCCTCCCTGTCGTCACCTTCGTCGATACCCCTGCGGCAGACCCGGGAGTCGAGAGCGAAAGCCGAGGCATCAGCGAGGCTATCGCCGCCAGCATGCTCAAGATGTTCGAGCTGACCGTCCCCATCGTCAGCGTCGTGATCGGTGAAGGCGGCAGCGGCGGCGCCATCGGCATCGCCGCCGCCAACAGGGTCCTCATGCAGCAGCACGCGATCTACAGCGTGATCCCGCCGGAAGGCTGCGCAGCGATCCTCTGGCGCGACCCGAACAAAGGGCCGCAGGCCGCCGCCGCGCTCAAACTCACCGCGCAGTCCGCGCTCGAGCTCGGGCTGGCCGATGAGATCCTGGAAGAACCGTTCGGCGGCGCGCACCGCGACCCCGTCGGGGCTGCGACGACGGTCAAAGAAGCGATCGACCGCTCGCTGATGGAGCTCGACAGCCTTTCGCCTAAACAGGTGAAAGAGAGCCGGTATGACCGCTTCCGGCGCATGGGCATCGTCGAGACGGTCTAGCCCCCGTGCAGGTCCTTGAGCCAGCCACGCCGCCGCCATATCCAATAGCAGAGCGTCCCAAAGACCGTCCCCAGCGCGGCGCCGGCAAGAACGTCGCTCACGAAGTGGACGCCTACGTACACGCGGCTGAAACCGACCAGGACCGCCCAGCCCATCGCCGCCCACCCGACCCAAGCGTGCTCCGTCTTGCGAGTGGCCCACGCGACCGCCACCGCGATCGCAAACGCCGAAGTCGAATGCCCGCTAGGAAAGCTGTTGTCCGAGAGCGGCGCGTGCTGGCCGTAGAGCGCCTCGATGTACGTCGTGATCGGCTCTGCATAGGAGAAGTTGCTCGGCCTCTCGCGCGCGATCACGCCTTTCAGCGCTTGCGCGACAAGGCCAGAGGAGGCGCCGGCCACCAGCGCCATCAGCGCGTGCTGCCTGTACCGCGCGAAAAGGCAAATCGCAACTAGCGCGGTGATGAAGACCTCGCCGCGGCCTGAGTCCGTGAACACCACCATGATCGGATCCAGCCAGTCGCGGCGCAGCCCCACATGGATGGCGCGGAACATCTCCTGGTCGAACTGGTAGAGCGGGTTCAATCGGCTTTCCTATGGTGTAGGACGTTGCGCACGACCCGCAGGCAGGAAGAAAAACGACCTACTGCTCGACGTGCAGGACCTTTTCGTTCGAATAAGTCACGAGCCCCGGCGCCGTGCTCTTCTGCTTTCTGACGTACTTCTTGAGGGTGTAGTCCACTGCGACGTAGGTCGAGTGCTTGCTCGCGCTCTTGCTCACAGCGAGCTTTGCCGCGAACATCATGTCCGCACTTTGGACGCTCGTCGGGTGGTTGTGGGTCTGCAGCACGACGTGCGCCGAGGTCACGCCGCGAACGTGGAACCAGTAGTCGTTAGGCTTGGCGACCTTCGTCGTCAGGTAGTCGTTGCTTGCCGCGTTCTCTCCGTAGAGCACCCTCCAACCTCCGGGCGAGACGAGCTCGCGGATCGAGTGGCCTTCGTACGGCCGCTTCTCCTTCTCCTTCGCGACCGAGTGGTGGTGCAGCCAGCGCCGCTTGTCCGCGTCCTCGCGTAGCTCCGCAACGGCCTCAAGGTCCGTCGCGATCTCGATGCGATAGAGCGTCTTCAGAAGGTCTTCCTTGTCCTTTTGCAGCCTCACCTTCTGCGTCTTCACGTGCTCGGCGCCGTCTTTCGCCTTCCGCGCCTTTTCGAACATCGCGTTCGCGTTCTCGACCGCGCTCTTCTCCGGGTTGAGTTGGATCGTCACCGTCCGGCCGTCGTACGAGGTCGCCGTCATGGACTTGTCCCCCGGCTTCGCCTCGTTTTGGAAAGCCAGGATCAGCTCCGCCTTCTCCTGCAGCTCTCGAGCGCGGCCCGCAGCGTCGAGAGCGGCGTCGAGCTCAGTCAGCGCACTCGTGCGGGCCTCCAGCACGCGCCGCACCTGCGAGGCCAGAGCCGACTTCGCCGACTTGATCTTGTCCTGCTCGATCAGCGACTCGGTGTGCTGCTCGATCGCCTGGCTGATCGAATCGCGCGGCGTCGTGCGCAAGCCGAGGATCTGCACTGAAAGCGGGTACGCGCCTGACCCCTCCGCGTACTGCGGCTTCCACGAGTGGTCCCGCACGGTGTTCTGCACCTCGGTCAGAGAGAACCCCTTCCCAATCAACGTTCGCAGGAACGGCGACCCGCCGTCGAACTTGCGGACGTCGTCGCCCTGCTTCGCCTCGAGCAGCGAAGGCTTCATCTCGAACGGAGGCGGCTCGTACGCGCGCCCCGGCACGATCGGCCGCTTGCTCTTTCCAACGCCGACCACCTTTGCAGCGCCAAGCACGGTCCGCTCCGCGTCGACGAGGATCAGGTTCGAGTGCTTGCCCATGATCTCGACGACGAGCTGCATCGGACCCAGCTTCGTCGAAAACCCGATGTCCACCACGCGGTCGAGCCCGCGCTGGCAGACGAACTGCAGGTGAGCGTCGGTCAGGTGCTTGCGCAGAGACATGCAAAAGGGAGGCGGCTCGCGCGGCGCCACCGGCCTCCGAGTCATCAGGTGCATCCGGCAGTAGGTCGCGTCCGCGCTGATGAGCAACCACTCTTCGCGGCCGTGGTAGATCCCCAGCCCGATCGTCGTCGCGTCCCACTGCACGACCTTCTGCACCCGGCCGCCCACCAGCGGCTGGCACTCGTCCACCACCGCGGCAAGGCACAGCGAGTCGAACGGGATGCGCATCTTTAGCCCCTTACGAGCCTCACGAGACCGACATCGATGAACTGGCCGCCGCTCGTCTGCCGACAGTGCACCGCGATGGTGTTGTGACCAGCGCGGAGCGAACCGGCGGCGAGCGGCACGTTGATGTATGCGTCCACCCACTGCGTGAACGACGCGCCCTTCACTCCGTTGATGTACACCTCCGCGTCCTCGTCGTGCCACAGGCGCAGCATCGCGTCCGAAGGCGCAGAGCCCAGCTCGAACGTCCGACGGATCCAAATGTCGGGAGAGGTCCACTCCGTCCCCACGTGCGGCGCGGGCGTCGACTTCTGCCCAAACCCGCCGGTGCCCGAAGACCATGAAGAGTCGTCAAACCCCTCCGTCGTCCAAGCGTCGCTCGGCTTTTGCGTCGTAAACCGCCACGTTTGCGGTGTTTTCTCGCTCGTGGGCACCAGCACGACCGACCTCGGCACGGGCCCCGTTAGCCTCTCGATCAGCGGCCGCGCCCGCTTCGGGTCCATCTTCTGCACTGCGCGGTCATAGGTGAGCAGCCCGTTCACTTCGCCCTCGCAGTCCGAGGTCTGCGTGTAGACCGCTGCCGAAAGCCCGCCCTCACGCAGCGCGTCGAGCTGCAAGAACAGCCGGTCATAGCCGCTGCGCAGTTCCTCCAAGTTCGCAAAAGTCCGGTAGCCCCAGTTCCTCTTGTCCCACCAAAGGTGCCCCTCGATCGGCAGGCCGAGCCCGCCGAACTCGCCCAGCACCTGCGCGCGCTTGCCGTCCGGCGGCGGCACCGCTGGGCCAGGGTACCGATGGATGTCGATCACGTCCCCCGCGCCGCGGTCCGTCCATCCGCTCGAGTTGTCCACCAATCGCGTCGGGTCAAGCCGCTTGATCATCGCCACGATCCGCGCCGTGTCCCACTGGCCCCACCCCTCGTTGTAAGGCACCCACATCACGATGCTCGGGTGCATCGAGTGCTGTTGAACCATCCGCGTCAGCTCCGTCTCATAGTCGGCCGCGCTCGCCGGCGTGCGCGTGATGTCGGGGTCGTCGCCGCCGATGTACTTGTCGCCGCTCGGCATGTCTTGCCAGACGAGCATCCCTAGCTTGTCGCACCACGCGTACCAACTGTCCGGCTCCACCTTCACGTGCTTGCGGATCATGTTGAAACCGACGCTCTTCAAGTAAACGATGTCCGACTTGAGCGCCTCGTCCGTCGGTGCGGTGTAAAGCCCGTCCGGCCACCAGCCTTGGTCCAGGGGGCCGACCTCGAACAGCGGCTCGCCGTTGAGATAGATGCGCCTTCCGTACTGGTCGTCCTTCAGCTCGATCTTGCGGAACGCAAAGTAGGTCTGGACGCTGTCGGCCTCCTTTCCGTCGCGCAAGAGCGTCAGGTCCATCCGGTACAGGTCCGGCCGCGAAGGCGACCAGAGCATCGGGTGGTCTAACGCGAACTCGAACGGCCGCGTGCCCGGAGAGTTCATGTTGATCGGCACTCCGTCCGGCCCGACGATCCGCCCGCGAACCTGGTCAGTCTCCTTTCCACCGGCGACATCGAGCGTCACCTTCACCTTTCCGCTGAAAATGTCCGTCGCGACGTCCACGCGCCGAAGGTAGGCCTCTCCCACCGGCTCGATCCAGACGCTCTGCCATATCCCGCTGACGGCCGTGTACCAGATACCCTCCGGGTTCAGGACCTGCTTGCCGCGCGGCTGCGTCCCTGTGTCCGTCGGGTCCCACACCGCCACCGTCACTTCGTTCGCGCCGTCGCGCAAGTGGCCCGTTAGGTCGAAAGAAAAGCGGTCGTAGCCGCCTTCGTGCGTGCCGAGCATCGCGCCGTTCACCCACACCGTCGTCTGCCAGTCCACCGCATCGAAGTGCAGCGTCACGTGCTCGCCCCAGCCCTTCGGGACTACGAACCTGCGCGAGTACCAGAGCCGCTGGTCCGGTTTCAGCGGCTTTTTCACGCCGCTCAGCGCCGACTCGATAGGGAAGGGCACCAGGATCTTTCCCTCCGCCTTCGTCATCGCCGCCGTATCACGCGGCGCGATCGCGTACTCCCAAAGCCCGTTCAGGCTCATCCACTTCTCGCGCACGAGAGTCGGGCGCGGGTACTCCGGGTGCGGCGAGTCCGCTCGCACGTCCTTCGCCCACCGCGTCATGATGTTCCCCTCGACCGGCTTCCACTGTTGGGCCACCGACTGTTCGTTCGTAATCATCGCAAAGACCAGAGCCGCGCTCAGCATCACCCTGATTTTGCCACACGTTGTTCCCCTCCCCCTTGAGGGAAGGGGGCACCAATCCGAACAAACCCGAACAAACCCGAACCAGCTAAACTCGCTCCAGCCATGCTCGCATCCCTCGCGCTCTTTGCGGCCGTCGCGACGCACCAACAGGACCCCTATCTCGCCCAAGCGCGGGAGATCATGGCCAAGTTCCCGCTCATCGACGGCCACAACGACCTCCCGAATCGCGTCCGCCGTGTAGCAGACGGCGACTTTTCAAAGCTGGACGTCCGACAGCGCCAGACCGAAGGGCAGACCGACGTCCCGCGGGTCCGCCAGGGGTGCATGGGCGGCCAGTTCTGGTCCGTGTTCGTCCCGGCCACCCTACCGGGTGCAGAGGCCGCTGAACAGACGCTCCGGCAGATCGAGCTCGTACACCGGATGTGCGAGACCTACCCCGACGTCTTCGAGATAGCCACCACTGCCGACGACATCGAGCGGATCTTCAAAGCAGGGAAGGTCGCCTCGCTCATCGGGATGGAAGGCGGCCACTCGATCGATTCCTCGCTCGAGACCCTGCGCGCGATGTACCGCGCGGGAGCGCGCTACATGACGCTCACCCACACGAAGAACAACCCTTGGGCCGACTCCGCCACCGACAAGCCCGAGCACGGCGGACTCACCGAGTTCGGCGAGCAGGTCGTGCTCGAGATGAACCGCCTCGGCATGCTCGTAGACCTCAGCCACGTCTCCGCCGACACGATGCGCGACGCGCTGCGCGTCTCCCGCGCGCCCGTCATCTTTTCGCACTCCGGCGCGCGCGGCTTGTGCGACCACGTGCGCAACGTCCCCGACGACGTGCTTCAGCTCGTCAGACAGAACGGCGGAGTGGTCATGGTCGTCGCGGTCCCTGAATACGTCTCTCAGGTGGTGAAGAACCACGAGGACGCGCGGCAGAAGGCGCTCGACCAGGCGAGCGCTCGCATTACGACCGACCCGGACGCAGCGGCCAAGGCGATGAAGCTCTGGGACGACGAGCACCCCGCGCCCGTTGCGACGATCAAGCAGCTCGCCGACCACATCGACTACATCCGGGGCAAGATCGGAATCGAACACGTCGGAATCGGCGGCGACTTCGACGGCGGAGGGGGGATCCAAGGGCTCGAAGACGTCTCCAAGTACCCCGACCTCGTCGCCGAACTGTTGCGACGCGGCTACTCTGAGCAGGACGTCGGTAAGGTCCTCGGCCAAAACGTCCTTCGAGCCCTGCGAGGGGCCGAGCACGTCTCCTGGGTGATGAAGCGCGAACGGCTCGGGGGCGGATAGGCGGGCCTGTGTCGAAAGAAGAGAATCGGCGCGGACGGATCCTTCAAGGACTGTTGCTCATCATCGTCCCGCCCGTCACCGCGCTCGTGCTCGCCGCCGTTTCCGTCGACGTCACGAAGCACGACCGAGGAAACGCGCCGACCCCCGCGCCGTGGTACGACGTGCTCTTCCCGCTCGCCCTCATCGCCACCTTCGTCTGCCTCCCCATCGGCGTCTATCTCATCTACAAGGCCTTTGCGCGCTCGGCGTAGCACCGCATGCCCTCTCTAATCCTTCCTTCTCTAGCCTTCCCCCAGGAGGGGAAGGGGGAAGTTCTAGACGCCGCTGCAACGCACCGAGCCGCGGCACCTAAAATGGAGGGCCGACCTCCCGGGCGGCCTTTGGTGCGCGGAAACTCGATGCCCCCGC
>CAMLDW010000034.1 GCA_946479035.1 uncultured Chthonomonadaceae bacterium | reverse complement strand
GCGACCCCCTGCTCCCAAAGCAGGTGCTCTACCAAGCTGAGCTACGCCTCGACGCGGGAAAGAGGATACCAGCCCGCGCGGGCTCGACTGGACCGCCGAACTACCGGCCGTCTTGTCGCGGCGCAGCCATATAGACCATCACTCCTGCTAGGTCGCCGACCTTCTTATCCTCGTGGCATGTGATGCACGTCGGCGAAAAGAACTCAAGTGGGCGCACTTCGAAAGTCCATGCTCCGGACTTTCCCGACTTTCGTGTGCCGCCCTCTTTGAGGGACCCGGTGACCGCGGAGTTGATTTCTGAGCCAAGGGCTAGAAATGAGCGGGCACCCCCGACGGCATCGGTGAAGCGGCTTACTGGCCCCGGCCTGCCGCTCAATGTCGGTGTAAAGAAGACCCATCTCGCTTGGATCTTTTCGTCCTCGACTCTGACGCGGAGCTGAGCACGGTCGAGAGAGAGGTCTCCGATCGATGCGCTGTTCGGATTGTTCACGTGGGGTTCGAACGTATTGATCGCCGGTGATGTTGGCAGCTTAGAGATCGGACTCAATAGGACGGACATCGGGGTCGCTGTTCGCGGCTTTCCGGTTCGCGTGTCAATGGCGGAATCCTTCTTGCGGCTCAGATAGGTTTGCTCAAGTCTCTGGGCGTTTGCGAGCAGGGTGGCGCGCTGAAACCTCTCCCACTGGTCGAAGAAACCTGAGTAGGCGGTCTTGGTGCTCGAGTTCGCGAGCTGACCGCTCTGCGGCAGCGGTTCGGCACTTGCGGCTGCCGGCGATTGTTGGGAGCCTTCGTCGAGGCACCCAGCCACCACGACAAGGAGCGCGGAGAGGACGAGCAGCGATTGGTCAGGCTTCATCGGAGGTTCCTCGGTTTCACGGTCTGACCGGCCCGGGCAAACAGCTGCGCGTCGGTACAATCGCGGGCGTATGCCGAGGCCGTCAAAGAGGTTCGACGCCGTCCCGCCGTATTTGTTCGCCGAAGTCGCGCGCGCTAAGAGGGAGGCGATCGCGCGGGGGATCGACGTGATCGACCTCGGGATCGGCGACCCCGACATCCCCACGCCGCAGCCGATCGTCGAAGCGCTGTGCAGAGCCGCGAACGACCCGAGGACGCACCGCTACGACGAGAGCGCCCGCGGGTGGGTGCCGTTCCTGGAGGCGGCGACCGACTGGTATGCGCGTACCTTCGGCGTGCAGACCGACCCCCTGAACGACCTCTGCCAAGTGATCGGCAGTAAAGAAGGGCTCGCGCACCTGGCTTGGTCGTACATCGACGCGGGCGACGTGTGCATCGTGCCGAACCCCGGCTACACCGTGTACCCCGTCAACGCGATGATGGCGGGCGGCGACGTCCACGCGACGCCGCTTCGCGAGTCGAACGGTTTCCTTCCTGTCTTGGAAGACATCCCCAGCGACATTGCGCGGCGCGCCAAGCTCTTTTACGTCTGCTACCCGCACAACCCGACGGCGGGCGTAGCGACGAGAGAGTTCTATGCGGACGCCGTGCGCTTTTGCCGAGACCATGACATCCTGCTCGTGAACGACATGGCGTACGCCACCGTGACGTACGATGGCTTCAAGCACCCGACGGCGCTGCAGGTGCCGGGAGGGAAGGACGTGGCGGTGGAGCTCCACTCGCTGAGCAAGACGTTCAACATGACCGGCTGGCGGCTCGGCTTCGCTATCGGCAACCCGGACGCGGTGGCCGCGCTCCAGCGCATGAAGAGCAACATCGACAGCAAGCAGTTCGCGGCGGTCTCAGAGGCGGGCGCGGTGGCGCTGCGGTCGGTCGACAACTCCTCCACTATCGCGATCTACCAGAAGCGGCGCGACTACCTGTGCGACGGGCTGCGCGAGATCGGCTGGGACGTGCCCAAGCCGAAGGCGACGCTCTTCGTGTGGGCGCGAGTGCCGCGCCCCGACATGTCGAGCCAAGAGTTCTGTGCCGCGCTGATCGAGAAGGCCGGCATCGTCACGGTGCCGGGCAACGGCGCGGGGAGCGAGGGCGAGGGGTACGTGAGAATGTCGCTCACTCTGCTGGGCGACAAGGCGGGCGAGCGCTATGCCGAGGCGGCGCGACGGATCAAAGAGTCCGGACTTGTCCAAGCTCTCGTTTAAAGAGGCAGTCGCGCGTCTGGGCGACTACCAGACGCGCGGTTGGCGGCTCGGGCTCGACCGGATGCAGGAGTTCCTGCGTCGGCTCGGCGTCTCGGACAAGCTCGGCGCGCCCGGCGGGCCGCAGTTCATTCACGTGGCGGGCACGAACGGGAAGGGGAGCGTCTGCGCCTACTTGCAGAGCATGCTGTTCGAACAAGGGCTCGTCGTGGGCGCGACCTATTCGCCTTTCGTCTACGACGTGCGCGAAAGGGTGCAGATCGGCCGGTCGTTGATCCCGAAAGAAGACTTCGCGCGTCTTGCGTCGCGACTGCTGGAAGTCGGTGCGACTCTGGAAGGGACGGAACTGGGCGGACCGACGGAGTTCGAGATGAAGACCGCGATGGGCTTCCTCTTTTGGGCCGAACAGCGCGCGGACTGGGTGGCGCTGGAGGTCGGGCTGGGCGGCAGGCTCGACGCGACCAACGTCGTGGATCCTGCGTGCTCGGTGATCGTCTCGATCGGTCTCGACCACACGGCGATCCTCGGGGACACGCTCGAGCTGATCGCAAGGGAAAAGGCGGGGATCATCAAGCCGAGCCGTCCGGTGATCGTAGGGGAGATGGCGGAAGAGGCGCTTGTCCAGATCGCACAAGTCGCTGCCGAGAACGGCTCCGCGATGTGGCGGTATGGGCGCGAGGTCTCTTGGCGGGACGGCACAGTGCGGACGCCCCTAGGCGAGCACCGCGGCCTGTCGCCAGGGATCTTCGGGCACATGCAGGGCCACGATCTGGCGCTCGCGGTCGCAGCGATGGACGCTGTGGGGGCCGTGCGCGACGAGAAGAAGCTCGCGGCGGGGGCGGAGAAGGCTCGGTTGCCTGGCAGGTTCGAGCGCGTCGCTTACAAGTGCCGCAGTTTCATCTTGGACGGCGCGCACAACGCACAGGCGGCGGAAAACCTAGTGGCGACGATGCGCGAGGCTGGGATCGAAGGGAAGGTCGCGTTGCTGACGGGGAGGATCGAAGGGCACGAGGTCGCGCCGTTCTATCGCGCGCTAAAGGCAGTGATCGGAAAGGCGTACGTCGCGAAGATCCGCTTTCACCGCGCGATGGATCCAGATACGGTCGTGCGCGAGGCGGGAACCGCGCTAGAAGGGGCCGAGACGTTCAACGACGTGAAGGGCGCGCTAGAAGCGTGCGTCTCTGCGACGAGCAAGGGAGACACCGTGCTGGTCGCGGGTTCGTTCTATCTCGTGGGCGAAGTCGGGGGACTTGTTAAGATCGGAACTGACAGTCGATGATCACGTCCTTTGCGAGACCGGCCTGCTTGATGATCTGTGCGATGAGCGCGACCTCGGACTTAAGGTCCGCAACGCCGCCTTTGACCGGTCGGACGATCCCCCTAAGATAGACGACGCCGTGCAGGACCTGCAGGTCCATCGCCGTGATGTCCATCAGGCGCTTGGTGAACTCGCTTCGGATGCGCTTTCGGTTTCGGATGTCGTCGACGGTCGCCACACGAGCATTGTATCAGACCAGGCGCAAAAAAGACCGGGGGCAGACGCCCCCGGCCCTTCTCGACCATCCGTAGGACTACTTGGAGGCGCCCATAGACTGCATCGCCGTGCCCATTCCGGACCTCTTCGACCACCAGATCGCGACGGCGATCGCCAGCGCGGCGAGGACCGTGATGACGATGAGAGTCGCGTCGCTCCGCGGCGTGATGACGACCGGCACGAGCAGCAGCGCCACGAGGTTCATGACCTTGATGAGCGGGTTCAGCGCTGGCCCGGCCGTGTCCTTGAACGGGTCGCCGACCGTGTCGCACACGATGCCCGCCTTGTGCGCCTCGGTGCCCTTGCCGCCGTGCAGCCCGTCCTCGATCAGCTTCTTGGCGTTGTCCCAGATGCCGCCCGAGTTGGCGAGCATGACTGCCATGAGCTGGCCCGAAAGGATCGCGCCTGCGAGGAACCCACCGAGCGCCTGCGCGCCGGTCAGGCTGTACTCGTGGCCGTTGATCGTGGTCGTCTGCTTGCCGATCGCAAACCCGAACGCGACGAGCACAGGGAAGCCGATCGCGAGGATGCCGGGGCCGAGCAGCTCTTTCTGCGCGGCAGCGGTCGAGATCGCGACGCATCGCGCGTAGTCCGGTTTGCTGGTGCCGGCCATGATGCCCGGGTCCGCCTTGAACTGCCTGCGCACCTCGTTGATGAGGTCGAAGGCCGCGCGACCGACGGCGTTGATCGCGAACGCAGAGAAGAGGAAGGGCGCGGCGCCGCCGATCAGCAGTCCGAGGAAGATCTCGGGGATCTCTAGCCTCATGCCGACCGTCGACAGGTGCCCTTCTTGGATGTACGCGTGGAACAGCGCGACGGCAGCGACGACCGCAGTGGCGATCGCAAAGCCCTTCGTGAGCGCCTTAGTCGTGTTGCCCGCAGCGTCAAGCCGCTGCACCGCCTTGCTCGCTTCCTTGTTCTCCTTGCCTGCGCCGGACATCTCGAACACGCCCTGAGCGTTGTCGCTGATCGGGCCGAACGTGTCCATCGCAAGGATGAAGCCGGTCGTCGTCAGAAGGCCGAGCCCGACGAGCGCGATGCCGTAGAAGCTCAAGAGGTATCCGCCGTAGACCGCCGGACTGAATATGAGAATCGGTGCTATAAGCGAGACGACGATCGCAATCACGCTGAAGACCGACGATTCCAGTCCCAGTGCGAAGCCGGTGATGATCATCGGCGCCGGCCCTGCGGTCGCGACGTCCGCGACTTCCCGCACCGGCTTGCCGCGAAGCGACACGTAGTGGTCGGTCAGAAGCTCGAACACGAACGCCATGAAGATGCCGAACGCGATGCAGAGCGCGAACCGCCACCACTCCGCGCCCGTCCCGTTGAACGAGAGGACCTCAGCGACGATCGGGGCCGGCGTTGGCGCCTGCGTATTGAGCTGTTGGGCCTGGAACGCCTTCTTGACCGTGTCGACGCTCTGCTTGAGGTAGTACGGCTGCTGCGCACCGAACTGCGCAGGCGAGACCAGCCGCGAAAGGTTGAAGTCCTTGCTCGCAAGCGCGGCGAGGACGATATCGCCGTCCGAGTTGGAATAGAAGTCGAGCGGGATGCTGCTCTTGAACTCCAGCTCGAGCGCCCCAGCTTGGTTGAAGTTCTCGATCAGTTGCTTGTCGGACTCTTCGATCGGGCCGATGAGCACGTCCTGTTCTTGCGTCACCGTCGGTGGCGGCTGGTTGGGCAGCGGCTTGCCGTCAGGGCCGTTCTGTGGCTGCGAGTACGACCTGACGTGAAGAAGGTAAGCGAACCACTTCGAGCCCTCGTAGCGCGCCTTGAAAGTGTCGAAGTCCGTCTGCGGCGTCGTCGGGCTCGGCCGCTTCAGCGCCGCGTAGTTGAGTACGGGGTTGGTCGGGTCTTTGAAATCGACCTTGCTGAAGCCCTCCTTCTTCGGCGGCACGTTTACTTGAGTTATGTCCTGTCGCAGCACCTGCTGGACGGTTCCCTCGAGCGTGTCCTTGGCCAAGCCGAGCTTTTCAGCGTCGATCTTCGAGGCGACGTCGCTTGCAGAGACCTCCCATGCCTCCTTGTGGCCGATCTGGGCGAGCTTGTCGCGCTCGTCGAAGATCGTCCTAACCTGGTTGTACTGGATCTGCGCCTGCGACATGAAGTCGCGAGTGAACACCTTGTCAGCCGGTCGGAGGCCGCCCATCATTAGGAACGCCAGCAAGAAGCTGAGGGCGGCGGCGATAAGCGCCGAGCCCCAGAATCCTCTCCTGATCGCCTTCAGCGGGTCGGCGTCCACGTCGTCGCTCCCCTTGACCATCAGGATGCCGATGATCGAGGCGGCGATGCCCACGCCGCGCGCCATGAGCGCAAAGAGGATGAGGCGCATCCAAGTCGATGGCTCAAAGATCGCGGCCGTCGCTGCACCGAGCACGATGGCGGCGACGAGCGTTACCTCGTACGACTCAAAGATGTCTGCGGCCATTCCCGCACAGTCGCCTACGTTGTCGCCGACGTTGTCTGCTATGGTCGCCGGGTTGCGCGCGTCGTCCTCAGGGATTCCCGCCTCGACCTTGCCGACCAGGTCCGCACCGACGTCCGCGGCCTTGGTGAAGATCCCGCCTCCGACGCGCATGAAGAGCGCGGCGAGAGAACCGCCGAACCCGAAGCCGATCAGAAGCTTCATCGCGTCGCCCTTGGCAAGTAGGAAAATGATCGTTGCGCCGATGAGGCCCATGCCGACGGTGATCAGCCCAGCGACCGCACCAGAGCGGAACGCCGTCTCGAGAGCCTTCTTGTAGCTGGTGAGCGCGGCGTTGGCTGTGCGGACGTTGCTCTCGACTGCCATAAGCATGCCGACGTAGCCAGCGATGTAGGACGCAGAAACGCCGCCGACGAAGCTGAGTGCGACGTAGAAAGCAAGCCAGCCGCCGTAGCTGCCGGAGTACATCCAGAAAAGGCCGCCGGCGAGCAGCACGACGAATATCGCCATGGTCTGCACCTGCTGCCGCAGGTACGCCAGGGCCCCCGACTTGATCGCCGAGCCGACCTCCTGCATCTTCTCGCTCCCCTTGGACTGGCTGAGGACTCCGCCGCGAAGGGCGAAACCGGTGACCAGCGCGAGCGCGCCGAAACCGAGCGAGATCCACAGGTAGACCATGTCGGAGCCGCTGAACTTGAGAGCGACCGCCTCGCCTGCGGCCAACGACGTGGCCGGGGCCAGTATCGCGGCCAACGTGAGGGCCATCAGCATGAATACGCGTCCCGGGAACCGGGACGCGGTGTCAGAAAACGTCCGTGCTTGTGACATATGAAACTGAACCCCCGGCCGCGCGTGCGCACCGCCGCCTCGCCAGGCACCTGGCCGAGTTCCCAGCTAAGATACCTCAGGGCTCTTTTGAAGGTGCCTCTGAGTAGGCCCGGGTTCAGGGAGTCGGGGTCGAGTCCGCGCGCCCGCCGTGGGCCTGGATCTGCGCCGCCATCAGCTCGGCCTTCTTCTTGGGCACGCCCTGCAGCAGCACCATCGGAACGTCGTCCATCAGGTCCTTGACCTGGTTCCGGTTGAGCGCGAGCATCTTTTGTAGCACCGGGATCATTTCCTCGTGCTTGGGCCCCGGATCGAGGAGCACGAGGTTGTACGGCGCGTCGTCGTCGTGGCGCGCAAATGCGTGGAACGCCTTGGAAGGAGCGTTCTCGTCGTCGGTGGCGATGGGGATCTCGCGGTCGCACTGCTCACAGATCAGCCCCGTGCTCTTTCCGCTGTACCAGTTGAGAGCGTTACAGTAGCCGCAGCGCACCTGGAAGACCTTGAGCTGCGTGCCGTTGACGATCGGGATGTCGCGGTTGCAGTGGTCGCATCGCACGTCGGACATCGGCTCGTCGGTAAAGACGTTTTTTCCCTGGCAGAACGGGCACACGATCGTGTAGCTCGTGATCTTGCGCAATTCAGTGAGCTGCCAGAGACCGTACACGATCGCTGCTACGCTGAGGATGAGCATGACCCAGCGCAAGCCTTCGGTCCATCCCGACGCGTAGAAGAACAACAGGAACGCGAACGCAAGACCGAGACCGCCCGGAACCAGCGCCAGGATGGCGCGCTGAGCCCGGATCTCCCGGATGTTCGATGAGCGGTCGACTTCCGACATGGCGCTACCTTGGGCCCTACTGGCTGCCTACAGTATAGCCACCTCGGGCGTCGGTCAGCGAAAGCGCCAGATGATGTTCGAGGCGCCCGTCGCGATGGCCTTGGCCGTGTACACCTTCGTGTGCCCGTCGGCGAAGACTACCGGCGTGACCCCGTCGTCCTTGCGCGTCACGCCGTAGCGGCACTGGATCGGCTTGAGCTGGGCTGGCGAAAGGGAGCTGAGCTCTTCCACCAGGTCGCGGTCGCTGGCCAAGGGCACCGCCATTTCCAGGTCGGTGAAGGAGACGTAGTCCGGTCGGCGGGTGGTGCCGTTGTCCGGGCCGATGACATAGCCGCGGTACTTCGTGCCAGGGTCTCCGTAGGCCGTCGTGGCGAACAGGCCGGTGCGCGCTGGTTCGGCCATCGAAGTGAAGGTCGCCGCGCTGCCGTACCCTTCACAGCCGAACTGGAGCTGACCGGGGTCGCAATACTCGCCTGGGTCGAGGCCGCCGCCGGCGGCTACGGGCGTCCCATAGGCCGTCGCGCCGTTCATTCCCACGCTCTGCCAGTGGCGGGTGCCCCAGTCCTCCGAGAACCTACTGTGGGAGGCGCCGGGAGCGACGAAGATCTCCCTGTTCTCTACGTATGTGAAGAGAGGTGGAGTCCAGATCCGGTTCGGGTCGTTCGTCGGGCAGTCGTAGTTGGTGGATGGCACGAGCGTCTCGTCGTAGTCCGACGCGTACATCATGACTGCCATGGAAAGCTGTCGCATCTGCGCGAGCGCGGCGGTCTTCTTTGCTGCGTCCTTCGCGCGGGCGAACACCGGGAACAGGATCGCAGCGAGGATTGCGATGATCGCGATAACGACGAGCAGCTCGATCAGTGTGAATGCCCGCTTGCTCATAGTTTTCCGTTTCCCTTGTTCGTATTGTCCGAGCTCGCCGCCCCGTTCACGTTAGGTACGGTCGTGCCGACCGCGCCCGCGTCGTTCGGCTTGTTCGCGTCGGTCGCTGGAACGATAAGCAGGGCGACGGTGCCTTGTTTGAACGGCGTGAACCCGAAGGCCTGCCCCAGCCTGTACAAGATGCCGATCGCAGGCTGTTGCACGAAGCTGATCCTGATTCGCTTGTCCTGGAAGCCTGGGGCGATGGTCACGTCTAGACCCGCCTGTAGGCCGATTTTGTTGATGGCCTCTTCGAGACTAATGTTGTCGCTCTCGATCGTCACCTTCCCCATGAACGCATCGAACGGCTGGACGCCATCGACCGGGGGGACGTAGGTCTCGCCGTTGCCAGCGACGGCGTTCGGGTCTTGTTGTGTCTTACTGTTGAAGTCGGGCTCTGTGAACTGCGGCGGATTGAAGACGATCTGCGGTTGAGGATTGTCGACTGGCGCTTTGGCGGCTCGCTTGGAGTTCACGAACTGCATCGTCGCATAGGTCGCAAATGTAACGGAACCCAGTACGAGCAGAGCGACTCCCGCAACGGCCAGGCGACTTGGGCCCAGATCTCGCAATCGCTCGCGCGGTACGAACGCTGGAACGTCGCCGCGAGGACGCGAACCGCGAAGGCTCTTGACGAGCTCGAGCCGCTTGTCAAGCTCGCAGTCGAACTCCGGGTAGCGCGAACGGAACTGCTCGAGCGTGGGCTCGTCGCCCCGCTCGGAGATCTCCCACATCAGCTCGTCGAGCTCGCGCGGGACTTTCATTCCACCACCACCTTTTCGTACTGCAGGCGGAAACGCTCGCGGGCGCGGAACAGCCGCGTCTTGGCCGCGTTCGGTGAGCAGCCGATCGATTCGCCGATGTCGTGGAGAGTCAGCTCTTCCCAATAGAACAGCGTAAGGAGCGCGCGGTCGGCCGGGTGCAGCTGTGAGAGCGCGATCTCGACCTCGGCGCTCTTGGGCTCGTCGACTATCACTTCTGCCGCAGCCTCTGCGGCGTCGTCGAGCGGGACGTCCTTTCGGCGGTTCTTCCCCCGGCGCGCCTGTTGGATGCTGCGGTTGACCGCGACGCGGAACAGCCAAGTGCTGAACCTCGAGCGCTTGTCGAACTTGAAGATGTTCCGGTAGACGAGGGTGAAGATCTCTTGGACGGCGTCGGAGGCCTCTTCCGCGTCCAGGAGCACGCCCTTGGCGATCGCGAACACCCTGTCGTGGTAGCGGTGGAAGAGGGTCTGGAAGGCGTGCTCGTCGCCTGCGACGACGCGGTCGACCAGGACGATGTCCTCGTCGAACTCAGCTGCACGCCTCGTCTCTTGTAGCGCCGACACCACCGACCTCAGTTTGACGCTATCGCTACCATTCATGTTACTGACCAATCGGGCCCCTGGAAGAGTTCAAACCCCGCTTTCCGGCACCTGTGCCAGCCCGTCATCTTACGCGGGCGGCGAAGCCTGTCGAGAGGCTCGTCACGGCCTCAACCTGTAGGACGATCAAAAAGGCGGCGGCGATAGCCCAGGCCCACTCCTTCCTACGCCCCAGCCAGTGGGCCAGCCCCAAAGCGAGGCCGATCGAGACCGGCGCGACGGCAGGGTAGAGGTAGCGCGCCTGGCCCTGGAAGTACTGCAGGTTGAACCGGACAAAGAGCAGCGCGACGACGACGAACAGCGCCCCGCCGGTCGCGTGAAACGCCCTGCACGCCGCGTCAGGTCCCCGCCGCACCGAAACAAGCGCACCGATGAAAAGCAGCCCAAACAGCGCAAGCGACAGGCGATAGAGCGCATTCCCCTTGCTCGGCTCGTCGAGGTGCTCGAAGAGGAACACGTCCATGTATCCAAACACGCCGACGTACGAGCGCGCCGTCCACCAGCCGACCCAGTTGGTCCAGTAGTCGGCCTTGGCCGCGCCAGTCATTCCTTCTTCTGCAAAGACCTTGTCGATGAGGTCGCGTCCCTTCAGGTCCGGGTTCTCATAGATCGCCCTTTGTGCCGCGTACGCGTATTCGGGGTCCCCGTCTAGGATCCGGTCCGGGATCACCACGTCCTGCGGCCGCGGCGATCCCACGAAGGCTGCGTTGAACGCGGCGATCGCGAACGGGTCGCCGTAGAGCCGCTGGTTCCGCGCCATCCACGGCGCCCCGACGACGAACGGCACCAGCAGCGCGATGACCCAGGTCGAGGCGCGAGGCTTCCTCTCACACCACAGTCTGCTCGCAGCAAGCGCGACGAAGACCGTCGGCACGAGCGCGAGCGCGGTCGTCTTCGTCAATAGCCCCGCCCCGCAAACGAGCCCGACCGACAGCGCGAGCTTCCATTCCCATCCAAACCGGATCCCCCTAGCGCACAGAGCGAGCGCCCAAGTGCTCTCAAGGAAGAGCAGCGGGTCGTTGCCGACCGCGGCATGGAGCGCGACGAACATCGGCATCAAGCCCGTGAACGCCACTGCGGCCAGCGCCACGCCGTCGCTCTGCAGCCCCCACCGCGCGGCGAAGAACACGCCGAGCAGCGTGCCCGCGCCGATCAGGGCGTTGAGCCAGCGGAGACGAGCACCCGAAGCATGGTCAACGGGGTCAGAGCCCGTCAGCTTGCAGAACCCAGCCGCGAGCAGGTAATAGAGCGGCGGCTGGTGCGACTGGTACGTTTCCCCCAGGTCCTGGCTGCCCGGCACGAGCACGGGGAAGCCCCGGCCCAGGAGCAGGTGCTGGACGTAGTTGGCGTGCTGGCGCTCGTCTGGCGCCCCTATGTCCGGCACGAGCTGCCCTCCCTGGTGCACCAGCACCCCCGCCTGGCGGTAAGGGGTCTTGGCGATGTAGACCGCGCAGAGGGCCAGGTAGGCGGCGATCAAGAGCCCCAGGGCCGCAGTAGGGCGCATTTGGCGGCATTTTATCGCGGTCGAACGTGTAGAATGTTGGTAGACGTCAACTCTAAGGGTTGGCAGACTCAGGAGATAGAAGGATGCTCAAAAAGTTCTTGGTCGGAACGGTCGTCGTCGGCGCAGCGGCCGTCATGGCGACGTATGACTCGCCGGCGCTTGCGCCCTACGTCAACGCACTGCAAAGCGCCCAGTCTCTGCAGGTCGACTACATCGTGAGCCGGGTCGGCGGCACGAGCCAAAAGTACTCGATCCAGATGACTAAGCCGGACATGCTGCGCCTCGACACTCCGTCGACCCTGATCGTCGCAGACGGGAAGCAGATCACCCACTTCGATAAGGCGCAAAACTCGTATTACAAGGTCGACCAGACGAAAGAAGCCCTGATGGAGGTCTTCAACGACGACAACGTCAGCATCTTTAAGTCGTTCTTCGACGGCAAGGCGCTCGACTACGTCGCCTCCGCCAAGAACGAGGGCATGAAGCAGCGCGGGAACAAACAGCTCAAGGTCGTCTCGGTCAACGGCGACAAGGACGGCAACTTCACGATGACCCTCTACCTGGATTCGCAGACGAACCTGCTCTCACAGGCAGAGATCAACCTGCGCAACGGTGCAAAGTCGTCGACCAACATCCTGACGGCAAACCGCGTCGACACGAACGCGGCCAACGCGACCCAGTTCGCTTTCAACGTCCCCTCGGGCGCCAAGCAGCTGAGCGCGGAGGAAATGGCCACCGGCAAGTGGATGTGGGACTTCAACAAGGCGATGCTGATCGCCAAGAGCACCGGCAAGCTCATGATGGTGGACTTCTTCGCCACGTGGTGCGGCCCCTGCAAGATGATGGACGCCGAGGTTTTCCAGAGCGCTGGCTTCCCAGCAAGGTCTAAGGACTTCGTGCTGGTGAAGGTGGACGTGGACCAGTCGACCGACCTGGCGGCCAAGTACGGCATCACGGCGATGCCGACGGTCAAGTTCATCGACGGCAACGGTAAGGTCGTCCACGAGTTCGTGGGCTACGGCGGCCCCGACCAGGTGTACGGCGAGATGGACAAGGCCCGGTCCAGGTAAGCCCTGCCCCGAGCCCGGTTCAAGGCCCCTCGCGACCGCGAGGGGCCTTCGCTTTGGCCAAGTCAGGCTCAAGCGGCGGGGACCATCAGCCGAGAATGAACCTGCGTCCGCAGGTACAATTTCGGGTCAATCCACGGAGGATCACTGAGTCTGGAGAAGCAATTGGAGACCGAGCAAGGTTCCACGGCCAGCAAGACAAGGACCATGTCTACAACAAGCGCCGCAGGGGCACCGAGCGAGCGCCTGTCAAGGGAAGACCATTTAGAGATCCTTAACCAGCTCTACCTGGCCAGGTACTTCGACGTCCGCCTGAGCAAGGAGAAGCGCAAAGGCCGTCTGACCGGGACCCTCTATTCCTCCTTCAACCAAGAAGCGATCATCGTCGGGTCGCTCTTCGGCCTCAAGCCCACCGACTGGATCAGCCCGATCCACAGGGACATGCCCGCGTTCTTCATGAAGGACTTCCGCGCCGGTTGGCGCAACGAAGACCGCATGGGACTGAGCATCAAGCAGGTCTGCGCCCAGGTCTGGGGCAAAGTGGACTCGCCAGGAAGGGCGCGCGACAACTGGTCGCACATCGGCTGTCGCAAAAAGCGCATCATCCATTCGACCTCGATGCTCGCCGGCACGATCCCGGTCGCCGCAGGCGTCGCGTACGCAGACCGCCTCAACGGCGGCGACGCAGTGGTACTCACCTACAACGGAGAGGGCTCGACGGCGCAGGGCGTGTTCCACGAAGCGATCAATTTTGCAGCAGTGCACAAGCTTCCCGTAATCACGATCATCGAGAACAACCAGTGGGCGTTCGGTACGCCCGTCGATCTCGAGGTCCCGACCAGGGACGTCGCCGACCGCGCGAAGGGGTATGGCATCCCTGGCCTGATCGCCGACGGGCAGAACGTGCTCGACGTCTACGACAAGGTCATGGAGGCCATCGACTGGGCCCGCGCGGGCAAGGGCCCCAGCATCGTCGAGTGCAAGACCTACCGCGCCTATGGCCACGGCGACCACGACGACGACCGCGCAGCCAAGTACCGGGACAAGGAAGAGGTCAAGAGCGGCAGGAGCCGCGACCCCATCCGCGTCTACAAGGCGTTTCTCGTCGAGAAGGGAGTCCTGACCGCAAAGGAGGCAAAGAAGCACGCCGCCGAAGGCAAGGGGTTCTTGGAGATCACCGACCAGGACTTTCCGGCAATAGTCGTCGGCTACATGTCCGAGGGCGTTGAGTTCGCGCTCAAGTCGGACCTCCCAGCGGCCGAAGAAGGCGGACAGTGGGTCTTCAGGGAGGGCTTTTGATGGCTAGCGCGCCGAAGCCCGCCGAGCGAACGACGAAGAACCTCATCATGGCGCTGCGCGAGGCGCACTTCGAGGAGATGGAGCGCGACCCGAACATGATCTGTCTGGGCGAGGACATCGGGATCCTCGGCGGCGCGTTCACGGTCACCGACGGCCTCCAAGAAAAGTTTGGCAAGGACCGAGTCGTGGACATGCCGATCAGCGAGGCGGCGATCGTCGGCGTCGGTTGCGGCGCCGCGCTCAACGGCAAGACCGTCGTGTGCGAGATGCAGTTTATCGACTTTATCTCCTGCGGCTTCGACCAGATCGTCAACATGACCGCGACCTACCACTACCGCACCGCAGGCGAGGTCGCGATCCCGATGGTCATCCGCGGCCCTGCAGGCGCATACAGCGGCGGCGGGCCCTACCACAGCCAGATGAACGAGGCCTGGTTCGCAAACTCGCCGGGGCTCAAGATCGTCTGCCCGTCCACGCCGAGCGACGCAAAGGGCCTGCTCAAGTCGTCGATCCGGGACCCGAACCCCGTGATCTTCTACGAGATCAAACAGCTCTACCGCGACAAGAAGATCGAGGAGGACCTGCTCGTCGGCGACGGTGCGCTCGTCCCGCTCGGCAAGGCGAAGGTCGTCCGCGAAGGCGAGGACGTCACCATGGTCAGCTACGGCCAGACCGTCTACCAGTGCCTCGAGGCCGCGGACAACCTGGCCGCAGAGGGCTTCTCGGCGGAGGTCATCGACCTTCGTACGCTCGTCCCGCTCGACAACGCTACCATCATCGAGTCCCTCCGCAAGACCAACCGGATCGTGTGCGTCAACGAGGCGCCGATGACGTGCGGTTTCGCCGGAGAAGTGCTGGCGCGCATCTCGCAGGACGCGTTCGAACTGCTCGACGCTCCGCCCGTGCGCGTGACGCGCATGGACACCCCCGTGCCGTGGGTCAAGCCGCTCGAGTTCTACGTGCTCCCTTCGCCGGCAAAGATCACCGAGGCCGCGCTTCGCACCTGCCGGTACTAGGGCTTCGTCGGGTCGTTCACCACGCCCATCATCAGGATCACGCCCGTCCTTTTGTCTACGACGAAGAACGCGAACGGCCTGTCCGCTACGAACGAGCCTACGGCGCTGGCAGTTTCTGCCCCGGAGCCGGACTTTGGCGCAACCGACTTGAACACTGCTCGCTGCAAGACCTCCGAGACCTGAAAACCCCGCTCCATCTCGATGGACATCGGCCGAAGGTCGCAGTCTGTCTCAAACAGCGATGGACAGCCGACCGAGGCGATAGAACGGTCTAGAGTTTCCGTCGTGTCAAGGTCGAGCGAGGGGAGACTTACCTGGGCCCGTTGACCTTTGAAGCTGTGGAGGAAGCTCTCCCATCCCATTCGCCCAATGTTTGCGAACGCGCTCGCTGGCGCCTCTCGCTTTTCTGGCAAGACCACGATGAGAGAGAGCTCGCGACCTGCAAACGGGACCTTCACGGCGTCGGCCCATTCAGTTTTGAACCGCTCGCTCTCCCCTTCTGTTGAACAAAAAGTTGTGTTGATAGCTCCTGTGGGGCTGCTGAACGTGCCCGGGCTCGAAGACCAGTTCGCGGCCCAGTCGGACTCGAGATACGCGATGCTCATGAGCAGAAGCGGCTTCTCGCGGTCGAGGCTGGCTATGATATTCGGCACCCTTCCGTCGGTGGCCCTGCTCGCCCACTCGTTGACCAGCCGCGTGGACTCTACGCCGGCCGCACCAAGCTTGAGAACGGGCGACCCGAAAGCCGCCCCCATCTTTTCGACGTACCTCTTGTCGAGCACCGGCCACACGGTGAACAGCGCGCTCCCGAGCTTATAAGGCCTGTTCGGGATCGAATCCAAACGGTTTAGCAGCGCGCGCTGCCCGTCGTAATAGTCCTGTTTGTTGTCCTCGTTCGCCTTCACGAGCGCCATCAGCTCGTCGTGCGCCGTGTTCGAAGTGCCGGCCATCAGCATCAAGAGGTCTTGCCCGGCTCCGACAGGAGAAAAGAGCATGTTCGAACCTTCCGCGGGCGCCATTTGCGCGGCAAGCTTGAACGCGACTCCGTTCATCGCGTCGTAGCTGGGCTGGTCTTGGGCCGTCGGCAAGCGCGCCGAAGACGGCGGCGGGATCTTAAGGTCGTTGCCCCACTTGCAGCCGTGGGCCGCGAGCAAAAGGAGCAAGAAAACGACGGGCTGCCTCACGCGACCATTATGGGCGTCAGACGGCCTCGCCCAGGTAGGCCTCAATCACCTTGCGGTTGTTCCGGACGTGGTCTGCGTCGCCACGCGCGATCTCCTCGCCGTGGTCCAGCACCACGATCGTCTCGCAGATCCCCATCACGAACCGCATGTCGTGCTCGATGAGCAGGATCGTCTTGTTGAAGTCGTCGCGGATGCGGCGCACGATCTTCTGCAGCTCGTCCTTCTCGAGCGGGTTCATGCCGGCGGCGGGCTCGTCGAGCAGCAGCAGGTCCGGCTTGGTGGCCATCGCCCGCGCGATCTCAAGTCGCCGCTGCTTGCCGTACGGCAGGTCCGCCGCCCGCACGTGGGCGACGTCTGCGAGGTCGAGCACTTCGAGCAGCTGCATCGCCTCGGCCCTCAGCTCCTGCGTCTCTCGGACCGACCAGGGCATGTAAGTGATTGCGCTGATCAGCCCAGTGCGGTGCCGGAGGAACCCACCCACCATCACGTTCTCAAGCACGGACATCGACTTGAACAGCCGAATGTTCTGGAACGTGCGGCAGATACCCTTCCTTGCGATCTTGTGGGGGGGCAGTCCGTTGATCCGCTCGCCCTTGAAGAGGATGTCGCCGGCGGTGGGGCAGTAGACGCCGGTGATCAGGTTGAAGCAGGTCGTCTTTCCCGCGCCGTTCGGTCCGATCAGCCCGAACAGCACTCCCTTCTCCAAGTCGAACGAGACGTTGTTCACGGCGACGAGGCCGCCGAAACGGATGGTCGCGTTCCGCAGCGAGAGGACGGTCTCGCTCACGCGGCAGCCTCCCGCCGTCTCCCCAACAGCCTCGACAGCAAGCCCCAGGCCGTCCTCAAGACGCCTCCGAGCCACTTCCAGCTGAACTCGTGGTGCCCAAGGATCCCTTGTGGCCGTAACAGCATCACGACGATCAGCGTGCCTGCGAGGATGACCATCCGCAGCTTGCTGACCTCGAAATGCATCGCCGCCAGCGCAGGGATCTTGCCAAACCCGAACGAGAAAACAAGTTCGACGACCGCACCGGCGCCGACCGCAGCGAGGTACAGCCCGACCCTGGCCCAAAGACCGCCGTGAAAACTGCTCTGGATCCTCTTGAACGCCGCGACCACGAGCCCCGTAGCGATCAGTACGGCGATGAACGCAGAGCCAGAGACCATCACGGGGTTGCCGTGCACGTCGCGTATGCCGCGCATGTACTCCGGGATCAGGAAGAGCGCGATCGCAGCCATCGCGGCGCCCGTGATCGAGCCCGTGCCCCCCAGCACCACCATCGTCAAGATAATGAAGCTGACCTCCATCTTAAAGCTCTCAGTCGTGATGAACGCCTCGTTGTGCGCGAACAGCACTCCCGCGACCCCGGCGAACATCGAGCCCATGATGAACGCCACGACCTTCGTGCGTGTCACATTGACGCCCATCGCCGCCGCCGCGATCTCGTCCTCACGGATTGCCAGGAAGGAAAGGCCGTGAGCGGACTTCAGCAGGTTGCGAGAGACCGCGATGCACGCCACCGCCACAAGCCACACGAGCCATAGCGGGTGTGCCACGACGATGCCGGACATCCCATAGGACCCGCCAATCTCTTTGATGTTGATCGTGATGATCCGAATGATCTCGCCCGCACCGAGCGTCACTATGGCTAAATAGTCCCCTCTGAGCTTGAGCGAAGGCAGCCCGACGATGAAACCGACGATCCCCGCCGCGATCGCTCCGACGGGCAGCAATAAGATCAGCCAAGGCAGTACGGCCAGACCCGATCTTGAGAACCAAGTGACCGAGATGAACCCCGTCACGTACGCGCCGATCTGATAGAAAGCCGCGTGGCCGATCGAGAACTGCCCGCAGATCCCGTTGATGATGTTGAGGCTCACCGCGAGGATCACGTAAAGGCCTGTCAGGAACGCCATCCGCGAAACATAGTCCTGGTGCAGGGAAGCGAAGAAGAAGTCGACGCCGAAGCAGAACGCCAAGGCCGCCGCGAGTGAAATGACCCTCGCGCCCCAGGCCCTCATACCTTCTCCACCGCCGACGAGCCAAGCAGTCCGCCAGGCCGCAGCAGCAGCATGACGATCAGGATGATGAACGCGATCGCGTCCTTGAGGCTGGAGTATCCCGCCCAAGTCACGAGCCCTTCCGCGACCCCCATCAGCAGCCCGCCGAGCACCGCGCCCGGAATGTTGCCGATCCCACCGAGCACCGCAGCCACGAAAGCCTTCACGCCAGGGATCAGCCCATAAAATGAAGTGAGCTGCGTGCCCAGGAACGTCGAGTTCATCATTGCGCCCGCGCCGGCCAGAGCCGAGCCGATGATGAACGTGAACGCGACGATCTTGTTCACGTTGACGCCCATCAGCGAGGCTGCGTCGAAGTCGTGCGAAACGGCACGCATGGCTCTGCCCGTTGCGGTCTTCATCACAAGGTAACGCAGGCCGATCATCAGCACGATCGCGGTGAAGAACATGATGATCTGGCCCGTGGGCAGGTTGACCGAAACCGATTTGTCGCGCACTTCGCCCTGGAGCCTGAACGTCTCGCGCTCGACGATCTGCTTCGCATCCAGCATCGCCTTTCCTTGCGGCGGCGGGTCAAACTCGTCCCAGTTGTTGGCCAAGACCGCGTCGTCGTATGCCGTCTGTTGCGCCGTCAAGTCGGCCTGCGCCTTGTCCAGCGCGGCCCCGATCTCCTTCGGAGGCGGCTTGAGATAGAACTGGGTCGAGCCGGAATAAGGGTTGACGCCCGGCAGCACCGTCGGCGGCGGCGAGACGGGAAGGAACAGCTGGCCCGAGAACTGGATGAACATCGAGACGCCGATCGCGGTGATCAGCGCGGAGATGCGCGGCTGGCTCCGCATCGGACGGTACGCAAGGAACTCGATGACGATGCCGACGATCGCGCAACCGACCATGCTTGCGAGCATCATGACCACGAGCGTGATCGCCTGCGGCTGGTAGTGCGCGAGCACCCACCCGAGCGCACCTATCCCGATCAGGCACAGCCCGATGAACAGGCGCCCCGCAGACAGCTTCTTCACCTTTGCTGCCACGTAGAAGGCGACCACCAGCAGGGCCCCAACCGCAATGAGCCCGTAAGAAACGAGAGTCACGGTCTCGGGCGAAGCTATGTTCGTCGGCAGCCTGGTCGCCGCGTTGCCAACAGCGGCCGTGCTCACGAAGAGGCCGATGTACGCCCCTAGCATGAAGATCTCGCCGTGCGCGAAGTTGATCAGCTTGAGGATCCCGTACACCATCGTGTAGCCCAGCGCAATCAGGGCATAGATGGACCCGGTGAGGATTCCCAGCAGTAATTGCTCTGGCAGGGTTTTCAGATTGCCTTCAAACCCTGCCAGAAGCGGTGTCAAGGAGTGCATCGACTAGCTGCCGGCGCCCTTTCCGTAGATTTCTTCGTACTGGAAGGTCTTGGCCGGGACGAAGTCCTTGGCCGTGACCTTGACGACGAGCGCGGGCTTGGCAGGGTTGCCCTTCATGCCTTTGAGCGTGATGCTCCCGCTGACGCCCTTGAAGTTCGTCGTCTCTTCGATCGCGTCGATCAGGCCGTGCGCGTCCTTCGTCTTCGCGCGCTTGACCGCGTCGATCATCAGCGCAGCCGCGTCATAGCCGAGCGCACCCATCGTCGTCCCCGGCGGGTTCGGGTACTTCTTGAGCCAAGCCATTAGGAAGTCCTGCACTTCCGGCCGCGTCTCGTGAGAGTTGTAGTGGTTGCAGAAGTAGGCGCCTACGATCGTCGGGAAGCCGCTCTTGATGATCTCCGTGCTATCCCATCCGTCTCCGCCGAAGTACTTGACGTTCTTCAGACCGAGCTGTCCCGCCTGCTTGACGATCGGCCCGACCTCGTTGAAGTAGCCGCTCAGGAAGATCCCCTCCGGGTTCTTCGCCTTGATGTTCGAGATCTGCCCCGTGAACGTCGTCTGCCCAGACTCGTACGACTCCTCGGCGACGATTGTTCCTCCCAGCTTCGTGTAGTAGTCCTTGAACGTGCGGCTCAAGTACTGCGAGTAGGGCTGCTTCTCGTCGGTCATGATCGCGACGTTGTGAAGCCCGAGCGTCTCATACGCGAACTTCGCCATGACCGGGCCCTGGAAGTCGTCCGTGTAGCACACGCGAAAGATATTCGACCCGTAGTCCGTGATCGTAGTCTTCGTCGCGCCGACCGCGATCTGCGGGATGCCTGCGTCATAGCTGACCTGGGACATCGGCTGCGTGATGCCGCTCGAAACTTCGCCCAGCATGCCCACGATCCCTTGGCTCACGAGCTTCTCCGCCGCGCTCTTGCCGCCCTCCGGCGTGCTCGCGCTGTCCTCCACGATCAGTTGGATCTTCTTGCCGTCGACTCCGCCGGCCGCGTTGGCCTGGTCGACAGCCAGCTGCGCTCCGTCGATGCAGTCCTTGCCCCACGGCACGAGCGGCCCGTTCTGGCTCGCCACAAGACCGATCTTGATTACGTCGCCGATCGCCGGGCCGTTCTTGCTAGGGGCCGGTCGTCCTCGGAGCGTCGCGTCCCCTGTCGGGTTCGTTCCGGTGGTTCCGGCGTTGTCACCGACCGGCTTGCCACCGCCGTCGGTTGGGGGTTCGGCCCCGCCCTTGCAGCCGGCCACGACAAATGCCAGCGAAAGGGCCGCCAGAGACGCTGTGCAGAATTGGTAAAGTCGATTTTGGAGTTTCACTTTCCTAACCTCTACGTACGGTCGATGAGACGGCCAAACGGCCAGTCTGAACTGGGCGCCAGTATACAGGAAACCTTGCCGGGCCCGGGACGGGACCGCCGGATTCGTGATATAAAACGGGGGTCCCGCCCAAACCGTGCGGCGGAGCCCTTTCGAGCGTCTCCAATAGGTAGGCATTCCGACGATGAACTTGGCACTCTTAGCGACAGCCTTTCTGGGCGCCCAGGGCGCGCCTTTGGCCGAGATCCCCTTCGAGGTCGGCGAGGACGCCATCGTCGTCCACGCCAAGGTCAACGGAAAGGACGTCGCCTGTATGTTCGACACCGGCTTCGCCGGCTCCTTCGTCATCGGCCCCCACATCAACCTGGGCAAACCCACCGGCAAGATGGGGCTCCAGGACTTCGTCGGAGTCTTCGAGGCCGACACCATCAAGGTCACGAGCCTCGACCTCGGGCCGTTCAGCGCCTTCCACGACGGCATGGAGGTCGTGCAGCTCCCAACGTCCGACTACACCGAGAGCTACGGCACCCACGTCGACGGGATCATGGGGCTCGAAGTCTTCGCACCGTTCGTTACCGAGATCAACTTCGAGAAGAAAGAGTTCATCATCCACCCCTCCACTTACGACATCAGCGCCATGCAGCCGGACAACAAACGCACGTTCCTCATCAAGATGCTCCCGCTCGGCAACAACTCCATCGAGCTCCCCGTGCGCGTCAAGACCGGAAAGCAGATGGTCCTCGCGCTCGACACCGGCAACGCCTTCTATGCCACCACCCACAAGGACGTCCTAGAGCGCGTCGGCCTCTGGAGCGAGGACGCACAGCCAAAGTTCATCGGGCGCGCGCAGGTCGCGTCCGGCATCGTCGAACAGTGGTACATGATGATGGAGGATCTGCAGATCTTCGGCGTGCCCGTCCACGAGTCGGTCTGGAGCATCATCGACCTTCCGTCCTCCTCCGCGCGCCACGACGGCACCGTCGGGTTCGGCTTCCTCAAGCACTTCAACGCGACCATCGACCTCAAGCGCCGACGGGTCTGGCTCGACAACTTCTCCGGCACGACCGTCGACGAGCCCGAAGGGAACGTCGGACTCGTCGCTGTCTATAGCCCGGGCGAAAAGCGCATGGTCGTCGTCAACGTGACCCCGAACAGTCCAGCCCAGCGTGCTGGCGTCAAAGAGGGCGACTACCTAGTCTCCGTCGGCGACGAAGTGTTGGAAAAAGTTACATACCGCCACGTCCTCTCCCTCCTAAGGGGCAAGGTCGGGTCCTCCGTCGAGGTCGCGGTATCTAGCGGCGGACAGCTCAAGCGCATGACCCTTGCGCGCGAACTGCTCGTCAATCGAGGAAGCTAACGAACGCGGCCACCGCTTCGTCGAGCATCGGCTCTGTCAGTTTCCCGGTGAACGTGTTCTGCTGGCTGGGGTGGTAGCTCGCCACCACCACTGCGCCGCTCGCGGTAGCGCTAATCGCTCCATGACCGAACTTTGGTCGCGCTTTGCGGACCACTTCCGTCTGCGCTGATCGGTTCCCTCCGCCTTCGGATTTGCCGCGCGCGTTCCCTCCCCCTTGGGGGAGGGTTAGGGTGGGGGTCAAGGTTCGAGTGCCCGCCCGCGCAAGGGAAGACGCATCAACCAAAGTTGAGTCCGCGTT
>CAMLDW010000033.1 GCA_946479035.1 uncultured Chthonomonadaceae bacterium | reverse complement strand
CGAACGGGTAGAACCGGCGAAGAGCGGGAGCGAATGGGTGCTGGTGTGCCTCGCGGTCTTCAAAACCGTCGTTGCGCCCTCGGGCGCAGGGTGGGTTCGATTCCCACACGTTCCCGCCACTCTTCTCGGAGCCGCAAGACCCCTTGCGCGGTCTGTCGCCGTAATGCCCTATGCCTCAGCCGCTTGCGGTTGAGGCTTGTGCGATCGGATCGGAACCCTCAACCCCAAGGGGTTGAGGGATAGAGGGGTTGAGGGATAGACTGCGGCACTGCGCGGACGCTGGCCATGAAGAAACCCGGTGGAAGTGGCGAGGAAAAGGAACGGCAGGCAGCAGGGCTGCTACAGGCCGTCCTTGAGACTGTCGTCGACGGGATTCTTACCATCGATAGGAACGGCACTGTGATTACTGCCAACCATGCCGTCGAGCGCATCTTCGGCTACACCCGCCAGGAACTGATCGGCCAGAACGTGAAGCTCCTCATGCCGTCCCCCTACCACGAGGAGCACGACGGCTATCTGCACAACTACGCGACGACTGGCGACAGAAAGATCATCGGTATCGGGCGCGAGGTCCAAGGACGGAAAAAGGACGGAGCCGTTTTCCCAATCTACCTTGCGGTTGGCGAGACGACGACCGAGCAGGGCCCGATCTTTACTGGCATTGTGCGCGACATCTCTGAGCGGGCGCGTGCAGAGGAGCAGCTCCGGAAGGAGCGCGCGCTCCTGAAGGCCGTTGTAGACACGGCCGTAGACGGAATCATCACGATCAACGAGCAGGGCACGATCATTACCGCAAACCCGGCGACCACGGCCATCTTTGGCTACTCTGAAGGAGAGCTCGTCGGCGAGAACGTCAAGATCCTCATGCCGTCCCCCTACCACGAGCAGCACGACGGATACCTCAAGAACTATGGGGACACCGGCGTACGTAAGATCATCGGCATCGGCCGCGAGGTCGAGGGGCGGCGAAAGAACGGGGAGGCCTTCCCACTGGAGCTTGCCGTGAGCGAGACCGCCACCGAAGAGGGGAGAGTCTTTACCGGCATCGTGCGCGACATTACCGAACGTAAGAGAGCCGAGCAGATGACGCTCGACAAGGAGGCCGCCGAGCGCGCCAACGAGGCAAAGAGCGAGTTCCTCTCGCGCATGAGCCACGAGCTGCGCACGCCGCTCAACGCGGTCCTGGGGTTCGCGCAACTGCTCGCCATGCGCTACGACGACCCCCGGATACAGGAAGCGTCCAGCGCGATCATCAGGGCAGGCGACCACCTCCTGCTACTCATCAACGAGGTCCTGGACTTGTCCAGGATAGAGACCGGCACGCTTACGCTTTCGATCGAGCCGGTCGAGCTCAAAGAGGTCGTCGAACACGCCATCGACCTCGTCGGGCCGCTTGCCAAGCAAGCGGAGGTCACGATCGATTCGGACGTATCTTCGCTCAACGAGGTTGCCGTTCACGCTGATCGGAAGCGGCTGATACAGGTCGTCATTAACGTCCTTTCCAACGCGATCAAGTACAACCGGCCTTACGGCACAGTAAGAATCAATTGTCTCGACATCGGCCAGGGAAGCGTCCGCGTCGACGTAAGAGACACGGGGCACGGCATCAAGACGGAAGACCACGACTCGCTCTTTCAGCCGTTCAAGCGATTTGGAGACCTATCGATCGAGGGCAGCGGACTTGGGCTCGTCGTCAGCCGCAGTTTCATGAACTTGATGGGCGGCTCGATCGAACTGACAGAGTCAACCGACCAAGGCTCTACCTTCTCGCTCTTTTTCAAGACCACTTCGATTGCCTTGAAAAAGAAGGGAACCGATATCCTAGCCGACCTCGGAGCCACACCGATTGTGCAGGGAACGCCCAAGGTCCTCTACATCGAGGACAACCTCTCCAACTTCCGACTGCTCCAACTCGCGTTCGAAGAGTGGGGCGAAATCCAGCTTCTTTCGGCCACGCGCGGCGACGAGGGATTCGAGCTTGCGCTCAAGGAGAGGCCCGACCTGATCCTCCTCGACCTCCACCTCCCGGACATCCCGGGCTATGAGGTCCTCAAACGCCTCAAGGCAGACCCGCTCACAAAGGAGATTCCCGTCGTCGTCGTCAGCGCCGACGCAATGACCCGGCAGATCAAGCGCCTCTTCGAGGCCGGTGCGCGCGACTACCTCACCAAGCCGATCGACCTCCGCAAACTTGGAGACGTCGTACGATCCGTCCTCGAAGATCGGGTGCCGGAAGGCCACGGCCCATAGGGGCTTGCGGGACTCTGGATCGCTCTTATCGGAACGGATGGTAAAACCACGCCGTGTCGCACGGCCACAAACCCAGAGTCGCCGTGTTCGTGGGCACGAAGGGCCGCGGGTCGAACATGGCCTCGCTGATCACCGCTTGCCTGAGCGGCGACGTCCCGGCCGAGCCCGCGCTCGTCGTCTCTACCAAACCGGGCACCCCCGCAGTGCTTCGCGCGCAGGCGCTCGGCGTGAAGGTCGCCGCAGTGCCCAGGGAGGACGACTACGAGGAAGTACTCCTCAAGCTCCTCAAAGAAGAGAGGATCGACGTCGCCTGCCTGGCCGGGTACATGTTCCTCCTGCCGTTGCAGGTCGTGCGCGCCTACGAGGGGCGCATCCTCAACATCCACCCCGCGCTGCTGCCGAAGCACGGCGGCAAAGGGATGTACGGCCTGCACGTGCACGAGGCGGTGATCGCAGCTGGCGAGACGGAGAGCGGCTGTTCGGTCCACTTCGTCAGCGAGAGGTACGACGAGGGCGAGGTGCTGCTGCAGAAGAGGTGCGCCGTGCTGCCGGACGACACGCCGGAGTCGCTCGCCGAGCGCGTGCTCGACCTCGAGCACACCGCCTACCCCGAGGCGCTCAAGATGCTGGTGGAGCGGCTTTGAAGCACAACGCATCGGTCCGCATCGCCTACCCGGTCCTTAGGTTCCTTGTCTGGCTGCTCATGCTCCTGCTCGGGCCCGTGCGGACGAAGGGCCGCAAGAACGTCCCGCGCACGGGCGGCCTGCTCATCCTATCCAACCACATCGCAGACCTCGACCCGGTGGCGGTCCAGATCGCATGCAAGAGGCCGATCCACTACATGGCCAAGAGCGAGCTGTTCAAGATCCCCGTACTCAAGCACCTGATCCGCTGGTTCCACGCCTTTCCCGTCAAGCGCGGCGCGCCGGACCGCGCCGCGATCCAGCACGCGATCGACCTGCTGCGCTCGGGCGAGGCAGTGTGCATCTTCCCCGAGGGCCAGCTGAGCGAGGACGGGAGGCTGCAGCCGCTGCTCGCCGGCTCGGCTCTCATCGTCCGCAAGGCGGACGTGCCCGTCCTGTGCTGCGGGCTGCGCAACACGAACCGCGTAATGCCGTACGGCAAGGTCCTCCCGCGCCCGGCTTTCTGCTTCACGCGCGTAGATTGGGGCGGGGCGCGCAAGTTTGAGGACGGTACGACGGACGAAGAGATCCTCGCTTGGGCCACACAAGAGCTGCTGCGCCTGACGCAACAGGGGTAATCGCTACTCTTTCTGCTCAGGCGTGCGCGGCAGCGAGGTCGAGGGCTCGGGCTCCCACCCCTTGACCGGCTCCCAGGGCCGCGAGGCGTAGTCGATCAGTATCCCGAAGATCAAGGTCAGCCAAACGAAACCTCCGATCGCGAACAGCTTTGCGAGGTTGGTCGTGAACTTCACGCCCATGAAGATGCTGATGACGTAGACCGCCTTGGTGACGGCGATCCCCATCGCGACCAGGTTCGCCGCCCACGTGTTCGGCAGCGGTGTGACCCTTGCGAGCACGACCGTGAGCACCATCAGCACGATCAGCTTTATCAAAGTGATCGTGAGGTGCCGCGTCGGTGTGACGTGGTGTCCGTGTTCGTAGTGCGCTAGGCTGGCCATGGTCTTAGTGCGGGATCAGATAGAACAGCGGGTAGAGGAATATCCACACGAGGTCGACGAAGTGCCAGTAGAGCGCGATCATCTCCGTCGGCATGTAGTCCGAGATGGATGGCGCCTTCGCCTTCGTCATGAAGATCAGGGTCGTGATCACGATGATTCCCATCGCCACGTGCACGCCGTGCAGGCCCGTCATCGCGAAGTAGAGGCTCATGTAGAGGCGGGCCTGCCCTGGGTCGACGCCCGCGGGCGCGACGAACGACCAGTTCGGGAAGAGGTGGTCGTGGATCTTGTGGCTGTACTCGATGTACTTGATCGCCAGGAACCCGAACGCACAGAGCACGGTCAGCCACAGGTAGTTGATCGAAACCTTCGTTTCTTTCTTCTGCGCCTTCTGCACCGCCATCGCGACGAAGAACGAGCTGATGAGCAGGATCGTGGTGTTCAGGCCGCCCCACTCCCAGGACACGTACTTTTCGGAGAGGGTGTGCCACGTTCCCGCGTACTTCCACCGGTAGAGCGTGTAGACCAGGAACAGGCCGCCGAAGAACATCACCTCCGTGACGAGGAAGGTCCACATCCCGACGACGTAGCTCTCGTGCTGCTGCTCGATCGTCTCGTACTGCGGAAAGACGACGTCTTCGCCCTGCCCGTGGTGCATCGCGTGCTCGGCCATCAGCCCTTGCCTCCTTGCGACTGCAGCGCTGGCCGCGGCCTGTCGTCCTCGGTCGGATAGTTGTAGGCCGGCTCCGTGACGACCACCGGCTGGCTAAAGTTGAGGGTGACCGGCGGGCTCGCGGCCTTTTCCCACTCCAGCCCCTTGGCGCCCCAAGGGTTCTGCGGCGCCTTCTCGCCCTTGAGCAGCGAGGCCGTCAAGTAGAACGCCGGCATGAGGAACCCGATCGCCAGGATCGACGCGCCCATCGTCGACATCACGTTGTAGACCTCCCAGCTCGGTTCGAAGAAGTAGTAGTGGTAGCGCCGCGGCATTCCCAGGTAGCCGAGGATGAACTGCGGGAAGAACGTGAAGTTGAACCCGGCGAAGATCGTGATCGCCGAGAACCTCCCCCAGAACTCGCTGTACATCTTGCCGAACATCTTGGGCCACCAGAAGTGCACAGCGCCCAAGAACGCGATCGTCGACGAGCCCACCATCACGTAGTGGAAGTGGGCGACGATGAAGTACGTGCCGGTCAGGTGCACGTCTGTGTCCAGCGAAGCGAGGAAGAGCCCAGTCAGGCCGCCGATCAGGAACAGGCCGAGGAACGCGATGGCGTAGACCATCGGCGTCTTGAACTCGATGTGCCCCTTGTACATCGTGAATGCCCAGTTGAACACCTTGATCGCCGAAGGCACCGCGACGAGGAACGTGATCAGGGAGAAGATCACGCTCAGGTAGACCGACTGGCTGCTCACGAACATGTGGTGCCCCCACACGAGGAACCCCAGCCCTGCGATCGCCAGCGAGGAGAACGCGACGAAGCTGTAGCCGAACACCGGGCGCTTGCTGAACGCCGAGATCAGCTCAGAGATCACGCCCATCCCCGGCAAGACCATGATGTACACCGCCGGGTGCGAGTAGAACCAGAACATGTGCTGGAAGAGCACCGGGTCGCCGCCGATCTCGGGGCTGAAGATGCCGATGCCGAGCCACCTTTCCAGGATAACCAGGAACAGGGTGATCGCGACCACCGGCGTGCCGAGCATCATCAGGAGGCTGGTCGCGTAGTTCGCCCACACCATCAGCGGCATCCGGAACCACGTCATGCCCGGCGCGCGCATCTTGTGCACCGTGACGATGAAGTTCAGGCCCGTAAAGATCGAAGAGAACCCCGCGATGAAGATCGCGGTCAGCGCCATCGTGATCTGCGTGTCCGAGTAGAGCGAGCTGAGCGGCGTGTAGAAAGTCCACCCTGCGTCGAACCCGCCCGTGGCCATCGCGATCAGGATCAGCACGCCCGCGATGACGTAGAGGTACCAGCTCAGCAGGTTCAGGCGCGGGAACGCCAGGTCCCTCGCCCCTATCTGGATCGGTATGACGAAGTTGCCGATCGCCGCCGGGATCGAAGGCAGCAGGAAGAAGAAGATCATCACGACGCCGTGCGCCGAGAACATCTTGTTGTACGCCTCGGAGGTCAGCATCAGCCCGTGCGAAGAGGTCAGCTCCAGCCGCACCATGCCCGCCGCGATGCTTCCGATGAAGAAGAAGAACGTGATCGAGATCAGGTAGAGGACCGCGATCCGCTTGTGGTCCGTCGTCAGCAGCCACGAGGAGATCGTGTGGTCGGCGTTCAGGTAGTTCTTCTCTTGCTGCTCTTTGACTACTGTCGCCGTGCTCATGGGTGGTCTCCTAACTGCTGGAACTGTGTCGCGCTCGCAGACCTGCGCTTGTTGGCGGTGCTCGTCGCGTTGTCCGGCTGCCCTGGCGTCACGCTCAGCGTCTTGTCCGGCTGTTCGTACGGGACGATCTTCCCTGTGCCGCTGGGAGACTGCCCCAGGCTCTTGATGTACTCGATGAGCTGGAGCACCTGCTCCTCGGTGAGCTGGTCCTTGTACGCCGTCATCGTGTTGATGTAGCCCTTCGTGATCCTGTCATAGGGCTCGAGGATCGATTCGCGCACGTAGTCCTCGTCCGCGACCGTCGTAGTGCCGTTTGTAAAGCTCCGCGTCCCTCCGATCAGCCCCATGAGCGTCGGCGCGCGCTCGTTGTCCTGGTCCGTGTGGCAGTTGCCGCACCCCTTCTTGTTGAAGAGCATCTCGCCGGACTTCGCCATCGTCATCGGCTTGGGCTCGAACCGGTTGCCGCCCGTCTCCATCCATTTGGCGTAGTCCTCCTGGCTCATCACGAACACCTTGCCCACCATCTCGCTGTGCTGCGTGCCGCAGTGCATCGCGCAGAGCATCTTGTAGACGCCGACCTTCGTCGGTGTGAAGTGCAGGGTCGTGTAACGGCCGGGGACGACGTGGAACTGAGTCCGAAAGTCCGGCAGGAACAGAGCGTGCAGCACGTCCTGCGAGATCATCGTGACCTTTACGGGGATCCCTACCGGCACGTGCATCTCGTCCATCTCGCGGATCCCGTTCATGTGCTGCACGTGCCACATCCACTGCTTGCCAATGACGTAGATCTCGATGCCGTCCTTAGGCATCGCGCGCTGGACCATGAAGTTCTTGGTCGACCACGCGAAGATCACGATCCCCAGCACGAGCGGGATCACCGTCCAAGTGAGCTCCAGTCCCAGGTGCCCGTCGATCTGCCCGCGCCGGCTCGCTTTGCTGCCTTTGCGGTACTTCGTCGCCATGAACCCCACGATGAGCACCACGACCAGCGTGAAGAAGATCGTCAGGCCCGTGATCGCCCAAAAAAGCGCGTCGTAGTTGTACGCGTGCTCGGATGCCTGCGGCGGCGCCAACGGGAAGTTGTTCATTCCTTCTCCTCACCGCCATCAGCCTTTTTCTCCGCGCTCAGCGCCGTGGTCCGGTACTTCAAGGTCATGAACACGACCGAGACCGCGAGCGCCAACAGAGTGAAGATCGCCGCGAGGTCAAGCACTTTCATGATATTGAGGCTCCGCTGCCCGGTCAGCGGGTCGATGTGGATGCAGTTCCAGATCGAGTCGCTGTCCACCTTTCGCCCGATCCGACCTTTTGCCGCAGACTTGATCGTGTCCAGCAGCTCCTGCTGCGGATAGTCGGTCTCGAGGAAGTAGCGCGAGACCTGCCCCTCCGGGGTGAGGATCACGACGCACGCCGGGTGAACGATCGCGTCCGCCTCGGAATCGTATGTGAACCGGAAGCCGATCGAGTCCGTCAGCCTTCGGATCTGGTCTAGGCTGCCTGTGACGAAGTGCCACCCCTCTTCCGCGCCGCGCCGGTCGTACTTGTCCAGGATCTGGTCTTTGCGCGCCTTGGCGGCCTCCGGCCCTTCCGTCGGCTTGATCGAGACCGTCAGGACGTCGAAGTCCCTGCCGACGAAGTCGCTCCTGAAGCCGCGAAGCGCCTCGACCATGTTGTCCAGCTCCAGAGTGCAGACCCCAGGGCACGCAAAAAAGAGCGGCATCAGCACGACCGGCCGCCCCTTGAAGAGCTCGCGCAGCTGCACTTTCCGTCCGTCCGAGTCGGTGAACACAGCGTCCATCGGGACGTAGTCGTTGAGCTTCTGGTCGACGCCGATCTCGGACTGTGGCGCCCTCACCGCCCGCCGGCCCGTGCCGGGGTCCTGGATCGAGCTCGGCCCGTAGTACTGCGCAAAGGCGAGCGCGCCCAGCATGCAGAGCCCAGCGGCGCAGAACAAGCGCCTCAATTCCCTGCCCCCGTCGGCGGCGCCGCGTTCGTGCCCGTCCCCGCCGCGACCGGCGGGCCGCCGTTCTTCCCCGGCGCGACGCCGAGCGAAGGCGGGGCCTGCGTGCTCGTCACCGGAAGCCCTTCGGTCAGGAGCTTGCCCATCGCCTCTTCAACCGGGATGTGGACCGTGCCCGCGCCCTTGTCCACCCAGCCATAGGTCTCGGTCTTCACAAGCTCCTCGTGCCGCAGGTTCTTGATGTCGTCTCTCGCAGCAATGTTGCTCTGGATCTTTGGGAACGGGTCTTGCGGCTCGACCGCGCGCGCCTGCTTCGTGATGTCCTGCTTTCCGACCATGCTCGAGCCGTTCGTCTGATCGAAGATCTCCATCACGAGCCACGCGAGGATCATTACGACTCCGCAACTGATGAACAGCCCGACCGCGTGCTTCCACGTCTGTTCGACGGGCACGTCGCGCGGGTCGTATCCGAGCTTCTCTATCTCGCTCAGCTGTTCGGGGTCGTCTTGCTCGTGCTCATGCATGCTCGTGAGCCTCCTTGAGTTGCGGTTGGGCTTTCAAAATGAGAGAGCGCGTCGTGACGAAGTAGCCGTAGGCGAGGCACCACACTCCGCCGAAGAAGAGCAGCCCGCCCACGTCCCCCACCTTCGGCACCACCGAAGAACGGAACATCGGTGCGACGTTGTAATGGATGTCCAGAAGCCGCGCGAAGAGCACCGTCACGCCCACGACCGCGAGCAGCCTCGGCTCGCGCTTCATCCGGGGCGAGAGCAGCATCAGGAACGGCACGAAGAAGCCGAACGCGATCAGGACCCCGCCCAAGTGCTCAAACCCGCCCTGTCGGCGCTCCACCCAATACGCGATCGTTTCAGGCAGGTTCCCGGACCAGATGACCAGGTACTGGCTAAAGCTGAAGTAGGCCCAGAGCAGGGTCATCGTCAGCATCAGGTTTCCGATGTCCTTCGTCAGCTGCGGCGTCACGACGCCCACGAACGGCTCCTTCTTCGCCTGGGTCCCGACGATGATCGCCATGATCGCCATCGCGCCAAGGGCCTGCTGCATGAGGAACCAAATCCCGTACATCGTGCTGAACCACTCGGGCCGCATCGACATCACCCACATCGTGAATGCGAAGTTTATGATCAGCACGAAGAACGGGAAGAACCCGCTGCTCCAGTTCGTCTTCCACCGCAGGTACTTCTCGTCGCCCGTCTCGTCCTCCTTCTTCTGCCAAGCCTCGTTGCGATAGGCCCAGAAAATGAAAACCGCGAAAGTCCCCAGCGACAAGTATCCGAACAGGTTTAGAAAGGGCATCTTCGCCGCTACTTTGGGAAGGTGCGCCACAGCCGGCTGCGTCCATGAATAGAGCTCGTTCTTCCAAGCTAGCGCGATCGGCACGAAGAAGAGCCCGAACAGAGCGAGCATCCGCCATCCTCCGCCGGCCTCCAGCAGCCGCATGATCGGATAGCCCCAGCTCCCCTTCGCCATGTGGTGCAACAGCGAGAGCGCCAGGCACCCGAACGTCATGCACGCCCAGAACACCCAGCCGTAGAAGTAGGACTGCGGGCTAAAGTTCAGCGCGAGCATCGCGCCGCCGACGACGAGCAGCACCGCGCCGATCGTCGTAAACCTGGTGTGGAACCGGCTCTGCTCCGTCATTTGCCTCCCTCCGCCTTCGGCGCGCCCTCGCCCTCTTCGCCGGTCGTCTCCTTCGGCAGTTGCGACTCAGGGTCGTCGAGCTTCGCTCGCACGTCCTGCGGCACGTCCTGCATCGTCGCATGCTGGCTGCGCTGTAGCGCCCGGACGTACGAGGCGATCGCCCAGCGGTCCGCGACCGGGATACGGTCGCTGAACGGGAACATAGCGCCATAGCCGTTGGTGATCACGTCGAAAAAGTGCCCGATGGGCATCGCGCGCAGGCGGTCGGTGTGGTAGTTCGCCACCGGTCGCTCGATGTTGTAGCCGCGCCTTGCGATCATCCCCTTCCCGTCTCCGATCGCCCCGTGGCAGTGCCTGCAGAATATGTTGAACCGCTCCTGCCCGCGCCTCAGCAGCTCGGCAGTCAGCGGCACAGGCATCTTGTCGATAAGCTGTCCGTTTACGTAGCCGCGCGTCATGGCCATGTCCGGCTTCGGCGCGCCGTAGGCCACCGTCCCTTTCACGGGCAGCCGGCTCGAAGAACCGTCCGCAAAGAAGTCGGTGTGCTCCTGCGCCTTGTACTTCGGCTGCGTCCACATGTCCCAGTGGCAGCCCGCGACGGCAAGGACCAGCACACCGTAGCACAGCGCACGTAGCGCCCTGGCGAGCCTGCCCATCAATACCCCTCCGTTGTCTCGATGTACTCCACCGAGTCCGCCCCGAGCCCGTCCATAAACTGCCTCACGCGCTCCCTCTCGAACTGCGGGTCAGTCGCCTCGATGCACAGCACGAACCGGTCCTGCGATGCCCTCTGAACGGCCGCCGAGTTGAACACCGGGTGGTGCGGCTTCGGCAACTGGTTCAGCGCCATCATCCCGAAGGTCGCCGCAAAAGCGGAGAAGAGGATCGTGCACTCGTAGAACACCGGCACGAACATCGGCAGGGTGAAGAGCGGCTTGCCGCCCACGTTGTGCGGGTACGCGATCACGGATACCCACCACTCCAGCAATAGCCCGGTGATGATCCCGCCCAGGCCCCCGAAAAAGGTGATCCACCCCACCCTGTCGTCCCGCCATCCGATCGCCTCGACCAGCCCCTCCACCGGGATCGGCGAATATGCGTCGACGTCGCGGTAGCCGGCAGCGTTCGCCTTCGTCGCCGCCGCGAGCAGCGCTTCCGGAGTCCGGAACTCCGCGGTGAAGCCGTACGGCTTGGGAGACGTGTCTCGGCCGTGCGACATGCTAGACCTTCGCCTCCTGCGCAGCGCGCTCGTGATCGCCCTCGTGCCCGAGGTGGTGCTTGAGCTCCTTGATCTCGAAGATCGTGATCATCGGCAAGAACCGCACGAAGAGCATCATCATGAAGATGAAGAACCCGATCGTCCCGGCGAAAAGCGAGTAGTCCCAGATCGTCGGCGAGTAGTATCCGAACGAGCTCGGCAGATAGTCCCGCGTCAGCGACATCGGAATGATCACGAACCGCTCGAGCCACATGCCCACGCTGATCACGAGCGAGACAAAGAACAAGAACTTGAAGTTTCGTCGTAGCTTCGGCACCCAGAGCCCCTGAGGGATCGCGACGTTGCACAGGATCAGCATCCAGTAGGCCCATGAGTAGGGAGCGTTCCACAGGTGGACCCTGTTCCAGACGAGCGAGTTCTCGACCGGTACGCCGCTGTACCAAGCATAGAACCATTCCACTGTGTACCCATAGGCCACGATGAGCCCCGTGGCCAGCATCACCTTCGCCATCCAGTCGAAGTGCTTCATCGTGATGAAGCCCTCGAGCTTGTACCACTTGCGCAGCGGGATCGCAAAGAGGATCACCATCGCAAACCCCGCGTACACGGCGCCGGCCACAAAGTACGGAGGGAAGATCGTGATGTTCCACCCCGGCACGATCGACATCGCAAAGTCGAAGGACACGATCGAGTGCACGGAAAGGACCAAGGGCGCCGATATCCCGGCCAGGATGATCGAGGCGTGCATGTACCGGTGCCAGTGCTTGGCCGAGCCGCGCCAACCCATCGAGAGGATCCCGTAAGAGATCTGCGCCGCGCGCTTCTTGGCCCTGTCGCGCAGCGTCGCAAAGTCGGGGATCAGCCCCACGTACCAGAACAGCAGCGAGACCGTGAAGTACGTGCTGACCGCGAACACGTCCCAGATCAGCGGCGACCGGAACTGCGGCCACAGGCCCATGATGTTCGGGTACGGGAACAGCCAGTAGGCCACCCACGGCCGCCCCGTGTGCAGCAGCGGGAACATCCCCGCGCACATCACCGCGAAGATCGTCATCGCCTCTGCCATCCGGTTGATCGAATTGCGCCACGTCTGCCGCAGGAGCAGCAGGATCGCCGAGATCAGCGTCCCCGCGTGGCCGATGCCGATCCACCACACGAAGTTGATGATGTCGAACCCCCAGCCCACCGGCTGGTTGTTCCCCCATACCCCGATGCCGTTGAAAACCAGCACCGTGACCGCCAGCAGCAGCACGTTTACGAACGTGAACCCGAACAAGAGCGTCAGCACCCACGGGCTCGCTGTCAGGCCGAACGGGCCCTTCACCGGCGGGTACATGTGCCGCTGCTGGTCGAGCACTACCCCGCCGATCGATTCGTCGATCGACGCGTAGTCGTGATCGCCCGTGATCAGCCGCTGGTCCAGTTGGTCGTTCTGAGCCATCCTATGCCTCGACCTCCCTGTTCGGGTTCGTTACCCGCGCGAGATAGGTCGTCCTCGGGCGCGTGTTCAGCTCATCGTCAAGCAGCTTGTAGGCCCGCTTGTCCGCTAGCCGGGTCGCCAGCACGCTCTTCAGGTCGGTCTTGTCGCCAAAAATGATCGCTCGGCTCGGGCACGCGTCCATGCACGCCGTCGTCACCTCGCCGTCCTTGATCCGCTCGCCGCGCTTCTTCGCCTCGATCCGCGCATGGTCGATCCGCTGCACGCAGTACGTGCACTTCTCCATTACGCCGCGGCCGCGCACCGTCACGTCCGGGTTGTTCAGCAGCGCGCGCACGGGCACGTCGTCGTGGTTGCCGTAGTTCAAGAAGTTGAACCGCCGCACCTTGTAGGGGCAGTTGTTGCTGCAGTACCGGGTCCCTACACAGCGGTTGTAAACCATTTGGTTGAGGCCCTCCTTGCTGTGCACCGTGGCCGCCACTGGGCACACCGGCTCGCACGGAGCGTTCTCGCAGTGCATGCAAGTCACCGGCTGGAACCGGATCACAGGGTCCTTCACGGGCCATTCGCTCTCGGGGCCCGTCCCTGCGTAGTACCGGTCGATCCTGATCCAGTGCATCTCCCTGTGGCGCTGCACCTGGTATTTGCCAACCGTCGGGATGTTGTTCTCGCTCTGGCACGCGATCACGCACGCGTTGCACCCCGTGCAGAGCGTCAGGTCGATCGTCATCGCCCACTGGTAGTTCTTGGGGTCGTCCCAGCCCTGCTTGTCGACCGTCGAGTCGTCGAGGCTCGGTGCGCGGTCTTTGACCCCCTGCGGCAGCGCCTCGGCGACCAGGTCGCGGTCGTAGAGCGAGTCGTTCTTCTTTTCCACCTTCGGCTTGCCGTTGATGAACTCGTCCAGCGACATCTCCACGAGGATCTCGCGCTCCGAATCGATCGGAGTCGTGTCGATCGTGTTGTGGAACTGCGTGTTCGCAAGCGGGTAGTGGTTGCTTGAGACCTCGACCTTAGCCCCGTTCACCACCATGTGCGGGTTCTCGGCTGACCTATAAAGCCGGTATGCGTCGAACCCGCCGCCCTCATACGGGTCGCTGTCGTCGCGCAAGGGCAGCAGCACCTTTCCACCGCGCGTCCGCCCAAACCCCAGGTGCACGAGCACCACGCCGTCCGCCATCCCGTGGTTCACATAGACCGCCGCCTCGACGTTTCGACCGTCCACGGTGATGTTCACCATCGGCGCAGCCCCGTCGGCGGGTATGAGCCCCAGGTACTTCGTGTCCGTCGGCACGCCCAGCTGCACTGCGGTCGAATAGCTCATGTACGCCGCGTTGTCCCACGTCAGGTTGCTGATCGGCTTCGGTAGCTCTTGCAGCCAGCCGTTGTTCCCATAACGGCCGTCGTAGATCGTCGGGTCGTGCAGGATGACCAGCTCGATCCCGCTCGGCGTGTCGCCCGGCCTGAGGGCGCCCGCAAGTCCCGCGATCGCTGCCGTTGCCACGGGAGCTGAAGCGCTCCCTTCGACCACACCGCTGGAGAGCGACGCCTGCCACTTGTCCGTGAACGCGGCCTCTCCCCAAGCTGCCTTCCAGGTCGACTGGACGATCGTCAGACCGTCGCGCGAGCCGCCGTTCAACCACTCGATGAACTCGATCTCGCTGCGCGAGTCGTAGAGTGGCAGGATCGTGGGCTGCTGGATGCTCGCCGTGCCGTCGTAAGCTCTGCCGTCGCCCCAGCACTCCAGGAAGTGGCTCAGCGGCATCCGCCAGACGCAGCCCTCGCTCGTTTCGTTGTCGTGCGAGCTCAGGTGGACCGAGAGCGGCACCTTCGCCAGGGCGCCCTTGAAGTCCACGTCCGCCGGCGAGTCGTACGTCGGGTTGCCGTCCAGCACGAACAGCGCCCTCACGTGCCCCGCCGCCATCGAGGCGACGAGCGACTTCAGGTCCCCTGCCTGCGAGCCGCGCTTCTGCACGAACGGCTCCGTGTGGAACACGGTCTTCCCGGCGTTCCCGAGATGCTCGTTGATCAGGTGCACCAGCGCGTGCACGTCCGCCGGCTGGTGCGAGCCCGCGACCACGATGGAAGCGCCCGGGTTCGCGACCAAGTCCGCCGCCAGCCCTGAAATCCACTTCTCGTCCACGCCCGGCGGCGCCGGGGCGGTCCCGACTCCGGGGACGCCCAGCCTCCCGGCCAAGGCACGCGCAAACCCCATCACCGCCGAGGCGCGCAACGGCAGCCGGTGGTCGGCGATCACGCCCAGGGTCGTCGGGGTGCACTCCACCGCGTAGACGCGGCTCATCGCCTTGCCGCCCTCGCCGAGGTTGCGCTTCGACATGAGGTCGTGCTGGGTGCGCACGCAAGCTGGGCCGTCCATCATCGCGTCGCAATCGAGCGAGAGCACGACGTTCGCCGCAGCGTAGTCATGGTGCGTCTCCAGGTCGTTGCCGAACGCCATCGTCGCCGCCTTCGCACGGTTGCCGTCGTTCACCGGCTCGTACTGCACCCACTGCGCGCGCGGGTACTTCAACAAGAACGCGTTGACCTGGGCCTGATAGCTCGGCGATCCCACCGTCTGTGTGAGCAGGGCGACCCCGGCCCCGCCGGAAGTGGCGAACTCGGCCATCTTCGCCTCGACCTCTGTCGAGAACGCGTGCCACGAAGTCGGCTCTCCCAGCTTGATAGGCATGCGCAAGCGGTCCGGGTCGTACATGTCCAGCACCCGCGCCTGCGTCCGCGCGTCGAGGGCGCCCAGGCTCGCGGGGTGCCTCGGGTTTCCGTCTAGCTTGATCGGCCGGCCGTCGTCCGTCTTCACCTTCACGCCAGTCGCGTATCCGCCCACGGTCGAAATCGAGGCGAAGTAGACGGGCTTGCCGTAGACCCTGTCGTCCGGGCCAGCGATGAACGGCACGAGACGCTCGTCCGGCAGCCTGCGGCAGCCAGCGGCTCCCAGGCCAGCCAGCATCAGGCTCGCGCCCATGAACTTCAAGAAGTCGCGCCTGTCGAGCTGCGCCAGCGACGCCCTGTGGGGAAACTCGTCCTCGACCCACTTCTGGAACTCCGGCGTCTCCGCGAGCTGCTCCAAGCTCTTCCAGTACCGACGGCCCGTCTTGCCCTTGAGCCTTTCGCCCAAGGTCTTGGCCGCGTCCGCGCCCGCTCCGTTCAAAACGTTCAGTACCTTCACTCAGCGCCTACCTGTGACACACGTAGCAGTCCGCCAACTGCGACTTGTTGATCCCGCGCTGTTCCATGAGCGCGATCCCCAGTTCCTCGTGCGGCTTGTCGTTCGGCACCTGTGCAAAGTGCCCGACCGCGACCTCGTGCTCGAACGGCTCGAGCCTCTCGCCCGCGCTGATGCGCAGATAGAGCTCGAAGATCTGTTGCCGGGGGTCTTCGCCCGCCTTGTACTCGTGCATGTACTTCTCTGGGTCCTTGTGGCACTCGAGGCACCAGGACATCCTGAAAGGCTCGCCCTTGAACGTGATCTGCATCTCCTGCACGGGCCCGTGGCACACGTTGCAGTTGATCCCTCGGTTCACGTGGATGCTGTGGTCGAAGTACACGAAGTCGGGGAGCTTGTTGACCTTCACCCACTCGATCGGCACGCCCGACTCCCAGCTCTTGCGCAGCGGCTCGAGCAGAGGGCTGTTCGTCCAGATCTGCGAGTGGCAGGTCATGCACACCTCGGTCGTCGGCAGGCCCGCGGTCGGGCCGACCTCGACGTTCGTGTGGCAGAACCGGCAGTCGATCCCCAGTTCCTTGGCGTGGTGCTTGTGGCTGAACGGGATCGGCTGGTCGAGCGGCACGCCGACGCCCGTGTTGTAAGGGGAGCGCGTGATCGTCGAACCGAAGTAGAAGAGGCTGAAGGGGACGATGGCTCCAACGATGAGGCTGACGGTCGCGTAAGTGTTCGCGTTCGGTCTAAAGAGCTGCGCCATCCTGTGCTATCCCAATCCTCGCGTCCCAGACTGTCCCTGTCCGTCCAACTTTACTGGACTCGGCCCCTTCGCCGCAACCTCGGTCACGACGCCACCACCGCCCGGTCCACCGCAGCCGCCACGAAGAGCAGCGCGAGATACACCATCGAGTACTTGAAAAGCGCTCGCGCGTGCGGTCGGTCAGTGTATCGCAAGAGCTGGATGCTCTGCACGACGAGTCCCAGGTTAAGCGCGCTCGCGCCCACAAGGTAGATCCACCCCACCTGGCCCTGGAACAACGGCATGACTGTAACGACGGCTGTCAAGAGCGCATAGACGCTGATCTGCACCACGGTCGCCCGCTCTCCCTTCACCACCGGCAGCATCGGCACCCCGGCTTTCGCGTAGTCGTCCTTGATTAGCAGCGCCAACGCCCAGAAGTGGACAGGCGTCCAAAGGAAGATGATCCCGAACAGGTACCACGCGATCGGGTCGAGCCGCCCCGTCACCGCCGCATAGCCCACGAGCGGCGGGAAAGCCCCCGCTGCGCCGCCGATCACGATGTTCTGCGGGGTCCGGCGCTTCAGCGCCATCGTGTAGATAAAGAAGTAGAACAGCAGCCCGGCCATCGCCATCATGGCCGCCAAAAGGTTGAACGCCGACCAGAAGATCGCGAACGAGCCCGCAGCCAGCGCGAACCCGAAAGTCAATGACTGCGCGGTGGAGAGCGCGTGCGTTACGGTCGGCCTGTGGGAAGTCCGCTCCATCGCCCCGTCGAGGTCGCGCTCGTAGACCATGTTGAACGTGTTCGCCGCGCCCGCCGCCATGTAACCGGCCAAGGACGCCAGCACGACGGCCCAGAGCCCGGGCCACCCCCGCGCCGCCACGAACATCGCCATCACCGTGGTGAAGACCAGAAGCGACACGACCCGCGGCTTCGTCAGGGCGACGTACGCCTTCACCGCGGCGACGAACCCTCTCGGCTCCGCGCCGGCCGGGCTTGCCGCCAAGTCTCCGACGGGTTGGGCCAGCCGCTCAGGCAGCGCCGCGACCGCCAGCAGCACCGCCGATATCCAGATCACGTCCGACATCGCCAGGTGCACGATCTGGAGCCAGATCGGCGCCAGGGCGAGCAGGTTAGTCACTCCCAGCGCGAATTGGACCAAGAACGCACCTACAACCCACTTCGCAAGCGTGCGCGTCCTCGCGTCCGGCCTGCTGCGAGCGATCATCCCGCAGGCGAAGACCAAGAACAGCCCCACCGAGGTCGCGATCAGCGGGTGGAAGAACCGCAGCCGCTCCGCGATGTGGGAGGTCGGCGCAATGTCCTGTTGCAGGCCCTCGACCAGCGATTTGACAGGAAAGATCGTGTCCCCGAGCGCGGAAATGGCGCCCGTGATCCCGAGCAGCACGAGCCCGGCGAGCCCCACCACGACCGCGGTCCCGACCGCGCCCTGGCCCTTGATCCTCACCCGCTCGCCGCCCGCCGCGAAGTGCGCCGTCAGCACCAACGATCCCAAGAGGAAGAACGTGCTGACCAGATGGAACCCCATGGCGAACACGCGCGCCAACGACTCGTCCCGAGCCACCCACTTGAAAGTGACGAGGCCAGCGCCGATCAGCGCCTCGAGCACGGTCAGCGCCGCCACGAACACGACTGCCTTTCTCGCGGCGTGCCCCTTGCCAAAGGAGAGGAAGGTCCACACCAAGAGCCCCACGACGAGGAGCCCCAGTATCCCGGTCGATGCCCGGTGGGTGAACTCGATGACCTCGCTCGCGCTCGTCCCCTTCGGGATCAGCGAGCCGTTGCACCCCGGCCAGTTCGCTCCACACCCGTCGCCGTGGAGCCCTGCGCGCACGAACGCGCCGAAAAGGATCACGGGGACCGTGTAAGCGAGCACCGCCCAGGCGAACCGGGTGAGGCCCGTCTTAACCAACACTGCCCTCGCTGTCATCCATGGGTGGGGACCGTTGCCGCGAGCGGTCGCATCGCGATCCCTAGGTTAGCCCCGAGGTCGGGCGCGATGCAACCTGGTCCCCGGGCCTTCTATCCCCAACTCCTTTGAAAAACGAGGGCAATTGCCTGCACTGGCATCTAACGACGGTGTGGAACTGACCGTATATTAAGGAAAGGTGAGAGGCCCGGCGCCGAGGCTGGGATCTAGCAAGGCTTTCCCATGGGACTCGCAGTCGGGTTGATCTTTTCTGTCGTGCTCGCATCGCCGGGCAAGCCGGTCGCACGACCGATCCACTACGAGAGCTTCAAGCAGGGCAAGGTCTATTACCAGGCCGTCGTCGCCGACATGTCTCAAAACAAGGTCACGGCGGAGACGTACTACTCCGACCGCTTGCGCAACGCATGGGCCCTGATCGGGGACAGGCAGCCTGCGGCCGCCATCACCGGCACCTTCTTCGGCTACAAGTCGCAACAGCCCGTCGCAGACGTCGTCGTGGACGGCGAAGTCATGGCGGAGGGCCAGCGCGGCAGCGCAGTCGGGGTCGACTGGTACGGCAAGGTCCACATCTTCGACACCCGCTTCGAACAGGCGCTCGACCTCTCTGCGTACCGCTATCTCCTGCGCGGCGCAGTGCGCCTGATGAAGGACGGAAAAGTCGCCCCCGACCCCCGCTCCCAGCACTTCACCGACTCCGCGATCTGGGGCCGTGCCCCTCGAACCGCCGTCGGCCTGACCTCCGACCAGCGCTTTGTGATGATGGCTACCAAGAGCAAGGTCACTCTCAGCGAGATGGGCCGGGCCATGGCCAGGCTCCATGTCAAGAACGCCGTCGCGCTCGACGGCGGCGGGTCCACGATGCTCTACTACCGTGGCTCGCTCCTGATCCCCCCGACACGCGGCCTCAGCACCCTCTTCATCCTCCACGAGCGCCCCCCGTTCTAGTTGGGAGGCCCGGCCCCTTGGCCCGCGCCTCTCGCCCCTGACCCTAGACCCCAGACCCCGGTTCCCGTCTCGCCCGGTATCCTCCCTCCGCCTTGGACAAGCCCCGACTCGGCGTCGTCGTACCTGCGTACAACGAGCACGACCGCATCCTCCCCACCCTCGGGCGCCTCGCCGAGTACTTGGGCGCACAGGCATATCCCTGGAAGGTCGTGGTCGTCAACGACGGCAGTAAGGACGACACCGCTAGGATCGTCCAGGAGTTCGCGGCGGCGCACAAGGGGTTCGCGCTCCTCGACTCCCAGCCCAACCGGGGCAAGGGTTTCGTCGTGCGCAAAGGGATGCTCGAGACCGAGGCCGAGTGGCTGCTCTTCTCCGACGCAGACCTCGCCGCTCCGATCGAGGAGGTCGAAAAGCTCTGGGCCGCCGTCGAGAAGGGCCCGCCCATCGCAATAGGCAGTAGGCCGCTCAAAGAGTCGCGCCTCGAGATCAGGCAGCCGTGGTACCGGGAGGCGGCGGGCCGCAGCTTCAACCTCGCCGTGCAGCTCTTCGCGGTCAAGGGGATCAAAGACACCCAGTGCGGGTTTAAGCTGTTCAGACAGGACGTGGCGCGCGACGTCTTTAAGCGGTGCAAGCTCGACGGTTTCGGGTTCGACTTCGAATCTCTCATGATCGCCCGCGACCTCGGGTACAAGATCGCCGAGGTGCCGATCCGCTGGTCGCACCAGGAAGGGAGCAAGGTCAACATGCTCCGAGACGGGTCCCGCATGCTCGGCGAGCTCGTCAAGCTCAGGCTCGCGGGCAGGAACAGGCGCACCAGGCCCCGCGATGAACGTTGAAGAGTACGCCAAGATGCGCCAGGCGGAGGACCACTACTGGTGGTTCGTCTCGCGCCGACGCCTCGCCCTGGCGCTGCTGGAAAAGTACGCCCCGGGATCGCGCACAGTGCTCGACCTCGGGTCCGGCACCGGCGCGCTGCTCGCCGATCTGCAGAAGACCAAGCGCGCGATCGGCCTCGACTTCAGCCCGATCGCAGTCAGGTTCTGCAAAGAGCGAGGGCTGGTCAACCTTTTGGTAGGGAACGCCGAGCGGCCCCCGTTCAGGCAAGGCTCGCTCGACGCAGTCGTCTCGCTCGACACCCTCGAGCACGTCAAAGACCACGAAGGCGCCGTAGCCGGGATCGCGCGCTCGCTCAAGCCCGGCGGCGTGCTCGTGCTCAACGTCCCCGCGTTCCGATGGCTGTGGGGACCGCACGACGTCGCGCTGATGCACCACCGCCGCTACACGAAGAGGCAGGTCCGGGACCTCCTGGCGGAGCAAGGGCTGAAGGTGCAAAAGCTCTCCTACAGCGTCTTCTTGCTCTTCCCGGTCGTCGTGCTCATCCGCATCCTGGACAAGTTCCGGTGGGGGCCCGCCAAGGTCTCTCTACCTAGGGTCTCACCCCCCTCCAACCGGTTTTTGGTCAAACTCCAGGACATGGAGGCTCGATGGGTCGCCGCGGCTTCGCTCCCCTGGGGCAGCAGCGTGGTCGCCGTCGCGCGAAAGGAAGTCTAGTTGGCACGATTCACCGTCGGTTGCGTCCCGTTCGTCAACGCCCGCCCGCTCGTCGCGTGGTTCGAGTCGCTGGGCGATGAGAGCCCTGTGCAGGTCGTGTACGACCTCCCTTCCCGGCTTCCCAGGATGCTCGACGAGCTGCTTGCCGACGCCGTGCTCGTCTCGACCTACGACGCGCTGCGCACCCCCGGACGCACCATCGCCGACGGCGTCTGCATCGGCAGCGACGGCCCCGCCGAGAGCGTCCGCCTTTTCAGCAAGGTCCCGTTCGGCAAGATCAAGGCGCTCGCGCTCGACCAGAGCTCGCTCACCAGCAACGCCCTCGCGCTCGGCTATCTTCGCGAGGTCTTCGGCGCCGACCCGGTCGTCGAGAACTGCCCGCCCGACCTCGCCGAGATGCTCGAAAGGCACGACGCCTGCGTTCTCATCGGCGACATCGGCATGGCGGCCCAGGCGGACGGGCTCGAGGTCATCGACCTCGGGCAGGCGTGGAAGGACATGATCGGCCTCCCGTTCGTGTGGGCAGCGTGGGTCGGTCGCGACGACCTGGACCCCCGCCTCGTCGAGCTCTTGAACGAGGCGCTCGCCTGGAGCCGCGAGCACTTCGAACAAGTGGTCGAAGGCGCGTGCGCGCGCTCTGGCTGGCAGAGAGACGTGTGCGAGCGCTACCTGCGCGACAGCATGCGCTACGCGCTCGACGCGCCCGCCAAGGACGGGCTCAACACGTTCGCGCTCATGCTCGCGCGCAACGCGGTGCTCCCCTCGCCGCACCGCCCGCGCATCGTATCCCCGGTCGCGGCGACTTGATCGCGTACCGACCGGCGCGTCAGTTCATTTTGCTGACGAACCCGACGCGCACCGTGTAGTCCGGCGACTCTTTCGTCAGCCCCAGTCCCACGCCGACCTTGAGCAACTTCTGGTCGCCCAGTGAGAAGCTCACTTGGGGCAGGAGCTCGTGCGCGCCGTGCGACTCGACGTCGCCTGAGAGTTCGAGCGCGTATCCGGTCGTCTCTCCCGCCGTGCGGCCCCAGGCAAGGCTGTAGCCGTAGTGGACCTGTTCGCGCGCAGCGTTCGTCATCGCCGCGCTGAGGTTCGCCATCCACGCCGATCCAGGGTTCTCCTCGCCAAAGATCCATTGGAACTGGAACTCGCCCGGCTCGCCGTTGAACGGATTGTCCTCGTACTCGAGCCCTATCGCATGGTTGACGCCTGAGTTAAGGGTGAGGCGGTGGCGGACCTCTAGACCTGTGGCCTCGTAGCCGAGACCGCTTCCGGGCGGCGCATCGAGGTGGTCATGGACCTCGATCCCCCAGTCGGCGCGCTCGCCGAAGGCGTAGAAGACGCCGGGCTCGACCTCGTAGGCGTTGCCGTCGCCGGACTTGAGCAGGGAGGCGTTGCCGAGGAAGTACCACTGGCCCGGGTGGCCGAGGTCGAACGTCGTCGTGCGGATGAAGAGCCGACTGTGGTGCGCGAGCGCGGTGAAAGGAGCGAAGGCGAGAAGGAGCGCGAGTGAAACTGATTTCATGGTCTTATTGTGACAAGGTGGGCACGGGCCGCGCGCGGCGATCAATCCACGGAGTCTACCGGTCGTGCCCGCGCCGCCGAGGGGCGAGTCGCCTACCTCTGCGGCCAGCGCGACGAGCTCGAACGCAATGTCGAAAGAGCCGCTAGCGCGGAAGTAGACCGCCAAGCCCGCACCGCCGGGCGTCCCGCTACCGGGGAGCTTGTCGTCTTTCCACACCAGTGCGCCGCCAAAGTACGGGCGCGGCGGCCCGCCAGGTTCAAACAGGCTATGGGCGGGGCTTTGCCAGTGGCGGGCAACGGACCGTCGGCGGGGCGCAACGCGGGCGGCAGGTTCAACTGCGCAGGCGCAGCCATCGGCGACGCGGGCGGAGCGGGCGACAGCGTGGGCGGGGTCATCGGCAACGTGGGCGCGGTCGCGCGCAACGCGGGCGCACTGACCGGCAACGCGGGCGGGACTGTCGGCAACACGGGCGCGGGCGCGCGCAACGCGGGCGGAGCGAGCGGCAATGCGTCGCCGCTCGTGCCGCCCGCACCGCGTATCGTCCAGCGCGCGTTGCACGGCGCGCCGCCCACCCAGCGGCACACACAGCGCGCGTTGCAAGACGCGCCGCCCGCGGCGCGGGCGGCGCGCAACGCGTTGCGCGCGAGGTTCTGCGAACTTCGCACGGCCTAGCGCATTACGAAGGTCAGGGGAGAGGCGCTACCGCCATTTCCCCAGGACGAAAAAATGGCCGATTATTACCCCGCGCGCCTGAGCGAGCTCGTCGCATGGCACGCAAACTTCGCAGTCGAGGCCGCCGCTAGCGGCGCAACGCTCGGACTGAGCGCAGGAAACCTCACGCAGATCCCGATCGACAGCACGAACGTCGCGCTCGTCGTCAACTACTCGCAGGCGGTGGACGACTTCCGCCAGGAGGTGACG
>CAMLDW010000032.1 GCA_946479035.1 uncultured Chthonomonadaceae bacterium | reverse complement strand
CTTTGGCATGAAGATCGACATCGACTTCCAGGGCCAGGCGGTCACAGTGACCATGGACAACATCCAGAAGGTCACAAAGGTCAACGCCGACGGCACGTTCGTCGTCAGCGAGGAGACGAAGAACCAGGTCGTTATGGTAGGCGGTCAGGAGGTCCCCAATCAGGGCGGTGACCAGACCACGACCACGACTTACGGCGCCGACGGCACGATCACAAAGGTCGAGTCGGCCTCAGCCTCCGGCGATGAGCTGCGACTTGGCAACCTCAACAACACGATGTGGCCCAAAGACAAGGTCGACGTCGGCTCTAAGTGGGAAGCAACCTTGAAGGGCGACAAGACAAAGGGCACGCTCGATGTGAGCTACTCCTACGAGGTGCTTGGGCGCGAAAAGTTGAAGAACTTCGACACCTTTAAGATCAAGACGACCGCCAAGGAGTCGGGCGACGGCGCGGCGAGCGCCGAGAGCACGGTCTGGGTGGACGTTGCCACCGGCCTCACGGTTGCCGGCAACGGAACGATGAAGGGCGTGCCGATCATGGGGACGCCCATGGACGCCACGTGGAAGCTCGAGCTCAAGAGCTGAGGCTCGAACGAAATGTGGGCCGGGGCGTGCGCCCCGGCCCTTCTTGATTTCAGTCCTGCCCCTAGTTAGTGGCCGTGGCCGCCTTTGCGGTCGTCCTTGCCGTTCCGGTTGTACCGGTCGTCTTGGTTGTTCCTATCGTTCTGGTTGTACCGGTCGTTTCCCTGGCCGTGGGCTCTCGACCACTGCGTGTAGGCGCGTGAGCGCTCAGAGACGAACGCGTCCCATGCGCGGTTGCGCTCCCGGCTGTTGCGCTGCCAGTTCTTGCGCTTGCTCCAGTGCTTCTGCCACTCCTTCCAGTCGCTCCACTCCTCGTAACATGAGAAGTACCGCTGGTCGTATTCGTGGCCCCGGTAGTCACGGTAGTCGTAGACCGGAGGGTAATAGCCTTGGTCGTAGCCGCCATATCGGCCACGGTCGTAGCGAACGTCGCGGCGGTTCGGGTCCTGCTGATAGCGCAGGTCGATTGCCGTGCCGCCGTTTCCGAACTGGAACACCAGGGAGAACTTGTTGCCGTCCCGGTTGCGCGTGCTCCAGACGATCGCGCCGTTTGTCGTGGTCCGGCGATCTCCGTCGAAAGCCAGGGCCGAAGCCGTTGTCGTGAGGAGCGCAATTCCTAATGCGATTCTGTTCATCTTCATTGATGTCTCCTGTGAGATGAAAGTCAGACGCGGAGCCCGCCACCCTGTTTCGGGCTCAGGGGCCATTGGTCACGAGAACAGGTACAGAAGCAGGCACGTCTTGCCTACGGTGCCGTTCGCGCCGTAAGGCCCAGTATCAGGCAAAGTTACGGGGCCCCCGCCGACCCGAACAGGCTAAACTAATAGCCGCTCATCGGCGTTCTGGGGCTTGGTTAGATGGCTCGCGAGCTACAGGCTTCGTCCGCAGAGCGGATTGCACTTGGGAAACGCATCATGAAAAAGGTCTTGATTCTTGCTCTTGCAGCCATAGGCGCCATCGCTGGCGCTCAGAGCTTCACGGAAGGCTTTGACACGGGCCCGACGGGGTGGCTGAACGGGGCTGTCTCAAACTGGGGTAACGCCGCGGGTGGAACGGACATGGCTTTTTCGTCTGGCACGTGGCACGCGACGAACATCACTGTTCCCCTCGGAACGCTGGGTTGGTTCTGCAATCCAGATCCCGTCAATGCGGTTGGCACGCACACTGGACCCGGCGTCGCCAATGCCAGCTTCGAGGACGGCAGCGGACTAGCGGACATAAACAACTTCTTAATGTCTCCCGTCCGCACGTTGAAGAACGGCGACCAAATCAGCTTTTGGACCCGCACGGTAGATTCTCCGTTTTTCCCGGATCGATTAATCGTAAAGATGAGCACGTCGGGCAGCAGCACAAGCACCGGCGCATTCACAAACACGCTCTTGACGATTAACCCGAACTTGACGGTCCAGGGATACCCAAGCGTATGGACTCAGTTCACGATCACCCTTTCTGGCCTCGGTGGCCCTACAAGCGGTCGGTTCGCGTTCAACTACAACGTAAACGGAGGCGGCCCGTCCGGCGCCAACTCTGACTTCATTGGGATTGACGACGTGGCGTACCAGGCGGTGCCTGAGCCTGCCTCGATGATCGCCCTTGGCCTCGGCGCAGCAGCCCTGCTCCGCCGACGCCGCAAAGTCGCCTAACGACCAGTAGTCGAAAGGCAACGACGGCCGGTTCCTTCAGGGAGCCGGCCGTTTTCCTTTGCGCCCTGGGCCAAGAAGCCGATAGAATGGCGGCATGAACAGGCGACTCGCGCTCCTTTTCGTCGCTGCGGTGCCAGCGGCCCTGGCGCTCGCACAGCCTCGGCCTTACGCGCCGGACGCGCGCGAGCTCGCCGCCAACTACCAGCGGGCGGACGCTCTTCGCAACCAGGCCATGCGCCTGGTCACCAACTCCAACATCAACGCCAAGTGGGTTGACGGCACGACGCTGGCCTACGTGCGTACGTTGCCGAACGAGAAGCGGATCATGCTCCTTAGCGCGACGAACCAGGGCAAGAGGCCTGCGTTCGACCACGCCAAGGCGGCAGTAGCGCTGGCAAAGGCGATGCGCCGGGAGGTCACGGCGGACGCGATCCCGTTCGAGGACTACGCGATTGCTGCCGACCTCTCCAGCGTCTCGCTGCGCATTGGGCAGGAGTGGTGGAAGGTCGACCTCAAGGCGTACACCGCCGAAAAGACGGCTCGTCCAATTGGCGCAAACGCACCAGGCGGGCGCGGGCCTGGGGGAGGCAACGCGGGCGGAGGGGCGCCGCAAGTCGGGGGGCGAGTGCGGGTGCAGGACGGGCAAGTCCAACTGCGCGACGGCGAGAACTGGCGCGACGTCGGCACAAAGAACGACTATGGCGCGGCGCAACTGACGCCCGACGGCAGCAAGGTCGTCGCCTTCAAGCTCTTCCCTGGCGACCGGAAAAAGGCGTTCCTGCTCGAATCGACCCCGAGCGCGGGCGGCACGCGCGCGGTGTTGCGAGAGCGGCTCTACGACCAGCCGGGCGACAAGCTCGACACCTATGAGACCTGGGTGATCGACGCCAAGACCGGCGCTGAGCAAAAGTCGGACGTCGAGCCGATCTTGGGCGGTGGGCAGCCGTGGTCTAGCCCACCGCGGATCCAGTTCTGGAAGAGCGGCACGCGCGGTCTGCTCCGCTTCATGGAGCGCGGCTACCAGGAGTACAAGGTCGTCGAGCTCGACATGTCGAACGCGACTTCGAAGGTGCTGATCGATGAGAAGGAGGCTACGTTCGTCGATTCGGGCAACGTCATGTTTGAGACCGTCGACGCGACTCACGAGATTGTTTGGCGCTCGGAGCGAGACCGCTGGGGCCACCTGTATCTGATCGACGGCGACACTGGCGCGGTAAAGAACCAGATCACAAAAGGCGAGTGGGTGGTGCGCGGCATCGACCGCGTGGACCTGGTGAAGAGGCAGATCCTGTTCCGCGCATGCGGGCGCGAGAAGGGCGAAGACCCCTACCAGATCGACTTCTACCGCGTGAACTTCGACGGCACCGGGCTCGTGCGCCTAACGGACGGCGACGGGACGCACACGGTCGCCTATTCTCCCGACCGCACCTACTTTGTCGACACCTGGTCGCGCACGGACAAGGCGCCGGTCTACGACCTGCGCAGCTCCGAGGACGGGCGGCTGATCGCTCACATCGAGGAGTCGGACGCTTCAGCGCTCAAGCGCGAGATCGGCGTCAATATGCCAGAGCGCTTCGTCGCCAAGGGGCGCGACGGAAAGACCGACATTTGGGGCGTGATCGTGCGCCCGACTTTTTGGCAAGCAGGCAAGAAGTTCCCTGTCATCGAGAACATCTACGCCGGGCCGCACGACAGCTTTGTTCCCAAGTCGTTCAGCGCGTATACGGGGATGCACGCGCTGGCCGAGCTGGGTTTCATCGTCGTGCAGATCGACGGGATGGGCACGAACAACCGCGGCAAGGACTTCCAAGACGTGTGCTGGCGCAACCTCAAGGACGCTGGGTTCCCGGACCGGATTCTATGGATGAAGGCCGCGGCGGCAAAGGACCCCACGATGGACCTCGACCGCGTTGGGATCTACGGCACTTCCGCCGGCGGTCAGGAGTCGACCGCTGCGATGCTGTTCCATCCGGAGTTCTACAAGGTCGCGGTCTCCTCTTGCGGGTGCCACGACAACCGGATCGACAAGTACTGGTGGAACGAGCAGTGGATGGGCTATCCGGTCGGGCCGTGGTACTCCGAGTCCTCAAACATCGACAACGCTGCCAAGCTGCAGGGCAACTTGCTTCTGATGGTCGGCGAGCTTGACACGAACGTGCCGCCGGAATCGACGTACAAGCTCGTCGACGCGCTCGAGAGGGCCGAGAAGGACTTCGACTTCGTCGTGATCCCCGGCTCGGACCACACAGCGGGCGGGCCGTATGGCGAGCGCAAGAGACGCGACTTCTTCGTTAGGCACCTGCTGGGCATAGACCCTCCCGCGTGGAACTCGTCGGCCGGGAAGTGACCCGCTTCCCTACCCTCGACCACCAGGTCTGTTAGCCTGGTGCAGGCTCGCCGGGAAAGCAAGCTTGCGAATAGCCTTACTCATTCTGTCAACGCGCCGCGTCCACCGCCTGACTGACAGCGAAACGGCCGACTTGTACCGGACAAGCGGACACTGTAGCCTCGCAAGTAACCATGAAAACCAACAACTATGGCTATATCCTGTGTCTAGCGGCCGTTGCATCTATCGTGCTCCTCGGGTGCGGTGGCGGCGGCAGCAAGCCGTCCCTGGGACCAGCGAAAGTCGCTCTCGGGCAGGCGGGCAACTTTGAGATCTTTGCGAACACAGGGATCGACAACTCAACTTTTCCGGCGGCAATCACCGGGCACATGGGTGTGGGGCAGGGCGTAACGTCCACGGCCATCACCGGTTTTGCCCTCGTCCTGCCGCCGGCCGGTGCTTTCTCGACGTCCGCGCAGGTGACCGGAAGGGTCTATGCGTTTGACTACGCGCCGCCGACACCTACTTTCGTGACCACGGCATCGACCGACATGGGCACAGCCTATACGGACGCAGCCGGACGGACTCTGCCTGACTTCCTCGACTTGGGCGCAGGCGACATCGGTGGGCTGACGCTCGCCCCGGGCCTCTACAAGTGGGGAACGGGCGTGACCCTGCCGTTCGGAACCAACGTCACTCTTTCGGGCGGACCGAACGACGTTTGGATCTTCCAGATCTCGGGCACGCTCACGACGGCCGCATCGACCAGCGTGATCCTTGCTGGCAGCGCTCAGGCCAAGAACGTCTTCTGGCAGGTCGCAGGAACTTCCGTGACGCTCGGCGCAAACTCGACCTTCAAGGGAATCATTCTCGCTCAGAACGCGATCAACGTGGGCAACCAGGCGATCATCAGTGGAAGGCTGTTTGCGCAGACTGCGGTTAATCTCAATCAGAACACAGTCACACCGTAAGTGCTTGAATACGCTACAGTGAGACCGCGAACCCCCCGACCCGCTCTTTGGGTCCGGGGGGTTTCTTGTGTAACTGTAGTTCCTTCGGTTCGGCAACGCCCACCACGCCGGAAGGTACGATCAGGGCAGAATGAGAGCCGTCTCAGCATTTGCGACCCTTGCCGCTTTGGCCGGCACGGTGCTCTGCACGCAGTCGCAGAAGGGGGATCCTGCCGTGCTCCGGAACGTCAAGACGGGGCCGATCAACGGTGGCCGCGCGGCGTTCGAGCCGAGCATCGCCGTCAGCCGTAAAGACCCGAGCACGATCGTTGCCGGGATCTGTATGAACTCCGCGGCCTATACGAGCGACGGCGGCAGGACGTGGGGCGAGACGCTTCTGCAGTCGAGTTTGGGCGAGGCTGGCGACGCTGCTATGGCCGCCGACAGCGACGGGAACTTCTACTTCGTCCACCTCTCCAACGGAAAGCAGAAGGACGGATGGCTCGACCGCATCGTATGCCAGAAGTCCACCGATGGCGGCAAGACGTGGAGCGACGGCGCCTCGATCGGATTCAACCACCCCGCAGACCAGGACAAGGCGTGGCCCGTGGCGCACCCGAGCAAGCCTTGGGTCTATGTGACCTGGACGCAGTTCGACAAGTACGGTTCGCGGGCGCCTCAGGACCACTCGAATATCATGTTCAGCGGCTCGACAGACGGAGGCGCGACGTTCTCAGACGCGGTGAAGATCAACGAAGTGAGCGGCGACTGCCTCGACGGCGACAACACGACGGAGGGAGCGGTGCCGGCGGTGGACAAACAAGGGCGGATCTTCGTCGCGTGGGCACACGGCGTGAACATCTATTTCGATCGGTCGCTTGACAACGGCAAGACGTGGCTGGAGCACGACATAGTCGCTTCAAAGATCGTCGGAGGCTGGGACATGGACATCCCTGGAATCGGCCGCTCCAACGGGATGCCAGTACTCGTGTGCGATACGAGCGACGGGCCGAACTCGGGCACGCTCTACATAGCGTGGGCGGACCAGCGCAACGGCGCAGAGGACACGGACGTCTTCATCGTGAGCTCCAAAGACCAAGGCGCGACGTGGTCCTCGCCTTTGCGCGTGAACGGAGACGCGCCGGGCAAGCAGCAGTTCTTCCCTTGGCTGGCTCTGGACGCCACGAACGGCCACCTTTACGTCGTGTACTACGACCGCCGGGACTATGAGGACTTGCGGACCGACGTCTATGTTGCGACCTCGTTCAACGGCGGGAAGAAGTTCGTCGAGCGTAGAGTGAGCGAGAAGCCGTTCATACCCGACCAGAAGCACTTTTTCGGCGACTACAACAACATCTCCGCGCACGGCGGGGTGATCGCACCCATCTGGACGCGCATGGACGAAGGCGTCACGACGGTATGGACCGCTGTGCTTTCGGAGCAGCAGCTGTTGGGCGGCGGCCCCTTCCCTACTGCAGGCACATCCGCTGATAACGATTCCAACTGACTATCGGTGGTCGCGAGGGTCCGGGACGACCCTGAGGGGCTGCGTCGTGCTCGTCCCGTCGACCGTCAGTGTGACCGTGTAATCGCCCGCGGCGATGGATCCGCCACGGCCGCCGAACCCCCAGACGAAGCGGTGTCCGCCGCGTGTGGTATAGAGCGGCGTCGGCGACTTCATCCAGAACGGCGCGACGGTGATGCGCGAGACGTCGGGAGGCGCGATCTTGTCGGTGCTGGAGAACTTCCGCACGAGCTTGCCTTGCGAGTCGGTCACGGACAGTTCGACGAGCGCTGCCTGCCTGCCAAGGAAGTAGTCGATCACCGCGCCGTCGGGCGGGTTATCGGCGCGCGGGTCCTCGATCGGAAGCGGCGTCCCGTCGTCAAAGCCCGGCCCGCGCACGAAGAGCACTGCATCGGCGGGCTTGAACAACACTGGACTGCCGGACGCTGTTGAAGGCGAGACCTGGCGCAGCAGCGATGCGTCGTCGAGGATCCAGATCGCTCGGCCGTGCGTACCGACGACTACGTCGTTCTGCCCGAACACGATGTCTCGCACGGATGCGTGAGGTAGGTTGAGCTGCAGCGCCTGCCAATGGTCGCCGTCGTCGAACGAGACGAACACGCCCCAGTCGGTGCCGGCGTAGAGCAGCCCCTGCCGGAACGGATCCTCGCGCACGACATTGACGAACTCGCCTTTCGGAAGGCCAGTTGTAACCAGAGCCCAGTGCCTCCCCCCGTCGTGCGTGCGGTAGACGTAAGGCGCATTGTCGTCCAGCCTGTGCCGATCGACCGCGGCGTATGCTGTGTCGGCGTTGAAGTGCGAAGCGTCGATGATCCCGACCTTGCTCCAAGGCGTCAGGCCCGGCGGGGTCACGTTATCCCATTTCGCGCCGTCGTCGCGCGTAAGCCAGACAAGGCCGTCATCGGTCCCGGCCCACAGGAGGCCGCTCTTGAGCGGAGAGGGCGCGAGCCAGTAGACGACTCCCCTGCGCGGCCCACCCTCGCTGTCGGCCGCCGTGGTCGAGTCGAGGTTGGGCGGCACTGTGTTGGTCTCGCGCGTGAGGTCGGGGCTGATGATCTTCCAACTGTCACCGCCGTCGGAGCTGCGGAAGACGCACTGGTGGCTCGTGTAGAAGACCTTGGGGTCCGTCGGCGAGGCGGCGATAGGGAGGGTCCAAGTCGTGCGCCATGGTCCGCCCTCCTTCCCCGCCGTGGGGTTTACGGTCTTGTGCCATCCGTCTTCGAGCCGCTCGATCGTTCCGCCGTTGTCGATGAGGGTCCCAGGGTGGAGGCGGTCGACCGCGACGGTGCCGCTCTCTCCACCGACCGACATCGGCCGCCACTCGTGCATGTCGATAATGTCGTGGCTGCTGTGAGTGAGCACCGCCATCGCGCCAGAGTCCTGTTGCGCGCCGTAGACCCAGTAGGGAAAGCGGTCGTCGGCGACGACGTGATAGAACTGGCCGGTCGGCTGGTTGAGCCACGTGCTCCAGGTCTTTCCGCGGTCGACGCTCACGACGGTGCCTTGGTCGCTCGAAACGACCATGCGGTTCGTGTCGCTTGGGTTGATCCAGAGTGCGTGGTAGTCGTCTCCTCCTGGCGAGCCCTTGATCGGGACGAACGTCTTTCCGCCGTCGGTCGAGCGGTGCATCGCGGTGTTCATCACATAGACTGTGTTCGGGTCCTTCGGGTCTGCGGTGATCTTGCAGAAGTACCAGCCCCTCCCCCACAGCCGGTTGTCGCCGGTCGTCTGTCTCCAGTTCTCTCCGCGGTTGTTGGAAACGTACACGCCGCCGCCTTTTTTGGTGTTGGTGTCGATGACAGCGTAGACGCGATCGCCGCTGGCGAAGGAGAGGCCGATGTGCCCGACGAACGCCGGAAGCCCGTGGCCGCTGACCTTTTTCCAGTGCTTGCCTGCGTCAGTGGTCTTGTAAAGCCCGCTCCCGGGGCCGTTGCTGGGCGGATAGACGCTCCACGGCGGCCTGCGTGTCTGCCACATGGACGCAAGGATCGTCTTGTTGTCCTTCGGATCCATCGCCAGGTCGATGGCGCCGATGTTCTGGCTCAGGTAGAGCGACTTCGTCCAGGTCTTGCCGCCGTCCGTTGTCTTGAATACCCCGCGCTCCTTGTTCGGCCCGTACTGGTGGCCGAGCGCGGCGACGTAGACCGTGTTCTTGCTATTCGGGTCGACGAGCACTTTGCCGATCTGGCGCGTGTCCTCGAGCCCGATGTGCAGCCAGGTTCTGCCGCCGTCGGTGCTCTTGTACATCCCCTCGCCCTGCTGGATGTTGCTCCGCATGTCGGCTTCTCCCGTGCCGACGTAGATCGTGTTGGGGTCGGACGGAGCGAGCGCGACAGCGCCGATCGAAGCCGCATGGACCGAGTCGAAAATCGGAGTCCAGGTCCTCCCGGAGTTCTCCGTGACCCACACGCCTCCGCCCACTGCGCCGAAGTAGAACTTGTCCGGGCTGCCGACGACGCCGGTGCACGTGACGCAGCGCCCTGCGCGGAACGGCCCGACGAGCCGGTAGCTCAGGCCGCCGAAGAGCACGGCGTCATAGTCCTGCGCCTTGGCTGCAATGGCAGGGACGAAAACCAGGATAGCGACAAGGCTGCGCGGTGACCGCATGCCAGCAAGCATATCTGAATCGCCGCTCCGTTCCCTACCCCAGGGGGAGAGAACGGAGCGGAGTCGCAGCTAAGGACCGAGCAATTGGTCCGCGACGCGCTTGATGCGACCGCGGCGGTCAGCGATGCCTTGGGCCTTTTTGATCACGTCTGCGTTCGCTGACTTGTCCCAAGCCGCAAGCGCGGTGATCGCGTTGATCACGACCTGGATCGGCGCCGTGTCGTTCACCAGCGCGCGGAGCCGCGCAGTCGTCTCCGGGTCTCGCTCGAGCTGCCCGAGCGCCTGCACCGCCTGCGCCTGCCGCGCCAAGTTCGGGTTGTCAAGTTGCGACATCCAGAAACTTCGCAGCTCAGGGCGCTTGAGGTTCGCGAGCTGGACCACTGATCGGAAGGTCAGCGCCCGCGGGTCGTTGTCGGCGCGCAGCGCGTCGGTGACGCGCCTGATCTCGTCGTCGCTCGGGTTATCGAGCATTTTGAGCATCGCCGCAGACCGGTCCGGCGCGTTGTGAGAGTGGGCGAGGATATATGGGAGCTCTTCCCTGGCCCAGTGGAGGGTCGGGATCTCGCGCAAAAAGTCGTGGTCGGGGTCGAGCACGACGCAGAGAGGCTTGGACGGCATCGCGATCTCAAAGGTCTCTTCCGTCTTGCTCAGGTGGACAGGCGCGGTCATGAATCCGGCCACCCTCTGGTCCTGCGCCACGTAGCCGATCTTGCTTTGGATGTCGTAGACGGGCGTTCCGTCACTGGTGTCCTGCGTCTGCTTGACCGTCAGTTTCAGCTTTCCGTCCTCATAGACCCACGTGTAATCGAGCACCGGGTGGCCCGGGCTGTCGATCCACTGCTTCCAAAACGGCTCGACGTTGACACCGGTCGACTCGATGAACGCCCTTCGGAGCTGCGCGCTCTCGACCGGCGTGTGCTGCCACTTGTTGAGATAGCTTTGCAGGCCGCCGAAAAACGGTGCGTCGCCGAGCATCCGGCGCAGCGTATGGAGGATGACGCCGCCTTTGGGGTAGGTGTGCTGGTCGAACATCGCGTCAGGGCCAGAGTAGAACTTCGTACTCAGCGGCCGCTTGTACCGGCGGGACTCGCGGAAATAGCCCTGCGAATTGTCTTCGACCTCCCACTGGTAGGACGCCGAGCCCCGGCTGTGCTCGAAGTAGATCATCTGCATGAACGTTGCGAAGCTCTCGTTGAGGTAGATGTCGCCCCAGTCCTTGCAAGTGACCGTGTCACCGAACCACTGGTGGCCCAGCTCGTGCGAGTTGACGCTGTCGGCTGTAAAGTAGCCGTCGCGCGGCTCGGTCAGCGAGCCTTCGCCAAGTGTCGTCGCCGAGACGTTCTCCATCCCGCCGCCGAAGTCGAACATCCCGTCCTGTGCATACTTCGGCCACGCGTACTTGAATCCGAGCACGCTCGAATAGAAGGTCAGCATGTCCTTCGTGTGCCCATAGGTCGTGTCGATGTACCTCCCTGCGCCGCGGGGGACGACGTACCAGAGCTGCACTCCTTCCCAGGTGTCCTTCTTCACGTCGAACGGCCCGCCGCAAAGCGATAGGAGGTAGGTGGCGTGAGGAAGCGTCATCTTCCAGTCGTAGGTCGCGGTCTTGGCCTTTGCGTCGAAGGTCTTGGAGACGAGCAAGCCGTTGCCGATAACAGTCCAGTCGGCCGGTACCGTGGTCTTGGTCTCGCTGGTGGCGAGGTCGCTGGGGTAGTCCCACGTCGGCACCCAGTCGGAGTTCGACTCGGTCTCGCCCTGCGTCCAGAAGCCGACACGCACGGAGTCAGGGAGGTTGCTCGCACCGAACGCGCCTGGGCCGTTGCTGCCTCCCTGGCGCGGCTGCACCCAGTGCCAACCGCCGCCTGCGCCGAAGCCGCCGCCTTGGGCCTTGGCGGAGGAGTAGTCGAGCGCGACGTCCACCTTGACGCCGGGCTTGAACCCCGCGGTCTTGACGTAAAGCGAGCGGCCGTCCCGGCGGAAGGTGGCGGGCGCGCCGTTGACCGTCGCCTTGGTGATCTCCAGCGCCGGGCCAGCCATGAGTTTCAGCTCGGTGAGCCCGTTGCGGAGCGTCGTGAGCGTGTTGACGACATGGCCCGTGATCTTGCGGTCCTTGTAGTCCACCGCCGTCTCGACGTACACGTTGAGCAGGTCGTACTGTCGGTCGGGGGCGTAGTGGAGCGAAGCGGCTGGCGCGGCGAAAGGGTTGCCCCCTTGCCCGCGCTGGGCAGGGGCCAGGGCCGCCGCCGCGAGGACGACGAAAGAGAAAAAGAAACGGCGTTTCATGGCTGCTCCCGCGAACCTACCCGATTGCGAGCACGGTTCAGAAGGCGTGGACGGGCCCTTGCCGCTTTCCAGCCCGCTACTAGCGAGCAACGGGCGCTCCTCACTTCACGCACAGGCAGGACGAGCCGATCTGCATATCTGCCTTCGACCAGACGGACTTGAACATCGCGTCGGTCTTCATCGCCTCTTCGTGCTCGCCCAGCCCGTGGAGCGTCGCGGCAAGGCCGAAGAGCGACCAGCCGTTGCTCGGGATCCGGCGGAGGTCTTCGCGGTAGACCTTCTCCGCCTCAGCGTATCTGCCCATCTGCACGAGAAGCGCACCAAGCGCGTGGCGGGTGGGTTGCAGCCAGTCCGGCGGCTCGTTGTACTTCACCTGGTCTTCTGCGACGACGGCCTGGCGGAAGCGCGGGAGCGCCAATTCTAGCTTCTTCTCCCCGAGCAGGATCTCTGCGTTCATAAGGTTCTCTGCGACCTTGAGCACCGTCATCGCGGAATTGTTGCCGATCGTGTAGCCCGCAGGCACCTTTGTGCGCGAGGCATAGAACATCGCTTGTTCCAAGCGTGCGTTTGCCGCGTCACCCTTGGCGGCCCACGCTACCGATCGCGCCATGTGGCGCATCGCGCGCATTACTGGGAAGTGCGCGTTCGGCTCGGGCAGCGAAAGGATCTCGTCCCACTTGCCGAACCGGATCCGCACCTCATAGATCGCAGCGAGGTAGCCGTCGATGATCGGCGCAAACATCTCCTGCACCTCCATTGGCACGAGCTTGCCCATGTGGTCCATGCCGTCGATGGCGAGCTGGGACTGCCCGCGCATCATCGCGGCGTAGGCGAGCATCTGGTGGTTGTGCGCCATGTAGAAGAGGTAGAAGCCTTGGCGCGGATGGACCTTGAAGTAGGCGTCGTCTGCGGCGATGGCCTCTTCGTTCGCCTGGATCGCCTGCTCCCACATCCCAGTGCGGACGAAGATGTGCGAGGGCATGTGGACCATGTGTCCGAGCGCGGGCTCCATGTGCCAGAGCTTCTTGGCGGCAGCAAGCGCGTCCTGCGGGCGCGGCGAGGCCTCGACGGTGTGGATGTAAAGGTGGAGCGCCATCGGGTGGTCCGGGGACATCTTCATCAAGCGCTCGAGCTCTTTCCTGATCGCAGGAGTCCAAGGTTGGGGGCTGCCGTCGCCCTTCCACAGGTCCCAAGGGTGGAGGTCCATCGCGGCCTCTGCTGCCATCGCGCCGATGTCGGCATCCTTCGGGTACTTGAGGGCGAGCTTGCGCATGGCGTCGGCGTACGCCTTGTCGAGCTGCGTGCGGTCGGCGTCGGGCTTGGCGGAAAAGCGCACCATCGCTGCTGCGACCAGGTCCTTCTCGATCTGGGTTGCCCTTGCCTTGTTAGCGGTCTGTAGCGCGTCCCACGCCTCCTTGGCATGGTCGGGGTCTACGCTGGGGTTGTTGATGTGCGGGCCGTTGGCAGTGGCGATGCCCCACCAGGCCATCGCGCAGCCGGGGTCGAGCTTCGCGGCCTCTCGGAACGATTTGAGCGACTCGTCGTGGTTGAAGGCGAAGAGGAACGCGAGACCCTGATTGAAATAGGCCTGCGCCTGTCTGTTCTGGGTCGAAACGGTTCGCGCGTGGGCGCCCGTGCCCTGGAAAAGCGGCTCGACAGGCTGGTCTTGGGCCGGGGCGATCAGCGCGATGGCGAGAAACGTGGCAGTCAGCATCGTTGTGTCCTCCTGAGCTGTAGGGTTCAGTCGGAGATTCTATCCTGCCGTCACAGCGGTCTGCGCTAGACTCGGCGTCATGAGGGCTTTGCGGACGCTTGCGGTCGTCGCGATTGTGTCCGCCTCCACCAACATCGGCTGGACCTGCTGCCTTGCGTTCGCCTCTAGCAACCCGATGAGCCTGGTGCGGGAGCGGGCTGTGATCGTGTGGGACGCCGGCAGCGGGATCGAGCACTTCGTGCGCCAGACCTCGTTCGGCGGAGAGGCACGGGACTTCGGCTTCATCGTGCCCACGCCGACGAAGCCAGAGGTCGCGGAGGCAAAGATCGAGGCGTTCTACGCGCTCGAGGCTCTGATACCGAGGGAGACGGCCGGCTCGGAACTGCTCGACCAGTACACGGTCGGTGACTACGAGGTGAGCATCTTGCAGGCGACCGACGGCAAGTCGATGCTCGACTGGCTCGCGAAGAACGGCTATGACAGCCGCCCTGCGATGCAAGAGTGGCTCGACCACTACGCGAAGATGAAGTGGTACTTCGCCGCGCTCAAGTTCGTCAGACCTGAAGACTCGACCGCGCCAGAGACGAAGGCCGTGCGCGTGAGCTTCAAGACCGACGTGCCGTTCTACCCCTACAAGATGCCGAGCGACACCTGGCCCGCGGGGCACGTGCGGCCGCTCGCGCTCTACTTCATCTCGGACGGCGTCGCGCGCGCAAAGTACCGCGACAACGCGGGCGAATGGGACGCGAAGGTACAATGGTCCGGCCCAGTGCCTCCTACAACGGCTGAAAGCGTCGCGACATCGCTCGGCCTCAAGCCAGAAGACGTCCCTCCTGGCTCAACGATGACAGTGTTCGTGAACGGCAAGAACGCGGTCGGGTACGACCACGACCTCTACTTCGTGACCTACATGACAGTCCTGCCGACCTGGGTGGTCCTGATCGTGCTGCTCTTCGTCGTCGGCGGCGTCGTCTACCTTCTCCTGTGCAGGAAGCGGGGCGCGAAAGTAGGCCTGTAGGCAGTGCGGAAGCGCCCGGGAGTGGGCGTCGGGCGTCTAAACTGAGAGATCCATGAAGCGGCTTGCTTTTCTCCTCCTCGCAGCCTTCCCTGCTGCCTCGTTCGCGCAGTGGGACGACGTCAAGAAGCTCGGCACCGGCGGCGAAGCCTACGTCTCCACCGATGGCAAGGGCCACGTCTACGCTACGAGCCACCAGCCCGCAAAGCTCTACGTCAGCAGCGACTTCGGCAAGACCTTTAGTGTTACTCACGACCTGCCCGACGCGTTCTGCGACGTGACGAGCGCAGTCGGCCCTGACGGCAGGCTCTACGTGATCTACATCCAGCCCAACGTGAAAGGGATGAAGGTGATGTTGAGCAGCGACAACGGGCAGTCCATCCAGAGTGGCGGAGTCTTGGCCGGCTCCTTCGACCGCGAATGGATCATCGTCAATCCGGTGACTGGCGACGTGGGATACAACTACTCGGACGGCTACATCGGTGGGCCACCTTCGAAAGGCGTCTTCTACGCGGCCTCCAAGGATCAGGGCAAGACCTTTCGCACGCTAACGCGCATCGACAAAGAGCCGGAGGGGAGCCTGCCGGTCGACCCATATCTAGCAGTCGGCACGGGCGGACGCATCTACGCAGCTTGGGCGACGACGCGCGACCAGAACACTATCGACTCTTACAAGTTCGCCAGCAGCGACGACGGCGGGGCCACATGGGCCAACCACACCACGATCGCGCGCACGAACGCGATCGACGGCGACACGCAGGAGCGCTGGATGCTCGGCAGCCTGGTCGCGGTCGGCAAGGACACAGTGATGGCGGTGTATCAGGACTACGGGTCGGTCGAAGTCGACGGGCGCACGCTCAAGCCCCTGCTAGCCTTCTATCGCTTGAGCACGGACGGCGGAAAGACCTGGTCCGATCCAAAGACCTGCCAATCGGACGCTGAGACCAAGAGGGCGATGCGGTCGTTTTTCTCGACGGCGAGCACGGACTCGTCGGTCGCGCGCTACGTGCAGACGCTGCCGTGGGTGGCGAGCGACCCGAGCGGGCGCGTGCACATGGCATTCGTCGACAACCGCGCCGGGCAGAAGGAGATCAGCAACAGCAGGTACGGGCTCTGGCAGGTGCGCTACTCGTCCTGGGCCACGGGCGCAGCTTCGTTCACCGAGTCCGAGCAGGTCTCGGGCACCTGGGTCGCGGAGCGACCGCCGCTCGACTTCATCGGAATCGCTGCGGACGCGGAGAACGCGTGGGTGATCTGGACGCAGAACCCGGAGCGGCTGGGCGGCTGGGACTTTTCCGGCGACCTCTTCATCGGCCACAAGAAGCTGCCGAAGCCGGTCACTCCCAGTCGGGCGGGGGGATTGGTTTTTCTCCGAGCATCCTAGCGAGCGTCTCCTCCATCGCGTGCCCCCAGACGCGGTAACCGTCCTCGTTCGGGTGAAGGAGGTCGGGCAGCATCGTGGTGCGCATCTCGCTGCCCGGCCGCAGGAAGTACTTGCCGATATCGAGGAACACGACCTTTTCGCCGTCGGCCAGTCCCTTGAAGAGGTCCGTGGCTTTGGCGACGTCCTGCCGCATTTTGTCCTGCGCGTCGATTCCTCGCGGGAAGATGCCAAGGAGCAGCACCTTGACGCCTTTGATCCCCGACTGGAGCTTGGTGACGATCGCCGCAACGCCGTCCGCGGTCTGCTGAGCGTTCGAGGAGCCGTGACCGATGTTGTTGGTTCCGATCATGATCACGACGACCTTGGGCTGTGCAGGGATCAGCTCGCCGTGGTCGAGGCGCCACAGCACGTGCTCGGTCCTGTCGCCGCTGAAGCCGAAGTTCGCGGCCCTGCGCTTGCCGTAATAGTAGTCCCAGGTCTTCTTCCCGCTGCCCTCCCATCCGTGTGTGATCGAGTCACCGAGGAAGGCGACGTCGATTCCGCCCTGCCTGGTAACGGCTAGCTTCTCGTCGTGCCGGTCCTTCCACCATTGCTCGGTGAGGCGGTCGGCGGGCGTCGTGGCGACGTTCTGCTGCGCTCCGTGTGCGACGGAGAGGAAACAGGTCAGGAGTGCGGCCTCTGCAAACATCCCCACAGGTTTACCCCGATAAAGCCGTTCGGGCCACAATACGGGGGTGCAGCGCGACTGGAGGCCGATAGAAGTTCCCTACTTCCGTGTGGACGAGGCGGCCGAGGTGCTCGCTCGCGCCTTTGCCGCAGACTCCATCGTAGCTCAGTTCGTGCCGCTCGAGCTGCCAGACCGGCACGCTGCGCTGAGGCTTTTGTGCAAGTCGGCGTGCATGGCGCGGCTCTCGCTGCACCAGCCGCTGATCGGCGCCGAGTGGAACAATAAGATCGTCGCAGTGGCCTGCGTCAAGACGACCTTCACTCCCACTGAGCCGGAGTCGATGAAACGGATGTGGAAGTCGGTAGCCGAGGCCATCGGCGATAAGGGCGCGAAGAGGCTCGACGAGTTCGTCGCGACGCGCGAAAAGCACCTGCCGCCCCGGAAGCACTATTATCTGGTCGCGCTGGGAGTCGACCCGGAGTACCAGAGCATGGGTTTCGGCCGCCTGCTTCTCGAAAGGGTCGTCGATGTTGCGCGCGAGGACTCGACGGCCGCCGGAGTGATGCTCGAGACCGACGGAGAGAAGAACCTGGTGTTCTACGAGCGCAACGGGTTCGCTACGGCGTCGAGAGAGGACTTCAACGGAGTCGAAGTCCTCTTCATGTACCGCGCACTGCGCTAGGCGACTGGCTTCTCAGTAGGCATTGGTGCCCCGCCGCCTTTACCGCTGAGCCCACCGATGCACACTCCCACGAGCGAAACGGCGGTCGCGCCCAGCATGATCCACGTCGGCTGGCCCTTCTGGGCTTCTCCCATCGCCATCAAAGTCTGGGCCCACTCGGGCGGTGTTTCCTTTGGCTGCTTCGGTTCAGGAGGCTTCGGCCCGAACTTTGCCCATCCCAAAAAGACCAGCGTGAAAAAGATGCTCGTCGCGACGTAAGCCTTGACGACATTCTTGTCCTTGGCGATCCATCGCGCTGCAGCACCCGCAATGTAACCGCCGATAGCGGCCATGATCAGAAAGACGGCCATCCAAGTGCTCGTCGGAGTCTTGTCCTCGGTTATCAGCCCGTCCTTGCCAAGCACGAAAGCAAGAATGACCAGAACGATGCTGCTGACAAACTGCGAGATGACGAACCCGCCTACCACGCCACCAATTATCCTACCCATGACGCTTAATAGGACGAACAGGCCCCTTGGGTTGCGGCGATAGGCCGGCCAAGACTGCTAGTTCTTGATGCTGGCCGAACCGAAGTGGTCGTCCTTGGCGTACCCGTTGGCGACCGCCCATGAGACCCCGTTGAAGGCGAGCTTGACCACATAGAACCCGTTCGAGTCAGGGTAGCGCTCGGACTCGTTCTGGAACAGCGCGGTGAAAGTGCCGCTGTAGGCCGTGGCGTTGTGCGAGTTCTCGAAAAACCCGTCGTGGTCTGGATCCGTCGCGGCGAGCCCGGTCGCGCGGAACACGACCGCGTACTCTAAATAGGTTCCGCGCGTGGACTCGCCGGAGCCCTGCGTCGCACCAGCGTTCCAAAGCCGCGCGTACTCGCCGGGGTTGTCTACCGAGGGATACGACGCGTTCTTCCCCTTCGTTTCGAGCGTAAACGTGTTCTTGTCCGTGCTCCAATTCGCCTTTTGGTTCTGCCAATTGTCCGCGTTGTTGTCGTACATCTGGAAGAAGCCCTGGTTCTTGTTGTTGGGATTGCCGACGCCGAGGTGATCCGGGTCGCCGTTGGAATACCAGTCGGTCAGAATCGAGTTGAACTCGCTGTAGTCGCCCCCCATCGCTCGGCTCATGTAGATTGCGCCGTCACGCTGCGGCATGACGATACTGTTGAATCGGGGGTTGTGGCCCGAGTGCGCATCGGCGAGCGTGTTATACACGCTCACAGTGCCGATGTACCCGAAACGTTCGCTGGACGCAAGGAACTTCTCCGGTACAGCCGTAAGGACGATGAAACCGATCGTTGCAAGCACTGACTTTCCTCCTGTCTTGGGCCGGGGCCCTCGAGGAGTATACTACGGTCTCTATGCACATCGAGCGCGCGCAAACGGACAAGGCACGGGTCGCGCCACTCGTGGCCCTTGCGCCGTCGTTTCTGGTCTCCCTGGGCACGACGGAGGCTTTCTTCCACTTCCATAGCTTTAGCCTCGAGTTCTTGGCCTTCGGCGCGCTCTGGGGCGGGCTCTATGGGCTGCAGTCGCTGCTTGTGAACGCGTTGCGCAGACAGTAAGGGCTGTTGCCAACCGAGGCTGCGGCGTGTGTAGAATGCCGCGCATGGGCCCTCGCACGACCGAAGCTCCTTTTGGACTGACGAGAAAGGAGTTCCTCACCTCCCTCATCCTCTCCGCCGCCGTGCCCTCCGTCGCAGGCGCCAAGGCTCTGCAAGAAGCCGGCCAGCAGCAGCCGGGCGCAGACATCACGCTCGACGACCTCAAAGTAGTCGAAAAGGTCGTCGGCATCGAGTTCACGGACGACGAGCGGAAGCAGGTTCTTAACGGCGTGCGTGGGTTCCGCGCCGGCTACAAGTCGGTCCGCGACCTTCACATTCCGAACTCCGTACCACCTGCGGTCTCGTTCAGGCCCGAGGGAAGGAAGCCCCAGCCAGGAAAGGCTACGAGCGTGCAGCACCGTGAGATGCGCGAGATCAAACGGCCAGCGGGCGATGAGGACGTAGCGTTCATGACGGTCGCAGAGCTGAGCCAGCTCGTCAAACAGAAGAAGATCTCTCCGGTCGAGCTCACAAACGTCTATCTCAAGCGGCTCGAGCAGTACGGCACGAAGCTTCTCAACGTGATCACTCCGACCTTCGACAGGGCGACGGAGCAGGCGAAGAAGGCCGAGCAGGAGATCATGGCGGGCCATTACCGAGGACCGCTTCACGGCATCCCGTACGGCCTCAAGGACCTCTATGCAGTCAAGGGGTATCCCACGACGTGGGGATCGGAGCCGCACAGGGAGCAGAGGTTCGAATACGACTGTGCCGTATACGAAAGACTCACCGCCGCAGGCGCGGTGCTCTGCGCGAAGCTCAGCATGGGCGCGCTCGCGATGAACGACGTATGGTTCAACGGTCGCACGAAAAACCCTTGGAACCCCGAGGTCGGCTCGTCCGGCTCTTCAGCGGGCTCGGCCTCTTGTATGGCCGCTGGCCTTGTGGCGTTCACCTTGGGCACGGAGACCCAGGGCTCGATAGTCTCCCCCTCCCACCGCTGCCGCGTCACGGGGCTGCGCCCGACCTTCGGCCGCGTGAGCCGCTTCGGCGCGATGACGCTCAGCTGGACGATGGACAAGGCAGGGCCGCTCTGCCGCACCGCAGAAGACTGCATGCTCGTGCTGGCCGCGGTCAACGGAGCGGACCCGCGCGACCCTGGCTCTGTGGACATGCCGCTGCACTGGTCAACGGACGTGGACGTTTCAAAGCTGAAGATCGGAGTGATCCAGCAGGGCAACAACCCGATCGCTGAGTACGCCGCCGACACGAAGTACGACGACACCATCGAACTTCTCAAAAAGCTAGGAGCGAAGCTGCACGGCGTACAGGTTCGCAGGATGCCTGCAGGCGCCGACATCGATCTGAGCGTGGAGAGCGCCGCGGCGTTCGACGACTTCACCACAGGCGACGAGATCGACAAGCTTCTGAACAGCTCGTGGCCGCAGATCTTCCGCACCCACCGCTACGTCACGGCGGTCGAGTACATCCAGGCGCTGCGCGCCAGGCACATCGTGATGCAGAACTTCGAAGAGGACTTTGCAGACTACGATGTGCTGGTGGCCCCTAACACGGGCGGGCTGCCGCTGCTGAACACGAACCGCACGGGGCACCCACAGCTCCTGATGCCGTTCGGGCTGGACGCGAACAACCGCGAAAGGAGCATGTCCCTCTTCGGGCGGCTCTACGACGAGGCAACGATCGCCAAGCTGGCGTGGAAGATGCAACAGGAGACGGGCTACTACAAGCTGCGGCCCAACTTGAGCGCGCTCTAGCTGCGGAACTCGACCACGCGACCGCTCTCGGTCCCAGCGACGACGTGCCCTTCTTTTGGATGGAACAGCGCAGTGAGGATCCTCTCGCCGTTCGCGTGCAGGGTCTGCAGGGGCGTGCCGTTTGTGTCGTAGACCCCTACCCCCCTTCCCTGCCCGACGAGCAGGCGGTGGCCCTCCGGCGAGACGTCGACGTATGGCAGTCCAGGCATGACGGAAAAAGTCCGCAGCGTCTGACCGTTGAAGAGGTCGAGGACCGACACGCCAAAGTCGTTCAGCACGACCGCCTTGTCCTCGTTTGGAAACGCGCGGATCGCGTAAACGCGCACTGACGAGCGGAGGCGCAGGATGCGCCGGCGGTCCTCCGGGTCCCACACGCTGACCCCGTAGCCGTCGCTGCCGACGAACCAGTCGCCGTTCTGCATGCGCGAGAGCATGTTCGGAGCGTCGTTCGAGCGCCATCGCGCCACGTGCGCGCCGCCCGGACGGAAGAGGTCCATCGAGCCGTTGTCGCTGCACACGAAGACGTTCTTGGACTTGAGCACCGCGACAGCGCGAGGAGAGGACTGGATGAACGCGTACACGTTGTGCGGCCGGTAGCGCCAGGCTTCCTGCCCAGTGGCGAGGTCGAGGCAGCGCAGGTGCAGCCCGGCGGCGATGAAGGCGGTGCGGCCGTCCTCCGAGAGCGCGAAGTCGTGGATGCGGTCTATCGCCTTGGTCTTGCTGCCGTCCGAGCTCAGCTCAAAGCGCAATGGCGCTGCGCCCGGCTCGACCAGGCTGACGCCCATGTCGAGGTCCGCGCAAAAAAATCGGCGGCCATCCGAAGTGAACTTTAGGAGCCGGATGCCGCCGAGGTGTCCAGGGAAGCTCTCTCGAGCCTCTGACAAGAGAAGACCGCTCATATCTCTCTCAAGCGGTGGACGGGGTCGGCCGCCGGGTTCGTTCGGGCCCATTCCTTGATTCTAGTGCTTTTTTCCACCGGCGGGTTCCGGGTCACAGTCTGTCTTATCCCTCAACCCCTTGGGGTTGAGGGTTTCCATCCGGTCGCACAAGCCTCAACCGCAAGCGGCTGAGGCACAGAACGCGGTCGGCCGGCGGGTTCGTTCGGGTCCATTTTAACGCTCAACCCCTTGGGGTTGAGGGTTTTTATCCGATCGCACAAGCCCCGACCGCAAGCGGCTGAGGCATAGAACTCGACCTGCCGGACACCGATCACCTCATTTGCGCTTCCCGCTTGTCTTGTGCCGCGGGCGAATCTCCGCCGATTTGTCACACTCAATCGTTAGAGTCTACGGCGAACCCATTGCCAGCCATGCTCCGTCAGTTCGTTAGCGGAGCATGGCCTGGGATAAGCTTGGAGAAACATGAATCGAAGTCTGGGCATAAGTAGCGTCGTCGTGATGGCAACCACTTGGCTCGCCATGGTGGCGCACTCTGTCGTCTTGATGTTAGATATATTCATCTGGCAGGCAAGGATGAGCCCGAGCCAGGTTGACCTTGGCAGCCAGATCGCCTACGGCCTCGCTAACAGTCTCATGCGACCAGACTTGCTGGCACTCTCGAAGGTACAGCACACGTACGATGGCGCAATGCCCTTGGCCTACCTGCTCGTCGTCTATGGGCCAGTAAGCATGCTGTGGACGAGCTCGACTCGTGTGTTCCGATTCGTTCCGGCGTGTCTTGTCCTGGCGATTGTCGTGCTCATCGTTGTTGATTCCCTGCGAATGACGACGCCGCTACCTTCGATAGGAGTGCGATTGTCCGTCGTTGTTGCAGTGACTGCCGTAGCAGTCGGGATGGAGCGCGTTCGGACAAGGCTCGTCAATGGGCCTCGCGAAGAGGTGAAGAGTGCTGGCCACGGGAAGAGAAGAAGGATCCGCCTGGGATTCACTTTGGTCGAGGTACTGGTCGTGATCGCCATCCTCTTAGTGCTAGCTGCGATCAGCTTGGCGGTCTATGGACGAGCTCGAAAGTCGGCCTATGTGACGAGGGAGATCAACCAAGTCAGACAGGTGTACTTGGCTGTCAACTTATACGAAGCCGACTACGACGGGGAGTCGCCTGCAATGTTGGAAGACCTCAACGGCACTTACTTGGACCAGAAGTATTTGACATGCCCCACGGACGAGAGACTCAAGCGCAAGATGCCAGATTGGCCGGCCAATCCCTGGATCAACATAGACCTCGTTGATCCACCGTACTTGCGGCAGGCGAGGAGCCCGGTGATGAACAGCTACCTCTACCTCAAGACCTTCGAGTCCAGGTTTTCGCGCAGCCACAGCTACCTCGAGTACCGCTCATCGCCAGATGTGGGCCTCGTCGCTGGCGTCGGACTGCTCGAGTGCGGCGTTTGCAAGACGGGATACTGCGTCGGCAACTGCGAGTACTGGACTAAGCCGGGCGTCCCAGAGGGCGAGGGTCACCCGCCCGTGAACATGTTCGGCGACATCGTGATCGCGCGGACCGACGGTTCCATGCATGTGCGAAAGAGGCCCGACGGGTGCCCGTCAGCCACGTTGAGCCATCTTCAATTGTTCCTTGAGGGCGACTTGGGTTGTGACAAACCCATGCCACTGTAGGCTGTTGTAACGCTACTTGTCCAGCGTCACCGCGACCTTTTCGCGCAGGGCGGCCTGTTTTATCCCTCAACCCCTCGGGGTTGAGGGTTTTTTGTCCGATCGCACAAGCCCCGCCCGCAAGCGGCTGAGGCACAGAAGCGGCCCGGGGAGGCGGAGGCGGGGTCTGGCAGGATCAAGGCA
>CAMLDW010000031.1 GCA_946479035.1 uncultured Chthonomonadaceae bacterium | reverse complement strand
CGTGCTCGCGATGTAGACCGTGTGAACCGGGGCGAACTTCGTCATTGCAGCGCCGAACCCTTGCGAGGTCATTTTGCCACCTCAAGCGCCTCACTTGGCTTTAGGCAGCAATGATTCCCGCCGCGATGTGCGTGTCGTACTTCGCGCGTGCCCACCGGTATGGCCCCTCAAAAGGAGACGCGCTCCATGCCACTGAAATGGGCATGAGATCTGAGCAACCCCTGCATTCCGTGGTGGAGTCAAGGGGGAGCGCCCCCTCTACTCGGGCCAAGAAAGACACTACGTGCGCAAGACTGTCGTTGTGTCCCAATCAAATGCCCGACCGTATGGCGGGCCAGGGATGATCAGACTGAACATGTGTCCGGTTGCAGCACGAGAGACCTGTGCCTGAGCTCGAAGCGCAAACATCTTCGCCTCTTCCGCACTCGTAAAGCCGTATGCAGAGAAGCCGGACTCAAGCGCCCTGCCAAACAGAACCTGCATCCCAATCGGCAACAAATCGACGGATCGCTTATTGCCAATTCCGCCAAACAGCAATTCAGGTGCATCATTAAGCAGCTTCGCTTCCCAGTTGGCTCGATCCATGTCATAGAGCTGCTTCTGCTCCTGGATGAGCTTCTCGGCATGCTGAAAGAGCAGCCGAGAATAGGAGACGCGTCGCTCGGTAATCTCAGTGCCAAACACTTCAACTGAGATCTTTGGCGGTGCGAGGGGCTTGATTTTATTCAGGTCAATTGGATTGTTTGCAGAACGGCTGACTCCGTCAGGCAGAGGTTTGCCAGACGGATAGTACTGGACCCCGGCTGAGCCCTTTCCAAGGGAGGACTCAAGTTCGGCGACCGAATACATCAAGGGTATCGACCTGTCGCCTTGCGATAGATCGTAGCGGATCACGTCATAGCTAGAAAAGGACCAGTCCTGACGGGTGGCCATCTGCTCTAAACTCTCATGGTCAACCCCTCGCGCGGCAGCCAAGCGCACGACAAGACCGCGTTCCTCCGGGGTCATTTGCCATGCGCCTATCGGACCACCTTGGCCTCGACTGATTAGGTCGTTGAGTTTTGCGACCAGCCCATACGAGTGCTCATAGATCAAAGACTCAGGAATGAGCATTTGCGCCCCCGCCTCATCGATGACGCGAAATCCGGCGAGACCTGCCGCATTTCGAAGTTCTTTAGCCGTCTTTGCGTCTTTTACAGTCTGCGGGATTGAGTCGGCATCGAGCGTAGCGACGACGAGGACTTGGACTTTCTTGTCGATGTTCGTTTCTTGAGCTGGTCCAAGAAGCGAAGCACATGCGATAGAAGCTGCCAAGGCGACTCTGAACGTGAACTTGAATCGCATTGTACGTCTCCGGATTAGGAAGTCAGCGGCTCTGGTGGGAATTGGGGTGGCTCTTCGTCGATGCAAGTGCAGATTGCGACCCTTGTTTCACGAACAGCTGGATCGCCAAGCTGGTACTTCTTGTGCCACCTTGTTCGAGTCTTGAGGACGACGTAATTGGAATCGACGCACTCAAAGTATTGGTCCCCGGACGTCTCGATTAGGTAGTACTTGACCGTCAGTTCCTCGCACTTGCCTACCGTTGTGGGCCCGTGAGAGATCTGGGTCGTCGGGAACGGATCCGTCCCGTTCACCACGGTCCCCGCGTATCCTCCTGTCCATGGCAGCGTACTGCAGTCTACATACGCGGAGTAGCGCTCTCCACAGGGGACGTCTTTTGTGACTTGTGAAAGACTGACAACCTCGGTGCACGAGTCGTTGTAAACGTGTCGCCAGGTCGTTCCATATTCTAGACCAGTGAAATCGGAATCTGTGAAAGGGCCCTGCCAGTTTCCAGGGCACTCGCAGTCTTGGGGCGGATCGGATGGCAGGCCGATTCTGCTTGGCAGCTTCAACAGTAAAGGTGAAATCGCAATTAAGGCAGTTGCTATGACCATTGGACACCTCGTTGCTAGACAGATGAAAACATACCCCCCCCCATGGATATGTCAAGTCGTCCCTAAGAAGTCGTGAAAGAAGGTCGATCGTGGTGGCCGTGCTCTCAGTCGCCGGCTCAGCTCGAAATCAAGCTAGGCTTGGCATCACGACACGCATGCTTTCATTGCAGCGCCACTCGCACGATGGTGACGGAAAACTTGGGCACAACGATCTTGCCCGTGTCCTTCCACACGGACTCCTTGGCGTCGATCCGCCGTGGCGCGCCCGGCTCGTTGTAGGCGCGCGGGTCGTCGTTCTGCGCAGTCCAGCACGTGCCCAGAGAGAGCCACCCCCTCCCCTCTTGCGCCGATGTTCGTGCGGCGGAGGAGGGGAGGGCAGGGGTGGGGCGGTTCGCTAAGATCGACCCCCATCCCCCAGCCCCTTCCCCCTCCCGCGCACGATTCATCCCGGCATGGGGAAGGGGAGCTAGATGGATCGGCACCGTGACCTCGTGGTCGAACGGATTCACCACCGCGATGGTGATCTCCTTTCCGTCCGCGGTGAGCGCAGCGACGATGTCGAGCCCCAGGTCGGGGTCGATCCCGTCGACGCTGACCGGCACCGTCCCGAAGTGCGCGCGGTACATCGCCAGCACGACGCCCGTCGTCTCAAGCTCCGCGGCGGTCGGCGAAGTCTTGATCGCGCCGATCACGTTGACGGTCTGCGCGTACTGCGCCATCTCGAACACGTCGGTGTTGCGGAAGAACTCGTGCAGCCCCGCCGCGACCCCCATGCCGTCCTTCCAGTAATAGCGCGTGCCCAGCTCGCCGTAGAGGTACGGGCCGTACCAGTAGTTCCACTCGTCCATCGAGACCTTGATCGGGCTGCGCTTCAAAGTCGGCTGGAACTTGCGGTGCCAGTCCGCCTTCCTCCTGACCGCTTCCGGGAGCAGCCGCGTGTGCTCCACCGTGTCCGCGCGCTCCTGAACGTAGATGTGCTCGCTCAGCAGCGTCATCCGGTCGGCGCACTTGGTGAGCATGTTCTCGTCCCACTCGCCCAGGTCCCCGACCGCGATCAGGTTGATCGTTGGGTCCACCGCGCGCATCCGGTCGGCGGTCTGGTTGTGCTTGGTCACGTACTGCGCGATCGGGATGTGCCCGAGCTGCCAACTGCCGTACATCTCGTTCCCGATGCCCCACCATCGGACGTTGAACGGCTTCTCGCGCCCGTTCGCTGCGCGCAGCGTGCCCATCTCCGTGGCCGGAGCGCCGTTGCAGTACTCGACCTCCTGCCCGGCGGAGAACGGGTCGCCAAAGCCCGTGTTGACGACCACGAGCGGCTCCGCGCCGACCAGCTCGCAGAAGCGCATGAACTCGTGGATTCCGACGTCGTTCGTGTCGATCCCGGTCCAGGCCGGGTTGGGGATGGTCGGCCGCTTGTCGCGCTCGCCGATCCCGTCGCGCCACTCGTACCCGCTCACGAAGTTGCCGCCCGGCCATCGGTAGATCGGGGCGTTCAGCTCTTTGAGCTTTTCGATCGTGTCGCGCCGGAAGCCGTCGATGTTGTCGGCCGGCATGAGCGAGACCGCGGCGATCCGTGTCGGCTCTTTGCAAGAGAGGTAGAGGGACCCATCGGTGTATGACTCTCTGCAGTCCAGCTCGATCTCCACGGTCTTCCAGTCCTTCGTGGCGATGGAACGAGCAAACGTCCCAGGGCGAAGGTGCGAGTTTATGAAGTCGACCGCATCGATGGTGCCCTTGAGCGTGACCCGCAGTTTGTACTTCTTGCCTTTCTCGATTGCTAGGCCGCTTTGCTCCAGCATGCCTTTCAATTCGAGGACCGGCTGCGAGCGATAGGTGTCGGTAACAAGCCGGGCACCCTTGGCGTCTCCAGTTCGCCACGGAGAAGCGACCAAGCGGTCATACCCCTCGCGCATCTTCTGGTACGCCGGCTTCCCCTCGATCGGGTAGTAGAACTTGCGGTCCTCCAGCATCTCCGCCCAGATCCCGCCGTAGATGCAGCGCCCCAAGTGCTCGATGAACTGCCCGTAGATGTACTTCGAGATCGGCTCGCGCTTTTTTGAAACGTCGATCGTCACGGGGCCGGGATAGTTGGACATGTCTACTTTCTCCAAGGCCAGATCGTCATAGTAGGCGCTTCCCGTCGCCTGCCCCCAGCCGCCGAAAAGGCAGTTCACCTGCACGCTTGTGCGCTCCCCCGTTCGGAACACCGTCTCCACGCGCGTCCAGCCGCTGTCGCCGGTCATGGCTTTGGTCTGCGCTCCCGCGACCTGGTGGACGTTGAGCAGCGCGCCCACACCGCTCGTTGCCTTGACGCCCTCGGTTCTGATCCAGCCGCTCAGGCGGTAGGTGGCGCCGGGCGAAACGGGCGCGTCGAACGACCAGCTCGCGTCGGCGCCGCTGTTGCGAGCCTCGATAGTCAGGCAAGGCCCGGTCAGTCCGTTCTGCGAAGTGGAGAAGCTCGCCTGCCCGGAGTACGTGACGTTCCTCCACCCCGCAGTGTCCGCGTCGAAGTTCCAGGCTGCGCGGTCTTGGTGCGCCAGAAGTACGAGCAGGAGCGCGGTCACCATGTTTCAGTCGCCGCTCTTGGCAGGAGCCAGCTTGTTCCAGTTCGCCGCCGCGTTGAAGAACAGCGCGTAAGACCCCACGGTCTCGCAACGCCAGAACGGGTTGAACGAAAACAGCAGCACGTGCCCCTGGCCGACCGGGCAGTCCACCAGCGCCGCCTGCCCCGCAAGCTCGTTTCCTCCTACCAGCATCCCCGCGATCAGCAGCTTGTCCTCGGCGGCATATCGAAGCAGCACGCGTGGCTGTGGCAGGCGCGGGACCTGGTTCTGGCCGGCCTGCGCGTCACGGCCGGGGTCGTAGGCAGCGCGGCCCTGGATGACGTCGGCATCGTTCAGGTCCCCGCGCCCGCTCGCCCGCGTCGCGGTGGCCGCGCCGCCGCGGCCTCCTCCGCCTCCGCTGCCGAGCGAAAGGATCGGCAGGGAGTTGGAGTTGAAGTACACGGCCAAGGTGTCGTCGTAGCCCGCAAGCACAAGCGAGTCCTTGGCCGCGTTCTCGGTCAGGAAAACGCCGCCAGGGGCGTTGATCGCCTGCGGCGCGCGCACCGAGACGCCGCTTACGATCCCGTAGTCGATCGGCACACGGCACATGTCGCCGACGCAGGCGAGCAGCCCACCGTTCCTCACAAAGTCGCGCAGGTGCAGCACGCCCTCCAGCTCGATGCCGCCGCGGATGTCGTCGCTCTCGTCCGGCACCCCGATGTTGGGTGTCTCAGCGGTCTTCTTCCAAGGGATCGGCTCGCCGACCATCGGCCGCCCGGCGACGATGGACTGGGCCGTGCCCCCCGTGTCCGGCATGAGGATGACGTCGTACTTGGCCTTCAGGTCCGCGATGTCGCGCAGCTCGTGCACCGAGACGTAGCTGTACTTTACGCCGAGCTGGTCGAGCGCGATCCTCGCCCAGCCTTCGTCCTGCGTGCTCGTCCACGTGTGGACGAGCGCCATACGTGCCTTGGAGAGAAGCAAGTGGCCCGCCGCAGTAGCCGCGTTTGCGCTTGGTTGCGCGGCTACTATTATGTTTTGACCGTCGACCACACCGCCGGTGTATTCAGTCGGGTCGCTGCCTGCCTGAACATAATGCCCCATCTTCTTTTTTAGGAACTCTGGGTCTTTGATCCTTATCACTTCCACGTTGAACAAGGGTCCCAGCTGCCAGCCTGTGTCGTCGTACGAACGCGGGTCGTCGGGATTGTAATACTGCTTGTCGAGCATCATGTCGGCCATGCGCGAATAGGGCTGATCCATTCGCACAACGTAAGTTGGCCACAGTCCGTGTGAACTTCGAATCGTCCGGCCCTCGAGTTCGACGTCCTCTAACAACGGCGTGAGCTCAATGCCCTGGCGAATGAGTGCATTCACTAGTGCCCTCGCGTTTCCATCGTTAGGTCCGACGGAAGGTATTACATAGGCTGCGGGCCCTTCGGTCGTCGCCTTCGCGACCGACCGCTTGGACTTCAGCCAGAAGTTGCGCATGAACGTTTCGCGTTCGGCGGCGATCTTGCTCAGCCCGATCAGCGCGCCCGTCTCCATCAGGTTCGTGTTGTTGCGGATCGACCATCGCACGCGGGAAAAGGGCGGGTTCGGGCGGAACCAGTCGCGCGCCGCGCTCGCACCGGCGCTCAGGATGCCGGTGTCCGCGCCGCGCCCTCCGAACGTCTCGTAGAAGCGCCCGATGCCGTTGTGGCCGTGCGCGACGGTAAAGCCGTAGTTCGCGGCCCACCCGTCGTAATAGCCGTGCGTCCAGACGCCGGGCACTCCCATCGCGGTCATCTGCCCGATCTCGTTATAGGCGAGCTCGTGCCACTCGTCGATCACGATCGGGTCGAGCCACGGGTTGTAAGGGCCCGTGCCGGTCGAGATGTATAGGTACGGGACGCTCTCGTGCAGGTCGTGCAGCACGAGCGGCTTGACCGCAAGCCACTCCTTGGTCATGGCCTTGCTCAGTTCGAGCGAAAGCATCATGCCGTCGCGGTTGTCGTCGTGCGCGACGTACTTGCCCCAGTAGACAAGGGGGGTCTCCGGTTTGGTGGGGTTTGCCTTGCGATACCTGTACAGATCGACCACGCGGTCGCGTCCGTCGGCGTCGAGCACCGGGGTGATCATGACGACCGCGCCGTTGCGGATCGCCTCGACGCGTGGGTCGTCCGAGACAGCGAGGCGGTACGCGAGCTCCATCAGCATCTCCGGCGGGCCGGACTCGGGCGCGTGCATCCCGCCGGTGAACCAGTAGAACGGCCGCGAGTCCTTGAAGAGCTTCTCAGCCTCGGCGTCGGTGGTCTTGCGCGGGTCTGCGAGCTTGGCGTTGATCGCCTTCAGCCGGTCGAGGTTCCTCATGTTCGCCTCGCTGCTGATCGTAATCAGCACGATGTCGCGGCCCTCTTCGCTCGTGCCGATCTTTTCGTACCTCACGCGCTTGGGCGCCTTTCCAGCGAGCGCGCGCATGTATCCGTAGATGTCCTTGGTGTAGTCGAGCACGTCCGGCGCGCCGACGACGTGTCCCAGGTAGTCCATCGGCGTCGGGACGCCTTTGCCGGCCGGCAGCGTGTCCACCCAGTTCGTAAGGAAGAACGGTTCGGTGGTGTACTCCTTGATCTTTGCGGAATAGGCCTCGTCGATGCCGGCCGGGGCGTGCGAGAGGCTGAGCACGAGAGCGAACGCCCAGTTCATGGCGGCGAGTCTACACCGCACCGTTGCGCGGAGCGACAAAAAGGGCCGCAGTCCGAAGACTGCGGCCCCCCGGTGTGCCGCGAAGTCAGTTGCCGAACTTCTTGGTCAGCGCGGAATCGAGAGTGGCCATGATCTGCGTCCCGCGGAGCGTCGAGGCGTCCGCGATGATGGTCCCGGTGTCGCCGTCGACGAGGAAGCAGGCGGGGATCGACTGGATGCCGTACATCTTTGCGACGCGCGCCTCCCAGAACTTTCCGTCGTAGACCTGTCGCCACGGCATGTTGTGCTCCTTGGTGAAGCTGTTCAAGACGTCGAGCTTGTTCTCCTGGTCAAGGCTGATGCTCAGGATCTCGAAGCCGCGCTCGTGGTAAGCCTCATAGGCCTTGGTCACGTTCGGCAGCTCTCCGACGCACGGCCCGCACCAGGTCGCCCAGAAGTCGAGCATGACGAGCTTGCCTTTGTAGGATTTTGGGAAACCTAGGTCGGTTCCGTCGGTCGCTTGGGCCTTGAACGGCAGGACCTTCCTGCCGACGCTCAGGTCCGGCGGCGCCTGGACCTCATCGACGCTCTGCTTGGACCGATTGAGAGAGATGCGCCCCGAACCGATCTTGCTGCCGTCGACCTCGTAGGTCGTGCCGCCGACGTTGAACGGCTTGCCCATGTCGTAGTACTCGAAGCGGCCGTCGAACTTGCCGTCGTCGTTGCGGTCGACGAGCAGCTGCACGCCAGTGGCGGTGAAGTCGCCGGTAGCGGGCCAGTCGACGAGCATCACCTTGTGCTGCGCTCGACCGAAGGAAAGCTTGCCTGTGAGCGCGTAGTCCGTGTAGTACAGCAGTACGTTCTTGAGGGCGGCGCGGCCCTCGTCCTTCGCGTCGAAGACGTACGCACCCATGTGCAGCGGCTTGCCGAGCTGGGGATGGGTGAGGCTGAAGCCGCCGCTCATGCGCGTGAGCTTCGCGCCACCGGTGCCTTCATATTGCACACCGGCCCAATCGGCCGCGGCGTCGTCATCGAGGTTCCCGTTGCCGTTGGAGTCCACCATGAGCTTTCCGCCGACGAGCGCGACGCAAAACTGCTTGACCGGGTTGCCGAACTTGATGAGGCCGAACATCGCGCCGGCGAGGTCGTTCGTCGAACGGACGCCCGTCGGGCGGTCGGCGGTGAGTTGCAGCCTTTGCGGCTTATAGCCGCCGATGACCGGCATCGCGCCGGTCGCCATAACGTCGAGATTCGAGCTCTGCGCGAGCACGAGGGCGAGCAGTGTTCCAGTTAGCATTCTTGCCTCCGGTTCTTGCTTTGGATTCTAGCAGGAATCAGGAGACGACGCTACGGGCCCCGCCCGGGAAAGTGCTGAGGCGGGCGATACGCGTCGCCTGGTTGATGTGGCGCTCGTTGTGCTGCTGCAGCGCCAAGAAGACGTCGCCGAGCTGCAGGCGCACGAGCTTGTTGATCGGCGAGCGCACCCTGGTCTTCTTCAGGTCGACCCCAGCGCTCTCGCCGAGGAACTCTTGGAACGCCTCGAGCTGGTCGAGGACGAGCTGCACGATCTCGCGCGGCACTTTCTCGTACTCAGGGATCAGCACCTTCGGGACGGGGGTGTTCTTGCCTCCGGTGGGACCGATCATCTCGATGAAGCGCGTGCCGAACCAGCTCGACGAATAATTCTGGTTCGCCGGCTCTTTCCGGTTGTTGTCGCGGACCATTACCGAGAGGTTGGTGAGGTACTTGTCGTTTGTGATCCACATGTGATAGAGGCACTGGCCGACGCTCCAGCTCTTCTCGTCCGGTCGCCACCCGAGCTGTTCTGTGGTGAATCCGGCAAACATCGCCTCGACTTGGCCGTGCTGCTTGGCAAACCCCTGTTTGAGCGATTCTCGGAACTGTTTGATCTGCATGTGCCGCCCTCGTATCTCTGCACGTAGATTACTGCATCCGCAGGTCTGTTTGCTCTGATCGGGACGATGGCCGCCCGTGGGGTAAACACGCCGGGTGCAGAAGCTGAGTCACCTGGCGTTCATAACGCTCGGGGTCGTCGCGGAGTTCGAGCCGTGCTCCGGGTACGCCGTGATGAAATCGTTCCAGGTGTCGACTTCGACGTACTTTTCCGGCAGCGCGGGATCGATCTACCCTCTCCTGCGGCGGCTGGAAGCGCTGGGGCTCATCAAGGCCGAGCGTTCGAAGGCGGGCACGCGGGTCCGGCGGACCTACTCTGTCACCGAGAAGGGGCGAAGGCGGCTGCACGCGTGGCTGGCCGAGCCTGTGCCGGACGACGACGTCGCCTTCACCGTGGACCTTTTGCGTGTGCGGGTCCTGTTCTTCAAGACGTTGAGCAAGATCCAGCGGCGGACGTTCGTCAAGGACGCGCGCGCCGCGCTCCACCGCAGGATCAAGTTCATGAACGATAAGATCGCAAATCCGGGCGAGGGCTCGCAATACGACGTCGTCTGCTTCAAGAACGTAGTGATGACCGACGAGGCCAGGCTGCGGTGGCTCGACGCCGTCGAAGCGGAGATGTGTTGACCAACACCGACTTCATTGGGTTTGCGGCACTGTCCGTCGTGCTTTCCGTCACGCCGGGGCCGGACACGATGCTCGTGCTGGGCAACGCGGTCGCGGGCGGGACGAAGAGCGGGCTCGCGACGACGCTCGGCGTCAAGGGCGGGACGCTGACCCACTCCCTGCTCGCAGCAGTCGGCGTCGCCGCCTTGCTCATGAAGTTTGCGGCCTTTTACGCAGTCATGAAGGCCGTCGGCGCTGCGTACTTGGTCGCGCTCGGTCTCTACAGCTTTTATAGGGCGGTCGCAGGGGGCGGGGGGCAGGAGAAAGCAACCGCCGAAAAGCCGCCGAAGGGCTTTTTGCGCTGCTTCGTCGAGGGGTACCTCTCGAACATCACGAACCCGAAGGTCGTGGTGTTCTACGTCGCGGTACTGCCTCAGTTCATCGCGCCGGGCGACCCGGTGTTCCTCACGACGGCCAAGCTCGCGTCGGTCCACGTCGGTGTTTCGTTCCTGTGGCTCGTGTGCGTCTCGTTCTTCGTCGGCACGGCGCGCAGCTGGCTGAGCAGGCCCAAGGTGCGCAAGGGCGTGAGCGCGGCCTCGGGGCTGGCGATCGCCGCGTTCGGCGTCAAGCTCGCGCTCTCCCGCCGCTAGGTTCCCATCCCTTTGGGCACCACCGGCTCCTCGCCCAGCACCTTGAGCTTTTCGTTGAACGCCCTCAGGTCGTTGTCCAGGAGCGCCTTCATCTTCACGACCTGCTGGTCCAGCAGCCTTGAAAGCATGTCGAACACCTCGAAGCTCTGCTTCGTCGGGCCGAACTCACCGCTCAGCACCGTTCCGAGCAGCGCGGCGATCCTGTTGTTGAGCTTGATCGGGTAGTTGAGAAGGTCCTGGCCGGACTGCGCCTTGGTCTGATAGATCGCGTTCTCGACCTCTTCGAACTTCGCCATCATCGCGTCTGCGGCGGGCTTGAGCTCGGCGTGCGCCGTGCAGGCCTTGTTCACCTGTTCGCGAAGGCTGCGCACCTGCACGACGATGTCGTTCGCCTCGTTCGTGCGTGCGCAGATCTTTCGCGCCAGGTCGGCCTGCGCGGCGAGATCGGCGTCGGTCGCTGGCGAACGCGGGTCCTTCGTCCAGCGAAGGGCCTGAGTTTGGACGTTGCCGTCGACCGTCAGGCGCACCGTGTACTCGCCCGGCGGCGCGGTTATCGGCGACGGCCCAGCCGCCCACATCAGCATGCCCGGCGCGTTGCGGTACGACGGATACTGCAGGTACGCCGTCGCGCGGTGGAACCCGGCGGACTTTTCGCCGGTCGCCGTCGCGATCACCGTGCCCTCCTTGTCGAGGTACTCGATCTTGAGGTCGGTCGCGTCGGTGGGAAGATAGTAGCTGACCACTGCGCCCGTCATCGGGTTAGCGCCCATCGGTTCTTGCGCGGCGCCGGCGTTTTGGCCGCCACGCTGGCGCTGGAGCGCGATCTTCGCAGGAATGGTCGCCGTTAGGGCGTCGTCGTGGTCGGTGTCGTCGGTCTGGCCCTCGCGGTCGAGGTTCTGGCCGCCGAAGCGGCCGAACCCGCCGACCCGCGCGCGCGTCGCGTCGGAGGGCTTGAACAGGATGACTTTGTCCGCGCTCTTCAGGTCCGCCGCCTGGCGGATCGGCGAGAGGTCGTCGAGGATCCAGAAGCCGCGGCCGTGCGTGGCAGCGATGAGGTCGTCGTCCTTGATCGCCAGGTCGTGCACAGGAACGAGCGGGAGGTTCATCTTGAGCGGTGCCCAGCTCGCGCCGTTGTCGAAGCTGACGAACACGCCGATCTCGGTCCCGGCGTAGAGCAGCCCGCGCCGTGCGGGGTCTTCGCGCACGACCCTCACGAACGTGTCTTTGGGGATCCCGTTGACCGAGTTGTGCCACGTGCGCCCGAAATCGTCTGTGATAAAGATGTACGGCCTGTAGTCGTCCGACTGGTGGTCGTCGACGGCCAAGTACGCAGAGCCTTCGCTAAAGTGCGACGGCTCGACCATGCTGCAGCGCCCCCACTCCGGCATCCCTTGCGGCGTGACCTTCATCCAAAGCTTGCCGCCGTTGCGCGTGACGTGCACGAGCCCGTCGTCTGATCCGGCCCACAGGAGCCCCTTGGTGACGGAAGACTCGGCGAGAGTGAACACCGTGCCGTAGTACTCGACGCCGGTGTTGTCCTGCGTGATCGGGCCGCCGCTCGACTGAAGCGTGCGCGGGTCGCTCTTCGTCAGGTCCGGCGAGATCTTCGTCCAAGAAGCGCCCAGATCCGTGCTGCGCAGGACGTACTGCGAGCAGACGTACAGCTCGTTCGGGTCGTGCGGAGAGAAAACGATCGGAAAGGTCCACTGGAATCGCTGGACGAGGTCGATCGCGCCGTGGCCCATCGGGTTGTCGGGCCAGGCATTGATGTCGCGGTGCATACCGGTGCGGTGGTTCGTGAGCTCGAGCTCGCCGCTGTAGTTCGCACCGATCACGATCTCAGGGTCGTCGGGCTTGACGGCGACGTAGCCGCTCTCGCCGCCCGACGTCCCCTCCCACGCGGCGCGCCCGATCCCGCCCGCGTACTGGCTGAAGATGCGGACCGTGCTGCTGTCCTGCTGTGCACCGTAGATGCGGTAGGGGAAGTGGCTGTCGGTGGTGACGTGGTAGAACTGCCCCGTCGCGAAGTCCTGGTCGGTCCATGAGCCGCCCCCGTCCTTGGTGACGTTCGCACCGCCATCGTTGGAGTTGATCATCACCTTCGGGTCTTCGGGGCTGATCCAGAGGTCGTGGTTGTCGCCGTGCGGCGCGCCCATGCCGCGGAAGCGCTGGCCCCCGTCGGTCGACTTGCCGACCCCGACGTTCAGCACGTAGACCGTGTCCTTGTCCTTTGTGTCTGCATAGATGCGCGTGTAATAGAACGCGCGCTGGCGGTAGTTGCGGTCCTGGTTGGCTTTCGTCCAGGTCGCTCCCGCGTCGTCGCTGCGGAAGACTCCTCCGTCCTGCGCCTCGATGATCGCGTACACGCGGTTGCTGTCCGCCGCTGAAACGCTAACACCGATCTTGCCGAACGTCAGCGTAGGGAGCCCGGGGTTCTTAGAAATGTCGCTCCAAGTCTCGCCGCCGTCGGTCGACTTGAACAGCTTCGATCCAGGTCCGCCCGAGCTCAGTCCCCACGACGTGCGGAACACTTCCCAGGTACCGGCGTACAGCACGTCGGGGTTGTTCGGGTCGACGCAAAGGTCGACCGCGCCTGCCTTTTCGCTGACGAACAGCGTGCGCCGCCACGTCTTGCCTCCGTCGATCGACTTGTAGACTCCACGCTCTTTGTTCGGGCCGTAGACGTGGCCCAGCGCGGCCACCCACACGACGTCGGGGTTCGTCGGGTGCACCCGCACGCGCGCGATGGTCTGCGTCTCTTTGAGACCGACGTTGGCCCAGGTCTTTCCGCCGTCGGTGGTCTTGTAGACCCCGTCGCCTTGGCTGATGTTGCCGCGCAATTCGGTCTCGCCCATTCCGACGTAGACGGTGTCAGGGCTCGAGGCGCTGACGCCCACGGCGCCGACGGACCCGGTCATGAAGAACCCGTCCGATACGTTCGACCAGTCCACTCCGCCGTTGGTCGTCTTCCACAGGCCGCCGCCGCACGTGCCCATGTAGAACTCGTCCGGCCGGCCGGGGACTCCGCTGACCGCGTCGGCGCGCCCGCCCCGGAAGGGGCCGATCTCGCGCCAGCGCAGGCCGTCATAGAGCTTCGGGTCGACGGCCTGTGCGAGGGCGGCGTGGACGGCCGTTAAGGCCAAGGCGACGGCAATGAGCTTGCTGAGTGGGCGGTTGAGCATGGTTTCGGCCTCGGGATGGATACGTCGTTTTACCCTGGGGAGTGCGCCCGGAACTGACGGGCGGCCTCGGCGGGTACCGTCACTTCACGACCACCATGACACCCGCCCTTTGCTGCTTCGCTATGATGACGGCGCAGTCTGCCCCCGCGGACTATTCGACCATCGATTCCACGATGAAGGCGCTCTACGCTTCGATCTCCGGCCCCGCCGGGCCGCGCGACTGGGAGACCTTCAAAGGGCTGTTTCCTGATGAAGGCAGGCTGCGGGCGGTCGTCAGGACGCCGAGCGGCCAGGTGCGCGCCGTCGAGATGACGGCGCCCAATTACGTCGAGCGCAACACGCCGTACTTCGATAAGAACCCTTTCTTCGAGTCGGAGATCCACCGGACGCAGCAGCGATTCGGCGACATCGCCAACGTGTGGTCCACCTACGCTTCCAAGAAGACGGCGGACGGCGAGCCGTTCGAGCGCGGAGTCAACACGGTCCAGATGCGGTACGACGGCAAGCGGTGGTGGATCGTCTCGATCCTGTGGCAGGGCGAAACGGCCGCGAACCCGCTTCCGAAGGAGTACCTGCCGGGAAGACATTCAAGGGCACACGTCCCGTAGTGTTAGGTGCGCTAGAATCCTGGGACGTAATTGGCAAAGCTCCTTTTTCAAAAACCGACGCCGCCGGCGTCCTTGCCGTACATAACCATGGCTTCGATGCTGCCGGTCGTCTTGAGCACAACCCGCAAGGCGCGATCGAAGTTGCCCTGTGTCCGCATGAGCTCGGCGATTGTTGGGTCAGCAAGAGTGTCACCGTTGCGACCCTTGAGCGCCTCTTTCATGTAAAGCTGAGCATATGCAAGCGCCAGCTTCTGCGCCTGTGAGTTGATAGGCAAAGCGAAGACGTCAAGGTAGTTCTCGCGATCGACCATGGTGCGAAGGTTCGCGACGGGTGCGATACGCATCGCTTCGGCCTGGAATTGCGCTTTTGCATTCGACAACTTAGACTTGGCCGTTGCAGCGTCCCGTTCGAAGCGCGCGATCATTTGGCTTCTGAATACGTCAATGTCAACGTCCAGGAAGATGCCACTGTCCGATTCGGTTACTTTGGCACCAATCACTGTCGCCACAAGCTGAATAAAGTCCTGCTCCGCATAGGTAGCGTCACTAAAGCTGATAGGTGTCATGCGGAGAAATCGATGGACTGAGACGGGCTTCTGCAATCCAATCATAGACAGGTGCGCAGGCACGAAATAGCGATCGTCCGATTGCCTGGTCATAACTTGCCCATTTTGTACTTTGGCGAGATCTGGGCTTGTGGGGAACACGATCTCGCCGTACCGGCCTTTAGCGAGAACAGGAAACCTGTACCAAGGCATCGCGGCTGGACGCAGGGAAACTGCCTTTACCGAAAACGCGGTGAAGCCAAGAGCTGCTGCGGCTGCCTCGTTTTGGAACTTGATTCCCGCCTCGAATGTCAATGATTTGCCCTGGAAGTCCGTCGGCCATTTTACGCTGACCCTGCCAAGCAAAGGTTCTTCCACACAAATCATCGCTCCCCTCCGGCAGTGATTCGCCACGGCACTGACGAACTCCGCATTGCTACCTCCGTCGAAGACGAAGGTTGAAGCTTGAATTGCGATCAGCACGGCAAACATGAAGTCATTACCCTCCTTCTCCCGGCGGCACATATTGGGGATTGTTGATTCGCACGGAATGCGAGAAGTGGCAATCGCCATCTTTGATCAGCAAGTTGGTGTTGTAGTCCATGGAGACGTAATAGTCCACCGCGTCGTAGTACTGCAGGTTTTGGCTCAAAGTCATGGCATGAATTGTCTGGTTAAGGGTAAACACTCCATTGCTGTAGCTGCTGCTTGAGCTCTTCGGAGTCCCTGAGTGTATTCCGCTGTGCGCAGCACAAATCTCAATACCGTGCGACACGCTGGGATACACGTAGGTCTGTTGCGTCACGTTGTCCTGCCAAGTGTCCTCGTCCTTTGACTTCAGAACACAAGTGAAGTCGGTATTCGCCTCTACGTTGTGCGTACCACCAGGATCTGGGTACCCGTCCATGGGTGGCTGCGAACTGTAGGGAACGATCGCGATCAGTGCGCTTACCAAAAATGCGGCAATCATGTCTTTCCTAGGGGGGCGCTCACTTGCCCAGTCTGTGGCCGATAGACACCTCCTCATGTACAATCATACATACACACACGCACACATGTCAAGCCCTTCAGCACAATACGCAATAAAGTGGCTCCCGATTCCTCCGCCGGCCATTTCCCGAAGCAGACGGGCCCGGCGGCTAACCGTTCGGGTGCATCTTCGCCCACGCTTCGGCGTACGGCTTCGCCTGCTCCTTGGCGGGGTTCCACTTGGGAGTCGCGGAGTCGTTGGCCAGGTCGAGCGTGGCGAAGACCAGAGCCTTCACGACCTTGGTCATGTTCGAGTAGTCGATCGTCTGCCACTCGTCGTTCGCCTGGTGGTACTCCGGGTCCTCGTACCCGACGCTGACCGTGTGCGCGGGGATGCCTCGCGCGGCGAGCGCGCGGTTGTCCGACCGCATGAAGAACGGGTCGCTCGCGTCTTTGTCCATCACGGCGGCGATGCCAGCCTTCCTGCACGAGGCAGTCAGCCGCGCGCCCATGTCGGTGTAGTCGTAACCGGTCACGCCGAGCCTTCCGGTCCAATCTTCGATCACGCCCTGCTTGTCCGGCGCCGCAGAGAACTTCCTCGTGCGCCCGTCCATCTCGATGTTCAGGTTGCAGACCGTCTTCTCGAGCGGCAAGAGCGGGTGGTCGCCATAGTAGTTCGAGCCGAGCAGCCCGCGCTCCTCGCCGAAGAAGCACATGAAGAGCACGCTGCGCTTGGGCCTGACACCGGCCTTGGCGATCGATTGCGCGATCGTGACCACGCTCACGGTGCCGCTGCCGTCGTCGTTCGCGCCGTTGAAGAGCTTGTCGTCGCCCTGCACGTTCGGCCGGATGCCTAAGTGGTCGTAGTGGGCCGAGACGATGATATAGGTGTCGGCGAGCGCAGGGTCCGATCCCTTCAAGAGCCCGACGACGTTTTTCACTGTCGGCTCGCCCTCCTTGTTCGCGCGCGAGTCGCGGGCGAGCTGGAAGTAGCTCCCGTTGACGGGCTCGAGGCCCGCGATCCGAAACTGGGCGGCGATGTACTCCGCCGCGAGGTCCAGCCCGCGCGAAGGCGTGCCTCGCCCTTCCAACGCGTCGGAGGCAAGGAAGGATAGGTGCCCGCGCAGGACGTTCTCGTTCACTGAGTCGGCAGCGCTCTGGGCGGACTGGGTGCCCGCGAACGTCGCGGTACCGGCGGCGAGCAAGAGGAGTGCGACGAGTCGGACGGGCTTCATAACTAGCCGATACTACCGGCAACGGTATCCTTGGAGCGCTTTGTCCCAAGACGCGGCCGGTAAGCCTCCGTTCGAGAGCGCGGCAGCGAGGCTCCCACACGAAGCGCCGATGATCGACCAGCGGCGCATCTTCGTCTTCTTCCTCCCGCTCGCCGTGTCGTGGATCTTCATGTCGCTGGAAGGGCCGATCACGGCCGGCCTCATCTCTCGCCGCCCGGGCAGCGTAGTCGGCCTTGCGGGGCTCAACCTATTGGTCTCGCTCGCGATCTTCATCGAGTCGCCCGTTATCGACCTGCTCGCCACCGCCACGACGCTTTCGCGCACGCACGCGAGCTACCTGGTCATGCGGCGATTCACCGGCTTGCTGATGCTCTGGACCGCGGCAGTGCAGGCGGTCGTCGCGCTCACGCCGCTGTACTGGGTGGTCGTCGAGCGGTTGATCGGTGCGCCGCACGACGTCGCGCTCGTCCTGCGCACACCGATGGCGATCATGGTCCCGTGGGCGTCGTTCGTCGGTTGGAGGCGGTTCCACCAGGGCATCCTCATCCGCCACGGCAACACGCGCCCGGTCGGGATCGGCACGTTCGTGCGCGTCTCCTCCGTCTTTGCCGTCGGCATCGCGCTCTTCGTGTGGACGGACCTTCCCGGCTTGACCGTCGCGGCGTGGGCCCTGCTTTTCTCCGTCGTCGCGGAATCGGTGTTCGCGCAGTTCGTCGCCCGCCCGACGATCAGGCGGCACCTCGATCCGATGGTCGGCACAGAGAGGGACGTGGGGATCTCCATGCGGCAGCTCTGCGCGTTCCACTTTCCGCTGACTGCGGCGACGATGACGATGATCCTTTCGATGCCGCTCGTCTCTGCGGCGCTCGCCCGCTCGCCGGACAGCAAGCGCGCGCTGGCTGCGTGGGGGCTGGCGATGGGCGTCGTGTTCATGTTCCGCTCGATCACGTTCGCTCTGCCAGAGACCGTGATCGCGCTCTACCAGGACGAGCGCGCCAGGGTCGAGCTGGGGAGGTTCTGCGTCCGCGTGGGGATCGCCTGCTTTCTCGCAATACTTGTCGCGTACTTTTCGGGCGCTGCTACGTGGCTCTTCAACGCTGTGCTCGACTCACCGATCGATGTGGCGAGGCACGCCGCGTTCGCGCTGCTCGTGAGCGTGCTCGTCCCGCTGGTGAACAGCCAGGCGTCCCTCGTGCGCGGCCTCCTGACGGCCCACCACAAGACCGGGCCGCGCTTCTATGCCATCGCTGCCGGGGTGCTCGCCCTCGTGGCGGCGCTCGTCCTGGGAGTGGCGGCCCAGGCGGACGGGCTGGTGGTCATTGGGGTCGCCATGACCTTGCAGGTCGCGGGCGAACTGGCCGTCCTGACCGTGTTTTGGAGGCGTTCCGGAGCGACTTCCGCGGACCTTTCCTAGCCGGATGGCGTAACCTAAAGGAGAGTTCCCGGGCCCGGAGCCGTTTATGAAGCGCGCGTTCACGCTGATCGAGCTGCTAGTGGTGATCACGATCATCGCCATCCTGTGCTCAATCCTGTTCCCGGTATTCGCCCAGGCCAAGAGGTCCGCGAAGCAGACCGTGTGCATCGTCCACATGCGCGAGATCGGCATGGCCATGATGATGTACAAGTCCGACTACGACGACAACTGGCCGGTGGCGTGCAACGACGTACCGGAGCCGGGCTTCGCGCCGCAGCAGTTCTGGATCGGTTACGACGACAACAACGGGCCATTGGTCGACGGATACTACGGCAACGTAAACCAGCCGGCTGTGAACAGGCCCCGCACGGGCATGATCGACCCGTACATAAAGAACGAGCAGATCAAAGTCTGCCCCGAACAGCCGCGCAACTGGCAGATGGCGCTAGCATACAATTACTTTAACACGTTGGCCCCTTCGGATTACTACATCACCCACCCGCAGGCGGCGGGGAAGGAGTTCGCTCCGGGCGCATACGAGGTGTGGACAGACTCAAACGGGATCCTCAACGCGAGCGCGATCAGCGACTCGATGATGGAAGACCCTGTCGCCACGCTGATCGCATGGGAGCACAACGCGCGCGTGCCGCTCTGCAACTTCCTGCAGAGCGTAGACTGGGAGGAGAACCCGCCCGTCTGGCTCGACTACCTAAAGGAGCACTTCAACTTCCTGCACCGCGATGCCTCTACGACGCTCTGGGCCGACGGGCACGCAAAGCGCACGCTCTTCGCGCAACTCAAGCGCCCAATGTTCTCAGTCCGGAAGGACATCTACAACTAGGCTCGCGGGCCAAGGCCGCTTTTCGTCTGTCCCGGCAAGACTGCGCCGACGTCCTCTACAATAGACGCATGAAGCGGATCTCGACCGACCTGTGGCACGACATCCTGGAGAACGGCGTCCAGTCCGTCGTCGAGCGCATCACCGACGAGCAGTCCATCGCGATGGCCGAGCAGTATGGCACGCACAACTACTCTCCCATGCCCGTCAATATCGTGCGCGGCGACGGCGCGCGCGTCTGGGACGGCGCGGGCAAGGAGTACATCGACTGCGTCGGCGCTTACTCCGCGGTGGCGCACGGCCACCTCAACCCCGCCGTCGTCAAGGCGCTGGAGGCGCAGATCAAAAAGATCGCGCTCACTAGCCGCGCGTACTACACCTCCGAGGTCGCGCTCTTCCTCAAGGCGCTCGCCGAGTACACAGAGATGGACGCGGTCTGCCCGATGAACACGGGGGCAGAAGCGATCGAGACGTGCATCAAGCTCGCGCGCAAGTGGGCGTACACGAAAAAGGGCACGGAACCGGACAAGGCCGAGATCATCGTCTGCGAGGGCAACTTCCACGGCCGGACGACGACGATCGTCGGGTTCTCCTCCGAAGCGCAGTACCGCGAAGGGTTCGGTCCATTCACACCGGGCTTTCGAATGGTCCCGTTCGGCGACTTTGAAGCGCTGCGGGGAGCGTTTACGCCCAACACAGCGGCGTTCCTGTGCGAACCGATCCAAGCTGAAGGCGGCATCATCGTCCCGCCCGAAGGATGGATGGCCGAAGCACGCAGGCTCTGCACGCAGAACAACTCGCTGCTCGTTTGGGACGAGATCCAGACGGGATTCTGCCGAACGGGGCGGCGGTTCGCGTGGCAGTACGAGGACGCAAAGCCGGACCTGATGGCGGTCGGGAAGCCGCTCGGCGGCGGGCTCCTGCCCGTCTCTGCGGCGATCGGGCGAAAAGAAGTCATGGACGTGTTCCACCCCGGCGACCACGGCAGCACGTTCGGCGGCAACCCGCTCGGCTCCGTCGTTGCGCTGGTCGGGCTTGCCGAGATGGAGGTCCACGACTACGCGGGCCGCAGCGCGGCGCTGGGAGCGCAACTGAAGCAGGCGATCATCGACATCGCCCATCCCAAGGTTGTCGACGTGCGCGGGAAAGGGCTCTTGGTCGGCATGGAGGTCGCAGCAGGGGTCGACACGAAGAAGCTCACCAAGGCGTTCATCGCAAACGGCGTCCTCACCAAGGAGACCCGCTCGCGCACTTACCGCTTTGCACCTCCACTAATGGTCGAAGAGTCTTTGATCGACGAGATCGTCGTGCGCACGAAGAAGGCGCTCGCCACAATCGGTTAGAGCGATGCGGGGTGCACAGGAGCGGGCCCGTCGCGTCATCGCACCGCTTGCGCGGTTCGTGCAGTCGCAGTCCTCGAGCGGCGCCCTGCTCCTCGTCGCGACGCTAGTCGCGCTGGTTTGGGCCAACTCGCCACTAGGCTCCAGCTACGGCGCCCTGTGGGGAAACGAGTTCTCGTTCAGCCTCGGCGGTAGAGATTACGTCTTCGAAGCGCTGCACGCTGTCAACGACGGCCTCATGGCGCTGTTCTTTCTGCTCGTCGGGCTGGAGATCAAGCGCGAGTTCTTGGTCGGAGAGCTCTCGGGCGCGAAGAGCGCGGCTCTGCCCGTCATCGCCGCGGTCGGCGGGATGCTCGTTCCGGCGCTCGTGTTCCTGGCGCTCAACCCCGGCCAGCCGCAGTCGCGGGGCTGGGGGGTGCCGATGGCGACCGACATCGCGTTCTCGCTCGGGGTCCTTTCGCTGTTCGGTGCGCGAGTGCCGCTCGGGCTAAAGGTCTTCCTCACCGCCCTCGCGATCGTGGACGATCTGGGCGCGGTGCTGGTCGTCGCGCTCTTCTATACGCGCTCGGTCGACACCCAGGCGCTGCTTGTCTGCGCCGGAGCCGTCGGTCTTCTTGCTGGCCTCAACCTGCTTCGTGTCAAAAGCCTGTGGCCGTACTTGGCGTTAGGCGTGGTCCTGTGGGCCGCGTTCCTGCAATCGGGGGTCCACACAGCCATCGCGGGCGTGGTGCTCGCAATGGCGATTCCCGCGCGGACCAAGGACGAAGGGGAAGACCCGCCGCTGCAACGCCTGGAGCAGAGCCTGCACACGCCGGTCAACTACGTCGTCGTGCCGCTCTTCGCGCTGGCCAACGCGGGCGTCGTCCTCGCGGGCGTGCAAGGCGACGCGACCAGCGTGCGCGCCGCGCTCGGCGTGCTGCTCGGGCTGTTCGTCGGCAAGGTCGTCGGCATATCGCTCTTCTCCTGGCTGAGCGTCCGCTTAAAGGTCGCCTCGCTCCCCAGCGCGACCGGCTGGGGCCAGGTCGTCGCGGTCGGGTTTCTCGGCGGGATCGGGTTCACGATGTCCCTCTTCATCGCCGGGCTCGCCTTCCCGGGAGGTGCGCTCAGCAGCGCGGCAAAGCTCGGAATACTGGTCGGATCGGCGCTTTCTGGGCTGGTGGGCGCCCTGCTTTTGCGCCGTTGTGCGCCCTTGCCGGACGCACCTTCGGTTGAAGCTAAGGACATGGTATAAACCCTTTGATGCCCGCAGCCCCGACGACCCGCCTTGCCGCCTTTTTGGCGGTCGCGTCAGCCGTCGCAGGGGCGCGCGCGGACGACTTGCAACTCGGCCTCTACCTCGACCGCAAACCGACGCTGGAAGAGGTCCAGGCGAACTTCACGAACGCGAAGTACGAGCCGGCCTACGGCTGCTACCTCGGTGCCTTCATCGACCTTGACTCGAGCCTCAAAGAGACATACAAGGACTCGATCGGGCGCTTTCGCAGATTGCCGGAAGAGTTCGAGCAGGTCGTCGGCACCAAGCACTCGACCTATTTCTTCTATCTGGGATACGGCAGGCCGCTGCCCAAGGACTGGGTCTCCTACCTCGCGACGCAAGGAAAGATCGTGCACATCGCGCTCGAGCCGACGCGAGGCATCCAATATGTCCTCGACGACGAGTACCTCGCACAGCTCGCCAGGGACATGCGCGACACCGGCGCGAAGATCCTCCTGCGCTACGGCAGCGAGATGAACGGCGCGTGGGTGGACTACGGCAAGGACCCGAAGGTCTACAAGGAGAAGTTCCGCCTCGTCGCCTCCACGATGAAGAAGATCGCGCCGAACGTCGCGATGGTCTGGTGCCCCTACGCGACGCCGGTCGCGCCGATCGACTCCTACTATCCCGGCGACGAGTACGTCGACTGGGTCGGCGTGAACATGTACAGCGTCACGTTCTTCGACCAGGACCCGAAAAAGCCCGCGCGCCAGATCCACCCGATGGAGATGCTCGACTACGTGTACAAGCGCTACAGCGCCCGCAAGCCGATCATGATCGGCGAGTACGGCACGACGCACTACTCCGCGCTCGAGAGGAAGTCCGTCAACCAGTTCGCGGAGCGCAACCTCTACGCGCTCTACGCCGGACTCCCGCGCAAGTACCCGCGCGTCAAGTGCATCAGCTACTACGACGGCAACAACCTGGAGCTGGAGCACCGGCTGAACAACAACTACGCGGTCACGCAGGACCCCGACGTCCTCGCCGCCTACCGCAAAGTGATCGAGCCGGAGTACTTCCTAAAGGCGCCGCCGTTCGCGACCAGCGCCCTCTCCGCCTCGATCTGCTTCGTGCCGGTCGACGGTTCGGACAACCTGATGGCCTCGGTCCCGCTCGCGCCGATGCCGCTGCTCGACGACCAGGTCGTGCAGGGCAAGCTCGACTTCTCCGCCTGGTGCCGCACCACCGACCCGGACGTAAAGATGGTGTTCAAGATCGACAGAAAGCTGCTCTATGAGGGCCTGGGCAAGCAGCACTGGTATGTCACCATCGGCACGACGCGCCTCACCGAAGGCTGGCACAAGTTCAGCGTCGAGGCTTGGAAGGGCGACAAGCTGCTGGGTACCAAGTCCGCGAACGTGATGGTCTTGCACTGACCGAGAGCCGGGTATCGGGTGTCGGGTATCGGGGTTGGGGAAATTGGCAGAGGGATTTGAAAAGCTAGAGGCCTGGCAGAGAGCAATGGAACTTGCCGAGTCTGTCTATTAGGCAACAAGACGTTTTCCAGAAGACGAGAGGTATGGCCTAACCTCACAACTTCGGCGATCCGCCTCCTCCGTTCCGTCGAACATTGCGGAGGGATATGGCAGGCTGGGACGCGGAGACTATCTCAAGCACCTCGGATACGCTCGAGGAAGCGTCTTTGAAGTCAAGACCCAACTTCTCATCGCGAGAAGAATCGGCTTGGACGTCGATGAGGAGCTCATCTTCTTGTCAGAACGCGTGATGATGATTCTCAACAAGCTGATCGAGCGGCTTCAATCCGACTACGTTAGGGAGGATGGAGGAGAATACGACAATTGACCCAGCTTGTGCGCCTCTCCGAAACCCGAGACCCGAAACCCTGAATCACCCCTCGATGTCCGTCCCCAACGACACCTCCTTCCACGCCGCGAAGTCGCGC
>CAMLDW010000030.1 GCA_946479035.1 uncultured Chthonomonadaceae bacterium | reverse complement strand
CGTATACTCGGCGGCACAGATGGCCAGGAGACCCAAACGCGCGGCGCGCCCGAAAAAGGCGGCAGCAACCAAGACGACCAAGCGCACATTGCAGGAGAGCGACCTCAAGCGCCTGCCTTGGCGGTGCATCGGCCCGGCGGTGATGGGCGGGCGGATCGGCGACATGGCGTTCGCGCCGGGCGACACGAAGTCGTACTACGTCGGCTTTGCGAGCGGCGGAGTCTGGCGCACGTCCAACTGCGGCACGACCTTCGAGCAGGTGTTCAAGCAAGAGGAGACGTCGAGCATCGGCGCGCTTGCGGTTTGCGACGCGCCCTCGGGCTGGAAGGGATGGACGAAGGAGACGCCGGCCAAGGACCGCAGGGCCAAGGGGAAGGCGCGGATCGTGTGGGTCGGGACCGGCGAGGGGAACGGGCGCAACAGCTCCTCTTGGGGCAACGGCGTTTATCGGTCCGTCGACGGCGGCGCGAAGTTCGTCCACCTTGGGCTCGAGGACACGCACGACATCCCTCGCATCGCGGTGGACCCTCGCAACCCGGACGTGTGCTACGTCGCGGCGCTCGGGCACCTGTGGGGGCACAACAAGGAGCGCGGGCTCTACAAGACTACCGACGGCGGCAAGAACTGGAAGAAGGTCCTATTCATCGACGACAGGACGGGCTGCTGCGAGGTCGTTATCGATCCTCGCCGGCCGGAGGTCGTGTACGCGGCGATGTACATGCGCCTTCGCACGCCGTACAGCTATGCGAGCGGCGGGGCGCAGGGCGGGATCTTTAAGAGCACGAACGGCGGGCGCACGTGGAAGAAGCTGACGAAGGGGCTGCCCAAGCAGACGGGGCGGATCGGGCTCGACCTCTTCCTTGGCGACACGAAGAAGGTGATCGCGGTGGTCGAATCCACCGAGGACGGCGCGAACAGTATCCGCGACGACCGCATGCGCGGCGGCGGCGTGTTCTTTTCCAAGGACGGCGGCGAGAGCTGGGAGCGGCGCAGCGTGCGCTCGCCGCGCGCTTTCTACTTCAGCAAGATCAAGTTCGACCCGAAGAACCTCAAGCGCGTGTACATGCTCGGCTGGACGACCGAGGTGAGCGACGACGGCGGCAAAACGTTCCGCGAAGGTTTTGCGAACATCCTGCACGCAGACCACCACGCGATCCTCGTCTCGCCGACCGACCCCGACCACATCGTCATCGCGACCGACGGCGGCGCGTACCAGACTTGGGACGGCGGCAAGGCGTGGGACTTCCTCAACACGATCCCGAGCGGGCAGTTCTACAACATCTCGCTCGACGATTCCGACCCGTACCGCGTGATCGGCGGTCTGCAGGACAACGGAACGTGGCTCGGCCCGAGCGCGACCGGAAAGAACGTCGCGGAGGACAAGGCCGGGCGCACGCCCGCGACGGGGATCACGAACTCGGACTGGCAGGTCGTGAACTGGGGCGACGGTTTCCATGCGGACTTCGACCCGAAGGACCCGAACGTGATGTACGGGGAGTGGCAGGGCGGCAACCTCGTGCGCATCGACCTCTCGAACGCGGAGCGGCGCTACATCGCGCCCGAGGCGCGCGAGGGCGAGCCGCGGCACCGCTTCAACTGGAACTCTCCGTTCTTCGTCAGCAAGCACGACGGCAGGACGCTCTACATCGGCGGGAACTACGTATTCAAATTGACCGAGCGCGGAGACAAGTGGAAGAAGATCAGCCCGGACCTGACGACTTGCGACCCAAAGAAGATGGAGACGGTCGGCAGCAACGCGGAGACGCACTGCACCGTGGTCTCGCTGGACGAGTCGCCCCGCCGCAAGGGGGTTCTTTGGTCGGGCTCCGACGACGGGCTTGTGCACGTCACGCGGAACGACGGCGGTTCGTGGCAGAACGTGACGCCTGGGGCCGTGCGCGGCCGGTACGTCTCGCGCGTGCACGCCAGCGCGCACGTGGAGGGCCGGTGCTACGTGAGCGTGGACGGCCACCGCAGCGACGACATGCGCCCTTGCGTGCTCGTGACGGACGACTTCGGCAAGTCCTGGAAGGACATTTCGGCCGGGCTGCCGAAGCGGCGCACGGTGATGGTCGTGCGCGAAGACCTCTTCAACCCCGAGGTGCTGTACTGCGGCACGGAGAACGCGTGCCACCTCTCGCTCGACCGCGGCAAGACGTGGGTGAAGATGCACGGCGAGGCGCTGCCGACGGTGCCGGTGTATGACATCAAGCAGCACAAGCGCGAGTCGGACATCGTGCTGGGCACGCACGGGCTCTCGGTGTGGGCGCTCGACGGCGCGCGATGGATCGGCGAGCTTTCTCAGAAGGTGCTCGACTCGCCGCTGCACTTGTTTTCTATCGCAGACGCGCGGCCCAAGTGGTTCGTCGAGTACAGCGGGCTGTGGACTCACAAGGTGTTCCGTTCTCCGAACCCGCCGATGGGCGCTCGGATCGACTACTGGGTGCGCGAGTACAGCGGAGAGCCGGTCAAGGTGACGATCGAGGACGCGAAGGGGGTCGTGGTCAAGACGCTGGCCGGCAACAACGCGCCAGGCTTCAACCGCGTCGTGTGGGACCTGGTGCCGGAGGAGTGGCACCAGCTCACGGACCAGGGCGAGGACACTTTGTTCGTGCCGTTCCACGTGCGTCCGGGCGAGTACAGGGTGAAGCTCGCGATGGGCGCGCACAAGGCCGAGGGCAAGTTCAAGGTCCTAGCTCGAAGATAGGCGAGCGCGCTTTGTAGCCTCCACCGCGCGTTGTGCGGCGAAGGCATCGCCGGGCGCCCTTACGCAGCGCCTTCGTTGAGCTCGCGGCTATGCACGATCTTGTTTCGACCGCGGCGCTTCGCCTCGTACATGGCGCGGTCGGCCGAATCGATGAAGCGCTCGACGGACCCGAACTCAGCCTGGTAGGTGCTGACGCCGATGCTCACGGTCACCTGCATTCCGTTGCAGTCGGAATCTGCGACGCCCTTGCGCACGCGTTCGGCGGCGAGCAGAGCCCTGTCCGCGTCGGTGTCCGGCATTACGATGATGAACTCTTCGCCGCCGAACCGGCCGACGGAGTCGACGCGCCGCGACGTCGCTTGCAGCCTCTCCGCAACGGACTTGAGAACAGTGTCTCCTACGATGTGCCCGTGGGTGTCGTTCAGCGACTTGAACCAGTCGATGTCCACCATGAGGATCGAGAGCGGCCTGCCCGAGCGCTCGTTGGTCGAGATCGAGGCGTCGAGCATCTCGAACACCGAGCGCCTGTTCAGGACCCCCGTCAGGCCGTCGATCATGGCGAGCTTTTGGAGCCTCTCGTTGGCCTCGCTGAGCGCGGTGTTCGTGGACGTCAGTTCGTTCCTGCTCGAGGTCAGCTCTTCGTACGCCTTGCGCGTCTGGGCCATCTGCCCTTCGAACTGGTCCTGGAGCTGCTTGCGCGTGGTCACGTCCGCACAGGCGATGATCCCGCCGGTGACGCGGCCGTCCTTCCCATAGAGCGGGAAGGAAGTGACGACCACTGTGAACTCCGCCCCGCTGCGCCTGCAGTCGGTCCATTCAAAGCTGCGGGTCGGCCTGTCCGCGAAGACGTCGCGGATCAGTCTCTCAAACTGGGGCCGGCTCGCCTCGCCGGCAAGTGCGGTCAAGACGCCTTGCTGGATGACTTTGTGCGCAGGTACACCGAAGAGCGTCTCGCACTCTTGGTTCCACTCGAAGATCTTGCCCTCTTGGTCGATCGTGAAGCACGCGACGGGCAGGTGGTTGAAGAGCTGTTCGAAGCGACGGCTCGCATAGCGGAGCTGGTCGTTTGCGTTGTCGAGCGAGTCCGCGGTCGCGCACAGCGCGAGGTTCGCGGTGGTCAGCTCGTCCAGGAAGTCGCGCCTTCTTTTTTGGAAGAACGCGCCGGCAATGCCGACGAGCAGCGAAAGCAGGAGCGAGACCACCCCGCTGAGTATTGCGGCTGCGCGCACGCCGTTCAACCGTGCCGCGTACCTGTCCGCCGTCAGGTCTATTCCGACGATCCCGACGTAATTGCCGTCCTCGTCACGGATCGGCGCAAAGCCGCTGACGAACGTGCCCCATTGGTCCGTAGAAGGCTCGGTCTCAGCGGTGGGCACGTGCAACGTCAGCGCTCTCAGCATGGAGGGCGTCGCGTCGTCGTACCTTTCCATGACGTGGGATTTGTCGTCGACGCCGTCGTGGTTCGTGTCGCCCTCTGGCGTCGGATCGAGGATGAAATAGACCTCGCCGCCCTTGAGAACGCACGTGTAGACGTATGCAATGCTCGGATCGAGGTCGACGAAGCCCTTGAGCTTTCCGATCGCATCCTTGTACTGCGGGGTGGACTCCTGTGAGCGGTCGGTGAAGGTCTTTTGTGACTCTGGATCGACGAGCAGGCTCGCGGCCTTCGCCGTGCGAATGAGGTTGCCGCTGATCTCTTCTCGCACGGCCTGTTCGCTGCGGGAATAGAGAAGGTATCCGACGAGGGTGGTCGGCAGCAGTACGGCCAGTCCGCACACGAATCCCATCGCGGTCGGCGAGTGCTTTGCGATCTCGAGCAGCCCTTTTTGCCTGGCCATTGGTAGCGACCGGGCGCGCCCCAGTGCCCCGACTGGCGCGCTCCCTTTAGGATCTTCGGTTCAGGCGAACCTGAACCTGGAAGCGCTGGGACCGGGTTAGACAGTGCGCGTGCGCCAAGCGTGGGAAACCCGGCAAATCTACTTAAGGAGCCTTGGCGGTGCGGGCAGCCCGGGGCTTTGCTCGGCGGGCTGGAGCTCGTCGCCGACCCGCAGTCGCTTGCCCTCGCACCCCGTCACGAGCGCCTGCACGCCGAAGAAGGCGCCGGGCCTGCCGAGGTAGTTCTTGAAGAGGCGCCTCTTGCTGAGGATCTGCAAGTTGCCGACGGGCTCTGGGACGCCGGTCGCTTGGTCGTTGTTCGGCACCGCGCAGCGGCTGCACGGGCGCGTGACGTCGAGATGGATCCCGTCTGGCCCTCGCAGCGCGGGCCACGCGTCCTCCTCCCACGCATTTGGTGCGCTGACGACGATGTTGGGACGGAAGCGGTCCATCTTGCACGGTCCGAGGCTCTCTTGTGTTCGCCAGTCATTGAGCGCGTCGAGGCTCTTGGAGTTGGTGACGAGCACGGGCAGGCAGTCGTTGAACGCGATGTGCGCGCTGCTTTCGCCTCCGCCCCACTCGGGGACGACCTCCCTCCTCTTGCTCTCGTCAAATCGCAGGAGCGTGACGGGCTCTCTGAGGAACTCGCTGAGCCATGCGGACGCCTCTGCCCTCTCGACGAGTCCGTGGCCCTCGTCGCCCCACACTTCGACGACTCTCTGCCTTTCCGGGACGGTTCCGATGTCGATGTGCGCCCGGCCGTGGCCGTGCGCGCTGAGCGTCAGGGTGTTGTCGCGGATCTCGGTCTTGATGAGCGCCAGCCTCGGCTCTTCCCGCTGCGTGATCATTTCGCCCTCGGCGTCGACGATGATCCAGTGGCGGTCGTACTGCAGGCTTCGCGGGGCGAAGGTCGCCTCTTGCAGGTCGATGGCTTTGCAGCCCTTGACGGGGTAGACGTGCAGGCTCGCGACGCGCATGGCTAATAAGGCTTCTTGAACCCCTCCGCTTTGAGCAGGGCCTTGGCGAGCCTGAGTTGTTTGGCGACGGCCTTGGGGCCGGTGCCGCCCTCGCTCTCGCGCGAACTGACGGAAGCGCGCGGGTCGAGGACCTTGAGCGCCTCTTTCGGCACTTTGGGGGCGATCTTCTTCAGCAGTTCCGGCGTCAGTTCTTCGAGGCCGATTCTGCGGTCGACGCACGCGCGGACGACCTTGCCGACGAGCTCGTGCGCCTCGCGGAACGGCATCCCTTTTTTGGCGAGGAAGTCGGCGAGGTCGGTGGCGGTCGAAAAGTCGCCGCGGGTCGAGGCAGCCATGCGCTGCGCGTCAAACTTGGCAAGTCGCACCATTTGCAGCACCATGTTGAGGGCGAAAAACGCCTCTGAATGAGACTTCAAGAGAGGGGGCTTGTCTTCCTGAGTGTCCCGGTTGTATCCCATGACGAGCCCTTTCATCATTGTCGCGACGCTGACGTAGTTGCCGATCACTTTCCCAGTGCGCCCGCGCACAAGCTCGGCAATGTCCGGGTTGCGCTTTTGAGGCATGATGCTCGAGCCGGTCGTCAGCGAGTCAGGCAGAGACACCCAGCCGAACTCAGGCGAGGTCCAAAGCACGAACTCCTGCGAAATGCGACTGAGCTCGAGCATAAGCAGCGTGTTCACGTGGATAGCGTCGAGGACGTAAGACCGGTCGCTCGTCGCATCGAGAGCGTTTGGGATGCCTCCGTTAAACTCCAGTTCGTTCGCGGTCTGTTGCCGGTCGATTGGGAACGACGTGCCGGACAAAGCTGCCGCGCCCAGCGGCGAGTAGTTGGCAAGTCCAACCAACTGCTCGTGTCGCCAGCCGTGTCGTTGAAACGCCCAGAAGTACGCGAGGAGATGGAACCCGAGCGTGACTGGCTGCGCGTGCTGCTGGTGCGTCATGCCCGGCATCAGGGTGCGACGGTGCTCCTCGGCGCGTCTGAGCAGCGCTGCCTGAAAGCTCTTTATCGCGACTAGCGACATGTGTAGGTCGCGGACGAGATAGAGTCGCGTGTCCGTCGCGACCTGGTCGTTGCGGCTGCGGGCCGTGTGCAGCTTTCCGGCGACTTCACCGACGATTTGTCTTAGGCGTAGTTCAACTGCCGTGTGAACGTCCTCGACGTCCGTCGGCAGTTTCTCTCGTCCTTCTTTGAGGATTTGGCTCAGTCCCTTGATCAGCTTTGCAGACTCCGCCTTTGTGATGATCTTGCACTTGCCTAGCATGCGCGCGTGAGCGATGGAGCCGATGACGTCGCAGTCCCAGAACTCGAGGTCTTCGTGGATCGACTGTCCGTACCACTCGGCAGAGTTCGGCCCTTCGTCCCTGTGCGCGCCGCCCCAGAGCTTTTTCATCTCTTTGCGAGCACCTCGACGACTCCGGTCTCCATGTGGTAGATGGCGCCAGCCATGTCAGTCGTGCCTCGATCCATGGCAAGGCGAAGCTCGTGCGACTCGTTGGCGAGGCGCTCCATTGTGACGAAGACGTTCTCCCGGATGGTCTCCATGAGGAGGTCTTGCGGGTTGTAGCTGCGGGCGCGCGTGAGCGCGGCGGCAATCTGTGCGCGCAGCGGCCCACCGGGGCCCGTGAGCTCTCCGTTCACGACCTGTGTGATCGCGAGGCAGCCGGTGTGCGCCATGACGAGGATCAGCGGGACCTGCATGTCGTCGATCGCGATGTCGATCATCCACTTGACGGAGTCGGCGTTGACGTTTCCCGGCGTGCGCGCAGCGAACATCGAGCCGAGGGGCTGGTCGAAGACGATCTCCGGCACAATGCGGCTGTCGATGCAGGTGAGGACCGTGGCGAAGGGGTCTTGCGCGCGGGCGATATCGGCGAGGCGCTCTTCACAGTAGCGCTGCACCTTGGGGTTGCCGGTGCGAAAGCGCAGGTTCCCGTCCAAGAGGGTCTGCAACGCCTGCGATCCCTTGTCGGTCATTTCTTCTTGAGTTTGGCGTAGAGCAGGCTCTCCATGCCGTGGGTCTGCACCATCCCGGTCATCTTGCTCTGCTCGAGCGCCTGCACGTCGTCGAAGCTGGCGGCGGCCTCGCTGTAGAGCGCCCAGTCCGAGCCGCGCCCGGTCACGTGGAGCGCGCCTTTGTAGAGGCGCAGCTTGACCCAGCCGGTCACGCGGCTTTGCACGCTGCCGACGAAGGCGCCCAGGTCCTCCATCAACGGCTCCCACCAAAGCCCACGGTACGCCATCTCCGCCCACTGCTGGTCGACCTGTTGCTTGAAGGCCCTTTCCGCGTGGGTCGTGACGAGCGCTTCGAGCGCGCGGTGCGCCGCGATGAGCAAGGTCGAACCGGGGCACTCGTAGTTCTCGCGCACTTTGAGGCCGATCATGCGGTCCTCCATGATGTCGATGCGCCCGACCCCGTGCTTGCCGGCGGTCTCGTTCGCTTTGAGGACTGCGGCGAGCGGGGTCATGGCGACGCCGTTGAAGGCGACCGGGCTACCGCCCTCGAACGCGATCTCGACAGTCTCGGGCTCGCCGGGCGCTTCTTCGACCGACGAGGTCCATTGGAAGATCTCTTCCGGCGGCTGGTACGCCGGGTCTTCGAGCCTTCCGCCCTCGATCGAGCGGCCCCAGAGGTTCTCGTCGATGGACCAGATCTTTTCTTTGCTTTGGCCGATGGGGACGTTGTGCTTTTCGGCGTACTCGATCTCCCAGCTGCGCGTGAGGTTCCCTTCTCGCACGGGGGCGATGATCCTATGGTCGCCGGCGAACATCTTAAGACCGTGCTCGATGCGGAACTGGTCGTTGCCTTTGCCCGTGCAGCCGTGCACGAACGCGTCGCAGCCGACCTCGAGCCCTTTCAGCGCGGCCCTCTTTGCGATGAGGGGCCGCGCGATCGCGGTCGAGAGCGGGTAGCCGTAGTAGTCGGCGTTGGCATGGACCGCGGGCATGCAGTACTCGCGCGCGAACTCGTCTTTGCAATCAAGGGTGTGGTGCTCGCAGCCCAGGGCGCGGGCGCGCTCGCAGGCCTGTGCGATGTCGTCGGCAGGCTGGCCGACGTCCACGGTGACGGTCACGATCTCTTTGAACCCCGCCTCGCGCATGAGGGGGATGCAGACGGTCGTGTCGAGCCCGCCGGAATAAACGATGAGCGCCTTGCCCATGGCCGCTCCATTTTGGCAGGGGGCCGGGCCCGGGGGGTGGGTCAGAGCATGCGCAGGATCTGAGCGACAAGCTCGAAGACCGCTTCGCGACCCATTCCCATGCCCGCCATTCCTAGGCCCGTTTCTATGATCTGGTCACGGTTTTCTGCCCGTGCGACGGCGCACAGACCTTGCCATGAGCGCAAAGACGCCGCTTCGATCCAGCATTCCTGACGACATGGCAATTCCGACTTTGGCCACCATCTCGACACTCAAGGTCAGTTCGTAGCCGTTCCGTTCCAAGAACATGATCGCGGCCATTGCGCCCGTTCGCTTGTTGCCGTCAATAAACCCGTGGTTGCAGGTCAGGGAGTGCCAATAGGACGCCGCAACTTCCGAGGCCTGCGTGTAGAGCAGCTCTCCACCAAAGGTCTGTCGCGCTTGCTCGACAGCTGACTCAATGAGGCCAATGTCGCGGATATTAGGCGAACCGCCGAAGTCCTCGATCGCAGCGTCGTGCAAGCCCAGCACGTCGGCGACGGTCAAATACTTCAAGCTACTCCGCCAGTCGCTTCATGGCTTTGGCATAGCGCCGCCCGATCTCGTGCCCGGACTTCTTTGCGTTCGCTCTGACCAATTCGGCAATTGGTTTCGATCTCCGCTTTGAGTCCTGCTTCCTCCCTTCCGTTGTTGGCTTTGTTGCAATTGTCAGCCTGCCGTTCTTGCCATCGGCCTTCTTGCCCGTGGTCTTTCCCGGTTTGCTGGTCTTTGCTCTATTCGCGGCCGCTTTCTTCGCCATGCTTTTCTTCGCCGCCATAGTGCCCATATTTTACCAGCGCTGACGAAGCGCCTGGAGTGCCGATCAGCCAAGAAGCAAACGCTTCCCTGCTCAGACCGGGGCTTGTTCGCGTTCGGGGGTTTTCGTCGCGGTGTTGGGGGCGAGGCGCGGGCGGTCGAGCTCGGCCCGGCCGCGCTCGACCGTGCTCATGACCTTGCTGACCACGGCCTCGAGGTTGTCGAGGGTGTCGTAGGCGAAGCGGTCGGCCTCGCGCTTGAGCGAGGCGGCGTCGTTCTCGGCGGTGCGGCGCAGCTCGTCGGCCTGCGCCTTGGCGAGCTTGAGGACCTCGGACTCGCTGACCATCTGTTGCTGTGTGAGGCGGGCGTGTTCGAGCACTCGGGCGGACTCCTGGTTGGACTCTTCGATGACGCGCGCGGCTTCGCGGCGTGCCTGGTCGAGGATGCGGTTCGCCTCGTCTTCTGCGGCCTCCATCACCCTTTCGGTCTCGCGCAGGAGGTTGCTGGCGTCCTTGACGTCTCGCGGGAGCGAGCCCTTGATGCGGTCGATCTGGATCTGGAACTCTTGGCGGTTGTAGCCCAGGGTGACGCCGAGGAAGGTGCGCGGCTTCTCCGACAGGCTGTTCAGGTTCTCAAGCAGCCTGAGTACGTCAATGTTGTAGTCTTTCTTGAGCATGGCCGGGTTCCCAGCGTCGTTTTCTAGCATATCACCTTCCTTTGGTCGCTGACCGGTGGCCGTCCTATCGCTTGCCGATGGCCTTCCTTTGCGAGACGACTAGCGGGCCAGGCGTTCCTTGATCTTCTCTACGACCGGCGCGGGCACGAAGGGCGCGTAGTCACCGCCGAGGGTCGCTATCTCTCTGACGACGGAGCTAGCCAAAAAGGAGTACTCGTCCCGCGTAGTGAGGAAGACGGTCTCGATCTCCGGCGCGAGGCGGCGGTTGGCGCTGGCGACTCGGAACTCGTACTCGAAGTCGCTGACGGCACGCATGCCGCGCACGAGGACCTTGCAGCCGTGGCGCTTGGCGAACTCCACGAGCAGTCCGGAGAACGGCTCGACGGTGACGTTCGTGTGCGCCTTGACGCACTCGCGCAGGGCTGAGACGCGCGCCTCTGGCGCGAGGAAGTCCTGTTTTTCGCCGTTGATGCCGACGGCGACGATGAGCTGGTCGAACACCATCGCCGCGCGGCCGATGATGTCCATGTGGCCGAGGGTGGGCGGGTCGAAGGAGCCAGGATAGATCGCCAGTCGGGTCATCGGGTGCGAGTGTATCATTCTAAACCCAAGTCAAGAAGAAGCGGTCGAAGCGAGCTAACTGGAAGGTAAGACGAGCTCGAACTCGCGATCATGCGTACCGATTGCATACAAGTACAAGCTGGGATCCCAAGGCTCGATTGGGCCTACTGATGCCCGACTGGATCGACGCGCGGTCGGACTCCCTTGCCCCCCCCCGGGGTACAAGGCGGCTGTCTCGGTTCACGGAGGGATACCAATGGCCAGTAGAGCCAGAACACCAGTCATCGCATGTGCGGCTTTCGCGCTAGGTCTCGTTCTCGTTTCAACAGGTGCCGGAGGCGGATTCAGCGGCGGGCGGACAGGAGGAGGCGCAGGGGGATACGACGCAAATCCTGCGAATCCAAACAATTGGAACTTGACATACGTCTACTCACAGAGCGGCACGAAAGAGCTGGCCGAGCATCTAGACTATTATGAAGAAGCTTGGTCGGAGCCCTACGAAGGATTTAGCCCAAATGCGAGAGACTTTTTTTCGAGCTTGCTCATTCGGTTTGTTGCTAGCCGCGCTCGGAATCCCGGCTGCGCTCGACGCTGGGCAAAGCGATAAAAGCCTGCCGCGTTACGGTGACACCTTCCCGCTTGGGCGGCTCGACTACTTCGGCCTATCGACGATTGAAGACTACACGGTGCCCTCCGATGACAAGGCGTGCCTAGGCGCTGTCGTCAAGAGGGACTTCGACAAGGCCATGAAGCTGGCAGAGGGCCGGATCACGAAAGATCCAGACGACTTCACCGCATACGTCTTGTTCGTTCAAGCTTCCGACCTTGCGGGAAAGATGGATCACGCCGTCGACGCCTTGCAGCTACTCCGTTACAAGAGTGCGAAGTTCGACCCAAAGTCTGAGACTTGGACAGTTGCCAAGCCGAACAAGAGCCATCAGATTGCCGAAGTTTATGCGCGGATCGTAGGGGCGACACGCAAGACGTACCGCACGATCCAGGGTGCGCCAGAGCTCGGCCAGACAATCAGTGCGAGCGCGGCGACCAGTCGCCTCGAGGCGATGGTCGTCCTTTCAATTCTTTGGTGGCAAGGAGATCTGAAGGCTGCTCGCACCTATGCCGAGGCGTGCCTTGCGAAAGACCCGGGATTCTTCCAACTACGGACTTTCTATGCATACCTGTGGTCTCACGGAGTCGGCCCGAGGCGCTACGGCAATGGCACAATCGACTACTCGACCGCCGCTGGCATGGATGTAGCCCAGGTCATGAAGCAGGCCAATATGGTGATCAAGAGTCACCCAGACTTTACGCCCGTTTACTTCGTGGCCCGGTTTTCGAGCGACAAGGCCGAGGTCAAGCGCAATCTACAGCGCTTCCTACAAGGCTGTAACCCTGCGAGCGACTGGTACCGGCGCGCAAAGGCGTTCGTAGACGGTCACTAGAGGCGTGAGAGACCGGAGCCGCGGGGAGGGGAAGTGGAACCCCGCAGGCTCCGGCATGGATGGGAAAGACGGGTTTCGGGTACCGGGTTTCGGGCTAGTGTGCGGAGGGCGACAGCTGGCTTCGCGTCTTGACTATGATGTCGAGGACTCGCTCTTGCAGGTTCTTGGGCAATCTCCAGACGGTGACCCCTTCAGGCATAGGATTCGGCCCGCTCACGGCCTCGCGAAGCGTGTAGAACTCGGTGTTCGCCCGCTTGTCCTGCGGAAGGGACGCGAAAAACCGCTCGAGGTTGTCGAGGAGGAGCTCGGTCATTTTGCGGTCGCCCCTTACATACTTGAGCGCAGTCACGTATTCCATGACCCACACGCGTGGAAAGCGCCCGACGAAAACGCCGTCCTTTATGAACTTGTCAAGCCGTGCTTCGTATGCGGGCGCTGTAACAGACGCCATCTCGCCCCAGGTCCTGCCCGTCACGCTCTTCCAAAGGATGATCTGCACGACGTAGAGGTTGCTCTCGCTAAATGGGCTCGACATGACTTCGTCAGCGTGCTCACGGGCAGACTCGAAGTCGCCGAGGGCGGCGTAAGCCTTCGCTGCTTCGAACGACTTCATCCCACTGCTATAGAGCACTGCGAGCCAAGCGCGCAGTTCGTCTTGCATCCCAAGCTCGACCATTGGGCCAGCCAAGTCGGCGACGATCGAGTATCCACGTTCGCCGAGTGCGCGAGACTCGGCAGGTCGCTGGACTGGCAAGAGCTTCGTGACGAAGTCCCGTGCCTGTCCGTCGCGCCCGTCGGCCATGAGCGCTTTGATCACTGAGACCAGCATCGGCGAGGGGTACGAGTCGTGGTCGTGCTTCAGCGCATACGCAAACGCATCTTCGTAGCGTCCCATGTCGAACAAGGCACCAGTCTTGACCGGCCATAGCCCTCCTGCACCGAGGCTCATTGGGTTCCACCTGGACTTGTAGAGCACATCGAACTCGTCGAGGAGCGCCTCCGACTCTGAGTCTTTGCCGAGGGACACGAGAATTGTGATCGCTTCGGCAAATTGTTCAGAGGGCGAGCTGCTAATGTCTTGGACGAGCGCCTCGCCCTTAGCGAACCGGCTCCGTGCTGAGGCGGCGAGGTCGCTTGCAAGCTGCTCCAGTTCTGGAGCGAAGCCGAGTTTGATGAGGCACTGGATGGTCGCTTGGCCTAGCCGAGCATCGTGCGAGCCCTCCCTCTCTTGTGCGAGGCTGCGCCAAGTGCGGCTGGCGATCCTCCGCGCCGTGTGGATCCGGTCGCGTGAGAAAAGGCTAACGATGAGGAACTGCGCCGCGCGGCTCTCGACAAGTGGCGCCTCCTCGTCATAGAGGATCCGCTCGATCGCGGCGTTCTCAAGCTCTGTGTCGCTGAGTGCAGCAGCAGATGCGAGCATCACTTCTGGCTGCAGGAGGTCCGGGTGCGCGCGAGCTATCGCCCGCACTAACCGCGGATCCCCCAGGTATACGAGCGTGTTGACCGCCTCCGACTGTTCCGCAAGCTCCTTGCGGGTGATGAGCGGCAGCAGAGCGTTCGCTTCATCGATGCGCTCCTCGTTCGCCAAAACGTAGTACGTCAGAAACTCCGGACTTGCGCCACCGCTCCTGTCTAGTCGTCGCAAGTAGCTCCGCTCAAGCTTGAGGCCGTTCGCGCGGACGTACTCGAGCGCTGCCATGGCACGTTGCGTACCTCCGAGCATGATCGCGTCCTCGATGACGGCGGGCAATGGCTCGGTCGTCGTTGCGCGCGCGTCGAACTCGTGAAGCATGCCTCGGACGTCGTTTCTGCCCCTGTGCCATTCATAGAGCCGCCCGACGTTGCTCATTGGGCGCGAATCGAGGACGAGCATCGCGAGGGCCGTCTCGTTCTGACTCGCAAGGTCGTTCACGAGGTAGCGCCACTCGAAACTCGGACCTTCGAGCGCGATCAGCTCTCGAACGACGCGCTCGGAGACCTGCGCTTGGGCTGCGAAGCTCAGCGCCACTCCGATGGTTAGCGTGGCGAGTTTCACGGTTCCAATTAGTTTGACGACTCCGGAGCCGCGAGGGGTTGGGGAGATGCCCTGCGGCTCCGGCATGGATGGGAAAGACGGGTTTCGGGTTTCGGGTTTCGGGTTTCGGGTTTCGGGAAGCGATCAACGGTCAGCGACGCCCCCACCCTAACCTTGGTGCGGGCGAAGCATCCACCGGAGACTTCGCGCGGCCAATCTAGAACCCGGGAAAGGGCCCCCACGCATCCTCCCCCGCTCCTCCGACAGGCTCAGGATGACGCGGGGGAGGGGGCCGGGGCTAGTCGCCCGAGCCGGTGAGCATGAGGTCGCCGGGGTTAGCGGCGAGGGAGTAAAAGACCTCGACCGTCACTGCGTTGATCTCCGCGGTGTCGGTGTCCTCGGGGTCCATGCCCGTGGTGAGGCAGGAGACGGCGACGCCGAATCCCGCGCCGTTCACGTCCGCCGCAGTCAGCGAGAGCCCCCACTTGTCGCTGGGGCCCCCGTACGTCTCGGCGACGTCGGAGGTCGTGTACGCGGTCGCGGTCGCCTTGTTCGTGCCGGTCTGCACGGTCCCTCCTTTGATGAGGAAGACCGCGGAGTCCTTCCACGCGCCGACGCCTGACGCGGACTTGCGCTTGACCACGGTCGCGCGCACGCCGTCGATCGTCGCGCCTCCTGGCACGAGCGAGGCGAGCTGCTTCGCCGTGAGATAGAAGGTAAAGCCCGACCAAGGACGGATCGCGTTCGTGCCGTACGATGCGCGCGAGGCGTCGTTGGCCTGCGCGTTGCCGGGCGTGCCCCAGCTCTCGCTGCCGCCGATCGAGCCTGCGCGCGCGGCGGTGCCGAACGTCGTGAACGACGTCGAGACGCTCGGCATCAGAGCTTGTCGAAGTACTCGAAGTTGACGACGACTTCGTTCGCGTTGGTGACGTTGGTGCTATCGGTGTCGCCGGAGGCGCCGGTGATCGCATAGCCGAAGCCGCTGGCGAACTCGAGCGCCATGTTCTTCTCGTTCACCTTTCCGCCGCCTGCGGGGACCATGAAGGTCATCTTCGTGGTGTCACTGCCGGGGCTCGGCGTCGTGGCCTTGTCGTAGAGGCGCAGATAGGCGGCAGCGGCGCCCTTGTTCTGCACGTCGATGCTGAGCAGGCGCGTCTTGCGGGTCGTGACGTTGGTCGCGGTCGTGCTGGCCGCGTCGTTCCAGTTGGTGTGAGTGGCGACGTTTCCGGCGCCGTAATAGTCTTCTCGTGTCATGTTTGTTCTTTGTTGTTGAGTGGTGGAGTGTCGCGCGACTGCGCGAATTCGCCTCCCTCAAACCGGCCGCCCAGGAGGTCGGCCCTCCATTGGCGACGACGCGGGCCGGCTGTGGTGCAGCCGGCCCGCGCCAGTAATGGACCGGTCGGGGTGGAGAGCCCCCGCGGTCCCCTCTATAGATGAGTCGTGTGTCGCACAGGAACCTGCTATTTCCCAATCTTGTCGAGTTCCGCGCACTCTTTGCAGAGCGGCTTTCCTTCGTTGCCTTTCAGTCGCTTCGGTACCGGCACCGCCTGGCCCGCCTTGCACGCGCTGTTGTCGTGGTAGACGGGGTCCGCTGCGGCGTGGAAAGGAATGACCTTAGGCATTCACTTGCCTCCTACCCCGCGCCCGCCGATCCCCTCGGCCCGGACGCCTGGGTAGGTGCATTGTACGTCGGTTCTTGCGTGAGGTCGTCGTGTTCAGGGCGGCCGCCCAGGAGGTCGGCCCTCCATCAGACCCCCACCCTAACCCTCCCCCAAGGGGGAGGGAATGTCGAATTGATTTCCCCACCCCCTGCACCCTCCCCTCGAACCTAAGTGTTCGAGGGGAGGGGGTTCTGACTAGACCCCCGCGCCGCCGAGGGGCGAGTCGCCGACCTCTGCGGCCAGCGCGACGACTTCGAACGCAGTGTCGAAAGAGCCGCTGGCGCGGAAGCGGACCGCCTGGCCCGCACCGCCGGGCGGCCCGCCACCGGGGAGCTTGTCGTACTTCCACACCAGCGCGCCGCCGGCGTCGAGGTCGATCTCGCCCGTCACGGTCGCCGGCGGCTCACTAAAGATCCGCTCCGTCGTCAGCACCGCGGGAGCGACCGAGGCCACCACCGCGACGTGCTGGGCGACGACCGGGAGGAACATCGCGTTGTGGAACCCGCGGCTCTCGACCACGAACGCGATCTCCGCGCCGTCGTCGGTCGTCTGGCCAGACTTGCCGTATTCAAAGAGCTTGCAGCCGGCCGCGAAGAACAAGAGGCGCGACGCGCCCTCGATATCCCAAGTGACGAACTGCTCGGCGCCCTTGCCGCTCGGCAGCAGGTCGTCCGACTCCCAGCGCTGCTCCTCCAGGTCGTAAACGAGCACTCGCGCGTTGCCCGCGCCTTCTTCGACGGCGCGGGCAATGAACACGCGCCCTTTGTGGTACGCGGCCTGCGCGCGATGAAGGTCCACTGCGGAATCGAGCCGCCCCTGCACGTTCGCTCGAGAAAGGTCGGGCAGTGCGCGCGATGAGAGCCGCACGGCGCGCGACTGGTCGAGCCAGAGCAGCGCGCCCTTCGTGTCGGTCGCAGCGTGCTTCGACTGCGTGCCGAACGGCGCGACGCGCCGCACGTTGAATAGACGGCTCCCGCCCAGCACGCGGTCGATCGAGTAGAGCGAGCGCTCAGTCAGGCAGAGCACGGACGAGACGCCCGCGACGGTCTCGGGCCCGTCGACGGCGACGAGCCCCTTCGGCTCTTCCACTCCGAGGCGAGCCTCAAACCCGCTCGCGGGATCTTCGTCGCCCGCGCCGTCGAACCGCACGAACGACCGAAAGCGGCCGGGATACCCTTCCTCCGAGATCTTGACGACGCTTGCCACGGCGTTCGTGCCGCTCGAGTCCTGGAGCGTCGCGCCGACGTACAGTCGCTTGTTCGCATAGACCGCGCAAGCGCAGACGGGCGTCACTTCGGTAAACGCATCGGGCGCACGGCGGCGTGCGTCCTTTTCTTCCGGCGCATGCTCGTCTGTCCAGTAGAACAGCGCGCCTTCGCCCGAGTTGAGCACGAGCTCCCACGCTGTGCCGTTCCTCCGTGCAAGCTCGACGTTCTTCACTAACAGGAACTCCGCGTCGCCCGGGTCCTTTCGGTAGACCGCCCAAGTTTCGTCGTAGGTCGCTTCGACTTCTGCGATGTGAGGGTTGAGGACCGGTACGCGGTAGACGTAGAAGAGGCGGGGGTCGATCGGGAACACGAAGTCGGGCGGCAGCGAGCCGCCTTGCGCGATCGGATGCCGGAACCGCGCGTTCGCGCCTTCCAAAGACATCGGAGAGTTGAGGCTCGCCCACCTCTGGCGCAGGTTCGTCGTCTGGAGCCCGAACGCGCCGCTGGCGACGATGACGCCGCCGCTCTCAGCCTCGCTCGTCGCGGCCTTGCGCGAGACGGCGTACTGCGCGGTGCCCGGCACCCACCCGCCGCCGTAGACCCAGTAGACCATGAACTTCGTCGCCGGAGTGAGGCCGTCGCTCGCGACCTCGAGCCGTAGTCCGTTCATCGTGATCGTTGTGAAATCGCTCGAAGAGCGTTCGCCGTATGCATACGCGCTGACGACGATGCCGTCTTTGTTCGTCTCGACGTGTACGCGGTCGTTGAGCGCGGAGCCTGCTGATGCGGACGGGTCGTGGATGAGCTCCCAGTTGTATCCCCCACCGTCGTAATCGACGTTCGCCCAGACTTTGACGCAGTCCCACCACGTGCCGTCCTCCGCCTCGACGACGAGGCCGATCTGCGGCACGGACTTTGGAACGGGACTGCCGCCAAAGAGCGACATCGCGTCGGTGTTCATCACGACGTCGCCCGTATCGCCCACGTTGATCGTCGCGCCGGTCAGCCACTGCCAGTAGTAGCTGCCTGCGGCTCCGAGCTGTTGCACGTGGCCGCCGGTCGCGGCGTCGAACGTGCCGCCCGGCGTCGCGCCTGTGGTCACCGCGCCGCCTCTCACGGGAAGTGAGCCGTTGACCCCTGCTTCGGCGACCGTCGCGCGCGCGTTCGTCGGCGCCTTGATCGCGCGGACCGGCACGCAGCGGTAGGCCGTGACCGAGGCGTCTGGATACCCGACGACTCGCAGCGGCGCGTCGACGCCGTTCTGCACGACGACCGCCGGGCCGAGCGAGTCGGTCGGACCGAGGAAGTCGAGGTGTTTGCGCGCTTCCGGGTCGGCGTCGACCGGCGTGAAGACAACGAGCCCCTCTTTTGGCCTTTCGAGGCGAGTGTCTCCAAACGGGCCGGAGGTCTGGGTCAGCTCGTACCACTGCGAGCCCCAGCCGGACGCGCTGGTGTAGTCCCTGTTGTAGACGTGGACTTTTTCGTCGGCAGGGTCTTCGGCGGCGATGTAGAGCAGCCAGACGCCGTCCTGAACTTTGACGATCGGGCTCGCGCCCCAAAAGACAGCGTTCGTGGGCAGCCCTGCCGCATCGAGCTCCTGGGCGATGCCTTCGCGCACGCGGATCGGCCTTCCTGGCTCCGCGCGCAGGTTTTGCGCGTCGAAGAGCTCGCCTGGCTTGAGAGCGAGCGGGTGGACGTCTGGACGAAGGCCGCGGAACGGGACCTCCGCGACTGAAATCAATTCTGTTCTCTCCATGTCTTATTCGATGCAGCGGCTGCGCATCCACTTCGGAACGAGCAGCGGGCTCTCGAGGTCTTCGATTCCCGAATCGATTGCAGCGAGCGTGGCCTGCAGCTCCCTCTTATAGATCTCGTCCCACTGCGCGAAGCGCGCGGGGTCGCGGTCGCTGGCGTAGAGGCGCTTCATCCCCTCAACGTAGACGCGGACCGTCGGCACGATCTCTGGGATCGGGTCGGTGGCGACGAGCGCCTGGTAGGTGGTGCCGTAGAGCACGACCTGCGGGTAGCCCGCGCTGGTGGTCGTGTCGGGGACCGGGTCGAGGCCGAGGTGGACCTCTCCGCCGTTTGCCAGCACTCCTTCTATATAGAAGCGCTTTGGCTGGCCCTTTTCTGTGGAGGCGCGCCAGGTGGGGCTGTGCGAATCGAGCCAGTCGGTGGAGACGGGCGCGAGCCTCGTGACGTCGGTCGCGGACTTGATATAGTACGCGGCGCGGACGTTGACGATCTTGTCGGTGGAGTCGAGCGCGTACTCGCGCTGTCCGGCGGTGAGGTCGAGCGGCTCTGCGCCGGTCTCGATCTGCGCCAGCGCGAGGACCTCGCGGTGGACCTGTCGGAAGTATGTGAGCGCCTGCGCGTCCTCTACCTGCGGGTAGGCGACGTGCAGGCCATCGATGCAGTCTTGTACGTTTGGCATGGTTTTTGGGTGCGGCGACACAAAGGCGCCGAGTTAAATCGAGCAGGGCCGGCGCTCGCGCCGGCCCTGGGAAAAGGCGGAGATGGCCCGCGCTACTTCTTGGTGAACACGATGTCAACCGCCGTGGGGCCCTGGCCGGTGGCGAGCGTGAGGGTCTTCCCGTCCTTTGAGACCGTCAGGTTCTGCTCCTTTTTGCGCGCCTCGGCGATCTGCTGGTCAGTGACGCCGCGCCCCTTCATCTCTGCGATCTGCTCGGGCGTGATGTCCGGGTCCTTGAACACGACCGACTTCGTGGCGGTGTCGTAGGTCCACTTGCCCGTTTCTTTCTGCGTCTTGCCCTGCGCGGTCGTAACTGCGACATAGCCGCCGTCCGCGTTGAGGTCGAGCGTAATGACGGCCTTCTTCGCTTCCGCGACGTGCTGGTCGATCTGAGGGTATTGCGCGGGCGGAACCATCTTCTTTAGCGCGTCGATGGTCGCTTTTGTGAAGACGATCTTTCCGTTGTACTTGCCGAAGAACCTCTTCATCTCGGCGGTCGGGGCCGCGTCGGTGCTCGTCGGCTGGCCGATCGCCGGCGCCGTCGGCAGGTTTCTTTGCGTGACCAGCGGGTTGGTCCCTGTGGTCGCGCCCGCCGTCGAAGCAGATGCGCCCGCCCCGGTCGTCGCGGGCTTGTCTTTCGTCGGTTCGGTCACAGTGGGCTCTGCGGGCTTGCAGCCGGCGAGCATGGTCAGGGCGAGCAGGGCGGCGAGGGCTGTTTTCATTGGCTTTCCTTTCAGACGGTTCTAAGGCGCATCGGCGCACCGGGTTCTAATCACTTTGGCACCGGCCGCGCGAAGGTCATTGTGTAAGTCGCTCACTGTCGCGCGAGCACGAGTTCGGTGAGGTCCCGCCGCGAGGGGTCGGAGAACTTGAGCGTGGCCCAGTCTTCAGCGACCTGCCCTTCCAGCGGGACCATGTCGGAATCGGACTGCGGCGCGGGGGCCAGGCGGACTGTCCCGTTCTGGAACGCCCAGGTCCCTTTCGTGCGCAGCGGGCCGAGCAGCATCTGGTACTCGCCGTGGGCGAAGACGTCCAGCTCGACCTGCAGCGCGCCGTACTCGTTGTAGAGCGCGCTCGCCTCTTCTCGCACTGCCCTGTCGCTGGCGATCGCGGCCTTGGCGCGCTGTTCGTCTATTTCGAACTTCCCGGTCCACGTGCCGACGAGCCTGTCGCCGGGCTTGCTGCAGCCGGCGAGGAGCGCTAGTGCGACCAAGGCTGTGGCGAGCGCGCGCACGGCTACGCCTTCGAGAACGTCATCGTGATCGACATCCCCATCTGCTCTTCGGTGTGCGTCAAGGTCCGCTTGTCGGTCGAGACCGTGTACGCCCTGCTCTTGCCTTCGCCCTCTTGGATCATGGCGTCGGTCGCTCCGGCGGCCTTGGCCTTGCTCTTTGCGTCTTCGGAGAGCTTGGGTGCCGAGAGCGTGACGGTCTTGCCCTCTTTGTCGAGCGTCCATGTCCCGTTCTGCGAGTCGGTCTTGCCGCTCGCGGTCGTGGTGATGGTGTAAGTCCTGTCCTTCTTCAGGTCGAGCTCGATCTTCGTGTCCTTGATGTCCTGTTCGACCTTGCCCCGCTCGGCTTCTGGCGTGAACGCTTTGATCATGTCGATGGCGGCCTGCGGCAGTTCGACTTTTCCGTTCCACTTGCCGACGAACTTGTCCTCTGGCTTGCCGCACCCGGCGATCAGCGCGGCGGCGACGAGGGCGATGGGGAGGAGCTTTTTCATTGGGTTCCCTGTTGGTCGCGACAGTATACGACCGCGCGGCGCGCGCCCACCCCCAACCCCCTGGCGCGGGTCGGGACCTGGATTGCCAGGTCCCGACTCGGCCAGTCCGCGACATCCCGATTCCATCGGGACGGAGAGGGCGCTAGTTGCGTTAGGCTCCGGGAGTGCCCCAGACGCCGCGGGCAGCCGATGGTGAGCATGAACAGCCCGTGCTCGTCCTGGTTGGCCAAGACGAGGTACCGCGCGTAGGCGGTTCGTTGGCCGACCTATTCTGGAGCGGGATCCGCTCTCGTCAGTGATGCGACCGTGGCCAGTAAATCGCCCGTCAGCAAGTAGAGCCGGTTGGGATCTTCCGGATCTAGGATCGGCCGAAAGCCGAGCCGTCGGTAGAACGCGTTTGCTTTTGCGTTCTTGGCATCAACAATGACCGCTCGCATCCCCACCCTATCGGAAGCACTTGCAATGCGCTGGAAGGCGTCGAGCAACAGGTCGCTTCCTATACCTCTGCCTTGCCAACCCACATCGACGGCGAACCGTCCAAGCAGCACAGTCGGGACCGGATTCGGGGCTTCACTGTACAAGTCCCTTGGCTTTGCAGGACTCTGACGCGGAATCGAGTGGGACGAGATCGTGTAATAGCCTACGACCTGCATCGATCCGTCGACCGCAACGAAGCACTTCGTGTTGTTCAACTCTTGGTTCTTGAGAGCCGACTGGAGATAAGTGTTGAGGGCCTCGTTGCCGCAGTCGAACCTTTCCGTCCTGCACTCGGCGGTCAACTTTTGCGGGGCCGACGGCTTTCTTACGTCCGCTCCCAAATCGGCTTGCGCCTCAGAAACTCGGCCAGGGCAGGGATGGTCTTTGCAGGAGCCTCGAGCTCTCGGGCGAACGCGTCCCAAGCCTCTTCTGAGAGCACGGTCTGGTACTCACGGGCCATGATGCGTTCCGCGTCGCCCAACAAAACTTGGCGCATGTACTCCGATTGGTCCAGGTCGAGCGCGGCCGCGGCCTGCTCGATCTTGGCCTTTTCCGAGGGCGTCGCGCGCAGTCGGACAAAGAGACTTCGGGTCTCCTTCACGACCGGCGGCTTCTTCTTCTTACTCTTGTAGGCCACTGGGTTCCTTGCTCCTGTTTGTACCACAAATCTGGCTGTTTGTGGCTACATTATTGTGACGTCTAGGTTCAACACGAAGTTCGTTTCCCGGTAGAAGTTCTGTCCCTCAACCCCTTGGGGTTGAGGGTTCCTGTCCGATTGCAAAAGCCTAAACCGCAAGCGGCTGAGGCATAGAACGGTCTGCTAGCGAAGGTTCCCGGTCTGCCGCTGGGCGGTGTTCGTCGATCATTTGTCGTCTTTGGCGGCCAGACCGGGGCACTCTGGGGCACCTCCCCACCCCGACCCTCCCCTCCTCCCCGGCACGAACATCCGGGCAAGAGGGGAGGGAGCGGTCAGTTACGCTCCGGGAGTGCCCCAGACGCCGCGGGCGTCGAAGTAGTGGAAGAGCCACTTCTCCGTCAGGAAGAACGCGACCTCCTCCGTCTCTTCATAGAGCTTCTTGCTCACGCGCGGGCGGCCGTGGGTGAGCATGAACAGCCCGTGCTCGTCCTGGTTGGCCGAGACGAGGTACCACGCGTCGGAGTCCGTGAGCCACGGGTTGGGGACCACCTCGGTGATCAGCCCGCCCGCCCAGTTCTTGTCGTTGTTCGTGCCTTCCGGCAAGAGCTGCGACTTGGCCAGGCGGTTGGCGAGCCCTGCGAGCGCGGTCGGCACGAAGAGCTTGAACGGCCCTGTGACCGGCTCCGGCGCGCCGCGGTGGTTGAGGACGTCCATGTTCTTCTGCACCGCCTGCTCGAGCGTGAGCACGCTCAGGTCGGCGTCGGTGTTGGAGGCGCCGACTCCTCGGTTGCTCCACGTTCCACCGTCGTACGGGTGGTCCGTTGCGACGAGCGCCTTGCCGTCCGGCCCGACGTACTCGCTGGATGTGGACGTGGCGTTGTTGAAGACGCTGGCGGCTGTCGCCTCCTTCGTCATCTCCATCGCCTTCGCCATCTTCTTGGCGACGCGCTTGGTGACTCCGTACTGGTCCGATTCGAGCAGTTCGAAGCTGGTCTTCCAGCCGAGCCCGCGCTTGGTCCAGTAGTAGTCCTTGTTGTTGACGTCCGCGAAGGTGTCGAGCGGGATCGGGGTCGCCTCGCTCACGGCGGCGGCGTAGCCGAAGCCTCCTTCTTGGAACATCCGCAGGAACTCCTGCGTGGTCTTCTCGTTGTGCCAGCCGACGTTTCGATAGACGCGGCGTTGGCCCTGGCTGAACACCGGATAGAACTTGTCCACTCCGGCGCGCGCCAGCTCTGCGTGCGTTGCGATGATGTCGCCCATCTCTTTACACCAGCTCGGCCCAAACCAGGCCGTAGTCGTCGTCGGGGCCGCCCTCGTTCAGGAACTCGACGATCTTTACGTCGTCGCGGCCGTCGGTCTTGTCGCCGATCACCGGGAAGTAGTTGTTCTGCCCGGTGCCGATCGAGTAGAGGCCGACCTCGTACTTGTCGTCGATCGCGCGCGAGCTTTGTCGGCTCGTGGAGCCGCCCGCGCCCGCTGCGTCGTCGGCGACGGTGTCGTTGCTGACGAGGCGGCAGAGGATCTGGACCTTTTCTTTGGGGATGACGGCGAGCGAGTCGCGCGCCGTGACGGTGCTACCCGTCGTCTTGGGCGCGATCGCGATGCCGGCGATGGTCTTACCGCTCGCGGCGAACTTGACGTTGCCGCTTGTGGCGCTCGGCGTGATGTAGCGCTCGACGGCGCCTGTCGCGCCGGTCGTGTACATCACGACGTCGCCGCCCTTGACCGTCTTGTTGGCCGTCATGGGCATGTACCGCACGTCCTGCGAGCCCGCACCGTCCTTGAACCGCCACCGGTAGACGTTGCTGATGGACCCGACTGGGAATGGTGTCGTTGCCATTTGTCTTTTCTGTTTTCTCCTTTTGTCCGGCCCCGGGGAGGGCGCCGAGGGATCGGCGCCCTCCCCGCGTGCAGGTCTGGAGACCTGCACCACAAGGCCGTGACAGCTTGATAAGTCTTGTCTGGTAACTTTCCGCCGTGAGGACGCCATACCCGCGGGGTGAGGAGACGAAGCTCGCTCCGATCGCGCTGCGCCGCAGAGCTGCGGCTGCGAGCTACAAGGTTGGAAGCGGGATCGCCTGGATCGGCCTCGCGTGCACTGTCCTCGCGTATCCGCTCCGCTCACCCCCTATGTTTGACCTGGGCGCAATCATCTTGCTGCCCACGCTCGCGTGGCGCTACGGCCAGCAGAAGACGCTGCTGGATCTGAAGGGCCTCAGTTGGTCTGACTGCCCGCTCCGCAGGCGCGTGATCTTCTTTCTAGCTTGGTACGAAACCGCGCCGGACGAAACCGACCATGCAAGTGATACTTCGTTCAGCGAGCCGCCACCGAGGAAGGGAGGATGACGGTTCGCGCGGGGAGCACGCTCCCCGCGCAGCAAGGCGCGACGCAAGGCGTCGCGCACTCCATACGGTCACTCGTCTTCTTCCGGCGAGTGGAGGCCGCGGGAGACCTCGACGGTCGTCTCGTCCTTGACGAGCTCGCCGCTCGGCTCCGTCTGCGCGCGGCGCGATCGGCCTGATCTCTCGACCGACTCGCGCTGGCGCGCGTCGTGCTCGTCCTTCTTGCACGCCATCACGACGTGCCTGTTCGTCTCTTTCGCGACGCCGTACCCTTTGTCCTTGTGGTAGCTGACGCGCTCGCGCGTCTCGTGCTCCTTGCTGACGATGCGGTAGTGGTAGTTGGGGTCGTCGAGCGGCAGTTCCGCCCTGCCCGTCGCCTTTGTGTCGTGCACTGGGTCGGGGCGCTGTTCTTTTCTTTGTGAGTGGTCGTTCATGTGTCTGTGGGTTGCTGTCGTCCGCCTACCGTCGCCATGTTGTCGCCTTTACCGACGCACAACAGGAGTTGACTGTCACAGTTCGATCCCCTTGATGAACTCGTCGAAGTCCATGTGCTCGTGCAGTCCGGCGCGCTCGTAGGCGGCGCGCTGCTCGCGCAAGTGCGCGGTGTCCTCGGCGGCCTTGCCGCCGACGTCCTCGCCCTTCGGCGGCGCCTCTTCCTTCCTCGCAAGCATCTCGCGCAGCGGCGCGATCGCCTCTTCGGTCGTCTTGGCGACCATCTCGCGGATCTTCTCGACCATGTCGTCCTTTGGCAGCTCCGGCAGGTCCGGAGCGTGCTCGTTCTCTTTGCTCATTGCTTCTCCTTCAGTTCTGACTTCATCCCTTCGGCGACCTCTCCGCCCGTGAAATAGCGCAGGAACCGGATTTCGGCCTGCGCGCGGGCGATCGTCGCCACGTCGCTTGCGCTCGCGGCGACAAGCGACTTCAGTGCGTCCTGCTCGGCTTCTCTCAAGAAGTCGATCAGGTAGCGCCACTCTGGCCGCGCGAGCCACTCGCGCATCGAGGCGGCGTCGACCGGCAGCCTGTCACGCATCTTTTTTCAGCCTCTGTGGGTTGATCGGCAGTTGCATGGCGTCCACCACCGCGTCTTCGACGCGGCCGTAGTCGTATCCGCTCGACTCCTCTTGCGCGAGCTTGAGCAGCGCCTGCAGCTTTTGCAGCAGCACCGCCGGCGCACCGCCCGGGGTCCGCCCTGCGGCGCGCCACCGCACGGGCCGGTCGAGCGCACTGAAAAAGCCGTCCGACAGCGAGCCGTCCGCGACCTGTCGCAGCAGCCCGGCGTGCGCGCGGCAGAGGGACTGCACGAACGACCACACGCCCTCAGCGAAGTCCGCGGCGAACGCGAGGTAGCTCCCCTCGTTCTCCTTGGTCGCGGCGATCAGCGCGTTGGCGGCGGTCGCCGTCTGGTTCTGCAAGAACTCCTGGCTGATCGAGAGCTGGCTCACGCCGGTCTGCGAGTCGATCTGGTTGTCGATGATCTCCATTACGCTCGGCATCGCGCCGGGCTCGAACCGGATCGGGATCTCTTGCACCTTCACGTCGTAGGGCGTCTCGTAGAGCTGGCCGAGGTTTATCGTCTTGAGCTTCTTTCCGAGCGAGCCGCCGCTAACGACGACCGGGTTCGCACACGTCGCCATGCTGCCCGCGACCATGAGGTTGAACATGTCGTTCTGCAGAAGGCAGAGCCCGACGATGTTCTGCGCGAAGCTGCCGCTCGGCCAGAACTTCCCTTCTTCATCGTGGAAGCGCAGGTCGAAGTACCACGGCCTCTCGTACGGGTACGGCTCGACGAGCAGCACGCGGTTGGCGCACGTCGAGACGACGCAGCGGTGCCACTGTGACTTTCCTTCGACCGTGATGCGCGCGAGCAGTTCGAAAAGCTCGACCATGTCGCTCTCGCTCGTCGTGCGGTCGTAGGATGGGTTTCGGCCGCTCGCTTCGGCGTCCGGGTCCGCGCCGGCGAACTTTTCGAGCCGCTCGGTCTTCGCCACGAGCGGATACGCGCCGCTCTTCACGCGCTCTTCCAGCTTCCAGAGCGGGAGGTAGAAGCGGTGGCCGACGAGGCTCGCCTCCTGCAGTTGCAGGCCGAAGGTCGGCGAGACGACGAAGTCGTTCGGGTGCACGTGCTCGAGCCTTACGCCCTCGCCCGTCATACGCGCGCGCACGATGCCGACTCCGCACAGCGCGGTCGTCGTGAGCGCGCGGCGCAGCAGGCGCAAAAAGCCCGCGCGCTCCATCAATGACTGGATGCCGCTCTCGAGCTCTGCCGCGGCGGCGAGGTCGCCGTCGTCGGGCAGGGCCTGCACCCACGTGCTCGGCGCGGCGAGCGCGTTCATCGTGACGTTGACGATGCGGTTGACGCGCGGCGAGAGCACGGGCACGGTGCGCGGCTCGAAGTTGTCGTAGAGCCGCACT
>CAMLDW010000029.1 GCA_946479035.1 uncultured Chthonomonadaceae bacterium | reverse complement strand
GGGCACCGCGCTCACCACGGCGAACACCAACTACGTCGCTTCCGTCAACGCCAACAACGCGGCGCACGACGCCGCGAAGGCGACGACCACCACCAAGAACGCCAACTTCGACGCGTGCATGACGCTCGTGCAGGGCTACGCGGGCCAGTGGCAGGAGAACCCTGCGATCTCCGACGTGCTCAAGCAGCAGCTCGGTCTGGTGATCCGCGACACGTCGCCCAGCCCGCGCCCGATCTTCGAGATCACGGGACTGAGCGGCACGGGCAACAGCACCGGGGTCGTCAAGCTGCGGTGGAACCGCAACGGCAACCTGCCGGGCTGCAACTTCTTCGTGCAGTCGCGCCAGACCGGCGGCGCGTGGACGATCGTCACCGCGACGACGCGCACGCGCATCGCGCTCGGCGGGCAGGACCTCGCGCCGACGGAGTACCGCGTGATCACCGAGCGGCGCGGCCAGTTCTCTTCGCCGAGCGACTCGGTGAACGTCTACGGCGAGGTCGGCGCAGCGTCGCTGACGCTCTTGGAGGCCGCTTAGGCGCGACCTGCTAGGGCTTTGGCCCCTCGCGTCCCCCGGCTCTGCGCCGGGGGACGCTTCGTTTTGGGCCCTGGACGCTTTTTTGCGATATCCTATGTTCTAGGCCGCGACCCACCAGGTTTTTTGTTCTCCCCTTGGCCTGGCGCAAGTTGCGGCCCTTTCACGCGTCCGGCACCCTTGCGCAGCGGGATCGACCCCGGGCCCGCTACTTCGTTTGGCCCGGGGTGGGGAGCGACTGCGACGTGTGCAGCAGGTAGACGCCGAACACGACCATCGCGCCGGTCGCGCCGAGCTGGATGCGGCTGCCCTCGACGAAGTAGCCGGCGATGCTGACGGCCTGGATCAGCAGCGCCAGCCCGATGATCAGGTAGGCGTAGTTCCTGACGGTCCGAGAGCGCTTCGTCGCGTCCATGGTTGCCTCGGAGGCGATGGTACCAGCTACCCGCCGCCGCCGGGCAGAGGGAGCAGCAGCGGGATGCGGGTGGAATAGGGGCCGACGCGCGGGCCGTCGCCCTCGGCGTGGTCGACGTAGTAGAGCCCGAGGGTGGTGTAGTTGTTGCGGAGGGGCTGGCGGTCCTCGTCCCACCCTCCGCGCCCGTGCTCGAGCGTGAAGAGGAGCGACTTGGCGAACGCGACAGGGTCCTCGATGTGCCATCGGTACACGGTGTTCTGGATCCCGCGCTTTTCTCCGCCGTGGTCGGGGTTATCGTAATAGGTGACTCCGAAGTACGGCGTCTGGAAGACGTGGCCGAAGTCCCACGCGCCGTTGAAGTAGTCCTCGCTGCCTGTGCCGCTCAGGTCCGGCTTTTCCTTACCATCGATATAGAAGTTGTCGTCGCCCTCGCCCCACCACCCGTCGCTGTTCGCCTGGACGGTGACGACGGTGCCGACGAAGTGGCCGGCGCCCTTGACCTCGCAGACGGTCAGCGGCGCGCCTTTCGGCGCGGGAAAGAAGTTGCGGTACTGCGTGTGGAAGTAGCGCACGTCCTTTTGCTCCTTCTTGTCGAGCCGATAGTCGAAGTTGTAATAGAACGCTCCGACCGGGAGCGCGCCCTCGTTGGTGACGGTGATGACCGCGTGCTTCTTGAACGGCATCGGCCAGTAACAGTTGAGCGCCATCTGCCCGCCGACGCTGACCGGCGCGCTGTGGTACTCGACGTACTTGCCGGGGCCTTGCGCGAAGAAGTCGCCGACCGGGCACTCGACCGCGGGCGTCTTGGCGTCGTCCCAGGTCATGCGCAGCACGAGCTCGCGCAGGTGGTCGGGCGACTGCGCCGAGATGGTGATCCAAAGGTGGGTAAAGCGGCCGTTGCCCTGGACATCGGCGAGGGTGAGGGTCGCGCCGGGGGCGATGCCGCGCGCGTCGGCGTTCTTGCCGGTCGGATCGGCGCTGGAGACCTTGAAGGACTGGAAGTCCTTTTTGCTGGCCAGGTTCTCCGGAACCTGGGCGAGGGTCGAGGCGGCGGCGAGCAGTGCGAGGCAGGTGAGCGTGGGTTTCAATGCGGTCCTCTGGGCGGCTCTTGCCGCAAGGAGGATTCTACTTGAGGCGCTTTCGGCCCGCCGCACGACCGAGCGCCGCTGCGAGAGGGCGTCTGGCCCGCGCAGAGGGCGACGCTCACCAGCCCAGAATAGTTCGAAGTTCAGCAGAGATGCCTCGCAATTGTCCTAGTTCATGGTTATCCGCATAGATAGCCGGTGGAACCGAACATGGATCGCACTTGCATTGGCGGCGAAATGCGTACATAATCGCACTGCAACCTGCACGTCTGCACCAGTCATTGCAACCAGCGGCCTGGGGACGGTGCGCAGGCCGAGAAAAGGACATTTGAACCTGGAACTGACGCCATGAAAAAATCCACCTTATTGCTTTCCGCACTAGCAGCGAGCTTAGTCACGAGTGCGCTTGCGGGGCCACAGCAGAGCCACGATTCGACGCTTCGGCAGTCTAGACAGAGCGCCACTCTGCGGGAGCTGCCGGACAGCCTGCGAGCGGCGGTGCTTCGGTCCCAGTTAGTCGGCGACGCGCAGGACCAGCAGAAGATCTATCTAGCGGTGTGCCTCGAGCTGACCGACTTGGCGGGGCTCGAGGAGCTCGCAGACTCGGTCAGCGATCCGAGTTCACCGAGCTACCGCCAGTTCATCACGCCCGAAGAGGTGGGCGAGCGTTTTGGCGCCTCGAGCGCGGACGTCGAGGCGGTGGTCAGCTACCTGAAGTCGAAGGGAATGACGATCGACTTCGTGAACAAGAACCGGACCTCTGTGATGGCGTATGCGACCGTGGCGCAGGCAGAGTCTGCGTTCTCGACGCAGATCCGTCAGTACGTCGGCAGAGACCCGCGCGGGCTGACGATCAGCTATCGGTCCAACTCGACTCCGCTGATGTTGCCGGCGCGGCTTGCCAGAGTCGTTACGGCCGTCCAGGGCGTGGAGGACTACACGCGGCCGTACCCGCGGCAAGTATTCAACCCTCTGATGACGAGGAACGTCTACAACTCGACTCCGCTCTACAGCCTGGGGATGCAGGGCCAGGGCCGCAAGATCGCTTACAGCAACTGGGACGGATACCGGCTCTCGAACATCCCGCTCTATGTGGCGGCGTTCGGCCTGCCAGTGCCGGGGGGCGGGGTCGGGACCAACATCCATCAAGTGTCGATCGGTGGCGCGAACGGGAACGTCTCCGGGGTAGGCGGCGAAGGGGACCTCGACCTACAGATGGAGCTGGGCATGGCGCCTCTCGCAGACATCTATATCTATGACAACGCGAACCAGGCCGACCTGATCGGCGTGCTGAGCAGAGAGGTGAGCGACAATCTTGCGGACGTGATTTCGGAGAGCTGGGGCTGGCAGCTCCCCGCTAGTTTCGCGACGTCAGCGCACGCCCAGCACATTTCGATGACGGTCCAAGGGATCACGTACATGTGCGCATCCGGCGACAACGGCACGTCGCTCGACCCGTTCAGCTACCCGAACTACGAGCCGGAAGTGCTACAGGTCGGTGGGACGGTGTGCACGACCAACGGCACAGTCAGGACTTCGGAGGTCGGCTGGGGCGGGAGCGGCGGCGGCTGGAGCACGAACTCGGCCACCTTTAACGTGCTGCCCTCTTGGCAAGTAGGCACCGGAGTGCCGACGAACATCAACAAGCGGCTCGTGCCCGACATCGGTCTGCACGCCTCGGGCGGAAACACGGGCGCGTTCTTCTTTTATGCGAACGGCAGTCTCCAGGGCGGAGCGATCGGCACCAGCTTTTCTTCTCCGATCTTCGCGGGGTGCCTCGCGCTGGTCGAACAGCGGCTCGCTTTCTTCGGCCTGGCTCCTCGCTTCGGCCGGATCCAGGACCTGATCTACTCGCAGAACGGCCGAACCGACGTTTGGTTCGACATTACATCGGGCAACAACGGGACGCTTCCGAACGGGAGCCCTTCGAACTGCACGGCGAAGTGGGACACGGTGACGGGATGGGGCGCTCCGAACATCGACATGTTCTTCCATTCGGTTGCGCTGGTCGTGAAGGTGCCGACTACGCTGAACGTGTTCCGCGGCCAGATCACGGGCGGCAACGTGGGAAGCCTTGCGAGCAGCGACAACGACAGGCTGTCACTGCGGCCGTTTATCGTGTTGAACGCGTCCGAGAGCCCGGTGGATATCAACTTCACGGCGACGACGAACGTGCTGCAACCGTTCGCCCTCAAGTTCAGGGTCGAATCGATGGGCGATACGCCTGGGCTGACGCAGAGGCTGTGGCTGTGGAACTTCTTGACGAACGGTTGGGAGCAAGTGGACTCTCGAGGCGTTCCTCTTTCGGACACGAGCTTCGACGTCAGCCTTGCTGGGAACTTGACTCGGTTCGTAGACGGCGCAGGAAACATCAAGGGCCGGCTCGATGTGCGAGCGACCGGGCCTGTGCTTCACTCGGCCTGGATTATGTCGTTCGACGTCGCCCACTGGCGGTTCACGCCGTAGTTGCCCGCGCGGCCCTCGACGCATTGCGTCGAGGGCCGCGTTCTGTCAGCTTCCGCCCAGCACTTCGCGCGCGCTGATGCACAAGTTGAGCGGATCGCCCTGCACGATCTGGCCAGACACCTCGTCGAGCGCTCTCTCGAACTGAGGGAAAAAGACGCGGTGGACCGGCCGCCGCCCTAGGTCGCGCTTCCACTTTGTGCCCATCTCCGGATTGTCGTTGATCTCCCACACCTGCAGCCGGCCCTTGTAGATCGAATAGTCGATACGGCCCCAAGTGTGGCCGCTCATTGCAAAGACGGGCTCGAGCAATGCGCGGTGCGGAGACTCCGTGACGAACCGAAGTTCGTCTCCGCCGACGCACCGGCGCTCGGTGGTTTTCATTTTGAGCATCCAATGGCGGCCCGCCATGAGGTGTTTTGGAACGAGCCGTTCTCCTACGATGTGCGCGCCGTACTTGCGATAGACGCCGTCGTCGTCCTTGTAGTCGAGGAACTCGGTGACGATGAGGTCTTCGGCGCGCTCTCCTTTCGCCAGTAGCCGCGCGATCGCATCGTCGAGCTGGCTTCGCGTGTCGAGCAGAGCCGTCAGGTTGCCGCGGTGGAGGTTCTCATAGCGGACAAAGGCCGGGAGCCGAACGTCGCGCGGCAGACCTAGCACCCTGTGCACGTTGAACTCGTTCGCTCCCACCTGATGGAGGCGGCGCAACAGCTCGAAGCGACCGATCACCTTGCCCGGCTTGTTGAGAGGCGCAAAGGCGTCGGGGCGCTCCGAGAGCCGGCTCCACAGCCACTTGGCCGCGACTAGCTGCTCCTTCGTCATTCCGTCTAACGAAGTGAACGGATAGATGCCGCGCTTCCACTCTTGGTGGCCGAAAACGTCCTCGATGCGCACGAAGATGGTGCGGCGGCTGACGTTCCGTGCCTCTCGGCCCTTGTAGCGCACGAGGCTGTGCGCACCCCTCTGGATGGTGACTTGGACGATCGGCGCGTCTTGCATCGCGTCGAACTATCTTGGCGCATTGGCTGCCAGAGCCTTTACCGGCGCCCATGGACGAGCCAGGCGGCCTCTTGCGCGACGGCTCGCGAGAGGCCCTTGGCGGCGGCCAGGAACGGACTGATCTGGGTGAAGGCGCCGACGACGGCACCAAGGGTCCGCACCTTGAACCGAGGCTCGTTGGCGACGGCGTAGATCGGCTCCCAGTAGTCCGGCTGGAACTTTGATTTGAAGTAGTTTAGGCCGCTAAAGTTGTAAAAACGCCGCATATGCAGCCGTGACCAGCCGCCCATGAACCGGAGCCAGCCGGGGTTGTTCCGCGCCTGTTGGTCCGCTTCTGGTGAAAGAGGGACCATCCCCATAGTGACCAAGCCGGCGCGCTCCTCTGCGATCGTTCTGACCGCCTCGGTCAGCCCGAGCTCGATCGCCCCGTTTGGCGCGCAGGAACCGCGGACGAAGAGTTCGGTGAGCCATCCTCGCCTTGCGGGAACTGGTGCGAGCACGACAAAACCGACCGGACCGCCCGCCCTCTCGATGACGAAGAAGCGCCGGCCCTCCGGTCTGTCGAGCACTTCGGGCTCATTGAGAAAGTGCATGGGAGGCAGCCCGCGGGTACCGAGCCAATCGTCGAGGCAGGCTCTGAGCCTCGGCTCTCCTTTCACTCTTGCGCGGGACCATTCGCTTGCGGTCACGCCCTTGTTCGCGGCGCGATGGATCTGGGCACGGAGCGAGCTCACGGACTCCACGTTGCGCAGCCAAGAGGCCGGGTTCCAGAAAGGCTGCGCTCCCACGACGACGCTGCAATACCGCGGATCGGACTGAGTGGCCGTGTGGAGCCGCGACTCCGCGCCGAAGTAGCAGACGGGCGTACGTCCTTCGGCGCGCTCAAAGCTCTCCATCGTCTCGCGCAGGCGGGAGGGATCGACGACGGGCGCGCCCGCAACGATGCGGACGCCGCGCCTTCTTACGAACCCCACGACGGACTCCACTCCGAACCACGGTTCGATGCCGGGGTTCAGGATCTGAAAGCACGTCGTGTTCCAGCCGTGCTTCCCAATGAGCTCACGCGCCAGCGCTTCGTCGCTTTCGTGCACCGTTATGAAAGTACCCCAGGGTAAGTTCAGCGCAGAGCGACATGGACTACGACGAGGTCGTAAAGATCGCGCTGGCGATGCCGGACACTGCGGAGTCCCGCAGCCACGGTCTGCCTTCGATCAAGCGCAGCGGGCGGTTCATGTTCGCATTAAAGAAGGACGGCGAAACGTTCGCAGTGAAGCTCGACTGGGAGACGCACGACAGGCTGCTCGAGTCGCGCCCGGACGCGGTTTTCAAGACCCCGCACTACGATGGCTACCCTGCCTTCCTCGTCCGGCTCGAAAAGCTGGACAAGAGGCTCGCCAGGTCGCTAGTCAAGGCTTCTTGGGAGAAGGCTTCGATGCCGGCGAAGAAGCGTCGGCGCTGAAGGCGGCGACTGCGGTAGGATCGGGGCGCGCGGGCGCGGGACCGCCTCGCCGAGGCGACGCACGATGTTCTTTCTGCAGCTCTTGCCGATCTTGGCATTCATAGTCCTCTTGGCTTGGGGCGTGCGGTCGAACCGGCTCGACCCGCTCGCAGCGCTTGCCTTCATCTTGGTCTTCTTGGTGCTGATGGGGTTCTACGTACTCGCAGACTGGGCGATCGTGTGGGCGATCGCGCTCTTGGTGGTGCTAGACATCGTTTTGGCGTCGGTGGTGTTCGTCTCGGACACGCAGAAGGGCTAGCGCTCGGTTTGCCGGAAGCTTCCGTTCGCGGCCCTAGAACGGCCATAATCGGAGCAGGTACCAACAATGAACGAAATTGAAACCCGCGTGGCCGCGCTCGAGCGGTCCAACCGAGGCTATCGCAGCGCCTTTGCCGTGTCGCTCTTCGTGCTCGTCTCGCTCGCACTGACCGGGTTCGTGCAGGGCACTGGACAGACGCAGGACCTTGTGAAGGCCAAGAAGTTCCAGCTGGTGGACGACAGCGGCAAAGTCATTGGATCGATGGAGAACTACAAGGGCGCGGGCTCGTTCACGACGTACAACACGGACGGCAACATCCTAGTCGATACCGTGACCACGGACAGCGGTTCGGGCGCAATCGTCGTGTACGACGGAAAGAAGAGCAAGAACGTCGTGGTGACCGACACTGTTGGCGGCGGAGGAAGCATCCGGCTAAACAGCGCCGGCGGCGACCCAGCACTGATTCTGGGCGAGAACGACCACAGCGCGGGCAGCGTCACGCTCAACAACAAGCAGGGCAAGAAGATCGGCCTGTTCACCGGCGACACGGAGGAGTCGGGGGCCGTAATCACATACAACTCGTCCGGTACCCAGACCGACAGAATGCCTCACTGACCTGGCCGCGCGGCCGATGCAGACCGCCTAGGACCGAAGGAGCTGTGGGGTTTCTTCGGTCAAGGCGGCCCGTATAAAGACCAGGCACTTGACACAGGGTGGAATCAGTATATAATGGCGCCATGCCTACCAAGGATGCTTTGATTCGGACCGTGAACTACAAGGACGTCAAGTCAGCGGACGTTACGTTCACCATCAGCGGCCAGACCTACACAATGCCGGGTGCGCTCGGTACTGTGATCAAGGGCGGGGTCGCCTTTGTGACCTGCCATTTGGCCCAAAAGGACATATACAACGTTTCCAGCACTGGCCGCATCACAAAGATGAAGGGCGCGGTCAGCAACGAGGCCTGGGGTGCATTCAACCCGCCGCCGGCCGAGCTCGAGACTGCCAAGCGGACTTTGAACCGGATTGAAGTGCCGAAGGGCTATGAGTGGTCAATTGTGAACGGCGCACCGCAGCTCGTGCCGGTCGAAGGCAAGATCAAGGGGACCAAGAAGTCCCGGACGCTCAACCCCGATAAGTACCCGCTCGGGACTGCGGTGGTCTACATGGAAGGCACGCCGGGCAAGACGAAGCCTGGAGACACCGGCAAGATCATCGGATATGAGGGCAACCAGCTGGTGATCGAATACGAGAAGAAGGGCCGCATCAAGGCGCAGCCCGGTTCGCGCCACAGGGTCGAGGCGTAGGCGCAGCAGGTGCTAGCCCCCGGCGCGGAGCGCCGGGGGCTTTTTGCTGCGCGTTGCTCCTCGATCAGGCGCGACTTCAGGGGGACTTCGGTTATTCTGGATAGGACGATGCCAGTTTTGTTCGCGGGTATTGCGGAAGCGGGGCGACATTGCGCCAAGCTGTGCTCGTTGCTCGTTCTCTCCATGTCCGTTGGATCCGGCCTGTGCGCGACGGCTTGAGTCATCAACGCGTGCCCGAGCTGTCACTGCGATCCGAGCCAAAGGCCGTGCTGCGAAAAGGCGCACTCCAAGAGCAAGTGGTGCTGCGAGCAGATGGGCAAGGTCATCCGTGCGGACGCCGCGAAGGCGATGCCTTCGCAAGTGGCGACGCTGTTCGACCGAAGGACAGCTGCTCTGCGGCGCGCACCTGACCACCAAGAAGAGCCCGGCGCTGATGGCCGGCTGGAGGTTCTGAGCCGGTCGGTACAGTCGACTAGAGATCGTTGCGGCCGACCGCAAGGAGCAGGCCGTGGATGATGCTCCACGGGTGGGGCGGGCAGCCGGGCACGAACGCGGCGACGGGCAGGTGCGGCACGACCCCGTCCGCGTTTGCATACCCTCCGCGGTGCACCCCGCCGCTCACCGCGCACGTGCCGACTGCGACGACGAGCCGAGGTTCGGCCATTGCGTCGTAGCACCGCACCAGCGGCTCTTGCATGGCGCGCGCGACCGGCCCCGTCACCAACAAGACGTCGGCGAAGCGCGGCGATGCGACGAAGTTGATACCAAAGCGAGAACAGTCGAACACAGGGTTCGTCATCGCCGAGACCTCCTGGTCGGTCGCGTTGCAGCCCGTCGAGACTTCGCGGACGTCGATGGACTTGCAAAAGGGGGTCGCTCCGCTTGGCGCTGTCGCGGTCTTGACGCCGCTCGGCTGCCTCAAGACAAGGTCTTCCCTTCTCACGGTCGCTGTGCGCGTAGACCTGTCGTGGACGATCGTGCCGGTCGGACAGGCAGCGACGCACGCACCGCAGGAGACGCACAGCCCCCGATCGAGCTCGACCGTGGAGCCGTGCACGGCCAGCGCGCCGGAGGGACAGACCGCGGCGCACTTGCCGCACGCGCCGCCAAGGCAAGGCTCGTCCGTCAGCATCGGGAGCCCTTGTGCGCCGTCCGGGAGGTCAGGGAAGAGCTGGTCTCCCGTCGCCTTCTTTTGACCGAGTGCATGAATGAGCGCGCTGAGCATTTCTTTTTCCTAGAGGTCGTTCCCCGAGTAGGAGAGACTAAAGCTCTTGTTGATCATTGGGAAGTCCGCGACGAGGTTGTTGCGGACGGCGATCGCCAGGCCGGTCCAGTTTTGGAAGCTGGGATCGCGCAGCGCGTACCTTTCGATCTCGCCGTTGCGTCCTGTCGTTATCCAGTGGACCAGTTCGCCGCGCCAAGACTCGACGACACCCACGGCACCGCGCGACCTGGGCAGGTCTGGACCAAGTTGAGTGAAACACGAAGTGGCGGGAAGGTCCGAGAGCACGGCTTCCAGCGTTTCCATGCTTGCTACCGCCTCGTTCTTGCGGACCATAGCGCGCGCAAGGACGTCGCCGTTGCGGTTTTGGGCCACTTTGACGTCCAGGTCCGGGTAGAGCCCGTGCCGGAAGCAGCGTCTTGCGTCGTAAGCGCTGCCGCTGGCGCGCGCGGCGGGCCCGACCATGCAGAACTCCTCGGCGAGGCTCGCCTGCAGTACGCCGATGCCCTCCGTGCGCTCTATGACCCCTGGGTTCTCGAACAGAACCTTAAACGACTCTTCTGCAAGAGGCATGATCTGCGCGAGCCCGGCTCTGACCGCTGCCAGTTGGTTCTCGGCAGGGTCGCGGGCGACTCCTCCAGGCAGGACAAACCCCTTCTGGAACCTAGATCCGGCCAGGCTCTCGCCGAGGCCGAGCGCCATTCCGCGGAGCTTGGCGAACGACGCCGACATCAGCGAGAAACCAATGTCCGCAGAGAGTCCGCCGAGGTCGCCCAAGTGGTTCGCGAGGCGCTCGATCTCGAGCGCGAGGGTTCGCAGGGCGTCGGCGCGCTTCGGCGCGCTGGCTTCGAAGAGGTTTTCGATCGCTACGGAGTGTGCGAGCGCGCTTGCGACCGTCGAATCGGAACTGGCGCTCTCTGCCACGTGGCGCGCGTGTGGCCAAGGGACCTCGCACAGCCTCGCTTCGACGCCCCGGTGCTGGTAGCCGAGGCGGATCTCCAAGTTTGCAACGACCTCGCCGAGGCAGCTGAATCGGAAGTGGCCGGGCTCGATGACACCGGCGTGGATCGGGCCGACCGCGATCTCGTGCACCCCGGACCCCGCGACAGTAAGGAACCGGGACTCCCTGATCGCGACGGGCCCGTCGCTAGGCAGGGCGAACGGCGCATAGTCCCTCGGCCACGTGTCGTGCAGCAGGAGGCTCTTCCAACGCGGGTGTCCGACGGCCCGGAGGCCCCACATGTCCCCGACCGCGCGCTCTGCCCAGTGCGCCGCCGGGACCAGGGCGGTCAGAGACGGGAACTCGAATTCGCCCGGCGGGACCGTCGCAGAGACAACCTCGGCAGCACCATTCTGTGCGTCGAGGGCCAGCGCCTCCAAGACGCGGAGCTCCTCCTGCCTTCTGACGGTGAGGTGCCCGTACCTCCAGCCCGTGCGCTTGATACTGCGGGCGACCTCGTCGGTCCAGCGCTCGAGGCTGACCTGCGTGCTTCGCACTTCGATCACGGCCCTGCTCCCGACGCGATCGCGCGACCGATCGAATCGATCGCCAGGGGCGTCACCGCAAAGAAAGCAAGCGCAGACAAGAACAGCAGTAGGACCGGGGTGAAGACCGAGCCGGCCGGCTTTCGCGCCTCCTTTGACTCCTGCCTTTCGCCAAAGACGACCCTGCCGAGGTGGCAGAGCACGGCGACAAAACTAATGGCAAAGCCGGCGACCAGGGCGGCCATGAGGCCCCAGTGCCCGGACTGCGCCGCGCTGGAGAGCAGGAGCCACTCGCTGACGAAGGAAGCGAACGGCGGGGCCCCCATCACGGCAGCGCCGGCGGCGAGCAGGGCGAACCCGAGGCTCGGCGAACTGCGCATGACTCCGCTAAGCCGGTTGAGCGCGACGGTCCCGTAAGAGGCGACGACGTTTCCCGAAAGGAGGAACGCCGAGGCCTTGGCAAGGCTGTGGGCGAGCGCGTGGAGCGCAAAGATAGGCCCGAGCCTCAGCCCGGCCGCGACCGCGAGGACTCCCATGTTCTCGATGCTCGAGTACGCCCACATTCTCTTGAGGTCGTTTTGCCTGACGAGCATGACGGAGGCCGCCAAGACCGTCGCCGCGCCCATCGGAGCGAGGAGCGTGGTCAACAGGGCGCGAGAGTCGGAGGCTTCCAAGACGCCGCCTATGCGCCACAGCGCGGTCATGGCGCAGTTGAGCAGCGCACCTGACAGCAAGGCAGAGGCGGGGGCAGGGGCCTCGCTGTGCGCGTCCGGCAGCCAGTTGTGCACGGGAAAGAGGCCGGCCTTGGTGCCGTATCCCAACAGGAAGCAGACGAAGCTCGCACCGAGCAACGAAGGCTTGAGGCTGGTTGCGTTGGCCTGGAGCCACGCGAGGCGGAGCTCGCCCTGCTCTCCGGCGGAGGCGAGCAGCAGGACGGTGCCGAGCAGGGCGAAGGCGATGCCAACGCCGCATAGGATGAGGTACTTCCACGCAGCTTCGATGGACCGCTTCGTACCGTGGAGCAGGATGAGCGGCGCCGTCACGAGCGTGGTAGCCTCCATTGCGACCCACACGACGCCCAGGTCCTGAGCGGATACCACCGCGTTGGCCGCAACGATGAACAGCGAGGAAAGGCCGAACAGCGCGCGCGCGCCCTTGTCGCTCACGTGCAGCGCGTCCGTGCTCGCGAGGTGCTGCGCGGTACTGAGGACCGCGGCGACATACACGAGCGCGTTGACGAGGACGATCCATGCGGCCATCCCGTCGAGGCGGAACCATGAGAGGAAAGTCTCGGTCTGCGCGCCAAGGAGCACGGGCACAGCGACCCAAAGCGAGAGCGCGAGCTGCGCGACAGCCGCCGTCACGCAGATATGGCGGAGAGCCTTCAGGTCTCGGACTAGAAGAGCGCACAGCGCCAATGCCGCTGGCAACAGCCCCAAGGCAAGCGCGTCCTTCATTCTCGGAGCTCCCTCATCTCCGAGACGTCGATGTGCTCAAAGGTCTTGCTGACGCGCGAGATGACGACGCCCGCCAGCACCACTGCTACAAAGACGTCGAACAACACGCCAAGCTCGATGGACATCGGCATGCCTCGCGTCTGCGTAACGGCGTAGGTGAAGATCCCGTTGTCGAGCACGAGGAACCCGACGAGCATTCCCAGGGCGAGGCGCCGCGTCATCATGACTGTGAGCCCGACGAGCACGGTAGCGACCGCGAGCCCGGCGTTGCCCGAGACCAGTCCGGCCGCCGAAAACCGCGCGCTCTCGAAGTAGCACACGACCGTAAGCACGGCGCCCAGCACCATCGAGAGGCCTGGCGCCAGCCCCACGCCCTTGTCCCTCACGACGTTCAGCCTGCAGGCAGCCCAGTTCAAGAAAAGGGGGATGGCAAACCCCTTGACCGCGACGATCGCCGCCCCGAGCCAAGCCTCTCCCGGCGCCTGGGACTCGATGCCACGATGGAGGAGGTAGACCCCTAGGGCGACGCCCTGCGCAGCCAGGCCCCAAAGCATGCTCCGGACGCGTGTGACCCCGAGCATCCACAGCGACGCCATCGCCGCGAGCCCTATGAGTTCCTGCCGAAACGAGAAGAGCTCCATAGCTACTTACCGACCGCGGCGACGAACGCCGACATCACTGCGAGCACCGTCGAAAACGCTACGAAGGCAGGCACTCGCCGCCAATTGAGCTTGACCGCGACGCCCTCGAACACGCCGAGCAGGACCCCCGAGACGAGGATCGCGAATGCGCTGAGCAGCGCCTGCGCGACCCACCCGGCCAAGTGCGGGTTGATCCAGCCGAAAACGATCCTGACTCCGAGCCCGAAGAAGACGGCGGTGCGCAGCATCACGGCGGTCTCTACCAAGGCAAGCCTGCGGCCGCTGTACTCCAGGATCGTCGCCTCGTGCACCATCGTGAGTTCGAGGTGCGTCGTCGGGTCGTCGAACGGCATTCGTGAGAGCTCGGCCATCGCGGCCAAGATGAAGGCCGCACCGGAAAGCAGAGCCACCGTGCTGCGGAACGACTCGGCGAGGGCGACCGAGAGGTCCGTCGTGCCGCTGGCCAGCGCCGCCGCTGCGAGGCCCACGACGATCCCCGGCTCTATCAGCACAGAGAGCGTCGCCTCGCGGCTCGCGCCGATGCCGCCAAAAGACGACCCCGTGTCCAGCGCCGCGAGCATCGCAAGAAACCTGGCAAGCGCCAAGAGGTAGACGACGAAGAAGAGGTCGGCTGCGCCCGTGCCCTTGAAAAGCGGCTCGGCCCCCGTCCAAGGCAGGACCGCAGCGACGATGATTGCGATTGCCAGTCCGACGACCGGACTTGCTAGGAAGACCGGCGAGACCGTCGCGCTCACCGTCTCGGCCTTGCGAAAGCGCTTTGCGATGTCGTAGACCGGCTGGAAGAACGGTGGGCCCGGCCTTCCCTGCATCAGCGCCTTCGTCTTTCTCACCACGCAGGCCAGCAGCACTGGGACAGCGAGAGATTCGGCCACGTGCACCGCCTGTGCGGGCCACGATGAAGTCACAGTACGCCTCCTAACCAGAATAGGAGCACGAGCGTGAGCACCATGAAGAGCAGGTACTGGTGGATGCTTCCTGCCTGGAGCCGCATGACGAAGCTTTCTGAGAAGCGCTGGACGGCCCTGAGCCCCGGCGCGTAGACCTTCGATTCCAAATAGGCCTCGTGCCTGGACTCGGCCCGCACGTCGGTCGGGAAGTGGCGGCGCCCCTTCCCTTCGACGACCACCGCGGTCTCATAGCGATAGAGAGCGCCGAAAATCCGCGCGATCGGTTGGGCGAAGCTCGTCGCCGTGTACTGCGCTCTGGCCGGCAATGGGCCGTAGCCACAGTCCCACATGACGTACTCGCGTGCCGGCGCCCTTTTTGCCGCCAGATCCATCAGTCCCCAGATCAGGAGGCCGATCGAGACTCCAAGGCCGGCGACCGCGACCATCGGCAGCCCCCACGGCTCGGGCGAGGCGACGATCCCGAGCCGCCCAAGGGTCCCCCAGATCCAAGGCGCGAAAAGACCGAGCGCGACGCACAGCGACGCTAGGAAGACGCAGGCGCCCACCATCGCGCCGCCCGCCTCTTTCGCGTGGCTCGCCTCTCCGCTGCGGGCCCTACCGAGGAAGGTGATTCCGAACGCCTTCGTAAAGCACGCGAGCGCCAGCGCGCCGATCAAGCCGACCCATCCTAAGATCAGCAGTGCCGCGAACCGCAGCTCGGGGCTGGCGGCAGACGAGCCGACCTCGAACAGCCCGCGGTACAGCAGCCACTCACTTGCGAAGCCGTTGAACGGCGCGAGCGCACAGATCGCGGCGGCTCCAACGAAGAACGTCGCCGCGGTCCAAGGCATCTTGTGCGCGAGCCCGCCGAGGCGGTCCATCTCCCGCGTGTGGGCGTTTGCATCGACGGTCGCCGCCCCCAGGAAGAGCAGGGACTTGAACACCGCGTGGTTGAGCGCGTGGAAGAGCGCGGCGCCGAGCGCAAGTCCCGCCGCGCCGGAGAGCCCCGCTTTGCGCGCGACCAGGCTCACCCCTAGCGCGAGGGTCACGAGCCCAATGTTCTCGACGCTGCTATAGGCGAGCAGCATTTTGAGGTCTTTTTGCAACAGCGCGAAGAGGATGCCCCAGATCGCAGAGATCGCACCGAGAACGACGAGCGTCCATCCGATCCAGGGCGCCTCGACGCCGCCGAGCACGAACACGCGCACGATGGCGTACACCGCCGTCTTGATCATCGCGCCGCTCATGACGGCGGAAACGGGACCAGGAGCGACGGGGTGTGCGATGGGGAGCCACAAGTGGAACGGCCAGGAACCCGCCTTCGTCAAGAGGCCGATGAGCATCAGCACTGCGGGCACCGTCGCGCCGTCTCCGACCAACGACCAAGCGGCCATGTCCCAGGTGCCTGCGACCGCGTGCATACAAAAGAACCCTGCGACGAGGAACGCAGAGCCGAGGCGCGTCGCTCCGAGGTAGATGAACGCCGCGCGCCGCACGGACTGCCGCTCGTGCTCAGTCGCCACGAGCAGGAAGGAGGAGAGCGCCATCAGTTCCCAAAAGACGAAGAGCACCACGGCGTTGCCGGCCGTCACGACGCCGAGCATGCTCCCGAGCAGCAACGCAAACCCGGACCAGACCAGTCCGGGGCGCGCGCGCCCGCGCAAGTGCGCCAAATAGCCAGGGAGGTAGATCGACGATGCGAGAGCCACGATGCCGATCAAGGCGACGAACCAGCGGCTGAGGGAGTCGACGCGAAACGCGACTTCGACCCCCGCGATTCCGACGTTTGGGCCAAGGTTCGATGCGCCGTCGGACCCGAAGAACACACCGACCAGGCACAGCGCTGACGCCACGACGCTGAACGACCCCGCAAAGCCGAAGCGCGCCGCAGGGCGCAATAGACCGAGGACGCTCGCGGACCCAAAGAGCGCCAGAGCGGCGCAAACTACGTCTGGGGCGCGGAAAAACGAGTGCGGCATCGTCCTTGCCCGATCTTGCAACGCGGACTGTTTGCAGAGAGCGGAGTGGTGAGCAGACTATACCCTCGGGAATAGTCGACCAAGGGGTTTGCGAATCCTGACGCGGCAATGTAGAATCGCAGAACCATGTTTGCTCCGAGCTTCCCCCGTGGACCACGAGAGCGTATGCGGCTCTTGGCCTCCGTTGCCCTCCTTCTCTTTGTTGCGGCTTCCCAGGCGGAGATTCGGTACACGGTGACGCCGATGCCCGAACAGGGAAAGCTCGATGTGCGGATGAGCTTTGAAGCGAAGGTCGGACCGATCGAGCTGCAGATGCCGAACTGGTCGCCGGGCGCATACGTCTTTTCTGCGCCGGGCAAGAACGTAACGGACTTCGGCATCGTGGGCCAGCGCGGCACAGCCTTCGAGATCCAGCACCCAGCCGACAACAGTTGGAAGACGGACGCAGTGGGGGGAACGATGACGGTCGAGTACACAGTGCCCGCTCTGGTGGACAACGGCGCGATGCACTTCAGCGGGCCCTCGACGTACCTCTATATCGTCGGCCGCAAAGAGGAGTCGTGCCGGCTCACTGTCAACGTGCCGCCGGACTGGAAGATCGCAGTTGGGCTCGACGGCGCCGGCAACGACGGAAAGGACTTCAAAGCCAGGACCTACGACGTGCTCGCCGACAACCCGGTCACGATGGGCGACTTCATCGAGTACACCTACACGTCGTTCGGCAGGCCAGTGACGATCGCGCTGCGCGGACAGTACCGCTCCAACGTTGACAAGGACCGGATCATCTCTGTGTGCAAGGGGATCACGGACGCTGAGGGCGACTTCTTCGGCGGCGCGCCGTTCAGCAAGTACGTGTGGCACTTCGCGGTGACGCCAGCCTCGGACGGCGGCGGGGGGCTCGAGCACCTTTCCAGCACCCAGATCTCGCTCGCGCGGGGGGTGGGGCCGCGCTCCGTGCGCGTGTGCGCGCACGAGTTCTTCCACGTTTGGAACGTCAAGCGCATCCGCGCCAAGGTGCTCGGCCCGTTCGACTACACGCAGCTGCCCAAGACCGGCGCGCTCTACTGGCTCGAGGGCGTGACGGACTACTACGCTTCCCTGCTCACCTTCCGCTATGGCCTCTTGGACGAAGAAGCGTTCAAGGGCGACCTCGTGAACAACCTGACCGCGGTGCGCGCGAACGAGGCGCGGCTGCGCGTCTCGCCGTACGACTCGAGCCTCCGCGTCAGCGACACAAACAACGGGCTCGGCAACAGCAACGGGTACGAGATCAGCTACTACAACCTCGGATGGCTCGTCGGCCTGTGCCTCGACATCGAGATCCGGTCTCGCACGGGCGGTAAGAAGTCGCTCGACGACGTCGAGCGCGCTCTGTGGCGACAGTGCAAGGACGACAAGCCGGGGTTCGAAGAAGGCGACATCCGCAAGCACGTCGTCGAGGTCGGCGGCGAGGCGATGGGGCCGGTCTTCGACAGCCTTGTGATGAAGCCGGGCGAGATGCCGCTCGAGACAGAGCTCGCCAAGGTCGGTTTCCAGCTCACGCACGAGGACGTGCCGCTCGTCGACGTGGGGTTCGACATGTCGCCGGCGTTTCGAAGTACGGACGTGCGCGTTGTGCGCGTGCGGGAGAGCGCGAAAGCCGCAGGATTGCGGGCCGACGACGTGATCGTCTCGATCAACGGGACCCTCGTCACTGGAGACACGGGGCTGGCCGCGATGACGAAGGCCAACCAGGTCGTCGCGACGCTAAAGGCGGGCCAGAGCGCGACGGTGCGCGTGCGCCGCGGCGGGCAGGAGCAGAACCTCATTGTCACGCCGGTGATGTCGAAGAGGACGACCTGGCACCTTACGGACGTCGCGAACGGCGACCGCGACATGCTCTCGCTGCGCAACGGCTGGTACTACGCGGGGAAGCGCTAGCTGCCGAGCGCGCGCGCGAGCAGCGAGCCGACGCAACCGGACGGCTGCTCGATCCGCAGCAGCCTGCAGAGAGAGGGCGCGATGTCGCACTGCGAAACGCGCTCGGCGTAGGTGCCCGGCCTGATGCCAGGGCCCGCGATGAGCAGCGGCACGTGCGTGTCGTAGGCCCAGGGCGTGCCGTGCGTCGTGCCGTTGCCGCCGATGAACATCGTGCCGGGGACTTCGAAAACCATGACGTCGCCGCTGAGCGCCCGGTCGTAGCCGTTGGCGACCATCTTGGTCCAGGGCCAGTCCGGGAGCCTTCCGGCCAGGATGTCCTCGCCCGCAAACGCCTCGTAGACGCCCGAGACGGAGCGCGCAGCCTGTGCGGCCCGGTCCTCGGCATCAGCCAGCGCGACGCCCTTCGAGGAGAGCAGTTGCCGGTCGAGATAGAGGTGCGGGGGCTCGCAATAGAGCACGTACTTCCCCGCGCCGTACTTCGCGGCCATCGCGTCGTCCACCGCCTTCGTGAGTGCGGTAAGACTGCCGCGAACCGCGCCGCCGATGCGATAAGTGTCGTGCGCCTCTTCCGGGATTGGAGCGACGCCGTGGTCTGCGGTGACGACGATCACGGTGCTCGCCAGCCCGCCCTTGACGGTCCTGTCGAGGAAGCTGAAGAGGTCGCTCAGCAGCCGGTCCGTGCGGACCGAGATGTCCATCGCCTCTGGGCTGTTCGGGCCGTACTTGTGGCCGACGTAGTCGTTGGTCGCGAGGTTGACGCAGAGCAGGTCGGGGTAGTCGTCCGCGCCGAGCTCTTCGCCGACGATCGCGCTCTTCACAGTCTCGAAGAGGTACTCCTGCCCGAAGCTGCTCGAGGTGAAGTCGCTGATGTTGGCGAGCTTGTGCGCGAAGACCGGCGCCGTCGGCGCTCCCTTAACAAAAGGCGCAAGGCGCGTAAGTTCGTAGTCGCCGTCCGGCAGGAGGGGCGTCCAGGTGTTCCCCACTGCCGACGCCGCCACGTTGCGCGCGTTGACCCCTTCCACCCACGGTCGCAGCTTCTTGTCGGGCGCGTAGAAGCTGCTCGTCACCCACTTGCCGTTTCCTGAGTCGAACCAGACCACGGTGTCCGCTGCGTGGCCGGCGAGGAGTATCGCTGCGCGGTCCTTGAACGAGACGCCGACGACCCTTCCCTTCCCCGCCGTCGCCATCTTGAGCTCGTCGCCGACGGTCGTGACGCGCAGGTTCTTTGCGCTCATCGGCGCGCTCAGGCCGCCGACCGTCTGGACGCTCGGGTCGTCCACGCAGTACACGGTCTTGCCGGTCGCGCGGTCGAACCACTCGTTGCCGACGATGCCGTCGAGCGCGAGCGTGCTGCCCGTGAGGATCACGCTGTGGCCGGGGCCGGTGAACGTCGGGACGTGCTCGTAGTGCGAATCGATGTAGTTCGCGCCCGCCGTGGCGAGCCAGTTGAAGCCACCGACCTTGGCGCCCAGCTTCGCCGGGAGGTAGTAGGGCGCGAAGCGCGCGACGTAGTCGCTGCGGAACTGGTCGATGCTGACGACGACGGTGAGCCGCGGCCTCGGCGGAAGAGGAGAGAGGTCCGGGCGAGGAAGGTTCTGGACGGCGAGGAGCGCGAGCGCTGCGATCATGCCCCGATTCTGCACGGACTGGGCTGGCCTTTGCGAGACTTGCGGCCATCGAAGCGGGCCTTAATCCGTTCCTAACGAGGAATCGGGCTATTGCGGCGATCCGTCACTTCCAGCATGAGTTCCCAGCGGCTCGAGGCTTTCAGCGACGCGGTGATCGCGATCCTCATCACGATCATGGTGCTCGAGCTGAAGGTCCCACATGGCACCGGTCTCAACGACATCCAGCCTCTGCTTCCGACCTTCATGACCTATGTCATGAGCTTCGTGTACCTTGCCATCTACTGGAACAACCATCACCACATGCTGCACGTCACGGACAGGGTCAACGGCGCGATCCTCTGGTCCAACATGCACCTGCTTTTCTGGCTGTCTCTGGTCCCTTTCGTGACGAGATGGCTGGGCGAGAACCACCTTGCGCCCGCTCCGGTCCTGCTGTACGGCGTGGTGTTGTTCATGGCGGGTGTCGCGTACTACGTGCTGCAGAGCGCGATCGTCCGTTCACAGGGACCGAGCTCGCGACTGCGTCAGATGATCGGGCGCGACTTGAAGGGCAAGTCTTCGCCCGTGCTTTACCTTGTTGCCATCGGGCTCGCTCCGGTCATCGGATGGGCGTCGATCGCGATCTATGTGTTCGTCGCGCTGATGTGGCTCGTCCCCGACCGCCGGATCGAGCGCCACGTCGCAAACTAGCCTCCCGCGCCTCGGCTCCTTTGCGGCGCAAAGGAAGGCGAGGCGCGGGAGTTGTGACAGTTACGAGCGGACGTCCGAGGAGTAAGGCACGAAGCGCGTGCCGACGGAGTCGAAGACCGCCACCTCGTTCCTGCCCGGGACGAACATGTAGTCGTTCACGTCCGCGCCGGCGTAGACGAGCGCCGAGAGGTTGCGCGGGTTCCTGCGTTCGTCGACTCCGCCGAGCGCTTTGTCGTGGTGCAGCCACACCGCGGTGACGAACGCGTGCGCGTTCTCGTGCTCGAGGTCCTCTTGCGTGTCGCTCAGGTGCATCGCACCGCGGTGGTGCTGCGGGTCGTCCACCAAGTAGGCAGGTCGCGCGGCCGCGGCAACAGCGTGGCCCTCTTTGTCGACGTAGACCCACTTTCCGTTCTTGGTGCGGTACCACGCGTTACCGAACTGGTCGAACGCAGCTCGACCTTCTGCTCCGACTGCGTGGACGATGGCTCCCGAGTTTGTCAGGACGAGGCCGTCTTTGCCCGCCATCATCGTCAAGTCGTGGTTGGACGTGTTAAACTCCAACTGGTTTTCACCCTGCACCGGAACGGGAAGGTCTTCACCGATCTTAATCGTGTGCGCGGTCAGGTTCTCGCTCTGCTGCGCGACCACGACGAGCCCTTGCCCGTCGTCTGTGAACAGCAGCGGTATCCAGCTGTCTTGGGTCACCTTGTACTCCGCCAGGACTGCGCCGTCCTCGCGGTTGACGACCTGGATCGTCGGAGAGTCCGAAAACATGTCTTTGAGGGTACACATCTTCGATCCGTCCCTTGAGAACGTGTACGCGTTTGCGGCGTAATGTGCGGCCGGCTCTCCGATGGAGAACAGCCCGCCATGAATGTCGATCGTCCTTGTCGAGCTGCGGCAGCCGACGAGGAACAAGAGTGGAACGACGAGCACCAGTGCCGTTCGTTTCATATCATCACCAATAGCTTTAACGGAGCGGGGATGCGCCGGGTGCCACACTGGGGAAACCATGCGCTAGAGAATGGAGGGCCGACCTCCTGGGCGGCCGGTTTGAGTCAGGCGGGCCGCCCAGGAGGTCGGCCCTCCATCTTGTCAGGCGGGCCGCCCAGGAGGTCGGCCTCCATCAAGGCGGGCGCACTAGCTAGACTCAAGCCGTGCAGGGCTTGCCGAAGGTGGTGGTCGTGGGAGCGGGGTTCGCGGGGCTGGAGGCTGCCAAGGCGCTGCGCAACAGGCCCGTGGACGTGCTCGTGATCGACAGGCAGAACCACCACCTGTTCCAGCCGCTGCTCTACCAGGTCGCCACGGCGGGGCTCTCGCCTGCAAACATCGCCGCGCCGATCCGGCGCGTCCTGCGCGGCGCGCGCAACGTGCGCGTGATCCTGGACGAGGTGACGGGGATCGACGCGCGCACAAAGCGCGTGGAGACGAGGCAGGGCGGCTATCCTTACGACTTCCTCATCGTCGCGACGGGGGCGCTGAGCGCTTACTTCGGGCACGACGAGTGGCAGAAGGACGCGCCGAGCCTCAAGACGCTGCGCGACGCCACCGGAATCCGTGCGAAGATCCTCGACGCGTTCGAGGAGGCGGAGACATCAAACGACCCGTCGAAGTGGCTGACGTTCGTGGTCGTCGGCGGCGGGGCGACGGGAGTGGAGATGGCTGGCGCGATCGCGGAGCTCGCGCGGCGCGCACTGGCCGCCGACTTCCGCCGCGCGCACCCCGAGCAGGCACGGATCATCTTGATCGAGGGCGGAGACCGGCTGATCTCGCACTTTCCGCCGCGCCTCAGCGAAGCGTGCAGGCGCTCGCTCGAGCGATTGGGCGTCGAAGTGCGCCTGAAGACGTTCGTGGGCGGCATCGACGAGGAGGGCGTGGACACCGAGTCCGGCCGCATCCCGACGAAGACGGTCGTGTGGGCGGCGGGCGTGCGCTCGACGCCAGTCGCTTCGTGGCTCGGCGCGGAGGCGGACAAGCAAGGGCGCGTGCTCGTGGGACAAGACCTGAGCGTGCCAGGGCACCCGGAAGTGTTCGTGTGCGGCGACTGCGCGCGCGTGGCCGGCGCGGACGGCCAGCCGTTGCCAGGCGTCTGCCAGCCAGCGATGCAGGAGGGTGTGTTCGCCGCCAAGACGATCCTTGCGAGGTGCAGCCCTGGAGAGCTGCACCACGCCGTCTTCCGCTACCGCGACAAGGGGAACATGGCGACGATCGGGCGGAAGATGGCCGTGTGCCAGATCGGGCGGTTCCAGTTTTCCGGGTTCCTCGCCTGGTTCCTGTGGCTGACGATCCATATCTGGTACCTGATCGGCTTCCGCAACCGCGTGCTGACGCTGATCGACTGGGCGTGGGCGTACGTCACTTTTGAGCGAGGGGCGCGGCTGATTGTAAAGGACTAAGCACCAGCCTGACTGAGCCAACGCCGGTGGTCTGCTGGTCGAACTGTGTCCGTTAAATCGCGGACACACTACTCTGGACTTGTGCGCCTGTCCAACTACGACTAAGGTGCAAGCATGGAATCTAGCTTAAACAGGGCTAAGGACGGCACCGACCGCGTCTTCGCGCGTGAAATAGCGAGCTGGACCAGGATCCTGCCGGATCGGAAGGAGTCCATCGCCCGCGCTCGGGAGCAGGTCATCGCGAACAGCTTCTCCCGCCCCGGGCTCGAGGCCGCCGACGTCGTAAGCGCGGAGGCGCGACGAGAGCCACCTAGGCAACGGCCCACTCCACAGGAGGCAAGATCCTTAATGAGCATCTACAAAACCGGCGTCAGGCCACTCCTTCTTCTCGCAGCCCTGGGCGTCCACTCGCTCGCCAGCGCACAGGTCACCCTCGGCACGGCAGCGGCGTTTGGGGTCCTTGCCGGCTCGACGGTGACGAACACAGGTCCCTCCGTCGTCACAGGGGACCTCGGCGTCAGCGCTGGGACCTCGGTCACTGGTTTCCCGCCAGGGATCCTGCACGGAACGATGCACATCATGGACGGGGTCGCTCTGCAGGCGCACGACGACGTGGTTACCGCGTACAACGTCCTGGCGGGCATGACGCCGACCACGAACCTTACGGGACAGGACCTGGGCGGAATGACGCTCGTGGCAGGGGTCTACAACTTCGAGTCGTCCGCGCAACTGACCGGCGCGCTGGTCCTCAATGCCCAAGGGAATGCGAACGTGCTGTTCGTGTTCCAAATCGGCTCGACTCTCACGACAGGCTCGGCCTCGTCCGTCGAAGTCATCAACGGCGGAGACGACTGCAACGTCTACTGGCAGGTCGGGAGCTCTGCGACGCTCGGCACAGCCACTGAATTCGAGGGCAACATCCTTGCCCTAACGAGCATCACGATGACCACCGGCTCAAGCATCCTGGACGGTCGGGCGCTCGCGCTGAACGGCGCTGTGACGCTCGACAGCAACGCGATCAACGCGTGCATCGTGCCGGAGCCTGGGATCTTCGTCGGAATAGGCCTCCCGATCCTGATGCTCGCAGCGCGCCGAAGGCGGCGCTCGGCTCGGTGACCGAAGCTACTGATTTGAGGCTAGATAAGCACCGTCGGCCCGCGCAATACCGTGTCCTGCATTTTATTGACATCGAAATCGCTGACTGGACGGAAGGAGCAATTGAGAGGGAGAATGGGCCATGAACAGAAGCCGGCCCGAGCCAAGTATTGACGGGTGCCGAACGCAGGATGCGCCGGTCCCGACCGGATCGCTATGAGCGCTACGTACCTAGACGACATGCTGCTGGTCGAGCGGTACCGCAACGGAGACCGGGACGCGGTTGATCGACTGATCGTCCGGTACAACGCGCACGCCTACCGGTATGCGACGCGCCTCCAAAGCAGTCGAGACATCGCGGCCGTCATCGACGCCGGCGACATCGTCGCTGAGACCTTCGTACGGGTCCACCGCTCGCTGGGCCGGTTCGACGGGCGCTGCGCCTTTTCGACGTGGCTCTACCGCATCGTGAAGAACACGTACATCGATCTGGTCAAGAGGCAGTGCGCCAGGCCGAACGTCTTCAGCTACGACTCCACTTGGCCCATGGCGGAGACCGACCTCCAGCACGAGTTCGAGGACCAGGGCCCGTCGCCGTTCGAGTCGATGGAGCAGGACGCGCTGACCGCGGACCTGCGGAACCTGGTGAACAAGCTTCCGGAGCACCAGCGCGACCTCATCGTGCAGTTCTATCACGAGTCGCTTTCCTGCGAAGAGATCTCCGAGGCGCTCGGAGTGCCCGTGGGGACGATCAAGAGCCGTCTGCACCGCGCACGTCTTGCCCTGCGAACCTCCCTCACGACCGACCTCAATTGGGCCCAGTTCGCGTAGTGGGCCGGCCCGCCGTTTCTTGTCCGTTGAATCGCTGACACAGCTTTCCAGACTGGACTGACGCGCGCTTGGCACGTGACAATGAGATTGCCGAAGCCGCAGCAAGGGAACGATTTCGCCTTGCAGGCGGAATGTGCCGCGAGACCAAGCGGTATCGTATTGAGAACGGTCGAGAGAGAGCCTCTCGAGCGTGCGAGGCAACACATGAACAAGACAACCCTGCCTTTGCTCCTTGCGCTGACCTTGGCGGCTGGATGCAGCCCGCCAGCGACCCCGGGCGACACCGGCGGAGCCGGCCCTGCCCCTGCAGCGGCGCTGAGCGACGGCGACAAGGCGAAGATCCAAGAGAACACCGACAAGTTCGCTGCTGCTTTCAATGCCGGCGACTTCGACGGGATGAGCGCGTGCTACACCGAGGGCGGCGTGCTGATGCCGCCGAACGCACCTGAGGCGAAGGGCCGCAAGGCGATCAAGGAGTACATCCAGACGATGCCGCCTGCAAAGGACTTCAAGATCACTGTCGACAGCATCGAGGGCACGGGCGACCGCGCGATCGTTACCGGCACGTTCTCGGTGACGTTCGTGGTCCCGAAGGGCCCCGAGGTCAAGGACAAGGGCAAGTACATCGAGGTCCGCGAAAAGCAGGCCGACGGCACTTGGCTCATGTCGCGAGACATGTTCAGCAGCGACCTACCGATGGGAGGGCCTGTGGCCCCTCCAAAAGCCAAGTAGGTTTGGCGCTTGGGCCGCGAGGTTGGGACTGCCTTCAACCTCGCGGCTTGCGGTCTAGCTGCTGTTGCAGCGCCGCGGGGGCTTTGCAGCGCCATGCTTCGATGACGAGGTCCTCGAGCTCCTTCGACTTGATCTTTTTGAGGCGGACGAGCACCGCTGGGAAGCCTTTGTAGTGCGGCTCGGTGAAGAACTTCTCCGGGTCGGACTCGATGAGCAGGTCTTTCGCGGTGAGGTTGGGGACGGAGACCGCGAGGACCCCGTCGTTGATCACGCGCGCCTTCTTGGGGTCGACGCGCTCGGCCCAAGACCAGAGGAACCCCTTGTGCTTGCCCTTGACCTCGACTGAGAAGCCGAAGCGGCCTTCGCCTTCTATTGCGCCTGGCAGCCGGGAGGCGATCTTTCGCACGTCGTCTTGGGTCGCCATTGGTCTGCCTGTTGAGATGTTATCCCGGGAGGGAGCAGGATCGAGATCGCCCTAGGGCTCCCGTTTTCCTCCCGTTTTCTCCCCTTATTATTTGCAACTTGCTTCCCGTGTTCGTCCCGTTTTTCGGGCGTTTCGTGACTGGGCTCTTTTCTTTCTGTCCACTATGCGGTTTTCAATCTTGCCCTGCTTTTGGACAGTATGACGCACTCACGGCCTGTGGTGTTCAGCTACCTTGACATTTTGGGTCCTCAGGTCTAGGGGGAGGGAACGGCGCGCCGGGCGCAGGCCAGGAGGCCCGCACCACAATTGCGGCGCGCCGGGCGCAGGCCAAGGGCCCGCACCACAATTGCGGCGGCGCTCTCACGACGCTCCATAGGCCGCCCGGGAGGTCGGCCCTCCATTTCCGGTGCCTGGGAGAGGCACCTTCCCCTTGGCCTTCCCCCAAAGGGAGAGAGGGCTCAGGCGACGTCGTGGATGGAGAAGCGGGTGCAGAGGGCGGTCACTTGAGACCTGACCGAGGAGATGACGGCAGAGTCGTCCGGTGCGCGGAGGACGGAGGCGATGTGCGCGGCGATCTCGCGCATTTCGGGCTCTTTCATGCCGCGCGTGGTGACGGCGGGGGTGCCGAGGCGCACGCCGGAGGTGACGAACGGCTTTTCCGGGTCGTTTGGGATCGTGTTCTTGTTGGTCGTGATGTTCGCCATTTCCAGCGCGGCCTGCGCTATCTTGCCGTTGATGCCGAACGGGCGAAGGTCGACGAGCATGAGGTGCGAGTCGGTGCCGCCGCTGACGATCCTGAGCCCCTCTTCGGTGAGCGCTGCGGCGAGCGCCTGCGCGTTCTTCTTGACCTGTCGTGCATAGTCTTTCCAGTCCGGTTGGAGGCAGAGCCCGAACGCGACCGCCTTGGCCGCGATGGTGTGCATGAGCGGCCCGCCCTGCAGGCCCGGGAAGACGGACATGCGCAGCGCCTTGTCGTACTCCTGGTCGTCGTAGAGGATAATGCCGCCGCGCGGCCCGCGCAGCGACTTGTGCGTGGTGCTGGTAGTGATGTGCGCAGTGCCGACGGGGTTCGGGTAGACGCCGCCCGCGATGAGCCCGGCGTAGTGCGCCATGTCGCACATGTGGATCGCGCCGACCTCTTCTGCGACCTTGGTGAACTGTTTGAAGTCAAACTCGCGGGAGTAGGCGGATGCGCCGGAGATGATGATCTTCGGCTTCGACTCGAGCGCCTTCTTGCGCAGGTCGTCATAGTCGATCGTCTCGTCTTGCTTGAGGCCGTAACTGACGACTGTGAACATCTGGCCGCTGTAGGCGACGGGCGAGCCGTGCGTGAGGTGCCCGCCGTCGCTGAGCGCGAGGCCCATCAGCGTGTCGCCGGGCTTCATGAACGCGTGGTAGACGGCCATGTTCGCCTGCGCGCCGCTGTGCGGCTGGACGTTGGCGAACTTGCTGCCGAAGAGCTTGCAGACGCGGTCGATGGCGAGCTGCTCGGCCTGGTCGACGAACTCGCAGCCGCCGTAGTAGCGCTTTCCGGGGTACCCCTCGGCGTACTTGTCGGTCATGACGCAGGCCATCGCTTCGCGGACCGCTGTGGAGGCGATGTTCTCGCTGGCGATCAGTTCGAGATTGTGCTCCTGCCTTTCCTCTTCGCGCCGGATGGCGGCGAAGACCTCCGGGTCGACCTCGCGAAGCGGTCTGCGGTGCTGCGACTTGACCGGGTTTGCGGTGGGCATGAAGATAGTTTACGCCGTTGGGGGGCTGGCCGGTGGCTGTCCAGTTGCTGTCCGGTTGCTGGCCGGTTGCTGGACCGTTGCTGTCCGGTGGCTGTCCGGTTGCAATAGGAGAGCCATTGGGCAGCCACCGGGAGGCACGTTGCTGGCGCTTACTCCATCCAGTTGGAGGCGGTGACGCCTTCGGTGCCGACGACCTCGCCCATACACTTTTCCTGGTCGCCGCTGACGTCGACCTGTACGTGGAGCGGGTGCGTCGTGACGACTCGCATCCCCTTCAGCACAGAGCCGGAGCGGCGGACGGCCTCGACGAGCGCGGCGATCCTCGAAGAGTCCGACAGTTCGACCTGGAGCGTCACGGCGTGCGCGAACGGGACGAGCCTGCGCTCGATGGTGGAGACGTAGGCGAGCGTCACGAGCGTGAGCGCGGTGCCGACGACGGCTACGAGGATGAAACCGCCTCCGACGCTGACCGCCATGCCGATCGCGGAGGCGGCCCAGAGGCTCGCGGCGCTCGTGAGGCCCTTGATCTCGATTCCCATGCGCAGGATCGTGCCCGCGCCGAGGAATCCGACGCCGGTGACGATCTGCGCGGCGATGCGGCTCGGGTCGCC
>CAMLDW010000028.1 GCA_946479035.1 uncultured Chthonomonadaceae bacterium | reverse complement strand
ACAAGGCGACCGGTTGCTGGCGTCACTTCATTTGCACGTGCGCGGGGTCCCAGCCGATCTTTCCGCGCCACTCTTTCGGGTCGAACGGGCGCGAGCGGTCGAGCAGGTACCGCTCGAACTGCTTGCGCATCACAAGCGGCAGGCCCCAGAGCCCGCCCCAGTCGCAACCTTGCGTGAGCGCGAGCCGGCCGATCATCACCCAGACGTAGCGCGGCGCGCCCCACAGGAAGCGCGAATCCACGACGTCCGCGGCGCGCGCGAGCCCGTCGCCGCCCGGCAGGTGCATCGAGCGCATCGTCTTGGAGAAGCCGTGCGCGACGAGCTCCCTCTGTTGGGCGACGGTGCGCAGTGCGTTGTGCACGGTGAGGCTGTAGCCGCGCGCGTTGGCGGTGTCGATGATCTCTCTGACCTTGTTGCGGAAATTGCCGCGCTCCGTGATTTCGAGCAGGCGGTCTTGCATCGGTGTCCTCCTTTGTCGGCCTTAAAGCGAAAAACGCCCCGCTTGGCGTGGGCGCTTGGTCCTTGGCAGGTTCTTCCGGTCCTTCTCTTTCGATTCCGAGCTCTTAACCCGGTCCCCGCCCTACTCTACTTTCGAGCGACTCTTTCTCGTCTCGGCCTCTGCTCTCGGCCTTGCACATGTTATGACGCGCACAGCGCAGCGATGTTTCCTAAACGGTACCAAGGTCCCAAAACGAACCCGCGCACACTACTTTCCGAGCGCGCCGAAAGCGACAAGAACGATCCCCGCGATCAGAGCAAGAACGCAAAGGAGGACGGCGAAGATGCCTTTCAAAGCTTCGGGGAGGGCCCCACTGAAAAAGACGGGGACGAAGCAGACCACAGCGAACACCAAGCCTAGGCCGCACCCGACCTTCCAGAACCGTGCCTTCCTCACTGGCCCATTAAACCAAGAAAAGGGCCTTGCGGCCCTTTTCATTGGGTGGTGCCGAGACTTATGCCGAGCGTTTGCGCCGCCGAGCGAGCAGCGCGAGCGAACCGAGCGTGAGCGCGAGCATCGAAGCCGGCTCCGGCACGGGCGGCCGGACCGTCACGTCGAACGCCGAGAGCGTCGCTTGACTGTTGTAGCTCCAGGTCGCGCCGCCGTCGTTCGAGAAGGAGGTCCTCCCGACCGGGATGGACGGATCGGACTGGTTCCAAGCGTGCCAGCCGTCGGTAAAGGTCTCCATCTGGAGCCAGTACTTCTGGCCGGCGACCAGCTGGACCGATTCGAACGGGTTGGTGAACGAATTGATGTGCGACGAGCCGTTGCTGTCGGCGTATCCGATCCCAAGCATGTTCGCGCCGATCTGGCCGGAACCGTCATCTTGATAGAGCACGAGGTTGACGTTTGTATCGCCCGTCACATACCACTCGGCTACACGGATCACGTCCACGACGCCGGAAGCCGCCGACTGGAACTGCATGGCCTGCGTCCACCATGCCGCCACCGAGGTGGGGCCGCTGATCGTCGCGCCGACGCTCGAATTGTATCCGTCGGTCGCCGTAAAGGAAGAAAATGCGAGCTGCGCGTGCGAGACCGCCGCCAGCCCGATCGAAGCCACAGCCAAAAGGAGGGTCTTTCTTAGCATCGTAATCTGCTCCAAATACACTCACATAGGGCCAGGCGCGCCCGCCAACTGCCCGATTGAGCAAACGATATCCCAAGCCCGCACCTCCTGTCACCGGCAAATGTGCCGGGGTGGGCACTTTTTTGGCGGTCCGTTAATCCTCACGGTGAGTGGTGGGCTCATGTCGCTTCGGACCTGCGGACGAGGTCTTGCAGGCTAGGCGCCATCCAGTCGCGGTGCTCGTCCCCCGCTATCCACTGCAGCCAGACCACCGCCCGCCGCCACTCGCGGATCCGCAGCGGGCAGTCGCTCGCCTCGGCCTCTCTTAGCCCCACGCGCGCGAAGGCGAGCGCGAAGTCCGCCCGCCACCACACGCGCAGCAGCGCCTTAACCAGCAGCGGCATCGCCGCTCTCTTGGGCGAGCCGGGCGAGCTCCGCCCCCTGCGCCAAGGCCGCGATCGCGGCCGCCATCGCTTCCCTGCCGCCCAGGTGCAGGACGAGCAGCGAGAGCACCCGCGCGAGCGCGCACTTCATCAGTGCGACCTCGTCCTCGGGCGCGTCTTGCAGCGAGGGGTCGACCGCCATGCTCGTGCACGCGCGGCCTTCGTCCAACTGCGCGACCACCGCGACCATGCGGCAGCCGGTCTCCTTGTGCACCTGCGCCGCGCAGAGCCTCGCATAGCGCCGCGCCGCCTTGAGGGCGTCGTCCACCAGCACTTCCGGGATCACGGCCTGCCCCCTCGATACTTGAGGTGCCAGTTGCCGCACCACCGGCAGCGCACGGGCCTCTGGCCTCGCCGCGCGGACCTCTCGGCCCGCTCGCGCGTGCTGAAGGTCCACTTGAGCAGGCAGAGCCTCTCGAACGGCGTCCGGGCTGCCTCGATGATCGCTTGCAGCCTCTTCTCCGCCTTGGTCGGCCGGTACTTCTTCGCATAGGATCCCCTTGGTTTCGTGTTTTTCTTGGTCGGTCTCATACTCGGCCCCTCCCTGGGGCCGTCGGGCCGGTGCCCGCTTGTGGGCCATCGGCCGGTGGCAAAGCCCGTTTGAACCTGAGTCCCTCGGCTACCTTGCCCCTTTGTCCTAAATATACGCCGTACCTATACGCGGCGTCAACATATTTTTCCCCAATTTGGGTAATATCGGCTTTGCACCATGTCAAGTGAGCACGAAAGGGACAAGATCAGGTCGCTGTTGAGGGCGCACCAGCGCTCGATGTCGTGGCTGGCCAAGGCGCTCGGCACGAACCGGCAGTCGGTCCAGCAGTGGCTGGTGGACGGTCGGGAGCCGAGGGACAAGAAGGTCTGGGAGCAGATGCGGCGGGCGATCCTGGCGCCGATGCGCCAGACGGACTTGGACCACCCTCGCATCCCGGTCGGGTTCCCGACCGGGCAGATCCGGTATGCGGGCGAGGTGCCGTGCAGCGAGAGCTGGGGCGACCCATTGGCCTCCGAGGAGTTCATCGAGCTCGAAATCCAGTACGAGCACCCCAAAAGGTTCGCGGCGAAGGTAGTTGGGGACTCCTGCTACCCGGCGCTGCTGCCCGGCGACCTGACGATCTGGCACACGGACATGAACCCGACCTACGGGCTCATCGTACTGGCGCAGCGCAAGGGCGACCACGGCTGCACGGTCAAGCAGCTCGAGTACGACGACTCGCTGGGCCGGCCCCGGCTGCTGCCCGTGAACCCTTCGCGAGGAGCCCCGGAGGACGGCGAGGGCTGGGGCGTGATCGCGCGGCTCGTGGCCGTGCTGCGCAACACCGACGGGCTCAAGCGAAGCTGGTTCCTAGAGACCGGGCTGCGCCCAAAGCACCTTTCTTAGGCTTTTTTTGTCCACACCTATTGACACAACGTATGCCGTGGTGTAAAGTCGTTGTCGAGGCTAAGGAGAGGTCAGCGGCGAGGGGGCCGGACGCGGCCCCCTCGCATGCGGCTTACCTAGCGGAATGAAGGGCGCCCATGCTCACGAGCCTCTAAGCGCTGACCACAAGGGTCGTGGAGAAGGAGGTGATTGGTGGAGGCTACGGGATTCGAACCCGTGACCCCCTGCTTGCAAAGCAGGTGCTCTCCCGCTGAGCTAAGCCCCCACGGGAGCGGCCAGTATACCGACGGCCCATAAGGAGAAAAAGGACGGAGCGAACATGAAGACGACAGAGCGCGCGCTCAACATCTGGGCGAGCGCGATCCACCACAGGGCGGGAGGGGCCGAAGGGCACCCGGTCCCGCGAGAGGTCCACAACGAGCCCGCGCCAGGCGCGGCGACGACGAGCGAGGCGGCCAGCAGCGAGCTGACCTACGACGCGACCAAGGACAAGTACTCGAAGAGGCTGAGACCGCGCGCCGAGCTGCGAGTGCTAGCGGCGATCGAATCGGTCGAGCGGGCGCTCGCCGCCTGCGGCGCGACGGAGACGCTCAGGCGCTACCTGCTCTTCAAGTACCCGACTGTAGGGCGCTACGCGCCGCGGCGCAGGGCCGCCAAGGGCACGGACCCGGAAGGCGACCCGGCGACGGCGTTCGTGCAGAGCGGCCACCTTGCCGGCGTGTTCGGCACGTTCCGCACGAGCACGTTCATGAAGTGCGCCGCGCGCGCGCTGGAGGCGGCGGAGCGCGCGTTCCTGGTGCAGCTGATGAAAGACCTCACCAACGCGCCCAGTGCGGGGGCAGGCGGCTGAGCCGCCAGGGCCTCAGTCCTGGTCTTTCAAGACAAGGGCCAGGCGCTGGTTGGGGTAATCGAGCACGAGCCGGAAAGGGCGGAGCAGTTCCTGGCCGATGTTGCCGGCCAGGAACTGGTCGTTGAAGATCCCCTCCTGGGACGTGCAGAACATCGCCTGGATCTCAGAAAACGTCTTGCCGCCGAGCACGAACGACTCGATCACACCGGTCTTGACCGGGACCATGCCGCCGACGCCTGCGAGCGCGGAGTCGGAGACTGCGCGCCCCTCGAGCATCTTGTACTTCTGGACGACAGGCGTGTTGAACGTCACCGTGCCGTCGGCGCCGGTGTCGATGCGGAAGAGGCCGGAGTGGCCCCCTTCGAACTCAGCGGTGACCGTCGGGTGGCGCCCGTCCAGCGCGAGCCTCATCCACGTGGCCTTCTCGTTGCCATAGGCGTGCGGGCTGAACACGGCGACGCGCCCGTCCTCGACGTCCACTTCCACGGTCGCGCGCCGGAAGAAGTCGTACCCGACGATGCCAGCGAGCTTGACGCCGAAGATGTTGCCGATCATTCCGAGGTCGACGCCGATGAAGTTCATCTTTTTGACCGTCGCCTGGCCTAGGCTGAAGTCGCCAAGCGTGTAGAACCCGCTCTGCTCCACGCCGCCGACGCCTCCGACGTTGATCTCGCCGAACTTCTTGGCACCGAGCGACTCGGCCGCTTTGGGGTCGATCGCCATGCCGCCCGCGCCGCTATCGAGGATGAACCAGCCGACGTCCTTCCCCTGGACGGTCGGATGGACGAGGATGTGGCCGGTGAACGCGCGCTTCGACTCGACGACCCCCGGCTTTGTGCGGTCGTACGCCGTGTCGCTTAGGACGGTCCATGCGGGCCGCTTGAACGGGCTCACTGCCGCGCTCAGCTTGCGCGTTTTTTCGATCGTGTACCAGCTCTTGAGCTTCCCTTCCAGCGCGTCGATCCTGCCGGGCAGCTTGTAGCCGCCGAAATCGCGCCACTTTGTGAACGTCATCGAGTAGTCGAGCTCGCCGATGGAAAAGGCCGTTCCCTTCGGCATCCAGCTCTTCTTGTCGATCGTCACCGTCTGCTCCTGCAGCCCGTTCTTCTGTTTCAGGTTGAGCGTGTAACTGCCGCCGTCTGTGAGCTCCTCCTTGGTCACCGTGACCACGAAAGGGCCGTTTGGATCGAGCCACTCGTTGTCGAGCACCCACGAGATCGCGTGCTGGTACTCGAGGTCGGAGAGCTCGAGCGTCATCGTTGCGCCCGAAGGGTCCCGCTCCCATCCGCTCTTGGTGTCCCAGGCCTTGGTGCTGGAAATGGGGCCGGTGTTCGAAAAGAGGTAGCTGCCATCGGCTGCGAAGACGAAGCGGAACTCGCCGTCGAGGCCCGACTCATGCGCCTTTCCCGTCGCCTCGACCGGCGCGCTGAGCCTGCCCGCGACCGCATACCCAACGGCGCGGCGCACGTGCGCGAGCACGTCCGCGGCCGAGGGGTGCCCACTGTGTGAGAGCGCGAGGGCGGCGAGGAAAGGGGTCATCGTTCTACTACAACGCCAAAGACGTGCCAGAGCCTCGCGGGGCACATGAAAAACGGCCCGGGTCCACTACCCGGGCCGTCGTTCGTGTCATCTCGTCCGGCTCAGTACTTGAGGCCGAGCTTGGCATAGAAGAACGTCTGGTTGTCGCTGCCGAAACCGACGTTCTGGAGGAACGAGCCCGGGTTGAACACGCCGAAGCCCGCGCTGACGTTGAAGTGGTCGCTGGCCATCCAGTGGAAGGCCACGTCCATCTCGTTGCCGACGTCCGTGCCGCTGAGTCCGGAGGGATCGACGGCACCGACGTAGTTGAGGCCGAGGCTGGTGTTGTACCAAGCGTCTTCAGCGTCGAACAGCTTGAACGAGTGGTAACCGGCCATGAGCCCCATGTCCTTGCTGAGCTCAAGGCTCAGTCCGACGCCGAACGTCTGGACGTTGCTCAACGCCTGCAGGTCCATCAGGCCGAATCGCCCGTGGTCGTTCGGATAAAGCTCGTCGAAGGTGCGGCTGTGGCCCGCGCTCGTCGTACCGCCGGATGCGGTCGCGTAGTGCGCCCACGCGCTGAGCCGGCTGCCCAGACCGAGGTGCGCGCCGGCGATGCCGGCCCATGCGTTCTGGTCGACTCCTCCCTGGCGGCCCCACTGCAGAGCGCCGTTGAGCATCCACTCGACGTTGCCGCCTTCGTGCTCATAGGAGTGGCCAAGGGTGTAGAGGCTGTCAGCGGCGGTGTCGTCGCTCTTGTAATAGATCGAGGTCTTGCCCCACCTGCCCCAGTTGTGGCCGGCGTAGGCGAGCTTCTGGCTGCTGCCAAAACCGGCGACGCTGCCCGAGTCGAGGTCGAGCTGACCAACGAAGAAGTCGCACGGGCCGTGCATCACAGAGATGCCGTCCCACGAGCGGCCGACCTCGCCCCACTCCTGCGCGCCGACGAGCCAGTCACGGCTGATCGACTGGCGACCGATGCGGAACGAGTCGTTCTCGCCGTTCTTCTTTTCGATGTAGGCCTCGTTGAGGTCCTGCCTCTTGCGCTCGACGAAGTCGCCCGTCGGCACGAAGCCAGGGAACCCGGTCCCTTCATCCTTGGTGTTGATGCTTGAGTATTGGAAGCTAACACGGATGTTGGCGTCCTCGCCCTGCTTCCAGTCGAAGCCGAGTCGGCCACGGTTTAGAAAGACGGTCCGGTCGTCGCCCGCTGCGCTGTCAAACCCGACGTTGCGGTGCGTTTCGTACCGGGACATGAGTTGAAAGAAAACATCGAGCGGCCCCATCATGTGAGCGGCATCGACCGGGACGTAGAACAGCATAGGCCCACTATATACCCGCCGAGCCTAGCCGTCAAGTCCCCTAGGGCCGGTTTAGCCCATTTAAATCGGAGGGGCCGGACGCACGCTTGCGTCCGGCCCCTGGTCTTTTCGGCCCGGGCTACTTGCCCTTGCCGCCTTTGGGATTGGCCGTGGTGCCGCCGCCGTCCGACTTGCGCGGGTCGCCAGCGGTCAGGGCGTTGGTGTTGTCCACGACGTGCGCCGTCAGGAAGAACACGACCTCAGTGCGGATCTTGCTGTTGTCGGTGCGCCGGAAGAGCACTCCGATCAGCGGCAGGTCCTTGAGGATCGGGATCCCCGAGACGCTCCTTCGGTCCTGGTCCTGGATGAGGCCGCCCAGGGCGATCGTCTCGCCGTCCTTCACCGAGAGGAAAAGGGACGACTTGCGGTCGCTCGTCTGCGGGATCTGGCCGCCGCCAGGGACCGGCGTGAAGCCGTTCAGGATGCTGAAGGTCTGGTCGAGGTCGAGCGAGATGTTGCCATCGGCGCCGACGCGCGCGGTGAGGTCCACCGTCACGCCGACTTCGACCTTGTCGATCTCGACCGTCGTGCCGTTCTGGCTCGCGTTGATCGTCTTGACGTACCGGATCGTGTCACCCACGAAGAGGTGGCTGCTGCGGCCGTCCGTCACAAGCGTGTTCGGCCGGGCGATCAGGTTGTTCTTGTTAGAGATCGAGTCGAGGAGCCCGAGGAAGTCGAGCGACGAGGTCGCGTTGTCCTGGTAGTGGAACGAGGTCGTACCGGAGGTGTCCGCGTTCGCTCCGAGGCCCTGGTTCATCCGGAAGGAGGTCAGGCGGCCGCCGGAGAGCAGGGACCAATCGAGGCCCACCTTCTGTGCGTCCGTCTTGGACATCTCCATCACGCGCATCTCGACCGAGACTTGGCGCGCCGGGAGGTCCACGTTCTTCAGGTAGTCCTTGGCTTCAAGGATCTGGGTCTTCGTGCCGCGGAGCACGAGCCTCATCTGCTCGTGGCCGACCTGCCGAGTGATCTCGGCGGTCTTGGCAGCGCCGCCCGTCGATCCGCCGGCTGCGCCGTTCGCGCCCGTGCCGGCGTCGCCCGTGTCCTGCTTTTTCTGCGAGTCCTGCCCCGACAGGCCAGGTGTGACCGGGTCGGGAAGGATCGTGACGTACAGGCCGCGGACGCGGCTCTTGAGGTCGAACGCGGCGTGCGTCGGCTCGATGAACTTGAGGTCTACGACCTCATAGAACTGCTTGAACGATTCGGGGTCCGTGTCGCGGTTCATTCCCGCATTGGCGCAAAGCTCGGCGTCGAGCGTGTCCGCGAACGCGCGGAGGTACTCGAGCTCGTCCTTAGGCCCTGCGATCAGCAGCATCTTGACGGACTCCTGCCCTTCGGCGAGCTCCTTGACGGAGGTCTCGTCGATGGTGTAGTCGCCGCGCCGCGGGTTCGTCGCCAACACGCTCATGAGCATGTCTTTGACCTTCAGCGTCTGGCCGCTGACGATCGGGACGACCACCGTGCTGTAGTTCGCGGTGCCTGCGAGCGAGAAGCTCGAGGAGATCCGCTTGTCGAGCTCGCGAACGTAGCCTTCGATCACGTCGAGGCGTCGCGGCTCGCCGATCAGCAGCACGTACTTTGCGCGCTTCGAGGCCGGGGTGCCGACGTTGGTCTGCGGTCCGCCTGTCGGGTTCGCGGTGCCGTTGCCGGCGTTGCCGCCGTTGGTCGCCGCGCCGTTGTCGGCAGCGCCGTTGTTCGCGCCCGAGCTGCCGCCCTGCGCGAACGCGTTGTCCGCGGAGTTGACGGCGACGGTCGGGTCGACGATCTCGTAGTAGCCGTCAGGCCCGTCCTGCGGAAGCGTCTGAAGCGTGGCGTCGCGGATCTGCTTGGCCTCTCCCGAAGAGAGGTCGACCACGCGCGTCTCGTACTTGCCGCCGCTCTGGCGGACGATCGAGCTCACGCGGGAGCGGAAGTCGCCCGACTTGCTGACGATGAACGTGTCACCGATCCGCGTGAAGCGGAGGTCGGCGAGCGCCGTCACGGTCGTCATCGCAAAGTCGAGGTCCACGTCGTCCATCTTCAAGGAGAGCAGCAACGGCTTGTCCTTGGGGCTCACGTCGGGCGCGGAGACGATGTTCACGTGCGCCTGGCGCGCGAAGGATTCGAGGATGACCAGGATGTCGGCCTGGTTCATGGTCAGCGAGATGTTCGTGTCCTTGAACGGCGAGCCGATCGGCCCGGGAACGTTCGGTGCCTTAAGTAGTTCGGCGGCGGTGGTCGGCTGCGTGAACCCGGCGGTCGGCACGAAACCGACGATGTCGCCCGGCTTCCACTCCGAGTTCGCCTTCTTCAAGTCCTGGCTTGGGAGCTTGACGCTCGAGCTCTGGTCGCCTGAGAGGACGGAGACGCCTTTGGTACCGACCGGGGCGCCTAACTGCTCGATCGCCTTTTGGAAGGCTGCCGAATCATCGTTGATGCCCGCGTCGGTCTGCGGCTTGGCGCTGTCGGCGACACCGAAGCGCACGTACCACGTGCCGTTGTCCTGGCTGACCACCGGCTCCGTGCCCTTGCCGACCTGGATGGTCAGGCGAGAGACGGCCGGCTTGGCCTGGAAGCGCACGTAACGGACGTATCCGACCCCCGCCGTGTCGACCTGGAACTTGCCAGGCGCGGGCACGAGGTAGGCGTCGAACTGGACGACGAACAAGCTGTGGCCACTCGCGAAGAACGTCTTAGGTTGCTGCAGAGACTCGCCCTGTACGGCGATCTCGACTCCCCCTCCAACGTTGGTCGAGGTGACCTTCGTGATGGTGGACTTCGAAGGCGCACCGACCGCGAAGGCGGCCAGAGCCAAAGCGAGTCCCGCTGTGAGTGTTTTCATGGTTTCTAGTTGCCTCCTGCGAGGGCCAATTTCATTACTTTTCCTTGGTTGTTCAAAACGACTTCCGTGTCGCTGATCGCGACCACTGTCCAATTTCCAAACATCTTTCCTTCCCAAACGAGCACCTGCTCCTTGTTGGCGTTCTCGATGATCGCCATGTTCTGTTTGCCGATGATCACGCCGCGTAGTACGGGTCCCGAATTGATCGGCGATAGGCTGAGCCCGTTCGGGTCGATCTGCGAAAAGTTCGGGTTGATCGGGCCTGTGGGGCCCTGCCCGTTGACGTTGATCTCCCGATTGCCGCCGATGCTGCCCGGCGCCGGGATGAGCGCGTGGTTGTCCTGCGTAGTCGGCTCGTCGATGATGACCGCCTGCGGCGTGAACGGGTCGCGCGGCGAGTCCGCCGGCGACATCAGCGGGACGATGTACCTCTTCAGGTCCGCCTCGGGGTCCTTCACGGCCGCGTCCGCGACGAGCATCGCCTTGGACGGGTCCTTGTCCGACTTGGCGACCACCTTCGGCTTGTGGCCCATGAACTGGAAGGCGCCTACGCCTACCACGGCGAGCGCGAGCACGCCGACGACGAGGAGCTTCTTCTTTTCCTTATTCATGCTTGCTGCCTCCAACCTTGGCGATCTTCTGGGTCTGGGTCTTGCCAGTAACGACCGCGCTCTGCTGGCCTGCGGGCTGCTGCGTGCCGGCCTGCATCTGCGGGTTGCCCTGCGCCTGACCCGGCACGTACTCGAACGGGAACACGTAGGCGACCACGTTGATCGTCGCCTCGACGAACGGCTCACCGATCGTCGCTAAGTCTCTTTCGGGAGAAACGTTGATGGTCTTCACGGCGAGGATCTTCGGAAAGGTCGTGAGCGCGTCCAAGAGCGACTTGACGTCGTCGTAGCGGCCCCGGCCCTTGATCTCGATCTCGATCTCCTGGTAGTCCTTCTTCTTCACCGTCTTGCCCTCTTCCGGCGTGGCGGAGGCGGGCATGAGCGACTGGGGGACCGGTCGGACTGCCGTGACCTTGATTCCGTGGCTCGTGCCCACTTCCTCGAGCTCCTTGAGGAGCGTAGGGACGTAGGCGACGTCGGGAACCGAGCCTTCGAGGTGGGCGAGCTTGCTTTGGTAGTCGAGGAGCTTCTGGCTCGACGAGGCCAGGTTGGCCTCGAGTTCCTTCTGGCTCGGCACGACGGCCTCAAGCTCGGTGACCTTCGACTTCGCCTTTTGCACTGCGGTGTACTGGAAATAGGTGGCTCCGCCACCCAGTGCCAGCACGATCAGTGAAAAGAGGACGAACGACTTGGGTGAATTCTTCTTGCTCACGCTGCAGCCTCCTTCGTCTTGGGCTTCTCGGGGGCCGAGCCCGCGAGCTTGCCCTTGACCTCGAACTCGAGCGCCTTGCCCTTCTCGGTGCGGCGCTCCTGCGTATAGACCAGCTCAGGCCCTTCTAGGTCGGTGCTCATCTCGACGCGGAGGATCAGGTAGCCCACCGCCTCCTGGGTCGTGCTCAGCCCTTTGAGCGAGACCGCGACCGGCTCGCCGGGGTTCTGTCGCTGACAGACGATCGCCGTCAGCCACACCCCGGTAGGCATGTTCGTCTTGAGGTGCTCCATGATGTGCGACCACTGCTGGGTCGACTTCTGGGCGTCGGTGAGGGTCTTGATGCGCGGCTCGAGCTTTTCGATCTCGGCGTTGTTGGCCTCGACCTTCTTCATGTAGGGCTTGGCCTTCTGCAAGGCGCTTTCCAGCCCCGCGACCTTCGCGTTGGCCCTGCTGGCCTCGAAGGTGAAGTAGCCCGCGCCCACAAACGACAGGGCGCCGATGCCGATGCAGAGCATCACGGCCATCCTGATCTGCCGCTCTCTTGCCGCCGCGGCAAGCCTGTCTTCTTTGATTAGGTTGACAAATGGCATGGGTTGGTCTCTCTGGGGCTAGGCCACCTTGGTCATCGACCGGAGCGCGAGCCCCGAGGCGACGGCCAGCTCATAGCCGTGGTTGTTTTCGTCGTTTGCAGGAGCTACGAACCGGGCGCAGTCGTACACGCCTGCGGACTCCGTGGGGATGTCCAGCTTGTGGCTCATGTACTCGGCCATTCCCGGCATTCGGGCGCCGCCTCCGGAGACGATGATCTTCGTCACCGGCCTGGCCTCGCCCTGGTCGGTCTGCTGAGACTGGTAGTAGTTCAGCGAGCGTCGGATCTCGCGGAACAGGTCGTCGATGTGCGGCTGCAACACCCGGAGCGGCGGGTTTTCCACCGGTCCCTCCGAGTTGACGAGGACGTTGAGGTCGAGCTGCTGCTTGCCCTTCTCGGCGTCCTCGAAATCTAGCTTGAAGTAGCTTTGGAGCGCGTTCGTGAGCGTGTTGCCCGCCTGTGGGATCGAGCGGGTCATCGCGAACACTCCCTTGGAGATCACGCTGACGTTGGTCGTCGTCGCGCCGATGTCGACGAGCGCGATCGTCTGCTCGCCGAGCTCCGAACCGGTGTCGGCCTCGACCAGCGCGCGGAACATAGCGAACGCCTCGATGTCAACGACCTCGACTTCAAGGCCGGCCTTGGCGCACGCCTCGACGCGGCTCTTGACGATCTCGCGCGGGGCGGCGACGATCAGCACGTCCATCTGGTTCTCCGGGGCCTCGCCCAGGATCTCGAACTCGATGAAGCTGTCCTCGATCGAAGAGGGCACGTAGCGGCCCGCCTCGAACCGGATGGACTTGCGCAGGGTCGCCTCGGGCATGCGCGGGATGCGCACGTTGCGCACGATGACCGAGCCGCCGGCGACGCCGATGATCGCGTTGGTGGCGCTGATCCTGGCTACCTTGAGCGCGTGCCTCAGTGCGGAGGCGACTTCGTCGGTATCGACGATCACGCCGTCCTTGATCGAGCCCTCGGGCGTCGATGCCTCGCCGTGCTTGCTGACCACCCAGCGGTGGCCGTGCGCGTCGATCTGTGCGACCTTGATGGACTTCGTGCCGAGGTCGACGCCTACATAGGCCTTCTTCCGAAAGAGTTTAAGCGACATCCTTTTCCTCCTCGTTTGCGGCGGACTGTACAGCCAGCCAGTCGTCGAGGTTCGACTTGGGGAACCGATAGCGTCCGTCGATCTCCACAAAGGGGATCTCGCCCTCTTCGACCAGCTTCTCTAGCCGGCTGGGGCCAATGCGCAAGTAGGACGCTGCCTCGCGCACCGTCAGGACGGAGTGCTGCCCGGCCATGATCGCCTTGAGCATCCCGGCCATCTGCTCCCCGCTCAAGAAGATCTCGAGCCGGATCGCGTTGCCCGACATCACAGCGGCCTGAGGGGGCTCAGGCGCGTTGGCCGGGATCTCCGTGAAGACTGACTTGAGGTTGTTCATGGACTTCTCCTCCGTCTTTGGGTTCTTGAAAACTTGTGCGGTCTGGTCACGCCCCTGCGGTTCTGCCGCGGGGAAGCCGTCCACCAGGCCTTTGTTGGCAGCCTTTCGGATCGCGTCGGCTAGGTTCACGCTGCCAGACCTCCGCAGTACTCTTCCGCGACCTCGTGGGTCAGGAAACCGTCGACCATCTTCTCTTTGCGAGCCATCGCCATCAGCATCGCGTTGTCGGCGAGCTGAAGGATCACGCGCGGCGCGCCCTTGCTGATCTTGTGGATCTCGTGGATCGCGTCCGGGGTGAACGGCGACTTCTCGCCTGCGTAGCCCGCGACGCGCAGGCGGTGCATGATCAGCTCGCCAGAGTCGAACTCGTCGAGCGGCTTGAGCACGTACCGAACCGCCATGCGCTGCTCGAGCGCCGGCACCTTGGAAATCTTGTCCTTGAGCTCCGACTGTCCGACGAGGATCAGGTTGATCAGGAACTGGTCGTTCATCTGGCAGTTCAGCAGGAGCCGGAGCTCCTCGAACGCCCCCGAGGTTTTGATCAGGTGGGCCTCGTCGATGAGCAACACGACCTTTCGCCCCTTGTCGTAGTTCTCTAGGAGCGCCAGGTGGAGCCTCTGGACCAGGACCTGCCGGTTGCGCGAGTCGCAATCGATGCCGAGCTGGGAGAGGATCTCCTGGATCATCTGGGTCGGGGTCAAAATTGGGTTGACGATCATCACCAGCTGGTACTGGACCGGGTCGAGGGTTTCGAGCAGCTTTCTCGTGATCGTCGTCTTACCGAGCCCGATCTCGCCGGCGAGCATGGCAGCGCCCTTGTTACGCGTGATCGCGTAGTGCAGCATCATCAGTGCGTCTTCGTGCGCGCGGCTCATATAGAGGAACCGAGGATCGGGAGTCAGCGTGAACGGCGGCTCGTTCAGGCCCCAGTAGGTCTCGTACATGCACTGTCTCCGGTCGGGGACGTTGCCCCGTATAAACTTCGGATGGGTGCCGTCAAAACCTCAGGTGGCGCTTTAGCTTCTTTCTCGATCGGACCCGTGTCTCCTCATCAGGAGTGCCGTCTCTGGCCGTGCTGCAACCCGGTAGGAACCTAGGGTTACGGCCCAAATCCGGCAAATGTCCCGTAGGTATCGGGCCCTCGAGGGGGCCAATGGCACAATGCTTGACCTTGTTCCCCGGCCCCCGCGTCCTGCGAATACGCGCCTTTCGAGACCTATGGATGGCCCAGACGGTGTCCATGCTGGGCGACTCGATCTACTTCCTGGTCTTCCTCTTCATGGCCAAGGAAGCGAGCCGGTCCAACCTGCAGGTCGGACTGGTCATGACTGCCTCGGCGGTGCCGTTCCTGCTGCTCTCGCCCTTCGCGGGCGTCATCGCCGACAGGCTCGACCGCCGGTGGATCATGGCCGCAACCGACTTCACCAGCGCCCTGCTCATGCTGGGCCTGGCGGTCTATGCCTGGTTTGAGCCTGTGCCCCCGATCGCCGTGATCGGCTCCATGGCGTTCCTGCTCTCCTCCGTGGCCGCCTTTTTCATGCCGGCCCGCATGGCGGCCCTGCCCAGGCTCGTTCCGGGCGAGGCCCTGCCCGAGGCGAACGCGTTCTACATGACGACCCAGCAGATCATGTGGATGGTCGGGATGGCCGCTTCGGCCACCCTCCTTGCCTTGATCCAAAGGCTCTTTCCCGAGCGGTTCTTCTGCGTGGCGGCGCTCTTCAACGCGGCGACCTTCCTCTTCAGCTCGTACTGGGTGCTTCGGCTCCCTAACCTTCGACCGGACAGGGGCGAGCACCAGGGCCAGAAGCACGGGCTCGGCGAGTTCAAAGAGGGCGTCCGAGCGGTGCTCAAAGACCCTGTGCTACGCATAGCCCTGCCCACCAACGTACTGGCACAGGCGTTTATCTCGGGGTTCATGGTGGCCTACCTCGAGGTGAACAAGCGCTGGTTCTCGGGCACGTTCGGCTCGCTGGCGGTGATCGAGCTTAGCTTCGCGGTCACGATGGCCGCCTGCGGGCTGTACGTCGGCCACCGTCGGATCGTCCGGCCAGGGCTCTCGTTCTGCCTCGCCACCGGGATCGTCGGGGTCAGCGTGGTGCTCATGGCATGGTCGCAGAAGATCTGGCTCTTCATGCTCTGCAACGCCCTGGCTGGAATCGCCCTTCCCTTCGCTTGGATCCCAATCCAGACCTACATCCAGTCGGCCTTCGAGGACCGGGTCCGCGGGCGGGTCAGCAGCGTCTGGATCGGCTCGCAGATGTCGGTCCAGCCGATCGGCACGCTCTGCGTCGGTCCGATGCTCGATTGGCTGGGCGCGGGGGGCGCCTTCCTGTTCATGGGCGGGGGGATGGCGCTGTCGGGGTTCGCCGGGCTGGCCTCAAGGGCTTGCCGGGAGGCGCCGATGCCTTCCGTTGAACCTGAGCCTCAGGCCGTGTGAGGCAGGGCCTCGCCGACGTCGGCGAGCGCGCGCGAGTAGTCCTCGAACCCCTCGCTGAGGAGCCGGAAGGTCGGGGCCTCGTCGCCGAACGGCGGGTAGTCGAACGTGCTCACGATGTAGTAGCTGCGGCGGCCCTGGCCCGAGTAGTCACAGACCAAGTCCAGGCCGTCGGCCGTCTTGAGCCTGCGTAGGAAGTCGGGGTAGAGCGCGCCCCAAAACAGGATGTAGTCGCCGATGTGGCGGTGGACCTGCCGCTCGCGCTCGAACGAGTCGGCGTTCAGCCTCACGTCGGCCTCGGCGGCCATCTCGATCACGGACTGCAGGGGACGGCCCTCCCGGCGCACGGCGAACACAGAGTCAGAATGGAGGAACCTGACCAAAAGGTCAGTCAGGTACGGATGAACCTGGCTTTCCGCCGGCGCGTGGAGCTTCGCCAGCGAGTCGCTGACGAGCTCGGCAAAAAGGCCGTAGAGCGGATGCTGAGGGCTGACAGGCTTCATTCCAACCCACCTAACTGGTCTTTCCGTACTCCGGCCCTCGCTAGGCCGTTCGGAGTCCCGAGTCAGGCACTTTTCCCTGTGGACGGCGGGGGTTGGAGAAAAAACTCGCGGCGCCACGGCTTTCTGCCTTTTGTGTCGCCGATAATGGAGTCGAGGGCGTCTAACCGAAGGAGCCCACAGGGAGAACACCGATGTCGAGCGCACCGATCCAAGGCCAAAACGACCCTTACAGAGCCCAAAGCCGGAGGTCGACGACCGCCCTGCTCGTGGGCGGGGTCGTGCTGGCGCTCTTGGCCGGGTTCGCGTTCGGCTCGAGCCGCGGTTTCGGTCGCTCCGGCGATGTAGCCCTACAGGGCCCGCAGGACTCGGGCTCCCTCGACTTGCGCGGCGCCCTGGGCGGCAGTTCGCTCCAGCAGGCCGCCGGCACGCCCCAGAGCGCGACGCAGGTCGGGGCTCAGCCAGGCTCGAGCGACCTCAACCTCGGGATCGAGCCAGTCAGCCCCTCGCTCAACCTGGGGTACCAGCCTAACGGCCCGAGCACCCAGATGGGCGACAAGATGCCTTCCGAGGTGCGCGACTGGCTCAAGCACCTCGAAAAGACCGAGAACCAGCGAGTGGGCCTTTCCCGCTCCCAGCTCAGCCAGCTCCTGACCCAGCTTTCGGGGATGAACTCGGACTCGATCGCCGACCTCACCGCGGAGGCACGAGGCGAGGAGTCCGGCAACCAGAACTACGACCCCAAGAAGCGCGACCAGGTCGAGGGCGACACCAAGGCCAAGCGCCAGGCCTGGAAGGACCTGGTGAAGTTCTTCAACTCCAAGCAGCCGCCCGCAGAGTGCGTCCCGATCAAGAACGCCTATGAGCAGTGCCTGGGCGAGACCAGCGCGATGATGTCCGACATCCTTGACCAGCTCCAGAACTCCCAGACCGACCCCCAGGGCGCGATCAACAAGCTGATCGGCATGATGGGCACGAGCACGGGCAAGATTGACGCTGCGGCGAAGCAGTCTGACCGGTTGGTTGGCGAGGTGTGCTACCGGTACGACGCGTTCAAGTGGTTCAGCATCGCCTCCGACATCGGCGGCGGGCTCGGCGGTCTTGGCGGCGTCCTCGGCGGGATCGGCGGCGGCCTGGGCGACCTGCTCGGCGGCGGCTAGCCTCTTTTGGCTGCGGCCAAGATCGCTTCGGCGCACTTGCGCCCTGCCCCCGTGTTCTGCGCTACCAGCGCCTTGGCGGCCCTGCCCATCGCCTGCCGCTCTTCCGGGTTGGATTTGAGCCTGTTCAGCGCGTCGGCCAGGGCTGCCGAGTCCGCAACGGCCAGGCTCGCCCCTCCCTTCAGTGCCGACTCGGCGATCTGCCGGAAGTTCTGCATGTGAGGGCCGTGCAGCACCGGCTTGCCCTGGGCTAGCGGCTGGATGACGTTCTGGCCCCCCAGGTCGTCGAACCCCCCGCCGACCACGACGACGTCTGCGGCCGAGTAGATCCCGCCGAGCTCGCCGTACGTGTCCAGGACAAGCCACTGGCAGGGCTTCCCTGCCGATCTAAGCCCGGCATGGCCGAACTGGGCCCGGTATGCCTCGAGAAGCGCTGGGGCGCGCTCTACGTGCCGCGGGGCGTGGACCACCCAGACGCCCGGCACTCTGGCAACCGCTTCGAGCACGAGCCGCTCCTCCGCCACGGACCTCGTCGAGCCGGCCACGACCAGGAACGCCCCTGCCGGCACCCCGAGCTCCGCCCTCCAGTCCCTCGTCCCGCTGGCCTCTTCAAGCGCCTCGTCGAACTTGGTGCTGCCGACCGCTTCGGGCTGCTTGAAGCCGAGCGCCCGGAACCGTTCCGCGTCGGCCTCGGTCTGGACCAGCGCTTGGTCGAGCCGGGAGAAGAGCGACCGGTAGTAGGGGCGCACCTTCATCGATCGAGGAAAGCTCCGGTCGCTCACCCTTCCGTTGAGCAGCATCGTTTGGGCGCCGAACTGCTTGGAGAGGTACAGGAAGTTCATCCACAGCTCGGTCTCCATCACCGCAACCACGTCGGGCCGGACCCTCGAGAGCGCGGCCACCACGAACCTCGGCACGTCGATCGGGAAGTAGACCAAGTGGTCGAAGAGCCCCTCCGCCTTCTCCCTGGCCGTCGCCTGTCCGCTGCTGGTGGTCGTGCTCAGGACGACCACCAGGCTTGGATCGAGCCTTCGCACCTCCCTCAGCACGGGCAGGGCCGCCATGACCTCCCCGACGGAGACGGCGTGGAGCCAGAGGCGCCGCTCTCCCGCCTTCGGGGGCGAGACCGGCAGGTCGCCGCACCTTTGCCGCCAGTCGGGCCTTTCTTTGCGCCTGGCCGCCCTCCACCACATCCAGGGCACCCAAACGGGCGAGAGCAGGATGAGCAGGACGTTGTAGACCCAGAAGATCATGGGAGGGCGAGCTCAAGGCCCGTCAGGCGCCGGTACGCCTCCAGGTACCGCCTCTGCGTGCCCGCAACGACCTCTGGCGGCAGGGTGGGGCCAGGAGGGCGCTTGTCCCAGTCCAGGGCCTCGAGGTAGTCGCGGACGTACTGCTTGTCGAAGCTCGGCTGCGCGCCGCCGGGCTTCCAGAGCGAGGCGTCCCAGAAACGGCTCGAGTCCGGCGAGAGGGCCTCGTCGATCCAGATCAGGCCGTCCGGGGTCGAGCCGAACTCGAACTTGGTGTCGGCGAGGATCAGTCCGCACGACTCGGCGTGGGCGGCGGCCTGCGAGTAGAGCTGGAGGGTCCAGTCGCGCACCTGCCCGGCGACTTCCCTGCCCACCATGCTTGCGGCGGCTTCGAAGGAAATGTTAAGGTCGTGGCCCTCCTGCGCCTTGGTCGCGGGGGTGAAGACCGGCTCCGGCAGCTTCGAGCCGTCGAGCAGCCCCTTCGGGAGGTCGAGCCCGTGGACCTTGCCGCCTTGGGCCCTGTACTCCTTGAAGAGCGAGCCTGCGATGTACCCCCTGGCGACGCACTCGATCGTCAGCGGGACGGCCTTGCGGGCTACGGTGCAGCGGCCCTTGAGCTCTGGCAGGTTCGCGCCGAGCCTGCGCGCCACCTCGCCATCGTCCGAACTCACCACATGGTTGGGGCAGGTTCCTTTGAGCCTGTCGAACCAGAACGCGCTGATCTGGTTGAGCACGACCCCTTTGCCCGGTACGCCGTTGGCCATGACGACGTCGAAGGCGGAGATCCGGTCGGTCGCGACGATCAGCAGGTCCTCCCCGAGCGGGTAGACCTCGCGGACCTTGCCCCTCCTGGGCTCGCCCAGCCCTGGGATCCGGGTCTGCATGACCGCCTGCATGCGCGTGATTATGGCTTTGCCTCCTTTGCCGCGCCCAACACGGCCTCGCTCACGAACCGCCGGATCGCGGCCTGGTAGCGCTCCGGCTCGCGGAAGCGGGCCTCCCCATGGCCGGAGCCGGGGAAGGTCTCGACCCAAGTGAGGTCGCCGGAGGCCTGGACGTTCCGCTCGAGCGCGCCCTGCGAGACGACCGGGTCGTCTCCGCCGGCCAGGAACAGCACAGGCCTGTGGCTCGCCTTGCGCAGGTAGTCAGAGACCACGACTTTCGAGGGGTCGAACCCGACCATCAGGCGACCTAACCAAACGGTCGGCGCCATCACCAGGGCCAGCCAGCGCCCGCCTAGGAAGTTCCACCAGCCTCGGCCCGCCTCGTCCATGGCCGAGTAGGCACCGTCCAGGATCAGAGCGTCGGCCAGGCTAGGGTCGTCCCCGACCGCGATCGCCGCCGCCGCCCCGCCCATCGAGCTGCCGTAGAGCACGACCTTGGCCCCGGGCCTGCGGGCGCGGACGAACCGGGCCGCTGCGGCCACGTCGAGCGCCTCGTGCAGGCCCATCGTGCAGGTCCGGCCCTGGCTCTTGCCGTGCGCCCGGAAGTCGAAGAAGAGCCAGCTCGCCTCGAGGTCGCGCAGGACGACCATCATGGGCAGGAGCTCGCACCGGTTCATGATGTAGCCGTGGCAGCAGACCACCACGAGGGAGCCGTCCCCGCAGTCGCTCCACCATCCGGTGAGTTCGAGCCCTTCAGACTCAAGGGCGACGTTCTCCTCAGGGAGCCCCAGCATCGCCGGCGAGACCCAGGCAGGGACCCGGGGCGGGTGCAGGCTCACATAGGTCGCGACGAACACCAGGCCGAGGTAGATCAGCGCCAGCACGACGGCCAGAGTCAGGATGAAGGTGCCCATAGTGAGGGGGTCGCCGGCTCGCTCGCACCCTCGCCGCCCCGGGTCAGATAGAATGCGGCGACCAAGGATGTTCGCCCTCAACTTCTACCCGGAACTGTACGACGACCTCCTGCTCACGAGCCGAAAGACCGCTACGATCCGCCTGGGCGACAAGTCGGACAAGTACCAGACGGGGATGGTGGTCTGGATCACGGTCGGGCCGAGGTTCGGTCGGAGGCAGAAGCTGTTCTGCGCCATTTTGGACAGGGTCGAGGTCAAGCCGATCGCCGAGCTCACCCCGAGGGACATCGAGCGCGAGAACCCCGAACTGCGGAACCACGACGAGGTTATCGGCCTGCTCACCCGGATCTATGGCGAGTTCATCACCCCGGCCCACCTCGTCACCGCCATCTACTTCTCACGGATCGACGAGTAGGCGCCCATGCTAATCGGGACCGCCGCCCAGTGCCGCGAGATTGATCGCTATGCGATCGAGGGGCTCGGCGTGCCCGCCGCCGGGCTGATGGAAAAGGCCGGGGAGGCCGTGTTCGAGGCGGTCAAGGAGGTTCACGCCGAGGGCACGGTGCTCGTGGCGTGCGGGCCTGGCAACAACGGCGGCGACGGGCTCGTCGTGGCCCGCCTGCTCAAGCTGGCCGGCGTGGCGGTCGAGGTCTACATCGCCGCGATGGAGTCCAAGCTGACCAAGCCGGCGAAGGCGATGCTGACGAAGGCAAAGGCGGCCGGGGTCGAGCCGATCTTCTACGGCGAGCGCAAGTGGTCTGGCCTGGCGGAGAGCGCCGCCGAGGCCGAGGTCATCGTCGACGCGCTGCTCGGCACGGGCCAGATCGGCGAGCCGACCGGCCCGGTGCGCGAGACTGTGATCGCGCTGCACGACAGCTTCGCGGTCGTCGTCGCCGTCGACGTGCCGACCGGGATCGTGACCGACACCGGCGACGCCCCGGGCGCCTATGTGGACGCGGACGTCACTGTGAGCTTCCAACTCGCCAAGCCGTGCTTCTTCCAAGGGGTCGGAGCGGAGGCGGTCGGCGACTGGAGCGTGGTGGACGTCGGCATCCCGGGGGACGCCGTGCGCGAACCGACTGGGATGGGCGCGCTCGACGAGCCGGACGTCCTGGCCGCGCTCGGCGACCGCCAGATCACGACCCACAAGGGCGAGCACGGCCACGTCCTGATCGTCGCGGGCAGCTACCAGATGCGCGGCGCGGCAAGCCTGGCGGCCATGGGTGCGCTGCGGGCCGGGGCAGGCCTTGTGACGGTGTCAGCCATCGTCGAGGTCTGCGACGCAGTCGCAGCCCAGGTCCCAGAAGCGATGACGGTCCCTCTGGAGGACGATGACGGCGTGCTCAGCCCGGAGTCCGCCGAGACGCTGCTCGACCTGCAAGACCGCATGACCTGCGCCGTGTTCGGCCCCGGCCTGACGACGCACGAGTCCGTCCGTGCGCTGCTCGCACGGGTCTGGCAGGAGTGGACCGTGCCGAGCGTGATCGACGCCGACGCGCTCAACGCGGTCAGCCTGGGCCTGGCGCTCCCGGCGGGGCCATGCGTGCTCACGCCCCACCCAGGCGAGATGGCGCGCCTGCTCGGCATGAGCTCGGAAAAGGTCCAGAGCGACAGGTTCGGCGCAATCGCAGAGGCGATCGAGAAGTACAAGCGGACCGTCCTGCTCAAGGGCGCGTACAGCATCGCGGGCGAGCCGGAAAGCACCCTGCTCGTCAACACAACTGGCAACCCAGGCATGGCGGCCGGCGGGATGGGCGACGTGCTGGCGGGGATCGTGGCGGGGCTGATCGCCCAGGGCCTGCCGCCGCTCTACGCTGCGGCGGTCGGGGCGCACCTGCACGGCTCGGCCGGCGACCTGTGCGAGGAGCAGCTCGGGCCGGTCGGTTTCACGGCCAGCGAGCTCGTGGCCCGAATCCCCTCGGCACGCGCTAAACTGGAGCAGTGGTACCAAGACTAGCAGGGCTTTGCGCGCTGCTCTTCGCCGCCACGTTCGTCCAGGCGCAAAGCGCCAAGAAGGTCCGGATCGAGTTCGAAGGCGAGGGGCAACGCACGGTTTGGATCCAGGAGAAGGGGAAGGAGCACACCGTCCCTGAGCACCAGACCGTCAGCGGCAAGGCCGTCGAGCTGGACGTGCCCGAACAGACGAAGGACAAGTCGGTGTACGTCTGCGACACCAAGACCGGCGACGTCGCCGCCAGGCCGCTTGACCAAGTGGTCAAAGCGGGTTCGTGGGCGGTGAAGGCCTCGGACGCCGCGTACGCTTACCGAGTGGCGTTCAGCGTACAGCACGGCGGAAAGCCGGTCGCCACGGCGGTTCTGCACATGAGGGCGGGAGGCGAGGCGCTGGAGGCGCTGCTCACAGCCGCGGACAACGGCACCGCGAGCTTCTTCGTCGTGCCTTTCGGCGACGTCGAGGTCACCGCGGACTACAAATCGGCCGGGGCGGAGAAGAGCCTCTCCGCGCAGACGTTCTCGGTCAAGTCGGGGATGGAGTCGGCCAACCCGCTCGCGCTGACCATCGAGGACGAGGTCGAGACCGTCGCGCCGCCGGCCAAGGCCGAGCCCAAGACCGAGCTGAAGGGGGACGACAAGGGCGGCAAGCCCCAAGAGCCCGCGCCGCGCACCAACGGTGCCCTGACGCTGGTCAACATTCTGATTGGGCTTCTGGTGATCGGCGGCATCAGCTATGCGGTCTGGCGGTACGTCCAGGCCAACCCCGACCAGGTCGCGGGCGCGCTGAAGAAGGCAGGGGTACACGTCCCCGGCGACCCGCAAGACCCGGCGGCCGCGCTCAAGAAGCCCGCGGGCCCGCCGAAGCAGATCATCCTCGACAACTCCGCTCCGACCCCATCCGACTCCGGCCCCGTCGCAATGCCCGGCGCGCCGGTCGTCAAGAACCCGCGGCTCGTCAAGGCGGACGGCTCGCTCTACATCGTGATGGACGGCGAGCAGACCGTCGGGCGCGAGCCCGACCGCCAGCTTGCGCTGGCCGGCGAGAGCAGCGTCAGCCGCACGCACGCCAAGCTGGTCCGCACCGGCGACTCGGTGACGCTCGAAGACGCAGGGAGCACGAACGGCACGTTCGTCAACGGCCACCGGATCGCTGGGCCGACGGCGCTCAGCCCGGGCGACACGGTGCAGTTCGGCGCCGTGCAGTACCGCTACGAGGAGTAGATGGGGCAGGTCTTCTTCCGCTCGATAGCTTGCGGCACAGCGGGGCTGCTCGCATGGCTCGTGACCGAGCCTTTCGCGGACCGCTTCATCCCGATCGACCCCTCGAAGCAGCCGATCGGCGCGGGGCAGACGTGGCTCATCTTCCTGATCGGCGCGCTGGTCGGCCTGACGGCGGGCGCGCTGCAGGGGATCGCTCGCGGCAGCCGCCGCCAAGCGATCGAGAACGGGCTGCTCGGGCTCGTTTTCGGCGCGATCGGCAGCACGATCGGCGCGAGCATCGGCGCCCAGCTCGCGGCGATGATCATGCACGTGCCGGCGGGCGGGATCGCGTACATGGACATGCCGGGGCGGATGGTCGCGCGGGCGCTCGCGCTCTTCCCGATCGGGCTCTGCATGGGCGTGGCGATCGGCGCGACGCTGAGGTCCAAGCGCGGGCTGGTCGCCGGGCTGATGGGCGGCACGGTCGGCGGGCTCTTCGTCGGTTTCGGGTTCGACCTGCTGGCGGGCACGGTCTCGCAGACGCTGCTGAGCGCGGGGCCGACGGTCACTCCGCCGCCCGGGATGATGCAGGAGATCGGCGGGCCGAGCCGGGCGATCCTGGCGGTCGGGCTTGGCGTGGCGGTCGGGCTGTTCGTGGCGATCATGGACCGCGTGACGCGCCAGGCGTGGGTGCGGCTCGTGCTGGGGCGCAACGAGGGGAAGGAGTGGCCGATCGACAACGAGCAGACGATGATCGGTCGCGACGAGCGCGCGCACGTGCCGCTCTTCGGGGACGACAACGTCGCGCCGCTGCACGCGATCATCTTTCGGCAGGGGCGCCAGTACGTGGTCCAGGACCAGGGCACGGCGATCGGGATCGGCTGGAACAACCAGCGCGTGCCGAACGCGGTCCTCTCGCCCGGCGACACGTTCCAGATCGGCTCGCACAACCTGCAGTTCCTGATGAAGGACTCGGCGGCGCGCGCGATGCAGGAAGGGCGGGCGCAGGCCGTGCCGATGGGCGCACCTGCCCAACAGCCGCTGAGCCCGATCCAGCAGCCGTACCAGGCGCCGGCAGGAACGATGCCGGGCGCACCGCAGACGCTCCAGCCGACGCAGGCGTTCGCCAGCGTTGGCCGTGCCCCGGCGACGACGCTCGTAGCCACCTCCGGCCCGCTCGCCGGGCAGCGGTTCAACGTGACCGCGCCGCTCGAAGCGGGCAGGGAGGCGGCAGGCATCGGGCTCGGCTCCGACTCGAACGCCTCGCGCCGGCACGCCGTGTTCTCGCCCGGGCCCGGCGGCGTCACGGTGCAGGACCTGGGCAGCACCAACGGCACGTTCGTCAACGGACAGCGCGTGCCGTCCGCGCTCCTAAAGAGCGGCGACACGGTTACAATAGGCAACAGCACGTTTCGTGTAGAGTAAGGGAGGCCACTGAATGGACAAGACGCAGAAGTTCGACCCCAACAAGACCGTCGTCGGATCGCCGATGGACAACCGCACGCAGGCGATGTCCGCGCCGCCGGTCGGAGATGCGAACCGCACGACCGCTTGGGCGCCCGTCGACCCCGTGTCCGTCACCGTGACGCCGAGCCGCACCGCCTCGATGGCGAACGGCCCGGCGCGCGAGCAGTTCTTGATCGAGGTCGCGGCGGGGGATTCGACCGGCCTGCCTGGGGTCGCGACGGGCGGGGCGCGCACGCCCTTGAACCTTTGCCTGGCGCTGGACCGCAGCGGCTCGATGGAGGGCCCGCCGCTCGAATACGCCAAGCAGGCGATCCAGTACGTTGTGGATCTGCTTTCGCCCAACGACGTGCTCTCCATCGTCGTTTTCGACGAGACCGTGGACGTGCTGATGCCGCCGCAGCGCGTGACGAACAAGCAGGCGATCAAGGACGGCGTGGCGCAGATCCAGCCGGGCTACACGACGAACATCTCCGACGCGATGACGCTGGCCGCGCAGCAGCTCGGCGCGAACGAGGACAAGACGCGCGCGACGCGCATGGTGTTCCTGACCGACGGTGAGCCGACCGCGGGGATCAAGGACTTCCAGCCGCTCGTGACCCACGCGGGCGACATCAAGGCGCGCGGGATCACGTGCACGTTCCTCGGCTTCGGCTCGGAGTACAACGAAGAGCTGCTCGCGGCGATGGCGAAGAAGACCGGCGGCAACTACTACTACATCGCGCAGCCGCAGTTGATCCCGGAGGTTTTCCGCACGGAGCTCGAGAAGCTGATCACGGTCGCGGCGATGCACGTGCGTTTGTCTTTGCGGTTGTCTCGGTGGGTGTCGCTGCGCGGCGGCACGGGGATCGGCGCGGTCGGCTCAGACAGTTCGGTCGAGCTGGAGATGGCCGACCTTGAGCGCGGAGGGGTGCTGCAGCAGGTGCTGGACCTCGACTTCGACAACCACCCGCTTGGGCACTACGTCGTCGCGACCGGAAAGTTGTCTTATGAGGACGCCGCGAGCGGCACGGCGAAGACCGTGCCGTTGGACTTGGTGATGGAGTTCACGGCGGACGCTTCTCGCTATTCTGTGGCTCCCGATCCTCGCGTGGCTTCGGCGCACCAGGTCTCGGCGGCCTCGCGCGTGGTCGAAAAGACGATCATGGGGCTGAAGACGATGGCGATCTCGCCGGCGCAGGCGATGGCGGAACTGCAGAAGACGCAGGCGCTGCTCTTGGCCGACGGTCGCACGGCCGACGCGCAGGAGGTGACGATGGCGATGAACGCTTTGAAGTCCGGCGACGTCGGCGGGGCGGAGAAGACGCTGATGGGCACCATGCTGCACCTGGACCAGGGGAAGAAGTAACGCTTGAGGTCGCACGCCGCCCCTCCCCCTTGGGGGAGAAGAGGCAGAGGGTGCCGAGCATTCCCTCCCCCTTGGGGGAGGGCAAGGGAGAGGGTGCAAACAATTAAGTCCTTTCCTCATCGCCCATGCGGAGCGGGAAACGGATCACGCCCAGTCCGCTCGATACAGATCAAGAGAATGTTCTTCGCAACAAGACCAGGGTCCGAGAAACACTCCCGCGACTTGGACCGCAGAGTCATAACGCCGAGTGAAAGAAGCGCGGCGTCCCTCTCCAAATCGCGGGCGGGGTCGTGCTGTTCGCCGTCCACCTCGACGCACAACAATGCCTCATGGCAATAGAAGTCGAGCGAGCAGGGGCCAAGCGGGAACTCGCGCTTGAACCAAAACCCGATGCGGTTCGCGCGCAGCTCCTGCCAGAGCTTCTTCTGAGACTCGGACATCTCCTTTCGGAGTCTGCGAACTTTTTTCGTCTGCGCTGGGCTTGGGCGCGGAAGCTCCATGGATATACTCCAGGTTATCCGATGTGCAAGAGGCTACTGCAAGCTCACCCTCTCCCTAACCCTCCCCCAAGGGGGAGGGAACCGGAGCGCCGCGACGTGGGTGGGGCGGAGAAGACGCTGATGGGCACCATGCTGCACCTGGACCAGGGGAAGAAGTAGAAACGAACGTTGAACGCCGTCCCGACCAAGATCGGCAAATACGAGATTGTTCGAGAAATCGCACAGTCGGTGGACATCGTGTACGAGGGGTTCGACCCACTCATCAATAGGCGAGTCGCCGTCAAGGTTCTCAATCTTGCGCCGGGGACGTCAACGGACGAGCGCAATACGAGAGAAGGGCGTTTCTTGCGTGAAGCTCGGGCAGCCGGGGGACTAAACCACCCGAACCTTGTGACGGTTTTCGAAAGCGGCCAAGACGCTGGACTTCCATTCATCGCGATGGAACTGCTTACAGGAAGGAGCCTGCGGAAAGAGATTGAGAGAAGTGGCCAATTCGACGAAGTGCGGGCAATCGATACTTCGATCGAAGTCCTGAAGGGGCTTGCCTTTGCTCATGGCAAGGGGGTCATTCACCGGGACATAAAACCTGACAACGTCCACGTTCTGGAAGACGGCACAATCAAGATAACGGACTTTGGAATTGCAAAGGTCACCTACGAATCAAACTTAACGGTAGCCGGTCAAGTCTGGGGCACGCTCGGCTACGCTCCTCCAGAGCAGTTAAAAGGCATGCCAGTCGATGCACGAAGCGATCTGTTTAGCGTCGGAGCATTGCTCTACATGCTTTGCAGCGGATCGAGACCGTTCGAGGGTGCAGACCAAGTAGCCATAGCTCACGCCACATGCAATGTCGATCCAATCCGTCCCGCGCATATGAGCACGGCCACATGGGCAATAGTGCAAAAGGCGCTGTCGAAGGCTCCAGAGGGCAGGTTCCAAAGCGCCGACGACATGATTCCTGCGCTAAGGCAGGCTCGCAAGACGATCAAGTCACGGTTATCTCAATCAAGCTCCGCCAAACCAGTTCGGCCGGTCGTGGCAGCAAACCGGCTTCCTCAAATCAACCAGAACGCCTCCGCGCAGCCGGTCGCCGCTCAGGCACCTGTTCCTCAAAAGCAACTTGCACCAATACAACAGGCGGCTCCCCGCGTCGCAGTGTCGCCGCAGCGAGCCGCGCAGCCTGTACGTGCACTCTCTGTGTCGCAGGCAGGATCGCAGGTCCCGTGGAAGGCGATCGTTGGGGTTGCGGTCTCTGGCTACTTGCTCTTTGTGGCAATCCAGTGCATGAGTCGTATGGCAACGTACAGACCCACGCAAGGATTCACCCAGACGGCGCCCACCACGACCAGCGGTTCGCCAAGCTCAACAACAGCGTCTGACAAATCAAATCCGGACTCCCGAACCGATGATCAATCAATGCCGGGTAACGGCGAACAAATAACAGAGCCTGGCAAGAACGAGATCATCATCAAAGATCCTTCTCGAGCCAGAGTTGTGCCAGACTCGAATTCGGAATCTGAGCCTCCTCGCAACTCTCGCGTGTTGAGGTTCGGGAACGATGATCCACACTAGGATGGAAAACCAATCATGAAAACACAAACACTGATTGCAAGCGCCTTCGTACTCGTGTCCCTCGCAATTCCAAACCTTGGTTTCGTGTCGCATGTGACGTCACTGCCTATCAATTCGGTACCAGAGGTGCGCCAGGAAAGCGGGTGGCCAAAATGTGTCGCCGGGGAACAGTTCAGTGGCGACCTGACCAAAAGGGTTTCCGTGGCTGGGACAATCTTCGACGGTTACGTACATGCCGACTCAAGCTATGGAGTTTATGCTCTTGATGGGCGCTACAGTAGCTTCGTTGGTTTTCTGGGAATGCCCGATGATGCGGACTACGACGGAGGCTCCTTTAGATTTCAAATTGATGGTGAAACAGTAATTGAAGGAAAGGTCAAGAGAGGAGAAAAGGCGACGCCGCTTGAGCTGGATCTATCTAACGCCCAGTCATTTCGAATTGATCTAGCACGTGCATATATCATGGCGCCAAAGTTTGTGCCCGCTGGCATAACGGACTCAACCAAGGTCAGCCTCGTCAGCCCAGGGAACGGTGCGAAGGCGAAGCGCGGGAACATCATGCTCACGTGGAAGCCGATTGACAAGGCGGTGGCCTACGGCATCCACTTGACGCCAACAAAGCTGGACGAAGCACAACCAGAAGGCTCGCAGAGGATATGGGCGTTCACTGCTGGCGAACAGCCGGTTTTCAGCGTGAATGCCAAGGACATGCCGACAGGTGAATACCGGTGGACGGTGATTGCGTTTGACGACAAGCGCACGCTGGGAGTAGCAAGCGACTTCAGAAAGCTCATCATAACCAAGTAGCGCGGAGCGGATGCTCTGGCCACCGACTGGATCACTCCATCGGGAAGAACTCCAGGCTCATACAGGTTCAAATGGGGCGACCGTGGGTCGCCCACGGTGTACCGGGAGCCGTGCGCGGCAGTGCGCATGGGATGAGCCAGGTTCAAAACGCGCCGTTTCCCCGTCCTGGAGCGCTTGGACGGACGTCCGGACCCTCGACGGGAACGCCTGGAACGGTCCCAGGCCGACCGGGGCGCTCCCAGGCGGGTTTTGAGCCTGTCCAGGGGAGTTTTCAACGGATCCAGAGGCTCCTGGAACGGGCCCAGGAG
>CAMLDW010000027.1 GCA_946479035.1 uncultured Chthonomonadaceae bacterium | reverse complement strand
CCATCTGGCGCAGGATGGTCGCGTTGAGATCGTGCACGTGGACCGGGTTCTCGACTGGGCTGTAACCGAGCTCGTCGGTCGCGCCGTAGACCGTGCCCGGTTTGACCCCGCCGCCAGCCATCCAGATCGAGAAGGAGTGCGGGTGGTGGTCGCGGCCCTTGAACTTGCTTCCGTCGCGCTCTTCGTTCATCGGAGTGCGGCCGAACTCTCCGCCCCAGACGACGAGCGTGTCGTCGAGCATGCCGCGCTGCTTGAGGTCTTTGACGAGCGCGGAAACGGCCTGGTCGGTCTGTTTGCAGCGAAGGGGCAGGGAAGTGACGAGGTCGTCGTATGAGCTCGTGCCGTGGCTGTCCCAGCCCCAGTGGTAGAGCTGCACGAAGCGCACGCCGCGCTCGACGAGCCGCCTCGCGAGCAGGCAGTTGTTGGCAAACGTCGCCGCGCCGGGCTCGGTCCCGTACATCTCGTGCACGGCAGTCGGTTCGCTCGCGATGTCCATGAGCTCGGGCACGCTCGTCTGCATGCGGTAGGCGAGTTCGTAAGACTCGATGCGCGTGTCGATCTCCGGGTCTCCGGTCTTGGCCAGGCGCATCCGGTTGAGGGAGTTGATCGCGTCGATGGAGTCGCGCCGCACTTCTTCGCTCACGCCTTCCGGGTTGCCGACGAAGAGCACGGGGTCGCCCTGCGAGCGCATCTGCACTCCTTGGTAGGTGCTTGGGAGGAACCCGCTGCTGTAGGCGGCCTTTCCTGCGTCGGGGTTGTGGTCGCCCGAAAGCAGCACGACGAACCCGGGCAGGTCGAAGGCCTCGCTGCCGAGCCCGTAAGTGAGCCACGAACCCATGCTCGGCCTGCCGGGCAGCTGGGTGCCGGTGTTGCTGAAGAGCTGCGCGGGCGCGTGGTTGAACTGGTCGGTGTGCATCGAGCGGACGAGACAGATATCGTCGGAGATCGACTGCAGCCCGGGCATGAGGTCGCTGAGCTCCATTCCGGACTGGCCACACTTGCTGAACTTGTGGGGGGAGCCGAGCAGCTTGGGGGTGCCCTTGATGAACGCAAAGCGCTCGCCTTTGATGATCTCTTCGGGGATCTTCTCGCCGTCGTGCTGCTGAAGCACAGGCTTCGGGTCGTAGAGGTCGATCTGCGACGGCGCGCCTGCCATGAAGAGATAGATGACCGCTTTGGCCTTGGCGGCGAAGTGCGGCGGCTTGGGCGCCATCGGGTCGGTGCGCCTTTGTTGGTCGACCCACTTGGCGGAGGCCTGCTCTGACAGCATGCTACCGAGCGCGAGCGACCCGATCCCGTAGCCGGCCATCTTGAGGAGGCTGCGGCGCGTGATCTCTCGCAGGGCCATGTCTTCGTGGGTCAGTCTGTGCATCGCTTCATTCCTTTGTGATCGTCTCGTCGAGGTTTAGCAGCACGTTGGCGAGCATGGTCATCGCGGCGCAGTCCGCGAGGCTCGCGCCCTTGACGTACGGCGCGTCGCTTTCGATGAGCTTCTTTGCCGCGGCCTCGTCGGACGCGTAGTGCGCGAGCTCCTTTTCATAAAAGGTGCGTACAAGCTTGGCCTCAACGTCCGTCGGCCTTCGCACGACGCAGCGGCGGTACCCGTTCTCGATTCTTTGGCCAACGTCTGCGGAGGCTTCCATCATGCGCTGTGCGAGCCCGCGCGCGGCGCGCATGAACGCGGCGTCGTTCATCGTCGTGAGCGCCTGTAGCGGCGTGTCGGTGACGATGCGCCTGACCGTGCAGCCTTCTCGGCTCACGGCGTCGAAGTTGACGAAGGCCGGGTACGGCGCCGAGCGCCGCCAGAACGTGTAGACGCCTCGGCGGAACTTATCGTCGCCGTCGCTAATGACCCACGTGTCGCCGTTGTAGGGGAGCTTCCAAACGCCGTCGGGCTGGTCGGGGAAGACGCTGGGCCCGCCCATCTTTTCGCTCAGCAGCCCTGCCGCGAAGAGCGCGTTGTCGCGCACGGTCTCCGCAGGCAGCCTCAGTCTTGGGCCGCGCGCGAGGAGGCGGTTCTCCGGGTCGCGCCGCACGAGGTCCGGTGACTGGTCGGAGGCTTGGCGGTATGTGGCGGAGGTGACGATGAGCCGCACCATGTGCTTCATGTCCCATCCGGAGTCCATGAACTCGACCGCGAGCCAATCGAGCAGCTCAGGGTGCGTCGGCGTCTCGCCCTGGGTGCCAAGGTCGCCGCTCGTCTTGCTGATGCCGATGCCGAAGAACTGCTGCCAGAGCCGGTTGACGAAGACGCGCGCCGTGAGCGGGTTCTCCTTAGAGGCGAGCCACTTAGCGAGCGCGAGGCGGTCCTTCTTCGGGCCCTTGATGGGCGGCAAGACTGCAGGCACGTCCGCGGTGACGGTCTTGCCCTGGTTGAGGAAGGTGCCTTTGATGCGCACCGGCGTCTGCGGCGGATAGCTGGGCTTCTCCTTCATAACGAGCGTTGTCATGGAGTTGAGCTCGTTCGCCTCGGCGCGGATCTCGGCGAGCGCCTTCGCCGCGGCCTTGTACGGCTCCGAGTCCTGCTTGAGTTGCGGCAGGACTTTTTCGAGCTCCGCGATCCGTTCGCCGAGGCTCTTTACGCGCTCCTGCGTCACCGGGTCCTGGACGTTGATCGTCGGCTCTTCGCTGTTGTCGTAGAACGCGAGGAACTTGTAGAAGTCGTCGTTGGTGAAGGGGTCGAACTTGTGGTCGTGGCACTGGGCGCACGCGAGCGTGGAGCCGAGCCACACCGTCGCGGTCGTTCCTACGCGGTCGACGAGCGTCAACCACCGCTGCTCTTCGCGGTCGACGCCGCCCTCTTCGTTGAACATCGTGTTGCGGTTGAAGCCTGTCGCGACCAGCTGCTCGGTCGTAGGGCTGGGGAGCATGTCGCCGGCGATCTGTTCGATCGTGAACTGGTCGTAGGGCATGTTTCGGTTGAAGGCGTCGATGACCCAGTCTCGGTAGGGCCACATCGTGCGCCGCGCGTCCTTTTCGTAGCCGTTGGTGTCCGCGTAGCGCGCGAGGTCGAGCCACTGGATCGCCTGCTGCTCGCCGTAGTGCGGCGATGCGAGGAGCTTGTCGACCAGCCGCTCGTACGCGCCGGGTTCGGCGTCGTGCAAGTACTCCTCCATCTGCGCGATGGTGGGCGGCATTCCGATCAGGTCGAGATAGACGCGCCGCACAAGCGTGGCCTTGTCCGCTTGCCTTGATGGCGCGAGCTTTTCAGAGTCCAGCTTTGCGAGGATGAAGTCGTCGATCGGGTTCTTCGGCCACGCTGCGTTGGAGACTTCCGGCAAGGAGGGGCGTACCGGCGAGACGTACGACCAGTGCTTTGCGGTGTTTAGCGCCGCGCCAAAGCTCGCGCCCTGCGCGATCCACGCTTCGACCATGCCGATCGTGCGCTGGTCGAGCGGCTTGAAGCCCATCGGCATCTGCGGCTTGCCGCCGAGCCCTTTGATGCGCTGCAAGATCAGTGACTTTTCGGGGTGTCCAGCGACGAGCGCGGGGCCGCTGATGCCGCCTTTTTGGATCCCTTGCGGCGTCGAGAGGTCGAGCCCGCCGGACTTCGTCTCGGGCCCGTGGCAAGAGAGGCAGGACCGCTTGAGAGTGGGAGCGATCTGGGCGTAGCTAGTGGGTGCCGGCTGTGCGGAGCTGCCGCGCAGAGCCGCCACCGCCCAAGGCGCAGCGCACGCGAGAACAAGGCCGGACTTCGCCCACTTCATCCGGCCTTGAGTATATCGGTTCTTCTAGCCCGTCTTGGCTCCGGCGTTGATCCAGTCCTCGATCAGCTTGACGTTCTCGGCGCTGAGAGCCGGTTTTGGCGCGGGCGGCATCTTCTTCACGCCCGCCGCTCCGGTAACGGCCTTGATGATCTTGCTGTTGGCCGCGTCGCCGGCGGTGACCACGGCGCCGTTCTCGCTGCCCTTCAAGAGGGACTCGACGGACTCCATGTTGAGCTTGGCCTTGGCGCTGGCTCCTGCGTGGCACGGCATGCAGTTCTGGTTGATGACGTCCATGACCTGCGAGGCGGTCACCATCTGGGCGGTTCCGCCCGTGGTTCCGGTCGTGCCTGCGGCGCCGGTGGTGCCTGTCGTGGTGGTTGTGTCACCGCCCGTGCCCGACCCTCCGCTCGAGCACCCGATGCCGACCGCGACGATGGAGAGGCCTGCTACCAGCGCGGCCCAATTCGACTTAACCATGATTCCGTAGTATGCTCCTTGCCGACCTTGAGTTCCCCCAGAGGCAGGCGGTTCCGGCAAGTCTAGCACTGGGGCGGCGTTGGGAGTATCCTCGCCGCAGGAGACACCATGAAGCCCTCTCGCCGCGACGTCCTCAAAGCCGGCGCATCCGCGTTCGTCGGCGCCGCCCTCGGCAAGTTCGGTCAGGACCAGTACCAGACCCAGCCGAAGAAGCTGCCGATCGCAGGCAAGGGAGGTTTTGTTTACGAGGTGCACCATGACTGGCTCGTGCCGCCGGCAGACATCGCTTGGGGCGACACGCACGGCGTCGTGCAAGACTCGCACGGGCGCATCTACATCGCGCACACGGTCCACCCGACGAGCGTCAAGCCGCACGCGGTCGTAGTCTACGACCACAAAGGAAAGTTCATCCAGTCTTGGGGGGCAGAGTACGCGGGCGGCGCGCACGGGCTCGACATCAGAAAGGAGGAGGGGCACGAGTTCCTCTACCACTGCGACATCCGCCGGCGTTTGGTCGTGAAGACGACGCTCGAAGGAGAGGTGGTGTGGCAGAAGGGCGTGCCGAAGGAGCCGAACGTCTATGCGGACGAGAGCAAGTGGTGCCCGACGAACGTCGCGTTCGCACCGAACGGCGACGTTTTCGTCGGAGACGGGTATGGCAGCAGCTACGTGCACCGCTACACGAAGGACGGCGACTACGTCAAGTTGATCTGCGGGCCCGGATCAGCGCCCGGGCAGGTCTCCTGCCCGCACGGGCTGTGGGTGGACGAGCGCGCCAAGGAGCCTTACCTCGTCGTGGCGGACCGTTCGAACCACCGGCTGCAGTACTTCACGCTCGACGGGCAGCACGTGAAGTTCGTGACGGAGGGGATGCGCGCGCCTTGCCACCTGCACTTTAGGCACGGAAGGATGCTGGTCCCGGATCTTTCGAGCGTCGTGACGATCCTCGGGAAGGACAACGAGGTGCTCGCGCAGCTCTGCGACGGCGACCCTTCAAGCTTGCGCGACGCGCCGCGGGAGAAGTTCATTCCCGGCAAGTTCGTGCACCCGCACGCTTCGATCTGGGTGAACGGCGACGACATCCTGGTTGTGGAGTGGGTGCCGATCGGGCGCGTGACGCTGCTGAAGAAGGTCTAGCGGAGGCCGGATCGAAAGTGGTGCGCGGTACAGGATTTGAACCTGTGACCCCTACAGTGTCATTGTAGTGCTCTACCACTGAGCTAACCGCGCACGTTCGTTTTCCTGTGTGGCCCATTAGACCGCGTCGGGAAGCTCTACAAGTTGAGCCAACCGCGCACGTCTCTGTCTCAGCCCGCTGACCGCAGCTCGCGGCAGACAGGGGAGCCCATTATCGCAGATTGAGAGAAGCGAGTTCAATGTGGCCCTAGCTCGCCCGAAGCGGGCATACTGCGGAAGGATCGGTGAAGCCCTATGGTCAAGAACACCCACACTCGTCGCGATTTCCTCAAGTCCTCTACGGTCGCAGCCGTCGGGGTCGGCATCGGCCTTCCGGCGATGGTAGTCGGCAGGCAGCAAAACGCCTCGCCCAACGACAAGGTCGTTTTCGGCCTGATCGGCTGCGGCGGGATGGGCGCGGCGAACATGCGCAACTTCATGGGCCACCCGGACGTCGAGATCGCCGCGCTGTGCGACGTCGACACGAACAGGATGCCGGGCGACATCAAGTCGGTGGAGGACAAGTACGGCCACAAGCCCGACGTTTTCCACGACTACCGAAAGATGCTGGAGCGAAAGGACATCGACGCGATCATCGTCGGATCCCCCGACCACTGGCACGCGCTCAACTTCATCCACACCTGCGAGGCGGGCAAGGATCTGTACCAGGAAAAGCCGATCAGCCACAACATCACAGAGGCGAGGGCGATGATCGCCGCGCAGAAGCGTTTCAACCGGGTCTCACAGGTGGGGACGTGGCAGCGCAGCGACGCGGAGTTCACGAACTCGATCGCTTACGTGCGCGCAGGGAAGCTCGGGCGCGTGACGCACTGCCGCGCGTGGATCAGCGACGGGACGCGCATCGGCAAAAAGCAGCCCGTGCCCGTGCCGAGCGGCCTCGACTACGACTTCTGGATCGGGCCGGCGAAGTTCGTGCCCTACCAGGAGAACAAGGTGCACTGGAACTGGCGCTGGGTCCTCAACACCGGCGGCGGACTAACGACTGACTGGGGCGTCCACATGATGGACATCGCGCTGCTCGGAATGAGCAAGGGACAGGACCTCGTGATGCCGAGCGAAGTCTCGGCGACGGGCGGACAGTGGGCGCTCACCGACGACGACCGGGACGCGCCGGATTCCATTGAGGCGGTATACAAGTTCAAAGACCCGGACTGGATGATGACGTGGTCGGTCCTGCGCGACCATCCTGGCAAGCCCGGGCACGGCACGGAGTTCGTCGGCGCCGACGGGCGCACGGTGCGGTGCTGGCGCGGCGGATGGACCATCCTTGACCCGGACGGCAAGGAACTGCCGAAGGAAGAGGCGGACCACGTCAAGACCGACCACTGGCGCAACTTCCTTGATTGCGTGAAGACGCGCGAGAAGCCGCGGGCGACGTTCGGCTCGGTCGCACAGACGACGATCACGTGCCACCTTTCGAACGCGGCGCTGTTCAGCGGCCAGACGGTGCACTTCGACAAGCAGAAGATGGACATCGTCGGCAGCGCGGGGAAAGACACGTCGGCCTACGACCGCGAGTACCGCAAGCCGTGGGTGCTGCCCAAGTACTGAGCGCGGCGCTTCGATAGCCGCCCATGGAAGGACCGCTGCTCCGCGTCGAGGGACTTAGCAAGTCGTTCGACGGCGTGCGAGCGCTAGACGGTGCGTCGCTGAGCGTCGAAATGGGCGAGGTCCATGGGCTCGTCGGCGAGAACGGCGCGGGGAAGTCCACTCTCATCAAGGTCCTCTCGGGCGTGCACGCTCCCGATTCGGGCTCGGTCTTTTTTGACGGACATGCGCTCGCGCTCGGGAGCGTTGCAGCCTCAGAAAAGGCCGGGATCGCCGTCGTGCACCAGGAGTCGACGGCTTTTCGAGACCTCAAGGCCGAGGAGAACATGTTCGTCGGGCACGAGCCGCTGCGGTTTGGCGTCTTTCTCGACCGCGGGCGCATGAGGGAGCGCGCCCAAGCGGGAATGGATCGGATTGGCGAGAGCGCCGTCCTGGGGGTGGCGCTCGGCGAGGTCTCTCTGGCGCAGCAGCAGCTCGTCGCGATTGCGCGCGCGGTCTCTTCGGCCGCGCGGCTCATGGTTTTCGATGAGCCGACCGCGTCCTTGTCTGTCAAGGAGGCGCTTGCCCTGCACGCGGCGATACGCCGGCTCAAGTCGGAGGGCGTGTCGGTGCTTTACGTCAGCCACCGGCTCGACGAGATCTTCGAAGTGTGCGACCGAGTGACCGTCATGCGCGACGGGGGGACTGTCGAGACGAGAGGCGTCGGCGATGTGACTCGCGAAGGGCTTATCCGCGCGATGGTGGGGCGCGACATCGAAGCGGTCGAGCACATGAGCGTGGGCCAAGGCCCGGTCAGGCTGTCGGTCATGCGCGCTACGAGGAGCGGCGCGTTCCACGACGTCTCGTTCGACGTGCACTCCGGCGAGATCGTCGGGCTAGGCGGGCTCGTCGGGGCAGGTAGGTCCGAGCTTGTGCGCGCGGTGTTCGGGATCGATCCGCCTGATTCGGGACAGGTCCTTGTCGACGAGAAGGAGCTGAGGCGCGGGGACGTAGCAGCTTCCGTGCGGGCAGGGGTCGCGCTCGTGCCCGAAGACCGGCAGCACGAGGGGCTCGTCGTGCGCCTGAGCGTCGCGACGAACCTCGTGATGGCGGTGCGCGACCGGTTCTCGCGAGCAGGGTTCGTCTCGCGCCAGCGCGAGCGTGCTTGTGCGGTCGAGCAGATCAAGGGCCTTGCCATCCGGGCGTCTGGTCCAGAGGCTCTCGTCAGTTCTCTCTCCGGAGGAAACCAGCAGAAGGTCGCGATCGGCAAGTGGCTCGCGACGGGGCCGAGGGTGCTCATCCTCGACGAGCCTACGCGCGGAGTGGACGTCGGGGCAAAGGCGGAGATCCATCGCATTGTGCGCGGGCTTGCGCAAGGAGGCACCGCAGTGTTGGTGGTCTCGTCCGACCTGCCGGAGCTGCTAGCGCTGAGCGATCGCGTGCTGGTCATGCGCGCGGGGCGGGTCGTGGGAGAGCTTTCGCGCAAGCAGGCGACTCCGGAGACGTTCCTTTCGCTCGCGCTGGCGGAGGCGGCTGGGTGAGCCGGCGCGAGATCGGCTTGCTCGTACTGCTCGCGGCGACTGTGGGCGCGGTGCAGTTCGTCAACCCCGGGTTCCTTTCCGCCCAAAACGTGCGGGACATGCTCGTGCAGGTCTCGCCGTTCGCTGTACTCGCGTGCGGAATGTCCCTCGTGATCGTGCTGGGCGAGATCGACATCTCGATCGGTTCGATGGTCGGCCTGCTGGCCGCTGTGCTCGGTGTCGCATCTTCGCCCGCCAAGCACGGCGACGTGGCCCTGGCGGTCGCACTGATGGTCGTCGCGTCGGTCGCTCTCGGGCTCTTCAACGGCGTGCTGACCGTGTTCGGCCGTGTGCCCTCGATCATCGTCACGCTCGGGACGCTGACGGTCTTTCGCGGGCTCACGGAGCTCGTGCTCGGCGGCGAGTGGGTGACGGATCTGCCCCCGCAGATCCGATGGTTCGGGATCGGGCGGGTCGTCGGAGTCCCGGTGCCGATCGCGGTCGCGGCGCTTGTTGTTGTGGCCACGTGGGTCGTCGCGACCAAGACTCCGCTTGGCCTACGCGTGTTCGCGTCGGGCGGAAACCCGGAGGCCGCCGCCGTGAGGGGACTGCCGGTCAAGTCGTACCGGTTGGCGGCGTTCGTCGTCATGGGGCTGCTCGCCGCGGTGGCGACGCTGATCTCGGTTCCGCAGCTCTCGATCGTCGAGTCGGGCGTCGGCACGGGTTGGGAGCTCTTCACGATCACGTGCGTCGTGGTGGGCGGCGTCTCGATCACCGGCGGGCGCGGGACGGTGCTCGGGGTCGTGCTCGGCGTCATGCTGCTCGGCATTGTGAGGACGGTCCTGCTTTTCCTCAAGCTCGGTGACCAAGCGGTCTATTGGGAGCGGTCGGTCCAGGGCGCGTTCATCATCGCCGCGGTGCTCGCAGACCGGTTCTCGGGGAGGAAGAAGTGAGGAGGTCCAAGCACGCCTACGAGTCCGTGCTCGGTGTCCTCATCGTTGGCGTGATGCTCGTCGCGTGGCGGCTGGACCCTTCGTTCGTCTCGTGGCGGACGCAGTCGGAGCTCTCGGCGATGGTCGTCGAGCCGACGCTGATCGCGCTGGCGATGACTCTCGTTGTGCTGACGGGGGGGATCGACCTCTCGGTCGGCGCGGCGATGTCGCTCGCCGGCGTCGCGTTCGGGCTTTGCTACGAGTCGCACGTGCCGCTTCCTTTGTGCGCGCTCTTAGCAGTCGCGACGGGCGCGGCGTGCGGGCTCTTCAACGGGCTCGCCGTCACGAGGATCAAAGTCCATCCGTTGATCGTCACGCTCGCGACGATGGCGGCGTTCTTCGGACTAGCGGAGGGGATGAGCCACGCCAGGCCGATTTCCGGTTTTTCTGAGGCGCTTTCGAGGTCGCTCGCGCCGCCTCTGCCGGCGGTCATCGTCGGTGTGCTCGCGGTCGCCTCAATCGTGTTCTTGGCTAACACCGTGTGGGGGCAGGCACTGTTCGCGATCGGCAACAACGAGACGGCCGCGCGGTTTTCTGGCATCCCGGTCGACCGCATCAAGACGGCGCTCTACGTCTTTAGTGGGACGACCGCGGGGATGGCTGCGGTACTGTACGCCGCGCGGCGCAACACCGTCAAGGCCGACATCGGGCAGGGGATGGAGCTCGAGGTCATCACCGCGGTGGTGCTCGGCGGGACGGCGATCACAGGCGGGAAGGGGAGCGTGGTCGGCACGCTCCTGGGGGTGCTCCTGCTGCACGAGGTCAGCCAGTTCGTCAGCTGGCACTGGGAGCGGGACGAGATCGGGCTGATCGTGGTGGGGGCGGTGCTGATCCTTGCGGTGCTCGCAAACTCGCTCTTTGACCGTGCCCGCAAGGCGGCATAATGGGCCATGAAGAGTTGGTCTTGGCTCGCGGCGCTTTCTGTGCTGTCCGCATGTCTGGTCGGTTGCAACGGCGGCGAAAAGGGGGCGACGAACGAGGGATCGACGCCTTTGCAAGGGAAGAAGATCGTCATTGCTATGCTCCCCAAGCAGAAGGGTGTCCCTTACTTTACTTCCTGCTACGACGGAGCGCAGGCCGCGGCCAATGACCTGGGCAACATTGAGATCGAGTACGATGGACCGACGGACGGCTCGCCTGAGAAGGCGGCCGAGATGATCGAGAAGTGGGTCCTCAAGGGCGTGGACGTGATCGCGGTCAGCGTGAACGACCCCGCCGTGCTCGGCCCGGCGATGAAGGCAGCGCGCGAAAAAGGGGTCCATGTCATCACTTGGGACGCGGACGCCGCACCTGACACGCGCGAGTACTTCGTCAACCAAGCCACTGAGCAGCAGATCGGTTACGGGCTCGTGGACGCGATGGCGAACGACCTGGGCGGCAAGGACGCGAAAGGCGACGTCGCGATCGTCACTGCGCGGCTCACAGCGGCCAACCAGAACGCGTGGATGGGGCACATGAAGGCGCGGCTTGCGGCCTATCCTGGCCTGAAGCTCGTGGCGACTAAACCTTCGAACGAGGATCCGAAGCTCGCGCTCGAAGTGACTCAGGACCTGCTCAAGGTGTATCCGGGCCTTAAGGGCGTGTTCGGGATCTCGTCGGTGGCGTTCCCCAACGCTGCAGAAGCGATCAAGCTGGCGGGCAAGAGCGGGCAGGTGCTCGTGACGGGGCTCTCGACCCCGAACGACATGAAGAAGTACGTTCACGACGGCACTGTGCGGTCGGTGCTGCTGTGGGACACGCGCGACCTCGGCTACTTGACGGTCGAGGTGGCCGCTGCGCTTGCTCGTGGAGATCTTAAGCCGGGCGCGGCGTCGTTCGTCTCTAAGAAACTGGGAGAGCGGAAGGTAGTTGGCGACAACGTGCTGCTCGGCGACCCGATCGTCTTCAACAAGGACAACATCGACAAGTACGACTTCTGACTAGCCGGTCTCGATGTCTACGGGCGGGCGCATCCTTCCGCCGACGATCGGCTTAGCCTTTTTGGGCTTCGTCTGTGCGACGGGAGCCGTGGGCCTGGTCGCCGGTCGCGCAGTCGCGGCTTGCTTTATCGGGGGCGCCGACTTCGGTTGCGGCTTTGCGACCGGCCTGTTCACCGGCTTGGTCGGCGCAGCCTTCTTGGCCGGCTGCGAGGTCCGGGCGGCTGGCTTCTTCTTCGCGCTCTGCGGCTTGGCTTTGGGCGGAGCCGCGGTCTTTGCAGTGGCGCGCGGCTTGCTCGCGGCAGACTGCCGCTTCATCTCTTCGTTGGCGCGGCGCTCGGCCTTCTTGGCCTCGGCCTCGGCTTCGTCAGCGGCCTTGTCGATGAAGTCGCCGACCTTCTTCAGGCCCTCTCCGACCGCCTTGGCCAGTGGCTTTGCAGCCCTGATCACGAACGGGGCGGCAAGCGCCGCCAACAAGATCCATCCTCCGCCTGTCGGTCTAATACGCATCGTCCAGCTCCTATCGTCCTGCAACCTGATACCGCCGGTCGGCGGGCTCGGTTGCGCCGAGACCTAGCCATTCTGACAGATGGTGCGACCGGCTGCTCCGGTCAACTCGGCTCTTGCTCCTTCGTGGGCTCGGAGACTTGCGGCGGCTCTGGAGCCGGGCAGTCCAGATCGCCAGCTTCGCTCGGGCCGTCGGCCTCTCCGTGCCCACGCCAGGACATCTCGACCACCACGGATACGCCGAGCATCAGGCCAGCGACCGTGATGCACGCGTCGGCGACGTTGAAGACGGGGAAATCTACGAAACGGACCCACATCATGTCGGTCACTCGGCCGAAGAAGAGCCGGTCGATCAGGTTGCCGAGCGCGCCTGCGGAGAGCAGGGCCATCGTCACGTGCGTTGTCCAATGTTCTTCTTTGTGCCGCAGGCTGTACCAGGCCGCCCCAGCGACGATGATCGCGGCGATGGGAGTCAAGAACACGCCCGCGCCCTGGAACATGCCGAAGGCGATGCCTTCGTTATAGACGAGCTTGAGCTCGAACACCCCCGGCCAGAGCTCGAACAGGGATCGCCCTTCTGCGCCATCGGCGGCGAGGCGCGCCCAGATCTTCGTGGCCTGGTCGAGGAAGAGGGCGGCCAGCGCGACCGTGAAGAACAGGCGGCGCATCAGCCGATCCCCAGCGCCCGCCGGTCGCGCGCGCTGAGCGGGACCGTGCCGCCGTTCCAACTTGTCGGTGCAACGTCCGCGCGCCTGACTCGGCTCCGTTCGCACTTTTCATACGTGCTCTTGGAGAGCACGATCCTCGGCGCTCCTTCTTGGACCGACACCGACGCGACTCGATAGAAGATAGCGAGGTGCCCGCCGAACGAGCCCAGAATCTTTAGATCTTCGCCGGAGCAGTGCATCTCGACCGCGACGTCCTGCGGGTCTTTGACCCCCGCGCCCGCCTTCCACGCCTCGATCGCGGATGCGACCGACTCGCGCAGCTCTAGCATTCGTGCGACTCGGCGTGCGAGTTGTTCGTCTCCTGGCCCTTCGGGCTCGCTGAGGACCTCCATGTGCACGCTCGCCTTGCGGTCCATGCAAGGTACTTTAGCGTAGACCTCCTCGGACGTGTGCATCAAGAACGGTGACACGAGCTTGTTCAGCCTCAGTAGCACTTCGTGGCACGCGCGCTGGCCGGAACGGCGCGATGGCCAGTCCTTGCCGTCGCAGTACATCCGGTCTTTGATCGCGTCGAGGTAGAAGGCCGATAGCTCGCGGTCGCAAAACTCGTGCACGCGCCGGAACACGCGGCTGAAGTCGTACTGGCGGTACGCGTCGAAGCAGAAGCTCACGACCCTGTCCGCTTCATCGACGACCCAGCGGTCGATCTCGAGCATCTCGCCGTCGAACCCTTCGTAGTCATAGAGGTTCGCGAGCAGGAAGCGCAACGTGTTCCTGATCCGCCGATAGTGCTCGGCCGTCACTTTGAGAAGCTCGTCGGAACAAGGCATGTCGACGGTCGTGTCGACGCTCGACACCCACAGGCGAAGAATGTCTGCACCGAAAGTGTCGCAGACCTGGACCGGGTCGACGACGTTGCCGAGCCGCTTGGACATCTTCGTGCCGTCCGGAGCAGAGACGAAGCCGTGCGTCAAGACCTGGTCATAGGGCGCGCCGCCGCGGCAAGCGGTGCCGATGATCAGGCCGAGGTTGAACCACCCGCGGTGCTGGTCGGAGCCCTCTAGGTACATGTCGCACGGCCACTTTTCTTTCCAGCGAGGCTCGACGTTCCCTTCGAGCACGCAAAGCGAGGTCGAACCGCTGTCGAACCACACGTCGAAGACGTCGACTTCCTTGCGGAACTCCGTCTCTCCGGTCGCTGGGTGCTTGTACCCTTCCGGCAGGATTTGCTCCGGCGGTGAGGAGTACCACGCGTCAGACCCCTTGTTCTGTATCAGTTTGGCGACCGCCTCGATCGCGACGGCGTCGAGCACCGGCTCGCCGCTCTTCGCGCCGTAGAAGACAGGGATGCCGACGCCCCAGGGGCGCTGGCGAGAGATGCACCAATCGGGGCGCGATTCGATCATTCCGCGGAAGCGCTTGTAGCCGCTCTCGGGGAACCACTTGACGCGGTCGACCTCTTCGAGCATTCTTTCGCGCAGAGTCTTGGATTTTTCGAGGTGGAACGGGAAGTCCATGCCGACGAACCACTGCTCGGTCGCCCGGAAGATGACCGGGTTTCCGTCGCGCTCGGCGTGGGGGTATGAGTGGCGGTAGTCCTCGACGTGCAGCAGGTGGCCGAGCTCGCGCAGGCGGTCGACGACCACCTGGTCGCACTTTTTGTAGAACACTCCCGCGAACTCGCCGGCCTCCGCCGTGAGCACGCCGCGCTCGTCCACAGGGCAAAGCACGGGGAGCCCGTACTTCTTTCCGGTGTTGAAATCGTCGCGCCCGTGCCCTGGAGCGGTGTGTACGACGCCTGTGCCGTCCTCGGTCGTCACGTAGTCGGCGAGCACTGCGAGCGACGCTCGGTCATACACGGGGTGCTTGAACTTCGTGTGCTCGATCTCCGCGCCCTTGATCGTCTTCACGGTCGAGTAGTCCGTGATGCCGCACTTGCCCATCGTCTTGTCGACGAGACCCGCATAGACCAGATAGTGCGCCTCCCCAGCCTTGACGAGGGCATATTCGAGGTCCGGATGGAACGCCAGCGCGAGGTTTGCGGGGATGGTCCACGGCGTCGTTGTCCAGACCACTGCAAAAACGGGAGAAAAACGGGAGAAGAGCCCTTTAGGGTCCTCCAATAGGGGGAACCGCACGTAGATCGCCTTGCTCGTGTGGTCCTTATAGACGACCTCGGTGTCGGCGAGAGCGGTCTGCGCCGTGGGGCTCCATAGCACTGGACGCAGGCCCCGATAGACGTAGCCGTTCTCGACCAGGCGGCTGAAGACGCGCACGATCTCCGCCTCGTAACGGAAATCCATCGAGACGTATGGCCTGTCCCACATGCCGAACACGCCGAGGCGCTGGAACTGCTTGGTCTGGACCTCGAGGAAGTGTTCGGCGTGCTCGCGGCACGCCCTGCGGAGCTCCACGACAGTCGGGTTCTTCTTCTGCTCGGCGAACTTCGCCTGGACCGCGAGCTCGATCGGCAGGCCGTGGCTGTCGTAGCCCGGCACGTACGGCGCGCGCTTGCCCATCAGGCTCTGGCTCTTTACCACGAAGTCCTTGAGGATCTTGTTGAGCGCGGTGCCGATGTGGATCGGGCCGTTTGTGTAAGGCGGGCCGTCGTGGAGCACGAACGACTCCTTCGCGCCCTTCCTGTCCCGTTGGATCGCTTCGTAAATGCCCATTTCGGCCCAGCGCGCCTGGATCTCCGGCTCCGTCAGCGCGAGGTTGGCGCGCATCGGGATTGTGAAGTCAGGGTCGGGAAGATTGAGCGTGTCCTTCAGGTTCATTCGAAGCAAGGAGTCTACCTTTGGGCACTCGCCGCCTCCGGGGACGGGTATTGTCCGCGCGTGAGACCGACAGGCTCAGTCTTTCTCAAGCCCGGAAAGGAGAAGAAGATCCGCAACAACTACCCGTGGGTGCAGCGGGGCGAAGTGCTGCCTGGCGAAGGCGCGCTCGAGGACGGCTGTCTTGCCAAGCTCGTTTCGAGCGAAGGCCAAATCCTGGCGGTCGGCACGTGGAACTCTCAGAGCCGGTTCCGCTTCCGCGTGCTCTCAAAGAGCGAAGAGGAGATCGACGAAGCGTTCTTCGAGGGCAGGTTCCGCAAGGCCGTCGAGATGCGCGACGCGTTGATCAAGGGCACGAACGCGCGCCGCTTGGTGTACAGCGAGGCAGACCTGCTCCCTGGGCTGATCGTCGACGACTACGATGGGCACATCGTCGTGCAGGTCCGCTCGCTCGGCATGGAGAAGCTCAAGGAAGTCTGGTTTCCCGCGCTCATCAAGGTCACGAACCCGAAGAGCGTGTACGAGCGCAGTGAAATGGCGGGAAGGGAAGAGGAAGGGCTCGGCCCTTATGCTGGCCAGCTCTACAAAGTGACGCCGCAAGAGGTCGAGATCGAAGAGGACGGGCTAAAGTTCATCGTGCCGATCATCAGTGGACTGAAGACCGGCTTCTACCTCGACCAACGAAAGACGCGCCGTAAGCTTGCAAGACAGGTCTTGCCTGGGCAGAGGGTGCTCGACGCGTTCTGTTACACGGGAGCGTTCTCAATGCACGCTGCGCGGGCAGGGGCCAGTGCGGTCGGAGTCGACATCCACTCCACCGCGATCAGCACTGCGAAGCGAACTGCAGAACTCAACGGCCTTAGCGCGGAGTTCATCGAGGCCAACGTATTTGACTGGCTAGAACAAGACGGCGGCGAGAAGTTCGACTGGATCGTGCTCGATCCGCCAGCCATCTCTAAGACGAGCGCCAACCGCGACTCGCTCAAGTGGGCGATATGGAAGCTCGCGCACCGCGCGATCCCTCTGCTAAAGCCCGGCGCGCACATGATCGTCTGTTCTTGCTCCTATCAGCTAGACCGCCGAGAGCTGGTCGAGACCGTGCGGCTCGCAGCAGGCGACCGCAACGTGCGGCTGTTCCTCGAGGACGTCACGTTGCAAGACCTCGACCACCCGGCACCGATCCAGTTTCCAGAGTCGCTGTATCTCAAGTGTGCTTGGATGAGGGTTGAGTGACGAACCTCGAGATCGCGCAAGGGGCGACTCTCCGACCGATCGACGAGATCGCAAAGGTCGCGGGGCTCGGCGGCTCCGACTTCGAACAGCTAGGAAGGCACAAGGCCAAGCTCACCTACGAGGCGATGCACCGCCTGCCGGCAAATCCGCAGGGCAAGCTCGTGCTCGTCACTGCCGTCACGCCGACCCCCGCAGGGGAAGGGAAGACGACCGTCACCATCGGCCTGGCGCAGGGCCTGAGAAAGCTGGGGCGCAACGCCGTCTCGTGCACGCGCGAGCCCGCGCTCGGGCCGGTGTTCGGTATCAAGGGGGGCGCAGCGGGCGGAGGGTACAGCCAAGTCCTGCCGATGGAGGACATCAACCTCTTCTTCAACGGCGACATGCCCGCGATCGCGACCGCACACAACCTGCTCAGCGCGCTGCTCGACGCGCACGTTCAGAACGGGAACGAGCTCGGGATCGACACAAGGATGTCGGTGTGGCCGCGCACGATGGACATGAACGACCGCGCTCTTCGCGACATCGTGATCGGACTCGGCGGGCGAGCGAACGGCTTTGCGCGCGAGGACGGCTTCGTCGTCACACCGGCGAGCGAGGTGATGGCGTCGCTCTGCTTGGCGACCGACGTCTTGGACCTCAAGTCCCGCCTGGGCAGGATCATTGCGGCGATCGACCGCGACAACGGGCCAGTTACCGCGCAACAGCTGCAGGCAAACGGTGCGATGGCGGCGCTCCTGCGCGACGCGGTGCGGCCGAACCTCGTGCAGACGATCGAGGGCGGTCCGGCTTTCGTGCACGGTGGCCCGTTCGGCAACATCGCTCACGGTTGCTCCTCGGTCGTCGCGACGAAGTGCGCGCTCGGGCTCGCTGAGTTCACCGTGACGGAGGCTGGGTTCGCGAGCGACCTCGGTGCCGAAAAGTTCATGCACATCGTCGTGCCGCACATCGGCAAGTCGCCGGACGCGGTCGTGCTCGTGGCGACAGTCCGCGCGCTCAAGCACCACGGCGACGGCGACCTAGCGGCAGGCATGGCGAACCTCGGGCGCCACTTGCGCCACTTGAATCAGTACGGGGCGCCGATCGTCGTCGCGGTCAACCGCTTTGCCGAGGACGACACTAAGGACCTTGCGAGCGTCGTGGCGTTCGCCGAGCGGTCCGGCGCGAAGGGCGTCGTCGCGAACCCGTGGAACGGGGGCGGGGAAGGGTGCCGAGAGCTCGCGGAGGCCGTCGCCGCAGCGCCCGTCTCGAGCTTTAGCAGGCTCTACAGCGCGGACGCGCCGTTCGACGAAAAGCTGCGCTCGATCGTGACAAAAGTGTACGGCGGTGACGGGTTCGAGCTCGACCCGGCAGCGCAGCGCAGATTGAACTGGCTGAAGGGCCAGGGCCTCGACCGCCTGCCGGTGTGCATCGCAAAGACGCAGGCGAGCCTCAGCGACGACCGCCGAGCCAAGAACGCGCCGACTGGTTTCACGGTCCGTGTGAACGAGATCCATCCTTCGGCGGGTGCCGGGTTCCTCGTGGTCGTCTGCGGGGACATCCTTTTGATGCCGGGGCTCGGCAAAACGCCGGCCGCGTACAACATCGACGTCGACGCGCACGGCGCGATCACGGGGATCTTTTAGCGCATCACGAGCCAGGTAGCGAGCGCGCCGATCAGGCCGCCCGCGCCCGCGACCACGAGGTAGATCGCGCTCCCCATGTTGCTCGCTCCTTGTGGGCGCGGCCTTGCGGTGCGGACCTTGGCGAGTGGGACCGTCTCCTCAGTGCCCCACTTGCTGAAGGTCACCGTCTGCGCGTCGCTGTCAAACCTTGAGACCTGCGACTTCGTGAACATCGCCATGCTAGGAGAGTAGTACTCGTAGGTCGCTCCCGGCGTGAAAGACGCATCCTGGAGAGCCTGCCGCCCGACGCGGGACTCGCTGCCGTTCAAGAACCGCACCTTCACCGAGTCGCCGTCGCTGCTCAAGACCTTCGCTGGGTAGCTGCGTCCGTCCTCGGACCGGGCGAACACGAGCAGGCCGGCCTCGATCTCCTTGTCCAGGAACGCGAACCGCTCAATGAGCGCCTGCATCATCGCCTCGCGCGGCACACCCATCTCTTCCGCCACCTTGACGTATTCGTCCAGCGAACGCGGCGCCTCGCCGAGCCGCTCGTGCAACGAGCTGATCTCGTGCGCGCGCTGCACGACCGACGCAAGCTCTTCGTCGCTGAGCCTGACTTCCATCATAGGCCGCCCCCATTTTGCATCTTTTCCGCCGTCCTCAGGCCGAGGAACGCGGCAAGCAAGGTCGCCCCGGCCATGTCGATCAGGACGTCGGTGACCCTTCCGCCCCGGAGCGGCACGAAGGACTGGTGCCACTCGTCGAGCGCGGAGTACACCGCCGTCGCGACGTACGATACCGCCAGGGTCTGGACGGGTTGCAGGCGCGTCCGGCGCACGGAGACGTACACCAGGAGGAACAGCACGGTGAACTCGAGCAAGTGGTATCCCTTGACGGGTACCCACCACCACCGCGACCAGAACGCGCCGAACTCGGCTTCGGTGAACTGCCAAGGCGAGTGGTCGGACATCCATCGCACGAAATCCTTCGAGGAGATGAAGGTCGATGAGCTTAGGGCGATGAGGGCCGCCCAAGCTAGGAGCGGCCACCACTTGCGCAAGAGCGCCTTCACGCCCGTAATACGAGGACGTTCCAAGGCGCGTTGCCGACCATGTGGAGCGCGGTCGAGCCCATGAGCAGCCGCTCCAAGAAGCCGTGCCCGTGCGCGCCGAGGATCAACAGGTCCGCCTTCGATCGCTTCATCACGGCGTCGATGACCGCCTCCGCAGTGCCGCGCATCACCACAGACTCTGCCTTCTCGCAGACCTTCCTGAGTTTTGAGCAGACCTCTTGGTTCTTGCGCTCCATGACGTGCTCGTGCGTGAGCCCTTCGGGGCCCGCACTGCGCAGAGCGTCCTGGACGTCGGGATCGGTCGTGTCGGCGCTGACGACGGTCACGGCCCCGAGGCCCCTTGGAGCTAGGCGCACCAGCAGGTCGGCGCACGTGCCGGCGTAGGCGGAGTGGTCGGTCGCGAACACCGCATTGAGCTTTTCGCCGTCGGCGACCGGCGCCTTGCCGACGAGGATGCTCGTGTGCGCGCCTGTGACGAGCGCGCGCGAGACCGAGCCCATCAGGAACGACTCCACGCCGCCCCGCATCTCCGAGCCGACGATGACGAGGTCCGCGCTCTCCTTGTCCGCGAGCGCGGTGATCTCGTGCGCAGGAAAGCCGTAGGTTGTGACACTGCGCGAAGGGATGCCAGACTTAGAGATGAACTCAGCGACTTCCGCCATGCGCTTTTCTCCGTCCTCTTTGCGCTGCCTTTGGATCTCGGCAATCGGGCCCATGGAGTCGGCAGGCATAAAACCGGCGTCCGGAAGCACCGGCTCGACCGTGTGCACGAGCACAGCCTCCGATCCCGGGAACCCAAGCCTTGTGAAGACCTCCGTCCCTGCCAGACAGTGCTTTTGGAACCCGACTCCTATGACAGCCTTCATCTCTTCTCGTCTAGGCTACTCGTTTGCCGCGCTTGGGCGGGCGACGGACCTGCGAGAAACGACCATTCCCGCTGTAGCGAGCGCTGCGCAGAGATAGAGGAACCAGTCGCCGAAGCGCCTGTACAGCGTGTCGCGCCGTTCGAGGTTGATACCTGTGACCATGACGTCCTCCGTACCGGAGCCTAGCTCTGCGACGATGGCGCCGCGCGCGTCCACGACCATCGAATACGCTGTTGTGTCAGCCCGAACGATCGGCACGCCTGACTCGGCGGCGCGGAACGGCGTATACGCTGCGTGTAAGGCTTGGATCGTCCCGTAAGGCGCGACAGGGTCTTGTGTAGGCAGGAGGACCAAGTTGACCCCGTCCAAGTTCGCAGTGTCACGGATCACGGAAGGGAAGCAGGAGTCGAAGCATATGTTCAGTCCGCAAGTCGCTCCGGCGGCGCGCACTGCAACGGCGCGCGTCCCGGCAGCGTGCTCGCTGCTTTCTCCGCCGAAGGGCTTCCGCTTCCAATAGCGCTCGCTCTCGCCGCTAAAGGAGAACAGTGCTGCTGCGTTGTGAGGCATTGGGCTCGCATCGTCCTCGAACGACGTCACGAAAGGCGACTGGCCCCGCTGCCGTGCGAGCGCAACGAGTCGGCTCGTGTCGTCGTGTCGCACAGCAGCGACAGCGCTGAGCTCGGGCCAGACGACGATCTGTGCGCCCCTTTCGCTTGCCTTGGCGTTCAGCACGGCGAGCTCGTCGAAGTCTGCGGACTTCGTCTGTACGACTCCGACTTTGAACGTGCCCTCGCGCGGGGTCCCAGTCAGCGCCCCGATACCGACCGCCAGGCCGGCGATCGCGCCGCACACCGCCAGCGCCGTGTTGTTTCTCTCCTTGAGGGCACGCGCAAGATGGATGTTGACCGACCACACCAAAAAGGAGACACCCCAGATCCCGGTGACGGACGAGAGCCGGACTGCGGCGAAGTTCCGGTACTGCGTGAGGGCAAGGTGCGCGGGCAGCTTGAATAGGAGGACGGCCTCGAAGAGCACGGCCCAGGCCGTCCAAAGCCAAGGCGTCCACCTGTCGGTTCGCTTCGTCTCGCCGGCTATCGCGCAGGTGCCGCCGACCGCCGCGCCGAAGAGCGCAAACCCTGTATAGTTCCATCCTGCGCTCTCCCCGATCAGGCTCGGCCGGTAGAACCACCCAGTTTGGGTGACAAACGCGGCCAATACCAGAGCGGCCATGCCGCAGACAAAGCCGTACGCGAGTCCCCTGCCATGCACCGCAAGCGGCAGCGGAACCAGGCAGACGAACCCAAGCGGCCCGACGTCCGCCGGTGGCAGGACGAGCACGAGCAGCACCGCCGATAGCCCGACGGCGAACAGACTCCAGGCTGCCCTTCGCATGGGTTCCATTCTACGGTAGCAGCGCCCGTCTGGCACCTTGCCGGGGGAACGGGCGTATCATAGGGGCATGGGTCCTGCCGCGCGTGACCCAAAAGCTATAGGAACGACAAAGCCCATGATGAACATGGTAGGCACGATCATAGTCGTCGTAGTGCTCGGACTCACCCTGGCCGTGATCAGCACGCCCGGGGGGCAAGAGCACGCCACACAGTCCCAGCTTCAAGAAAAGAAGCTCTACGCGGGCCTGGAAATCGAGGAGAAGAGCCCCGAGCGCAAGGACAAGCTCGTCCTGAGCGACGCGGAGTGGAAGGACCGCCTGACTCCTGAGCAGTTCCGCATCATGCGCGGGCACGGGACCGAAGCGCCGTTCTGCAGCCCGCTCAACGACGTCCACAAGGCAGGGGTCTTTTACTGCTCGGCGTGCGGCCTGCCGCTCTTTTCGACGGACGCGAAGTTCACGTCCGGAACAGGCTGGCCGTCTTTCTTCCAGCCTGTCGACCGCAATAACATCTGGCTCAAGAGCGACTACACGTTCGGCATGTACCGAGTGGAGGTCAACTGCGCGCGGTGCGACGGGCACCTCGGCCACCTCTTCATGGACGGCCCGCGAGACAAGACCGGTCTGCGCTTCTGCATCAACGGCGAATCGCTGGTCTTCAAAGAGAACGACAAGTGATCTAGGGCCGATGCGCCCGCCTAGCCGCCGTGCCCGTCCCAAACTGGGTCGTCGACGATGGGTCGTTGCACGGTGGCAGCGCCAGTCTTTTTCGACGTGTTCCTCTTGAACGCTTGAGGCTTGATCGTCACCTTGAGCGGCATCGCCTCGGGCTTTGGTGCGACCTTGCCCGCGTTGCTCGCTACAAAGACGGGCCGGGGAAGGCGCGCCAACATCTGCGTCACCGTCACGAACCTGTACCCGTCGACCTTGAGCCGCCGAATCAGCTCCGGCAGCGCTTTCGCCGTGTCGGGAGAATCATGGAGCAGGATGACGCAGCCGTTGTCCACTTGCCAAAGGATGCGCCGTACGATCAGCTGCGGCTCGGTCGGATTGTAGTCGCCCGCGACGGCGTTCCAGTGCACGGTCGTGTAGCCCATGTCCTGGGCCAGGCGAAGCAGCCTGTCGTCGTACTTCATCCCGGGCGGGCGCATGAGGTCCATGTGCTCGCCCGTCGCCCGGAAGACCGCGTCCTCGCACTCGGCCAGCTCTTTGCGCGCCTGGCCTAGTGTGATGTCGGTCAGGCGCGGGTGGGTGTAGCTGTGGTTTCCGACCTCGTTGCCAAGCGCCATCATCCTGCGCACGACGTTCGGGTGCTCGTCCACGTGCTTTCCCACGACGAAGAACGTGGCCGGCACCTCGTCCTTGCTCAGGACGTCGAGGATCTGTTCGGTCGTCTCGCCGTAGGGGCCGTCGTCGAACGTCAGAGCGACCTCGCGCAGGAGCGGGTTGCCGTGAACCAGCAGGTCGCCGTGCAGCTCGAAGGTGTCGTGCATGTCGCGGGCCAGCACGACCTGGCGATAGCCGTAGAACGCCCCGAGCATCCCGATGACAAGGAACATGGGCGTCCAGCGCGACGCCCAAACCCGGCCCATGAAACCCAGACGCATCCTCAGCGACCTCACAAGAAAGACGAGCCCATTGTAGCGGAGTTTCGCCTTGTGCGCGGCGGAATCGTCCCGGCATAATGGGCCATGAGCCGATTCCGCTGCCTGTTAGCCCTGTCAGTCTTGCTGTCGCTCGCCACAGTGCGGGCCCAACAGCCGCCGCCGCAACAGGCGCAGTACACGAAGTACGAATACATGGTTCCGATGCGCGACGGTGCGAAGCTCTACGCCTCGGTCTATGTGCCGAAAGAGAAGCCGGGCGCGCACCCGATCCTGCTCGAGCGCACGCCCTACAGCGCGGGGCCGTACGGAGACCGGGCCAAGACCGGCTTCCGCGGATCGCAAAAGATGAAGGACGCCGGCTACATCTTCGCCTTCGCCGACGTGCGCGGCAAGTTCATGTCCGAAGGGGACTTCATGGACGTGCGGCCAAACAACTTCTTCCGCAGCGGGCCGTTTGACGTCGACGAGAGCACCGACACGTACGACACGATCGACTACCTCGTCAAGAACGTGCCGCAGAACAACGGCCGCGTCGGACTTTGGGGGATCTCTTATCCCGGCTTCTACGCCGCGATCGGCGCGACCTGCGGCCACCCTGCGCTAAAGGCTGCGAGCCCGCAGGCGCCCGTCAGCGACTGGTTCATGGGCGACGACTTCCACCACAACGGGTCGTTCTTCGTGTGGGACTTCTTCAAGTTCATGATCAACTTCGGCCAGCCGCGCCCCGCGCCTGGCCCGGGCGGCTCGCGCGGCCCGAGCTACGACACCGGAGGCGACTGGTACAAGTTCTTCCTGGACCTCGGCCCGCTCAGCAATATCGACGCGCTCTACTACCACGGCAACGTCAAGTTCTGGGAAGACTTCCAGTCGCACCCGGACTTCGACGACTGGTGGCAGGCGCGCAGCCTCCCCAACCGGATGACGAACGTCAAGTGCGCGTGCATGTTCGTCGGCGGGTGGTTCGACGCCGAGGACTGCTACGGCGCGCAGAACAGCTACCAGGGCACCGAGCGGCTCAACCCGAGGGCGTACAACACGATCGTCATGGGGCCCTGGTATCACGGGATGTGGGCGAGCCCGCAGGGCCAGACCTTCGGCGACATGGACTGGGGCTCGAACACGAGCAAGTTCTTCCAGGACGAGATCGAGTTCCCGTTCTTCGACGCGTTCCTGCGCGGCGACGGCAAGTCCGGCCTTCCGGAGGCGTACGTGTTCGACGCGGGCAACAAAGCGTGGTCGAAGTTCAAAGAGTGGCCGCCCAAAGGCGCGAACGAGACGAGCCTCTACTTCCAGGGCGGCCATAGCCTCTCCTTTAGTGCGCCGACGGACTCCATCGGCGCAGACGAGTACGTCAGCGACCCAAAGAGCCCTGTGCCAAGCGAAGGTGGCGTTCTGCGCAGCCGCACGCGCGAATACATGCTCAACGACCAGCGCTTCGCCTCTGCGCGCAGCGACGTCCTCTCCTACGAGACGCCTGCGCTCGACCACGACGTTACTATGGCGGGGCCTGTCAACGCAGACCTTTTCGCCGAGCTCTCCACGACAGACGCGGACTTCGTCGTCAAGCTGGTGGACGTGTTCCCGTCGGACGCGGGAGGAAAGCTGAACGACTACCAGATGCTCGTGCGCGGCGAGATCATGCCTTCGCGCTATCGAAAGAGCTTCCAGAACCCGCAACCGATGCCGCCGGGAACGACCGAGCTCGTCTCCTACACCCTGCCTGGCTTGTTCTACACGTTCAAGAAGGGCCACCACATCATGGTGCAGGTGCAGTCCTCGTGGTTCCCGCTCGCTGCCATGAGCCCTCAGCAGTTTGTGGACGTCTACACGGCGAGGGCCGAGGACTACGTCCCGTGTACGGTCAGGCTCCACCGTGAGGCGGCGCACCCTTCGCGCATCAGGTTCGGTTCGCTGTCGCAGGCATCTTAGTGCGCTGAACCGGCTCCCAGGGGCGGTGCTGTTCCGTCCCTGGGGTTAAGATGCACTGGCTCGAACCGCTCGACCTGGCCCGATTCTTCGTCTGCGCTTTTTTTGCTATCCTCTTCTTGCAGTCGGGGCTCGACAAGGTCTTCGACTTCAACGGCAACCTCGCCTGGATGCAGCCGCACTTCGCAAGCTCGCCGCTCAAGAACGCGGTGCCGATGCTCCTCAGCGTCATGACAGTGCTCGAAATGTCGGCTGGCGCGATGAGCGGCGCGGGGGCCGTGATGCTCTTCTTCGGCAAGACGGCGTGGGCCACGGTCGGGCTAGGGCTGGCCTGCCTGTCTTTCTGTTGTCTCTTCGCGGGCCAGCGCGTCTCGAAGGACTACGCCGGCGCTGCCGTGATCGCGTGCTATTTCGGCGTCGCGCTCATCGGGCTCATCCTCTTTGCCATGTGAAGCGGCCAGAATCCAAAGCATGGTCGTCGGGTCGCTGGAGGTCCAGCTCCGGATCGAGGGCTGCCGCTCGCTCAAGGAAAAGCGGCGGGCGCTGCGCCCGCTGATCGAGCGCCTTCGTCTGGCGCTTCACGTCTCGTGCGCCGAAGTCGGCGACCAAGACCTGTGGAACGTAGCGACCCTCGGCGTCGCGTGCGCGACCGCTGACCGCACGCACGCAGGGCAGGTCCTTCAAAAGGCAATGGAGCTGATCGACGCTTGCGCGGAAGTCCGGGTCGAAGGGAGCCTTGAGGAGTTCCACTGACCCGTTAGCGACGGGACTCCGCACTCGCCTTGAGGTGGAGGTTCCTCCCTTTTAGCAACGTTGTCATGTGCCTGCCGAGGAACAAGCGCTCCGCCAGCGCGCCCAAGGGGCCGAGCGGCGCGGCGAACCGGAACGTGTCCGTCATCCGTGTTCCCTCGGCCGTCGCATCGAACTTGTGCTCGTGCCACACGCTCTTGAGCGGCCCGCTCACCATCTCGTCCACAAACCGGAGGGGCCGTTCGTATTCGGAAATCCTGGAAGTGAGCCGCAACCTGAGCCCAAAGTGGCGCGCCTCGAACGTGACCGTGTCGCCGAGCCTCAGTCTTCCGTGCATCACGCCCGCGACGATCCTCTCGCCGGTCGCCGCAGTGCTCGCGACGTGCTCGTCGACGTCGAGCGAGAGGTCGAAGCATGCCTCCGGCGGCGCAGCGATCTCGGTCTCGAGCACGATCGTCGTCAAAGGCCCTTCCAGTTCCGTCCGGGGACGAACAGCTGTAGAGTACCGATCCTCTCGTAACCTACGTGGGGATAGAGCCGCGCGCCCGCCGTGCTCGCCAGCAGCACGCTCGTCGCTACGCCGTGGTTCGCGTCGTCCTCCAGCATCGCGGACATCAGCGCGCGCCCGATCCCGCGCCCGCGGTGCGACGGCACGACAAGGAGGTTCGAGACCCAGGCGTCTTCGCCGACCGGGATGCTGCTGACGTACCCCACGACACTGTCTCCGTCGAACGCGGCGTAGAGCCGAATCGTGTCCTCTCGCCCGAAGTGCTCTGGCAACAAGGGCCGCCTTCGAGAGACCCTCTGCACCGCCTTCGCCTGCTCGATCGTCCTCACGCGACCAGTCTTAACTGGGCTATGGTAACGCGGCGCGGTGCGAGGGTCGGCGACGAAGAACGGCTGCCTACCCGTCAGTCGCAGGCCGGCGCGCTTGTAAGCGTCTCGGACCGTGTCGAGCCCGGCCGACGCGGAGTCGATCACGCAGACGCCTCCCTCAATGAACTTTGCCGCCTTCAAGGCCGTAAGCCCCTGCTTTGGCGACATCCCACAGACTATGAACTCGGAGTTCCTTACGTCCGTCCTTCGGCCAGGTCTGTCGCGCATGACGGTCAATCCGTGCGATTTCACGACTTCATACGGGTATGTGAAGCTGCGCGTGAAGGCGAAACCATGCGCGAACACCTCTGTCGCCCTTTCCAGCGTCATGCGCCGTGCAGCCATGGCGAAGCGTCAGACCCAGCTGCGTGCGAGGTCCTGCTCGACGGCCCGCGCGTGAGCCTCTTGCAGGGCCGTCGCAAGCTCGGAGGGACGCACCAGGAAGTCCATGCTCTCGCCCGGTTCGACCTTCGCCATCTCGCCTGCGAAAACGGCGCGCCGCGCCCCTCGCGAGACGACCCGCGCCTTTTTCCTTCCGAGCGTCTGCCGGAATAAGCTCGAACCGAGCTTCGGGTTGTCGTTAATCTCCCAAACTTGGATCCTGCCATCGAGCACGCCGTAGTCGATCCGCCCCCACGAGAGCCCCGCGACGTCGAAAGCGCGCCTGACTTGCGCTTCGTGCGGGTTCGAAGCGATGAACCCCACTTCGCGCCCGGCGACTAGCTCCGGCGCGTTGTTCTCTCGCTTGACCGCCCATTCGCGCGAGGCCATCATGTGCCCCGTGTAGACGGTGTCACCGAGCCGGAACGCGCTGTACTTTGTAAACGCGCCTGTCCCGCACGAGACGTCGCAGAACTCGACGACGATCAGCCTCTCCGGCGGGTGCCCTTCGATGAGCAGTTGCGCCAGCGCCGCTTCGAGCTCGGACTGGTCGTGCAGGAGCCCGGTCGAAGGCCCGATGTGCTGGTCCGCATAGCGCAGGAACACCGGGTACCGCACTTTGCCGGGAAGTTCGGTCAGCCTGTACGCGTTGAAGTCGTTCGTGCCGTCTTCGTAGAGCGCGCGCAGCAGCTCGTACCGCCGACGCACCTCCAAAGGATGGTTGTACAGGCGAAAGGCGTCCGGTCGTTGCGCGAGCTTGTTCCAAAGCTGCGCGGCGAGCGAGCACTGCCACGGGGTCGCGCGCTCCATGTCTGTAAAAAGGTACATCCCGCGCGGCCAGGTCCGCCGCTCTGCCAGGTCTTCATAGCGAACGGTCGTGATAGGGAAGCCGATCTCCTGTCCGCGCCGCTTCGTGTTCCGGAAGGAGTGGATCCCCCTCTGCGTTGCCAGGTGGACGATCACTGGGCGCACAGTGCCCTCCAGACGTGGTCGCTCGACGCCCTGATCTCGACCGCCGGCCCCGGCACGAGCTTCTCCGTCTCTTGCTCGAAGGCCCTCTCGATCGCGCGGATGCTCACGAAGTAGCGCCCCACCCTCCCTTTCGTCAAAAACATGTTCAGGCCCGAGTTCATCTGCGGGTTGTCGTTGATCTCCCACACTTGGATCCGTCCCTCTTTGAGGCCGTAGTCGATGCGGCCGTACTGCAGCCCTGCGGTCTCGAAGATCTCCATGACCTGAGCTGCGTGCGGGTTTTGGCGAAGGTAGGCGTACTCTTCGGCGCGGTATCGGGTCGGGCGGTTGTTCGTAGAGACCTTCACCTCCCAGTGCGCGCCGGCAAACATGTGGCGGGGCGCGATGCTGTCGCCGATCCGAAAAGCACCGTATTTCCTGAAGGTCCCGCGCCGATCCACCGTGTCGACGAACTCGACGGCGATCACGTTGTCGAGCCGTTCGCCGGCCGCCGCAAGCGCGGCGATCCTGTCCTCCACCTGGCTGCGCGTCTCGAGCAGCGGGGTCAGCGAGCCCGTGTGCCGGTTCTCATAGCGCAGAAAAACTGGGAAGTTAGAGATAGCGTCCAGCTCGTGCAGCCGGTACACGTTGAAGTCGTTGACCCCGCGCTCGTGAAGCAGGCGCAGAAGGTCGAACCTGCGCAGGTGGCGCGTCGGGTGGTTGAGCAGCCGGAAAGCGTCGGGCCGTTCGCCCATCCGCTCCCACAGCCAGGTCGCGTAGCTTCGCTGCGCTCCCGTCATCCGCTCCATGTCGGTAAAGAGGTACACGCCACGCGGCCACTCGTGCGCCCGCAGCAGATCCTCGTACGCCACGGTCTTGATCTGGCGCAGCAGCGAGGGCCTGTACCACATGTGTTTGGTGACAGAACGGACGCCACGTCGCGTGGCCAAATGGACGATCATCTCAAGGACACCCGCTGCAGCAGGGGCCGCAGCGAGCCTGGATTCTATCAGATCGCGGCAGCCCGGCTTGGCAGTCCCTGCACTTCTGCTGTATAGTCTCTGCTATGGTCCGCAAGCTTTTTCGGGCAGCTTCCCTCCTTTGCCTTCTTGCGCTCGTGTCCTGCGGCGGCGGGGGCGGGGGCGGCGGGGCCTCGATCGGCGGGCTGATCATCCTGGACGACGGCAACGGAAGGATCGTAAGCGTCCGCACGATGTCGGGCTCAGGGTGGAAAACGTTCGGCTCGACAGGCTCGGGCACCAACCAGTTTGACCGGCCGTTCGACATGGTGCAGGACAGCCTTGGAAGGTTCTACTTCGCCGACGCGAACAACGACCGCATCGTGCGCGTCGACGACCTGACCGGCGCGGGCTGGACCACCTTCGGGACGACCGGCAGCGGCACGAACCAGTTTTCAGCGCCCCTGGGCCTTGCGGTCGACCCAACGGACCATATCTACATCTGCGACTCGAACAACGGGCGCGTCGTGCGGATCAACGACATGGTCGGCACGGGCTGGATCGAGCTCGGCACCCCGGGCAGCGGCACCAACCAGTTCACGCTCCCGCACGGCATGGTGGTCGGGCCCGACACGAAGATCTACGTGTCCGACTGGGGGAACGACCGCGTCGTGCGGATGGACGACATGACCGGCGCCAATTGGACGACGTTTGGCTCGACCGGCAGCGGCACCGACCAGTTCTCAAACCCCGCAGGGATATCGTTCGACTCCTTCGCCCACATCTTCGTCGCCGACTTCGGCAACAACCGCGTTGTCAAGTTCGACGACATGGCGGGGCTGAACTGGGTCGCGTTCGGCACTGTAGGATCGGGCGACGAACAGTTCGACGGCCCGTTCCGCGTCTCGTTCGACGTCGCGCAGAGGATCTATGTCGCGGACTGGCTCAACTCGCGCGTCGTGCGCATGGACGACATGAGCGGCACGAACTGGGCTACCTTCGGCTCCAACGGCGCGGGAACGAACCAGTTCGGCCAGACGACGGGCGTGTTCGTCCTGCCTTAGCCCAGCGAGCGTGCATCGTCCGAGCGGGGCGCATAATACAGGCGTCATGAACCGGCCCGTCCGACAACTCAGCCTCATCGTCGCCTCCGCCTTCCTCGCGTTCCATATCGTCGCGCGCTCGCAAGAGGCCAAGCCCGTCTTCGTGGACGGACAGGCACAGGTCGTCGAGGCTTTCTCCGACCGCCAGCAGTGGGTCCGCGAGAGCCTCTGGGTCGAGACCGAGTTCGACTCCGACCAGGACGGCAGGCTGGATCGGATGTTCGTGGACGTCACGCGGCAAAGGCAGACCGAGACCGAAGGTCTCAAGGTTCCCGCCATCTACGAGTCCTCCCCCTACTTCGCCGGCACCGCCGGTACCAACGGCATCTTCTGGGACGTGCACCAAGAAGTGGACTCCGAGCCGCCGCCGCGCACCACCCACCCGCCTGTCCCCTTCCAGGCGGATCGCAAGTTCGTCTCTAACGACCTGGTCAACACGTGGGTCCCGCGCGGCTTCGCGGTCGTCCACTCCGACGCGCCCGGCACTGGCCTCTCGACCGGATGCCCGACGGTCGGCGGCGCGCCCGAGCGGTTCGCGCCGAAGGCCGTCATCGATTGGCTCAACGGTCGCGCACATGGCTTCGCGACCGTGGACGGAGACCAAGAGGTCAAGGCGGCCTGGTGCACCGGTAAAGTCGGCATGACCGGCACCTCCTACAACGGCACGATCCCGATCGCCGCCGCGACCACCGGCGTCGAAGGGCTCGAGGCGATCATCCCCGTCTCCCCCAACACCTCCTACTACCACTACTATCGCAGCAACGGCCTGGTCAGGAGCCCCGGCGGATACCTGGGCGAGGATGTGGACGCGCTCTACGACTTCATCAACTCCGGCGACCCCGCCAAACGCGATCACAGCAACGCCCTCTACCGCGACGGCCTCTTCGCCCAGTTCCGCGACCGCAAGACCGGCGACTACAACAAGTTCTGGGCCGACCGCGACCTCCTCAACTTCGCGAAGGGCATCAAGTGCGCCGTCCTCATCGCGCACGGCTTCAACGATTGGAACGTCGTGCCCGAGCACAGCGTCCGCATCAGTGAGGCGATCAAGGGCCGCGTCCCGCTCGTGCAGTACTTCCACCAGGGTGGCCACGGCGGCAACCCGCCCTTCGAGCTCATGAACAAGTGGTTCACGCGCTTCCTCTATGGCGTGAAGAACGGAGTCGAGGACGGCCCGAAGGCGTACATCGTGCGCGAAGGCGAGCGCACGCCAACCGCCTACCCAGACTATCCGCTCCCCGGTTCCGCGCCCGTCGTGCTCTATCCGAGCGACGGCGGCAACAAGCTCGGCGGCCTCGTTTTCGCCGCGCCTTCGCGGCAAAAGGGAGAATCCCTCACCGACGACGTCTCCCTCGACGCCCCGACCCTCGCCAAGGCCGCAGAGTCCCTCAATCGCCTCGTCTACGCGACCCCTGTGCTAAAGGAGCCGCTCCACATCTCTGGCAGCTGTCGCGTCACCGTCCGCCTCGCTTGCAGCAAGACCGCCGCCAACCTCTCCGTCTATCTCGTGCAGCTCCCGTGGGAGGGCGCGCGCATCGGTACTGAAAACCTCATCACGCGCGGCTGGGCGGACCCGCAGAACTGGCAGTCGCTCACCCACGGCGGCAACTACGACTCCATGGCGCCCGGCATACCGTTGACCCCCGGCCAGTTCGTCAGGCTCACCTTCGACCTCCAGCCCGACGACCAAGTCATCCCCGCAGGCAAGCGCATCGCGCTCATGGTCCTCTCCAGCGACCACGACTTCACCGTCTGGCCGAAGGCGGGGACGAAGCTGACGATCGACCTGAACTCCACCTCCATCCAAATCCCCGTCGTCGGCGGGGCAGCGGCCCTCAAGAAGGCTTTCGCCATCGAATCGCTACGACGGGGGTGAATCAAATTGCCCACAGACGTGATATCCTGACCCTATGCGGTGGCCGTTGTTAGTCCTCCTGACGCTGCTTGGTTGTGCTGTACTGGCACAGTCCGGCCCCCCTGGCGGGGGGGGGGGCTGAGTTCCGGATCGACTTCGGCGCCAGGACGAACGACCTCCATTGGAACGGAGAGTTTCGTCCGCCGTCGAAACACCATGCAGGGACACCTTACGCCGAGTTCCAGATGACGTGCGTGCCCGTCTCGATACCGAGCACGTGGACGATTACAGGATACACGTGGGACGGGATCGAGATCGACGTTTTCGAGTGGGAACAGGAGCACCCAGGAGAGCCTTACCCTCAGGTGGCTGAACGCACGCTGCGGGTTTCTGCGCCTGGGACAGGCCAGACAATCTTTGGCAGGGCTTATAAGACCGATTGGTATTCAACAAGCTGCACTGTCAGCTACTACGACTCTGCATCGCAATCCAACGGCACACTGCCTGTC
>CAMLDW010000026.1 GCA_946479035.1 uncultured Chthonomonadaceae bacterium | reverse complement strand
CGGGCGAAGTCTCCGCAGGAGACTTCGCGCGGCCAATCCCAAGGGGGAGGGAATCTGCGCGGCCGGGCGCAGGCCAGAGGCCTGCACCACAATTACGGCGTCACGCTTTCTGTTTCGCCTCCACCACTCGATGCGTGGCGGAGGCATCGTCGACCCCCACCCTAACCCTCCCCCAAGGGGGAGGGAATCTGCGCGGCCCATGCCGATGGGGAGGGAACTGTGTCAGGAGAGACCGAGGGCTGGGAGGAGCTGGCGGAGGTTGGTGATGGTGATGTCGGGCTCGGGTGCGCCTTCGGGGATCCCTTCGGGCTCTTGCGACTTTGAGGTGGGTGAGACGTCGGACGGCCTGCGGACCCAAGCTTGGTGCCACCCGGCTTCCCTCGCCGGCGCGACGTCGTGCTTGTAGCTGTTGCCGACGAAGAGGACCTCTTCTCCAGCGAAACCGCTGAGCTGTTCGGCGAGCTTCATGACGTCGGGGTGCGGCTTGCCCTTGCCCATTTCTCCTTCGATCAGCACGGCGTTGAAGAAGTGGAGGATGTGGAGGGTCTCGATCTCCTGCCTCTGGATGTCAGCGGGCCCGTTTGTGATGAGCCCGAGCTTAAACCTTCTGTGGAGCTGCTCCAGCACTTCGCGCGCCTCGGGGAAGAGCTCGAGCGCCGCGTGGCGCTCGACGTAATAGGTGTGCGAGAGGCGCTCTGCGAGGTCTTCGTCGTAGACGCCGACCCTTTCGAGGACTCGGCGCATGAGCTCTATGCGAGTCGTCTCGCCGCTCTCGAGGTACTTGGCGTACCAGTGTGTGTCCTTGATGGTCGGAGAGAACTCGCGGAAGGCGTCGCCCCAGTGCCGGATCATGGTGTCGATGGGCTTGCCGTGCTCGGGGTGGTCTTCGAAGGCGAGTCGGAGCCCTTTTTTCGCAGCGTCCCAGTAGGCACAAAGGGTGTCGTCGAGGTCGAAGTAGACCACTTTGACGTGCGCGAACTGGGGTCGCGGCGTCGTGGCGGTCTTCTTCAGCCTAGGATCGAATCCTTCGTCCAGGCTCACAGGTGTGGACCCTCCATGGTTTCTCTTTATCATTCTCGGCTTGGTGACGCGCTATCCCCATCCGTTCAGAGGGCCATCCTCATGGCCTCGCGGACCTCTTGCATGGTCTTCTCCGCCCTTTCCGAAGCTTTTTGTGCTCCTTTCCTTAATACGTCATGGATCGTAGCGTCGTCGAGCTTGGTACGAAGGTCCCTCATGGGGCGCAGGAACTCGTTTATGACCTCGATGAGGTCCTTTTTGTTCTGGACGCAGCCCCTTTGGCCCATGCGGTCCTCCTCCCACTGCGTCTTCCAGTCTGGGGAGTAGAGCTTGAGGTACTGGCAGACGGCGCATCCCTCGGGGACACCGGGGTCGGTCTTCTTTAGCTTTGTGGGCGTGGTGTAGGCCGACATGATCTTCTTTGCGGTCTCGTCGGGTGACTCGTTGATGTATAGGCAGTTGTCGTAGGACTTGGACATTTTTCGCAGCTTGCCGTTCTCGTCGGCGTCGAGGCCGGGCAGCTTCGCGCGGCTATCGTCTTCTGGGATGATGTCCTTGATGTCATGGAAGACGTCTTTGCCGAAGATCGAGTTGAAGGAGCGCGCTATCTCGCGGGTCAGCTCGAGGTGCGGCGCCTGGTCCTTCCCGACCGGGACTCCGTACGGCTTGTAGAGGAGGATGTCTGCCGCCTGCAGGACCGGGTAGCCGAGGAGTCCGAATGAGACGGGCACGTCCTTGGCCAGTTCGGCCTTCTTTTCTTTGAAAGTGGGGACGCGCTCGAGCTTGCCAAGGCCGGTGACCATGCTAAGGACGAGGTTCAGCTCGGCGTGCTGGTGGACGGTGGACTGGACGAAGACGGCCGCCTTGTCGGGATCGATGCCGCCGGCGATGAAGTCCTTGGCGACCTCGATGGAGTTGTGCGCGAGGTCGTCGGGAGTGTGGCCCATTGTTGTGAGGGCGTGGTAGTCGGCGACCATGCAGTACATCTCGCAGCCCTGGTTTTGGAGCACGACCCAGTTGCGGAGGGCGCCCTCGTAGTTGCCGAGGTGGAGCCTCGGGTTGGTGGCGCGCATGCCGGAGAGGATTCGTCGGGTTTCGGTCATTGCGGTCCGGGGTTGATTCTAGCGGACCCCCACCCTAACCTTGGCGCGGGCGAAGTCTCCGCTGGAGACTTCGCGCGGCCAATCCCAAGGGGGAGGGAACGCGGCGTGCCGGAGAGGAATCGTCGGGATTCGGTCATGGTCATTTGGGCGCGCCGAGCAGGAAGCGCTCGATGTACGAGCCCGGGACGTCGATGAAGTACGTCAGCGGCGATTTGTGGCCATTGCTCTCCATGTACTGCGAGACGAGGATCACGCCGAGGATCATGACGATGCCGTATGAGCGGTTGAATTTGAACCAATAGTAGCGCGGCTTTTCCGGCATCAGCAGGCCGACGAGCCAGTGTCCGTCGAGAAGCCCGAACGGGATGAGGTTGAAGAGCGCGAGGCGGACGTTGAGCACCACGCCGACGTAGAGCAGGAGCGTGAACCAACTGTCGGGGCCGAAGTCGACCCGCGCGAGGACCAGCGAGCGGATGACGATCGCAAAGACGGTGGCCTGCAGCAGGTTGCAGATCGGCCCGGCGGCGACGGTGAGGAAGCCGTCCCAGCGCGGGTTGCGCATCTTTCTCATATCGACCGGTGCGGGCTTGCCCCACCCGACGCCGTAGCCGGAGAGCGTCGTGAAGACCATCATGAAGACGCCGGTCGGCTCGAAGTGCTTGGTGAGGTTGAGGGTGACGCGGCCGAAAGAGCCCGGCGTGGGGTCGCCGAACATGTCCGCGACCTTGCAGTGTGCGTATTCGTGCAGGCCGATGGCGACGAAGAGGATGATGCCGATGGCGAGAAGGACGGGAAGCGGAGGGATATGCACTAACGGAGGTCCTCCGGCAGGACCTCGCGCGCGAACATCTCGTCCCACGTCTCTCGGCGCTGGACGAGTTCGTGCGTGCCGCCCGGGCGCAGAAGGACCGTGGCGGGGCGGGAGTATCGGTTGTAGTTGCTCGCCATCGAAGAGTTGTACGCGCCGGTGCAGAGGACTTGGAGGAAGTCGCCTTTTTGGACGTTCTTGGGGAGCGGTTTGTCGTCAAAAAGGGTGTCGGACTCGCAGTGCTTGCCTGCGACGCGGACGGTCGTCTGCTCGCCCGGTGCGCGGCCGTCCTTGCCGACCCACCTGACCGGGTAGGGGCTTTGGTAGAGCGCGGGGCGGGGGTTGTCGCTCATCCCGCCGTCGACCGAGACGTAGGTCCGTGTGCCGTGCTTGGTCGGGACGGTCTTGACGTTGTTGACCTCATAGATGGTGACGCAGGACTCTCCGACGATCCAGCGTCCGGGCTCTTGGACGAGCAGCGGGTCGAGGTCGGAGCCTTCGAGCCCTTTTGTGACCGCTTGCGCGATCGCGCTGCAGTAGGACTGCAGGTCGGGTTCTTGCGACTCGTCGGTGTAGCGGATGCCCATGCCCCCGCCGACGTTGAGAACCTTGGTCTCGAAGCCGTGCATGTTGTGCATCTCGCGCGCGAAGGACGCGAGGGCCTGGCCGCCTGCGATCTGCGCCTCAGGGTCTAGCAACTGCGAGCCGACGTGGCAGTGGAATCCGATGACGGGCAGTTTCTTGCTGAGCGCGACGAGGAGCGCCGCCTGTGCGGAGCCGTCGGCGATGTTGAAGCCGAACTTGGTGTCCGCCTGGCCGGTGCTGATCTTGGCGTGGGTCTTGGGGTCGACGCCGGGTGCGAGACGCAGGACGAGCGGCGGGCAGTCGCCCTTGGTGTTCGCAATCGCCTCGATCTCTTCGAGATTGTCGACGACGATCTGGGAGACGCGCGCTTCGAAGGCGGCCTTGATCTCCTGCGCGCACTTTGCGTTGCCGTGGAGGTGGACCTTGCCCGAGGGGACGCCGGCGCGGAGCGCAGCGCGCAGCTCGCCTTCGCTCGCGGCGTCGATGAGGCATCCCTCGCTCGCGACGATGGCAAGCACGGCGAGGGTGGAGTTGGCCTTGCTGGCGAAGGTGAGCTCGGTTTTGGGATGGGCCTTTGCGAAGGCGGCCTTGTATGCGCGGACGCGGTCTCGCAAGTGCTGCTCGTCGAGGACGTAGAGGGGCGTGCCGTAGGAGGCTGCGAGCCCACGGACCTTGTCGTCCGAGAGGATGAGTCGCGAGTCCAAGGCTGCCTCCGTGGGCATTAGGGAATTATGGCAGGGGGATGTAGGAGCCGGGAGTCACGGGTCCCGAGCCATGAGGCATGGGTCGATTGCGGTAAGGGGTTCGGGTTTGTGCGCGTCGGGTCGAGAAGGTTCGGAAGGGCAGAGGCGGTGGGACCGGTACAATCTCTCCCTGTGAAGCGCGTTGTAGTGCTCGGTTCGACGGGGTCTATCGGTGTGCAGACGCTCGACATCGTGCGCCAGCACCCGGACCGGCTGCAAGTGGTGGGGCTGGCGGCGCACCGGAACGCCGACGAGATCCGCAAGCAGGCCAGGGAGTTCGGGGTCGAGCACCTGGCGCTGAACGACGAGGCGGCGGCGCGGAAGGCGGGGATCCCTGGCGGGATCGACGCGGTGACCGCGCTGGCGGCGATGGACGAGGTGGACCTTGTCGTAGTGGCTGTGGCGGGGGTGATCGGCCTGATGCCGACGATCGCTGCGGTGCAAGCGGGGAAGAACGTCGCACTGGCGAGCAAAGAGGTGTTGGTGGCGGCGGGAGAGGTCGTGATGCCGCTCGTGCGCGAGAAGAAGATCACGATGACGCCGATCGACAGCGAGCACAGCGCGCTGTTCCAGTGCATGCAGGGGTCGACGAACGACCAGATCGACCGGCTGATCATCACGGGCTCTGGCGGCCCGTTCCGTGGGAAGACGCGGGACGAGCTGCGCAACGTCACGACCGAGCAGGCGCTGCGGCACCCGACGTGGCGGATGGGCGGGAAGATCACGGTGGACAGCGCGACGCTGATGAACAAGGGGCTCGAGATCATCGAGGCGCGGTGGCTCTTCGACGTGAAGCCGGCGCAGGTGGACGTGGTGATCCACCCACAGAGCATCGTTCATTCGTTCGTGAAGTTCAAGGACGGGAGCGTGCTGGGGCAGTTCGGCTGGCCGGACATGCGGCTTGCGATCCAGTACGCGATGCTCTATCCTGAGCGCAAGCCGAACGAGCTGCGGCCGTGGGACCCGACCGACACGCCCGTGCTCTCGTTTGAGGAGCCGGACGAGAAGACATTCCGTTGCTTGCGGCTGGCGCGGCAGGCTCTGGCGACGGGCGGGACGATGCCTTGCGCGATGAACGCGGCGAACGAGGTCGCGGCGAACGCCTTTTTGAATGGGTCTTGTGGCTTCCTGCAGATCGCAGAGATCGTAGAAGAGGTCATGGTGAAGCACGCGCCCGGACGCCCAAGGCTGGACAACCTGATCGAGACCGACGCGTGGGCCAGGCGCACGGCCCAGTCCCTGCTCGGGAGCAGGGTCTAGATGGGCGCTTTTGGGGCACTGGGGCACGCCCTGCTCACGATCGCCGTGGCAACGGTCGTGCTGACGGTGCTCGTATACGTCCACGAGCTGGGGCACTATCTGTTCGCGCGGTGGTTCGGGATGCGCGTAAACGCGTTCGCGATCTTCATGGGCGGATATCGCAAGACGGACCTTTCGCCGTACTTGGAGCGGCCGATTGCGCCGGCTTTGGTCGTTTGGAGCGTGTTCGCGCTTGCATTTGTCGGGATGGTGGCAGGGGCGTTGGTCGGTTCTGGCTCTCTCTACTTTTCTGGGCTCGCCGTGGCTGGCGTGGTCGTGCCGATCTGGACGATCCTCCGCCTGAGCGCGCTTTACCACGTTCCGTTGCGGCAGGTGCTGCTGACTTGGGGGAAGTCGCTCGCGGTAGGGGCGGTCGTGCTTGTGATCGGGACGCGGTTCCAGGGCGTGAGCGCGGAGATGGGGCTCGGCGTGGCGACGGGCGCGAGCTTGATCGCGCTGATGCTCGTTTACTATCTGCCGGTTCAGATGAAGGAGCAGGAGGACGACAAGCAGGGGTTTGGCGAGATCGTGTTGCGCCCGGGCGAGGAGCGAGTGCCCGTGCGCTATCGGCCGCTGTGGGCGCGCACGAGCAAGAGCGGCACCGAGTTTTCCTTGTTGCTCCTGCCGATCGGTGGGTTTGCTGCGATCCGGGGGATGCAGGCTCGGCAGGACGGGAGCGAGGTGCGGATCGAGGACGGGTTTTACAGCAGGCCTCCGTGGCAGCGGTTGATCACGCTCTTTGCTGGGCCGTTCTTTAGCGTGCTGTTCGGCATCGTGGTGATGACTGCCGCGTATTCGGCCTACGGCAAAGAGGTGCCCGACGACCGACCGATCGTCGGGGGAGTCGACAAGGATGGCGGCGCGGCGGCGGCGGGGATCCAGAAGGGCGACACGATCGTTTCGATCGACGGGCAGGCGGTGCCGAACTTCTACACGATCACGAAACTGATGCACGACAAGTGGCGCGAAGGGGCGGACGGCTCGCGCGTCGCAGTGCCAGTCAGCGTCACCTACCGGCACGACGGTCTGCTTGTGACGGCCCGCGTCGTTCCGAAGGTGGATGAAAAGCCCGGCGTCGTGTTCAAGCCAGGGATGGAGCTTTCGGACGAAAAGGCGATTTCGGCCCGGCTCGGCGTGATGTTCGGGACCCGGTTCGAGCCGATCACCCTTGGCGCGGCTCTGGGGGAATCGGTCAACGCGCCGATTCAGATGGTAGCTGGGCTCACGAAGACGGTGCTCGCGCCATCGAAGGCGGCGGAGAACGTGGCAGGTCCGACCGCGATGGCGCAGGTGACGAGCGCGGTCGTCCAGCAAGGACTCTACAACGTGCTGGTCTACGCGGGGCTGTTGAGCGTTTCGCTCGGAGTGATGAACCTGTTGCCGATCGTGCCGCTCGACGGCGGCCAGATGCTGGTGGCGTTCGTAGAGATGCTGCGGCGGGGCCGGCGGCTGAGCTTCACGCTTCAGACCCTCCTCGCCAACTCGGGGTTTGCTCTGCTAGTGGTGCTAATGCTGGCGGTCTCGGCGGTCGACCTGGGAAGGACGGCCGAATCGAACCGGGAAGAGGCGGGCCAGGCCCGCTCGAAGTAGCCGGGAAGGGGCCCAAAACAGGGGCGGGCCGGGGGCTGGAGTGTGCCATAATTTTTGTTTGCGCGGACCTGTCAAACGCTCAGCCGCGCGGCAGATTTGAACCTAGGAGCCACCCCTTTGTCGAAAGCGAGCACACTCAAACCCAGCGAACAGGCCGCCAGGCTCTATGCAGACCGATTAATCCTAGAACAACTCACGGAGCTCTACGAGGTGATGAAGCCGAGCGAGATCTCGGACCGGCTCAAGGGGACGGGGCTCGGGCTACCGGCCGTCCGGTCGCTCTTGGCGTCCAATCCGCGGATGTTCGCCTACCAGGAGCGGCGATGGGTTCCGGCGGCGCGGGTCGCGAGCACAGGCAAGCCGTTCCACGAGGCGCTACGGCTCGTGGTGGAACGGTTCGACGCGCCGATGCCGATCGAGCTTTGTGTGCAGGAGATCAGCCGGACCCGCGGACGCTCGGCGGAGTGGGTCGAAGGCGCGATCCGTCGCACGGCGGCGGACAGCGAGTACCTCTTCATCGCACGCAACGACCTGGTCGTGCCGGCGACGATCGTGTTCAAGGCGAACGACGAGCCAGTCGAGCGCGCGCTGCTGGTCAACGGCGTCATTGGAGAGGAAGTGGATGCGATCGAGCGGGAGCTCACCCGGTTCAACTGGTCGCAGGACGACGCGATCATGCTCGCGCTCGAGCGGTGCGCGCCGGTCGGGCTGAAGGCGCTGGGCGCCGCGGCTTGGAAGAAGCTGTCGCCGGAAGACCCGCAGGCCGAGCGGCTTTTCGACTGGCGCTCGTTCAACGCGGAGCTGTTGAGCATTCCAGGTTTCGTGTACTCTCCCAACGGGAAGATCTACGCCGAGAACGAGGCGGGGAAGTGGCTGAAGCTCGCTTCCGTGATCGCGACGAAGATCAAGCCGACGATCGAGATCGAGGACGTCGCACCGCTGGAGCTGAAGGCGGCTGACGTGAAGGGGCTGATCAAGGAGATCAGGGCGAGCGAAAAGACCGTCACTGTGGCCGAGCTGCTCGAACAGCACTACGAGATCACGCCGGCTGTGAAGACGTACCCGGACGACATGGCGAACATGATGGCGGCGCTGCAGAGCCGCGACGAGGTCTGGTGGGTCGGCGGCGACCGGTTCCGAGCGCCGGATTCTGCGCCTGAGTTCATCCGTTCGCTGCCCAAGCCGTTCAAGTTCGAGAGGTCGGACCTGAAGGACGCAGAGGGCGAGCCGTTCGACGTCGAGATGACGGACGAAGGGCTGAGCAGCTCACTGCGCAAGCTGCTTTCGCACCCGCTGGCGACGGACGTGAAGGACGAAGATATCCTTCCCGAGCCGAAGACTCTGCCGGATACCCTGCGCCTGGTGCTGAAGCCGATCCACCGCGAGCTGGGGACGTTCCCGATGTGCCAGTTCCCGACGAACTACTTCGACGCCAAGCCGCAGATACAAGAGCTGCTGTTCGTGGACAAAGAGGGGCGCGAGCTGCAGGTGTGGATGAACCACCGCCTGCGGTTGTTGTTCAATCTGATCGACTGGTGGCTGGACCAGCCCGTTGAGTCGGGCGCGGTATTCACTCTCACGAAGACCGAGCGGCCGAACGTGTTCGAGTTCGAGTGGCTGGACCAGACGGACCCGGTGGTTTACATCAGCGGCCAGCGGATGGAAGAGCTGCGCGGAATCGCAGGGCGGGCCGAAGGGATGAGCACGTTCGACGTGCTGCGCGAGGTGATGACGCACTGGCCGAAGGGCGCGGACTTCCTGACCGTGCTTTGGGAGGTCAACGTGGTGCGGCGGACGTCGCGACGCCTGCTGGCCTCGGTCCTGAGCGGGTACTCGTGCTTCTACCAGCGCTCTGGCTCGCCGGTGTGGCACTACGACCACAAGAAGGTCGAGCAGGGTTTCGACAAGACGAAGCGGAAGTTCGTCGTAAAGGACTGACGGGATATAATTGGGTTCCTAGCTAGACATGGCAAATCTAAAATCATCGAAGAAGGACATCAAGCGCAACGCGAAGCGGCGCGCGGCGAACCAGGGCGTGCGCACGGGCCTGAAGACTCACGTTAAGAAGGTGCGCGCGGCGATTGCAGAGGGGGACCCCAAGAAGACCGCGGCGGCGCTCATCGAGGTGCAGAAGCAGTTCGACAAGGCGGCGCAGCGCGGGATCATCCATAAGCGACAGGCCGCACGGCGCAAGTCGCGCATCGCATCGGCGGTCGCCAAGGCCAAGAAGGGCTGAGGCCCGAGGGTTCTGAGATGAGAGCGCCCCTGTCCAAGACAGGGGCGCATTTCTGTGCCCGCGAACGTTCCGGGTCCTGGAAGCGTCGTTCGATCAGAAGGATGCCCGGGAATACCCGGCGTTTCGAAGAGCGCGGCCCTGCTGGCGGAACGATAGTTCGTGCCGGTGGGCTTGTTCGTGCCTGCGGAGGGGGAGGGTAGCGATGCCGCTGCAGATCGAGAGAGCGACCCTCCAGCAGCGCGACCTAGTGCGCAACCTGCTAAACATGTACCTGCACGAGATGTCGCAGTTCGAGGCGGTGCGCGTGGGCGAGGACGGGAACATGGAGTACCCGCCGTTCTCGTGCTACTGGGTCGAGCCGGAGCGGCACGCGTTCTTGTTCAAGGTCCGGGAGCAGATCGCAGGGTTCGGGCTGATCCGCGACATCGAGTCGTACAAAGGTGCGCAGGTGCACACTGTGGCTGAGTTCTTCATCATGCACTCGTACCGTCGGCTCGGGATCGGCGAGGAGATCGCGCGGATCGTCTTCGACAGGTTCCCCGGCAAGTGGCAGGTTGCGGTGCAGGAGGAGAACAAGGCGGCACGGTCGTTCTGGAAGACTGTGGTGTGGCGGTACACGGGCGGGAAGATGCATGAGTTCCGGACCACGGACTGGAAGGGCCCAGTGTTCGAGTTCTCTTCTCCCGGTGCCAAGCCCCCGACCGGCGAGTAAAATCGGGCCATGGCAAGCACCCTTGTCGGCAAGCCCTCGACCGCGCTGACCCCGGAGACCCTGTCGGCCTTCGAGCGGGCTTTCCGCAACGACCCGAAGAACCTGGCGGCGATGAACGCCGTGACCGCCGCGCCGCTGGCGAAAGTGGCGGTCGACCGCGAGGTGGCGGCCCGGATCGACCGCTCGTTCTCGCACCACTTGCCGGAGAACGCTGCAACGGCGCAGAAGCAGTCCGGCCGGTGCTGGCTGTTTGCCGCCCTAAACACCTTCCGCGCAAAGTGCATCGCCTCGATGAACCTGGGCGAAGAGTGGGAGCTGAGCCAGGCGTACCAGTGCTTCTTCGACAAACTGGAAAAGGCGAACTACTTCCTGACGAACATCATCGAGACGTTGGACGAGCCAGTGGGGAGCCGCGTGCTCGACCATCTGCTCAGCGACCCGATCCAGGACGGCGGGCAGTGGCACATGTTCATCAACCTGGTGAACAAGTACGGCGTGGTGCCGAAGAGCGTAATGCCGGAGACGGAGAGCTCCTCGGCGACCGGCCCGATGAACGCGCAGGTCACAGGTCGGCTGCGCGAGTTTGCGGTGCGCCTGCGCGAGGCGCACGAGGGCGGCGCCGCTCCTAAGAAGCTCGAGGCGATGCGCGAGGAGCAGATGGCGCAAGTGTATAAGATGCTGTGCGTGCACCTGGGGGTGCCACCGACGGAGTTCGAGTGGCAGTGGCGCGACAAGGACAAGAAGTTCACGCGCGCCGGTCGCCTGACGCCGCAGGGTTTTTTCAAGAAGTACGTCGGGATGGACCTTGGCGACCTAGTTTGCCTGATCCACGACCCGCGGCCACAGCACTCGTTCAACAAGCTCTACACCGTGAAGTTCTTGGGGAACGTGGTGGGCGGAGAGCCGATCGCGTACGTGAACGTCGACCTCGGAACGATGAAGCGCGCGGCGATCGAGCAGATCAAGGACGGCGACCCGGTCTGGTTCGGCTGCGACGTAGGGAAGTACCTGAGCCGCGACCTGGGCTCGATGGACCTCGACCTCTACGCGTATGACCTGCTGTACGGGTCCGACCTCGGTCTGAGCAAGGCGGAGCGGCTGATGTACCGGCACTCGATGATGACGCACGCGATGGTCTTTACGGGAGTGGACCTGGACGACGCGGGGTCGCCGCGCAAGTGGCGCGTGGAGAACTCGTGGGGCGACGAGGCGGGGGAGAAGGGCTACTTCCAGATGACGGACCGGTGGTTCGAGGAGTACAACTTCGAGGTGGTGGTGCAGAAGCGCCACGTGCCGGCCTCGGTGGTCGAAGTGCTTTCGCAAGAGCCGGTGGTTCTGGACCCTTGGGACCCGATGGGGAGCCTGGCGGGGTAAGGCAATCGGGCCGGACGTTTGGTGTGCCGCAACCCTAGCCACGGTTGCGCGATAATACGTGCATGGCTCCGACGCTCCTAGTTGCCAGCTTTGAAGACGCGATCGAGATGGTGATCGGGTTGGGACTGGTGGTGGTGATCCCGTTGATCGCGATCCTGACGGCGCACCAGCGGCGCATGGCGGAGATCATCCACAGGAACCAAGGGGGCGTGGACTCGAACGCCGAGGTGATCGCGCGGCTGCGGCCGTGGGCGCGGCGGGGGTCGGTGCGGATGTGGGCCACGTGGGCCCTGCGGCGGTCGCTGCCGCCGATGCCTGATTGAGCTGGTCCCGGAGCTCGTCCGGGCGTGTCTTGATCCTTGCCATTCTTATTGCCTCCTACCCGCTTTTTATTGCTCTCCGGGCTACCCCGGAGCGGGATAGGTGCTACTAACTACGCCCCGCCTTCGCGTCGAAGATCGCCGTTTTCGAGTCGAGGAGAGCTATTCTCGAGTCGAAGAAGGCCGTTTTCAAGTCGAAGAGAGCTGTCTTCGAGTCGAAGATCGTCGTTTTCGAGTCGAGCAGAGCCGTTTTCAAGTCGAAACGCCCGTCCTCGACCCTAAAACAGCCACATTTGAGCCGGCGGCAGGTTCATTTGAACCTGTCTGAGGATAACAGAAGCCAATGGAAGCAAACCAGCTTCTTTGGACTTCGTGCCATGCTGGCTATCGGAGCAAGTAGGAAGTCCAATGGGGTGATACGGACAGCGAAGGCTTACAGGCCTGGTGCCATTGGTATCGTGGTGCTTTCTGTTCCTGCGTGGTTCAGCCTTTGTGCGCTCGATGTATTCGGAATGCGCTTTGCCGCAGCGAGCTACGTTCCCGTCGATCCGTTTGTACCGAACCTTCCCTCTCTGATTGGCGATCTGGAATTGGGCCAGTTGCCTCCAAGTTCGATCCGGGAGTTAGTCGGTGACCATCGCAGGATCGTCGTTTACGCGTCTTGCCCGTCATGTTCGTTACCCGAGTCAGAGCGGACAGACCGACTTGCTCGGAACCCCAAGGTCTTGATTATTGACGCGACGGGCGACAACTACTACTTCACTAAGCTTGCTGAGGCCACACGCTCGAAGAACATTCGGTTTGCCGACACTTCCGTCGTTAGGGACTTGAACGTCGCTTTTTCTCCCAGGTATTACGAACTTGGCGCAGACGGACGTATCACCTATATCCAGCACAATCCCGACGAGGACTTCGAACTGAGGGCAGGAAAATGAACGAAGCTGACTGGACTCCTGAGCGCCACCTCGCTCTGCCACTTCTCGTTGTCGTGCCGACCGCGTTTCTATCTTTGGCAGACAGTCTCTATCACAACCTCCACGAGTGGTTTTTCCAGCACAGCCCCTATGGGTATGTCATGCTTCCGTTCGGGTCACCGCTAATTATCGCGCTACTCTGCGCGATCGCGGTCTGGTATGCGATCCCCATTGGACGAGACGGGTTGCTGGCCTTGGGCGTCGGCTATGCGTTCGCCTGGTTCGTGCTCTTTCATTTTCGCGGTCCCTTATACTGGCACGGACTTTTCGACCTCGCGGACCGTAACCCATGGCCTGCTTATGCCTGGATCCCAATCTCGATCGTGCTTGGTATCGTTCTATACTGTGTTACACCAAGTCGGCCGTCTCGCGAGCGCGTGACGTTGATGTTCGTCGCCTTAGGCATCGTCGCTCTGCTTTATGGCTGGGCGCAAGCCCTACTGCGAGACGACGTTTACAGCTATTACCCGCTGACCAGGCACCTCGCTTTAACGACGGTCATTGCGGTCGTCGTCGTGGTGGCACTTGTGGTCACCAAGTGGTTCCCAGAACTCTGGGAGGAATCATAATATGCAACAGAAGAAAGCCTTCTCTCTGACGGAAATCTTGGTCGTGGTCCTGATCTTGTCGGTCGTGGTAAGCATTATGTTGCCCGTGTTCTCAAAGGCGAAGGATCGCGCAAAGGACGTCGTTTGCGTATCGAACATGCACCAAATCTATCTCGCCATGAAGCTCTATGAGGGCGACTACGACTGCTATCCGCCAAACAGCGTCGTCTGGCCGGCGTTCCAGGTCTACTATCCGAAGCCGTTGGCGTGCCCAAAGAGCAAGGAGCCTAATGCGGAGTTCCATTACCTCATGGTAGGATCGACAAACAGCGTCTTTCCAGAAGCTTTCGTATCCGCATCGGAAGGGTGCCGCACGATGCGCGGTGGCGATTACCCACTTATTCGGGACATGAACCACCTCATTTCTACAAACATCTACCTTCCTGGCTCTGTATTTTTCTTCGTAAGGGAGAACGGCAGCTTTTCGTCCGTTCCCGCCGACCGACTGAAGACGATCAAGGGGCTCTGCGACCCCTCTCTCGTCCCTCCGGAATCCAACCTATAGGACACATCATGAAGAACACTCAACTGACTCGACTCGCAGCTGTCGCTACCGGCGCGGCCACATGTGCCGCCGCCTATGCGACAGTCTGCTACGGCATCTCTGAGACCGTCACCATCAAGATCCCAAACGGGAACTACGTCTCGATGAGTTGCAAAGACCTGCCCCCTGCTCCTGACGGTGCCGTCTACGGGGAGAAGACCTGCTTCTACGTCTTCTGCAACACGGCGGAGAATTGCAGTGGCGGTCGACCGGACTCCCAAGCCTGGAAGCGGTTTCGCGAGGTTTGGGTGCAGAGTTCGTTCCCCTATCTCTGCACGAAGAACGCTCCGAGCGACGTTCCGTATGGATGTTGCACCTGCAGTCCTGGCTATACCCAGACGGTTTCTCCTGGAGAGGAGTAATCCAAATTGCTCTCAGTGCTTTAGTGCTTCAACGTGCCGAGGTACGGAGGACCTCTCATACCGGATGGCTTGAACCTAAGCCGACTCGACCAGCGTGCGGAGGTCGTCGTCCATGATCTCGCTCTTTTTGTCCGCGACCTCGAGGAACTTGGTGTAGATCTTCTCGAACCGCTCGGCTGGGAAGTCGAAGCCGAGCTCGCTGAGCCGGTGCTTGAGCCCGTGGCGCCCGGAGCGCGCCGTCAGGATGATCTCCGACTTCGCCGCCCCGACCAGCTCCGGCGCGATGATCTCGTAGGTCGTGCGCTCCTTGAGCACGCCGTCCTGATGGATCCCAGAAGAGTGCGCATAGGCGTTCGCTCCGACGACGGCCTTGTTGCGCTGCACGATCATTCCGGTGTGCTGTGAGACGAGCCGCGAGGCAGCGAGCAGCTTGTGCGTGTCGATGGTGGTCTCCAGGCCGAAGAAGTCGTGGCGGACGTGCAGCGCCATCACGACCTCTTCGAGCGAGGTGTTTCCGGCGCGCTCGCCGATGCCGTTGACCGTCACTTCGACCTGGCGGGCACCGCCGACCACGCCGCCGAGGGTGTTGGCGGTCGCCATCCCCAGGTCGTTGTGGCAGTGGCAGGAGAACTTCGCCCTGTCGCTGTTCGGGACGTTGCTGATGACGTTGGCGAAGAAGTCGCGGTACTCGGTGGGGAACATGTAGCCGGTGGTGTCGGGCATGTTGATGACGGTCGCGCCGGCATTGATCACCTCTTCGACGACCTTGTAGAGGTAGTCGGGGTGGTCGAGGAAGCCGCGGCCGGAGTCCTCCATGAAGTACTCGACGTCGTCCACGAACGACTTGGCGAGCTTGACGGCGTTCACTCCCTTTTCGAGCGCCTGCTCTTTGGTCAGTTTCAGTTTGTGCTCGAGGTGGTTCTTGCTGACGCCGAGGCCGGTGTGGATGCGCGGCTTTTTCGCGGGTCTTAGCGCTTCGGCGGCGCACTCGATGTCTTTGGAGACGGCGCGGGTGAGCCCGCAGACGGTGACGCGCTTCATCTCCTTGCTGAGGGTGTTGACGCTCTCGAAGTCGCCTGGGGAGGAGATGGGGAAGCCAGCCTCGATGACGTTGACGCCGAGGTCCTCGAGCATGCGCGCGATCTCGAGCTTCTGCGCCATGTCGAGGTGGACGCCGGGGCTCTGCTCGCCGTCGCGGAGCGTGGTATCGAAGATGTCGACTTGCTGGGGCACTGTGGATTCATTATACGCGCGCCTTACTGGCGTCGAGCGTCAAGCGCCTAGCGTCGGATTACGACGCCGGGCCCTTCCCCGGTACACTCCTCTCCCATGGCAGCGGTTGACGTGACGTTGACGGCCAAGGGCGAGCAGGTCGGCGAGGCCTGGATCTGGCGCTTGGCGCGCGAGTTCGACTTGAAGGTCTCGATCCTCAAGGCGAGCATAGACGAGGACTTCGGTTGGGCGAAAGTTCGGCTCGAAGGACCGGTGGAGGAGATCCAGCGCGCGACGGCGTGGTTGATGACGACAGGGCTCCACGTCGAAGCAGAGCAGCGGTCCGTCGGGTCATGACGCTGCAGCGGCCGTACTTGCCAGAAGGCTTTGAGGACTTTTGGTCCCATACGGCGGCCGAGGCGCTCGAGTCGCCTCTTGCTTTTGAGCGCGAGCCACAGAGCGAGGTGTCGCTGGCGGGGTTCGTGATCGACCTCGTTCACTTTAGAGGGATGCAGGGGCAGCGGCTCCATGGCTGGTTCTCCTATCCGGAATCGGGCGAGGCTTCGCCCGGCTTCTTGTGGCTGCCGCCTTACGGTCGGCGGTCGATGTTGCCGAACGAGTACGGGACGCGCGGGGGGTTCTGCTCGCTCTCCCTCAATTACTTTGGTGAGAGCGCGTTCCATGTCGAGGAGTACACGCCTTCGCGCGGTTACTTCACGGAAGGGATCGAATCGCCGAGGACTTGGGTGTTCCGACGCGTGTTCCAGGACTCGGTGGTGGCCGCTCGCGTGCTTTCGGTGCAACCGGAGGTGAATCCAGCGCGGATCGCGGCCATGGGGATGAGCCAGGGGGGAGGGGTCGCGGTCTGGATGGGCGCGTTTATACCGTTGGTGCGCTGTGCGGTGGGGGACATGCCGTTTGGTGCGGCGCGGCCGATCGTTTTCGATCGGCCGATCCACCGATATCCGCTCAAGGAGGTTGTGGACTGGATGGAGCAGTCCTCGTCGCACCGCGAGCGTGCGCTTGAGACGATGGCGTTCTTCGACACGGTGAACGTCGCGTCGTTCTGCCGCGTGCCGACCCTGGTGACGTACGGCTTGAAGGACCCGGCGGTGCGGGAGTTCGAGGTGCGCTCGGTGTACGAGGCTCTGGCAGGGGAGAAGGCGATCGAGGCGATCGACGGCGGGCACGACTGGCACCCGTCCATGGTGGAGAGGAACGCCGGATGGCTGAGGAAGAGCCTCTAGTAGAAAGTCAGACAGACGTTAGACTTTCGACTTTTGACTTTCTACCGCATCTCGTACGCGCGCGGCCTGTTCGAGCAGTTCTTGCGCCTTTTCCAGCGGCCACTGGGTCGCGGAATCGCTCAGGGCGCGCGCGGGGTCCGGGTGGACCTCGATGAACAGCGCGTCCACTCCCACTGCGACCGCGGCACGGACCATCGCAGGGATCGTCTCCCTCGCGCCGCCCGTCTGGGTGCCGGCCGCGCCGGGCCGCTGAGCGCTGTGCGTCGCGTCGAAACAGACCGGGACGCCGAAGCCTCGCATGACCTCAAGCCCGGGCATGTCGACGACGAGCGCGTTGTAGCCGAATGTCGTCCCGCGCTCGGTGAGCATCGTGCCTTTCGCACCAAACGACTCGAGCTTTGAGACGATGTTCTTCGTGTCGTGTGGCGAGAGGAACTGGCCCTTCTTTACATTGACGGGCTTGCCGGTCTTGGCTGCGGCTTCGAGCAGGTCGCTCTGGCGGCAGAGAAAGGCGGGGATCTGCAGTAGGTCGACGGTCCTTGCGGCGATCGCGGCCTGGTCGGGGAGGTGGATGTCGGTGGTCGTCGGCACGTCGAGCGCCTTGCTGACCTCTCTCAAGGCACTGAGGCCCTCTTCGATCCCGTCGCCGCGGGCTGTGGAGAGGGACGAGCGGTTCGCCTTGTCGAAGGAGGCCTTGAAGACGTACGGGAAGCCGAGCCTCTCGCAGATCGGCTTCATGTGCTCTGCGACGCGCAGGCACAGCTCGCGGGATTCTGCCAGGCATGGGCCTGCGATGACTGCGAGCGCGCCGTCGCCGATCGTCAGAGGCCCGACGCGGAACGTCTTCATAGCTTTGCTCCGGCCTTGCGAAGGTGCTGCTTCAGCTCCTCGACCGACGTAATGTCGTTGACGGAGAACTCGTCCTTGCCGCCTGGCCCCATGAAGACGACGTGCGGGAGCCCAGAGATCTTGAACCGCTCTCTGGTCATCTTCTCGTAGGCAGGATCGACGCCGGTGGACCAGTCGATGGACATGAGGTAGACGCCGGAGAGCGCGACGAGCCCTTCGGGCGACTTAAAGACGTCGCGCTCGATCTCGTGGCACCGGAGGCACCAGTCCGCCTTGCCGTCGATCATGATCGGCTTGCCAGACGCGACTGCGTCGGCGAAGCTCTTGTCGTTGTAAGGGATCCAGTTGATCGTGTCGCCGACGATCTGGCCGTTCGCCTGCCCGCTGCCGCCAGCCTGGGCTTGGGCCAGGCGCTCTTGGAACCTGATGCCTTGATAGTCGCTGTATGCCACACCGACGAAGAGGCCGATCGCGACGCACGCGACGCCTTTGATGATGGCGACGGCGCGGGTGGAGTCGGTGCGGTCGAAGAACAGGAGGTAGACGGCAAAGGCGGCGTAGAGCGCGATCCAAGCGAGCTTGGTGGTCGCGGCGTCGGGCTTGAGCCCGAAACCTTGGAACAGGTAGCCCGCCGCGATGGAGAGCACGACGAGGCCGAGGACCGCCTTGGTCGTCTTGAGCCATGCGCCGGACTTCGGCAGGGTCTTGGCGCCCGAGGACATCGAGGCCAGGACCATGAACGGAAGGCCCATGCCGAGCCCGATCGTCGCGAAGAAGCCCACGCCGGTCGAGACCGAGCCGATCTGTGCGACCTTGGCCGCAAAAGCGCCGACCAGCGCGCCCGCGCAAGGAGCGGCCGCGAAGCCCATGAGCAGGCCCATGATGAGCGACCCGACCGGGCCGCTGCGGCCCTTGAGGTTGCGCTGGATGAAGCCTGGAAGCCGAATCTCCCAGACGTCGAACATCGAGAGCGCGAGCGCGACGAGCAGCAGCGCGAGCGCGATCACGAACCAGGGTTTGGTGAAGAGCGCCCCGACCGCCCCGCCGAGCGCAGCAGAGATACCGCCGACGGTGCCGTAGGTGACGGCGATCCCGAGCGCGTAGAAGAGCCCGAGCGAGAAACGGCCCGCGTTCGTCTTCGCGCCCTGGTTTGCGAAGTAAGTGACCGTGACCGGAATCATCGGGAAGACGCACGGCGTGAGGCAAAGCGCGAGGCCGACCAGGAGCGCTGCGCCGATGATAAAGAACCAGTTGCCGCTTTCGAGCGCGCGGTCGACGAACCCTTCGAGCCCGGACTTCGCGGGCTGCGTGACCTGTTGGACCTTGGTCGTGGGCGGCTCTTGGCCCGCGGCACCTATCGCCACTGGCGGCGCGACGAACTCGAAGCTGAAGCGGACTGTCTTCGTCTGGACGTCGAAGATCTGTCTTTCGTCGGCCTGGGTGTAGGAGACTTCGACCTCGAGGTCGCGTCGACCGGGCTCATTCGGTGCCTTGAGAACGACCGGAACCTTGACGTCGCGCGAGTAGACCGTGACCGACTTGCCGGAGATCAGCCGCTCTTTGCCTGCGGGGGACACGCTCGAGAGCACGCCTGGGCCGGTGACGAGGAAGGCGCTCTGTGCGCCGCGAGGGCGCACGAGCACGAGCCCCCTGCCCGGCGACACGATCAGCGTGACGGTGTACTCGGTGCCGACGGTGACCAGTTTGAGCGGGACCTCGATGTCGAACTTCGCCTGGCTCGGCGCGACAGTGCCCAGGGCTGCGTCTGGCGCGGGCGCTGTCTTTCCAGCGACGGTGAGGTTTGTAGTCAGGGCGACCGTCGAAGGCGGATAGCAGGTCTGGTCGTCGCACTGCTGGTACTTGAATGTGAGGTTCAGTTTCGCAGGACCTGGCGCCGTCGGCGCAAAGAGCACGACGGGAAACGAAACGGACTCGGTGTAGACCGCCGACATCACGCCAGCGACGACCTCCTTCACCCCCTTTGGATAGCTGACAGACTTGAGCTTCGTCCCTTCGCCGGCGACGACCTCGACGGGAAGGACGTAGTTGGGATCGGGTGGGTTTTGGTAGCCGTGCAGGCCAGGCGCAAAGGTGACCTCGACCGTGCCCTTGACCTCTTCGCCTGGTGCAGCGGTCGCTTTTGAGAGCGTGAGCTTGACGCTCGGCGGCGTGTTGTCGGCGCGCACAAGCAGGGGCGCGGCCAGCAAAACGACGAGGGCCAGAAAGCGTCCCATAGGCATGAGAACTCGCACAGTTTACTACCGGCTGGAACAACGCCCTGGGGTGGCCCGGTTCCACCCTGCTTGACGCCGAAAAGACGCTGTACAATAGTGTTAGGCGTGACTAGTGCCTCCTCCTCCATGATCCAGCCGCCGCCGTGCCGAGACTTGCTCGGCGTCCCCGTCAGCACGATGGGGATGCGCGAGACGGTAGCGTACATCGAGGGGCTGATCGCGAGCGGACAGCCCAGCATGGTTGTGACCGCAGACTCGTACGGGCTGGTGCTGGCGAGGGAGGACACGGAGCTCGGCGAGATCTATAGGGGCGCGGCGGTTGTGACGGCTGACAGCTCGGGCGTCGTTTGGGCGCTCGGACGGCGCGGGCCCGCCGTGGAGCGCGTGAGCGGGGTCGACCTGGTGGGAGAGCTGTGCGCCATGAGCGCGGAGCACGGGTACCGGATGTTCCTATTGGGCGCCGCGCCTGGAGTCGCTGATCAGGCGGCTGAAAAGCTGCGTTTGAAGTACCCGGGGTGCAACATCGTGGGGACGAGGGACGGCTTTTTCCCGTTCGAGGACTCGGACGTGGTCGCGGAGGAGGTCGCCAAATCGCGGCCGGACGTGCTCCTGGTGGCGATGGGGATCCCTCGGCAGGAGAAGTTCCTCGCAAAAACGCTTGCGACGACCGGCGCAAAGGTGGCGATGGGGGTAGGCGGATCGCTGGACGTCTATAGCGGGCGCGTGAAGCGCGCGCCGCGGTGGGTGCAACGGGTCAAGCTCGAGTGGTTTTGGCGGCTCGTTCAGAACCCGCGGAAGTTCCAGAAGGTTGCGCGACTGCCGCGATTTGTGTTGCTGGTTCTGCGAGGCAAAAGTTGAAGATCTACACGAAGAAAGGAGACAGCGGATACACGGGGCTCCTAGGCGGCGGGCGCGTGCCGAAGTCCGACCCCGTGCTCTGCGTGCTCGGCGACCTCGACGAGTTTAATGCCTGCCTCGGGACTGCGATCGTGCACGCGAACGGATCGAGCAGCGAAGCGTTTTTGAAAAAGCTGCAAAGCACCGTGTTCGACGTGGGCGCCGAGATCGCCTCGACGGATGGGCGGTTCGCCGCCAAAGGCGTCGAGGCGATCACTCTGGAGACGGAGGAGTGGATCGACAGGCTCACGGAGCAGATGCCTGAGTTGAAGAACTTCGTGCTGCCGGGCGGTACAATCCTCTCTGCGGACCTGCACTTGGCCCGGACCGTGTGTAGGCGCGCAGAGAGGTCCCTCTCGTCGCTGGCGCAGCAAAAGAGGATCAGGCCCGAGGTCACGGCTTTTGTGAACCGGATCTCTGACTGGCTGTTCTGCGCGGCGCGGTTTGCGAACCACGAAGCGGGCGTAAAGGACGTCGTCTGGACCGGAGGAAACCAAGAATGATAGCAGCGATTGGCTTTATGCTCGCGGTGCAAGACCAAGCCCCGGCCTTGCAGAACGACCCGGGCGCGATCGTCTCTGAAGTGTTCAAGCGCTACTACTACGCTTCGAGCCTGAAAGGAACAATAACCTGCGAGACGACGGACGGAGCCGGCACAAAGAAAGTCACGACGCAGGTCAGCTACGTCCGCCCTGACAAGATCTCGGTCAAGCAGGACTACAAGGGCAAGAACGGGCTGATGCTCTCGCTCGTCAGCGACGGTACGAAGTTCTCGTACGACCCGCCGCTCGACTCGATCCTCAAGCCAAAGCCCGGCGAGCGCCTGTACGAGCTTGTGACGATCAAAAAGGAGGGGGGAGGGCAGGCGTTTGTGCACGACGTCGGCCTGATGTACGCGGCCGCGCACAAATCGCTCATGCCAAGCACCGTGCTGGACCTGGCGATCGCGCACATGGACCATCTGAAGGACTTTAAGATCAACGTCCGGACCATCGCCCTCGGAGGAACCGTGGACCTGGGCGGGCAAAAGGCGTACTACATGAAGGGCGAATGGCAGCCCTACATCGGGTCTCTCTATCCAGTCGGCGTGTTCGAGATCTGGGTCTCAATGACCTTCGACGTGCTCAAGTTCCGACTGACCCAGCCCTACCAGGTGAACGGTCGAAAGGTGAACGTCGTCACGACCGAGACCGCGAACCTGGCCGTGAACGCCGCGGTAGACGAGGGCCTTTTCGTCGTCAAATGAGCGCCCCTAGGCTCACTGAACCCCATGGCCCCCCATCGTCCCTGCCCAAAGGTACTATCTTAAGTCAAGATTGAGGGTGCGGTGAAGGAGTCTACTTTTGGGTTCGGGGATCTGAAGAAAGGCATGAAGGCCCGGGTCGCGAGGGTGACCGGGCACGGCCCGGACACGGTGCGGCTGATGGAGCTGGGGTTGACGCCTGGGGTGGAGTTCACGGTGACGAAGATCGCGCCATTGGGGGACCCGATCGAGATCGCATTCCGGGGCTACAGGCTCTGTCTGCGTCGCCAGGAGAGCGCTGACCTGTTGCTCGAGCTGGTGGAATAAGTGTTCACTTTATCGGAGAGCCGGACCGCCGTTCCCGTCGTCGCTCTCGTGGGCAACCCGAACGCGGGTAAGTCCAGCCTCTTCAACTGCCTGACCGGGGCGCGGCAGAAGATCGGCAACTACCCGGGCGTCACCGTCGAGAAGCTGAGCGGGTGGATGGAGGTCAGCGGAGAGCGGATCGAGTGCGTGGACATCCCCGGTCTTTACAGCATGCGCGCGGTCTCGGCGGACGAGTCGGTCGCTACGGAAGTGATCGAGAGCGGGAGCGACGGGCGGCGCGCAGACTTGTTCGTGTACGTGCTGGACGCCGCGACGCTGGAGCGCAACCTCTTTTTCTTCAGCCAGCTCTGTGAATCGGGCACGCCGGTGATTGTGGCGCTCACGATGACGGACGTCTTGGAGCGCGAGGGAAGGCGGATGGACACGGAGAGGCTCGCGGCCCGCCTCGGGACGCGGGTCGTGACAGTGCTGGCGCACAAGGGTGACGGGACCGACGATCTGAAGGAGGCGATCGCGGAGGCGCTACGCTCTCCCGCGGTGCCACTGATCGACGTCGGGTTCCCAGAGGTCGTGGCGCAGGCAGTGCGCGAGGTGCAGGCGGCGTTCTTGGGCGACGGTGTAAGGCTCGGCGCTCTGGAGGTCCGGCGCGCTCTGCTCGGCGACAAGGACCTGCCTGTCGGTAGCAGCGCGGAAGGCGCTCGGGCGCTGAGCGCGGCGAAGGCGCGAATCCTAGGAGCGAGCGCGCAGGGCAAGACGATCGATGCACAAGCGCGCTACGCCTGGGCGGCGGGGGTGACAAAGGAGTGCGTGCGGGTCGAAAAGCACGTCGCGCGGACCTCGACGGACGCGCTGGACCGGATTCTGACTCACCGAGTGCTCGGTCTTGTGGTGTTCCTCGGAGTCATGTACCTGGTGTTCCAGTCGATCTACACGTTGGCCGCGCCGCTGATGGACCTGATCAACTCTGGGTTTACGGGTTTGAAGGGGATGGTCGGCGGGATGCTGGAATCGACGCCCGTGCTCAAGTCGCTCGTGGTGGACGGTGTAATCACGGGGATCGGCGCAGTGATGGTGTTCTTGCCGCAGATCTGCATCCTTTTCTTCTTTATCGCAGTGCTGGAGGGGACTGGATACTTGGCTCGCGCCGCCTTCTTGATGGACCGGCTTCTTGGTTGGTGCGGGCTGAACGGCCGCGCATTCATTCCCCTGCTCTCAAGCTTCGCGTGCGCTGTGCCGGGGATCATGGCGGCGCGCGTGATGCCGGACGCGAAGAGCCGGCTGGCGACGATCCTCGTCGCGCCTCTGATGTCGTGTAGCGCGCGCCTGCCGGTGTACGTGCTGCTTATCGGCGCATTCATCGAGCCGAGGTTCGGGCCGGCGTGGGCGGGGGCGGCGCTGTTTGCGATGCACTTCGTGGGGCTTCTCGTGGCGATCCCGGTGGTGTTCGTTTTGAACCGCGGTGTGTTGAAGGGGCGGGCGCTGCCGTTCACACTGGAGCTGCCGCGGTACCAGATGCCTCGCTGGAAGGACGTGGGCCTCTCGGTCTATTCGCGCGGCCGGATGTTCTTGCAGACGGCGGGGACGATCATCTTTGCGATGTCGATCGTGATCTGGGCGCTGCTGTACTTTCCTCGCAGCGACGAGGCGACGGCGCGGTACTTGGCGGAGTACCAGGGTCTGCCGGCCACGCAGAAGGCTGCGTTTGCTCAGGGGAACTACGTCGCGCAGGAGCAACTGCGGAACTCCTATCTAGGCAAGTTCGGAAAGGCGATCGAGCCAGCGTTCGTGCCTGCGGGGTTCGACTGGCGGTTGACGACGGGGATCTTGGCCGCTTTCCCGGCGCGAGAGGTGGTGATCCCTGCGCTGGGCATCATCTTCAGCCTTGGCGGCGACGTGGACGAGAAGTCGGGCGACCTACGCGGGGCTCTCAACAGCGCGAAGTGGCCCGACGGTCGGCCTCTGATGACGGCATGGAACGCGGTGAGCATGATGGTGTTCTTCGCACTCTGCTGCCAGTGCATGGCGACGCTGGCGACGATCAAGCGTGAGACGAACAGCTGGAAGTGGCCGCTCTTCGCGTTCACGTACATGACGGTGCTGGCGTATCTTTTCGCGGTGGCAATCAATTTGGTCGGGGAGGCCGTCTCTTGAGTTGGATCGAAGGCGCCTTGGTCGGCGCGACGGTATGCGTCGCGCTGTTTGTCGTCGTGCGGCAGTTCTTGCGACCGTTCGGCAAGCCGAAGGGGGCGTGTCGAGCCTGCGGAGACGTGTGTGCCTGCGAACAGTCCAAACGAGCCGAGCCCAAAGAGTAAGCGCCCCTGGCGCACCGTCGTGTCCGTGCTGTTCGCTACAGCGTTCTTTGCGCTCTACTGGGCGCGGCCATTTGCACTTGAGGCTATGACGATCTGGCCCTCGTGGGTGTGGGCGGTGGGCGGGCTGCTGCTGACGTTGGAGAGGCGGAAGGGGTTTTGGCGCTCTCTGCTGTTGCCCTTGGCCGCATGGACGGTCGTCGCGGTGGTCTTCTCAGATGTATGGCGGATCGTGATGCCGCCGAACCTGGGCGAGCACGGCCTGCGCGTGGTGACGTTCAACACGGCCGGGGCGATGCTGGGAGCGATCCGGGAGGTCGCTCCAATGCGGCCAGACATCGTGCTCTTGCAAGAGTCGGCCGACCTACCGGACGAGAAAGAGGTGCTCCGTGACGAACTGGGCGCGGACTACGAGGGCGTGTTCGGTCTCGACGCGAGCATCTTTGTGCGCGGCAAGATCGTTTCGGTGAACAAGAGGTCGGGCGACTTCACGTTTGCGCACGTGAAGCTGAAGGACGGACGGGAGATGGACGTGGTGAGCCTACGGATGCAGGCGCCGCACGTGCGGCTCGACTATTGGTCTGCCGACTGCTGGCGGAACTACACGGTCCATCGGGAGCAGCACTTGGAGGAGCTGGCCGGGATATGGGAATCGGTCAAGAAGCTCAGGACCGGATCGCCGATGGTGCTGGGCGGGGACTTCAACCTCGTGCCGGACTCCCGCGAGCCGGAGATCCTTGGGCCGGACCTGACGGACTCGTTCAGGGCGGCGGGGAGAGGGTGGTACGCGACCGCTCTTTCTTCTGTGCTGCTCTTTAGGATCGACCAGGTTTGGTGCTCGTCGGATCTTAGGCCACAGGGGACATGGGCGAGCAACAGCCGGGTCTCGGACCACCGGTACGTGGTGGCGCAGTTCGACTGGAAGTAGCCTCTAGTGATACTCGAGCTCTTGCAGGATCCGCGGGCTCTGACGCCAGTCCTCGCTGACCTTGACGAAGAGCTTTAGAAAGACCTTCTTGCCGAGCGCGAGCTCGATCTCTTCTCGGGCGGCCTTGCCGACCTGGCCTAGCATCGCTCCTTTTTTGCCGATGATGATTCCTTTCTGGCCCTCTCGCTCGACCATCACGACGATGGAGATGCGCGCGAGGTCTTCGTCCTCTTCCCACTCCTCGACGTAGGTCGCGACCGCGTGAGGGACCTCTTCGCGCGTGGCATGCAGGATCTTCTCGCGGACGAGCTCGGCGGCGAATAGACGCATGGGCTGGTCGGTCACCGTTTCGGCGTCGTAGAGCGGCTCGCCCTCGGGGAGCCTCTCGACGATCAGCGCCACGAGCTCATTGAGGTTCTGGCCCTTCGTCAGGCTAGTCATCATGTCAGCGCCGGCGGGGAAGAGCTTGTGATAGAGCTCGTATTGGCGCTGCACGTCTTCGGCCTTGAGCAGGTCCATCTTGTTCAGGCAGAGCACGCTGCTCTCCCTTTTGAGCGCTTCCGACTCGTGGAGCATCTTGGCGAGGCTCTCGTCGTCCTTGTTCGGGGGCTTGCTCACATCCACCATGACGAGCAGCACGTCGACGTCCTGCACAGACTGTTTGGCCGTTTCGTTCAGGGCCTTTCCGAGCCTGTGCTGAGGCGCGTGGACGCCCGGGGTATCGATGAAGACGATCTGCCAGTCCTTGGTGGTCGCCACGCCGACGGTGCGACGGCGAGTGGTCTGAGCCTTGTCAGAGACGATGGAGACCTTCTGGCCGACGACGGCGTTGACCAGGGTGCTCTTGCCGACGTTCGGGCGGCCAAGGACGGCGACGACGCCGGTTCGAAAGCTCATTGGCGCTTGCGGAAGAGGACGCCGATGCCTGCCTCGTCAAACTCCATGTCCGCGCCCTCTCTGCGCGGCTGTGCGGTCTCTTCGGAACCGCGCCTGCCGCCTCGCCTTCGCCTGCCGCGGCCCCTCTGCCTGCCGCGGGACTTCTGCTCCGGCTCTGGCTCCTCTTCTTGTGGCTCCGTGTCGATATCGAGCATGGAGGGCTTAAGGAGGAGGTCGTCGGCGTGCTGCTCGGACCAGGTCTCCTCGACCCACTCGTCGAGCTTCATGATCTGGACGTCGAACTGGACGGCGTCCCAGTGGACCGTGTCGTCGCCGCGCGGCTCGATCCTATCAAGCGTGAGCAATGGCCCAAGGTCGGCATTGAGCAGCGTCTCGATCTCTGTCTTGATTCCAGCGAGGAAGACGTAAGTGTGTCCGTCGATGGCGGTGAATCGGATGCTGTTGGACTCGACGTTGGCCCATTCTGCGCCTACGAGGTCGTACGCGCTCCAGTTGTTGGGAAGCGTGAGGGTGCGCTGCCCAGCGCCCTTGCAATGGACGGTTACGAACGGTGCTCGGATATGGACGACGTCGTCGTCGAAGTTCCAGACGTGCGCGCCAGCCATCTGGCCGAGCGCGCGGAAAAGTCCCGGGGTCACGACGGGCTCTCCGAGGAACACGGAGGTCCAGAGGTTCTGTTTGTCCTTTTCGTCGATGGTCTCTTTGACGACGAAGCTCGGCAGGCCCGTGTGCGAGTACTCGCCAAATACTGTGCTGTCCTCCGGGATCGCGAAGTAGCTGGGCTCGAGCTGTCCGCCCTCCGCCATCTTTTGGACAGGCAGGGAGGAGCAGAGCGGGTGGCGAGTGTTGAGAAGCGTCGTGCCGGGCTTGCTGTGGTAGGGCTGCGGCTTGAGCGGGATGCCAGTGACTTCACGGACTCGCTCGAGGGACTCGCGCCCTGCTTCGAAGAGGCCGGCGCTATAGAGCCAAAAGAGGACTTTGTTGTCGCGCTGCAGGCGCGTCTTGACCGCGCTGCGGACCTCGGGGCGCAGGTCCCAGGCGTTCATGAAGACGTAGAGCTTCGACTCAGGAAAGTTCTCGCGGTGGGCGAGGTCGCTCAGGAGGTAGAAGCTCGCGCTCAGCCCAGAGCGCAGGACCGACTCGCGCACGTTTTGCACGAGCACCTCGAACGCTCGGGGGTCGACGAGGTAGGCGAGCGAGCGCTCGTCGACAAAGACGGCGACGTCGGTCTCGCCCTGCGGTACCGCGTACCTCTGACCAAGCGTGCGCTCCACGAGGGCGGCCCTCTCCCAGATCCCGCGGGAGGTGAGCCATCCGTTGCCCCAGGAATCGATCCAAGCGGCGCCTGCGCGGTGGGCGAGGGCAGCGCCTGCGCTGCGCCAGTGGGCGCTCTCGAGCGCCTGGGGCGTCTTCATAAGCGGGTTGTGCTCGTCCGGCTCGTTGCCGCCGCTGATCGGGGTCTTGAAATCGTCTTCGCTGATATAGAGCTTGCCGTTGAGGGTGAAGCTGTCGATGGGGCAAGGGAAGGGGGCAGATCCGCCTGGCTCGCGGCCCTTGTAGCTGGGCGGGCCGGCGATGTAGTCGACGTCCGGGCAGCGCAGGAGCTTTCCGAGCGAGAGGTGGCCGCTGCCGGGGTGCGACCACTCGAAGGTATATCCGTAACTGACGCCGACGAGGAACCATCCTTCGCTGGCCTGCTTTGCGGCGTAGGCGAGCTTGGCGATGCGGTCGACTGTGGAGTCGCTCAAGAAGAGATTGAAGTCGACCCATTTGCGCGCGCGACGGCCGGTCCGGACAAACTCCTCGCCGGACTTGACGCTGGTCGGCTCTGGGATCTGTGCGGTGTCGAATTCGACGGTGCCGTCGAACCACGCAGCCCGCAGGGAGACCTTGTCGTCGCGGTAGCGGTGGCGCAGCCATTTGCCGAACGCTTCTCTCGCGGAGTCTGAAACGTCGCAAGTGGCGCCGTTCCTATAGAACCACTCATCCCGGTCGATGTGGACGCCGATGACAGAGCCTTCGCGGTCCTGCTCGCGCACAGACTTGATAAAACTCACCAGGCACTCTTCGGCGACGGACCAGAACTCGTCGTCGCATACGCTCGGCTCGTCGGAGTACACGCCTCCGCTCTTGTAGCGGGCCTTTTTGTATCGCCTGTCCCAGTCTTTGGGCGCGACGAGGTTCGTGCGCAAGATGAAGAGCCCTTCGGGGTTTGCATCGCGCAGAGCGGCGACGGATTCTAGGGCGCTCTTTGCCGCCGACTCGATCGTGGCCTTTTCGACGACCACGTCGAGCATCACGGATGCGAGCCTGACTCCTTTGTCGGCGGCCATTCGGGCTTCGTCCAGGACGGTTTCGCGGTGCTTGTCCTCGCCGAGTCTGGCGGCGAACATCATAGGAGGAACGATGTGCTTTTTGTAGACAAGGCTCGGGATCCCTTCGTGCAGGATGACCTGCGCAGCCTCTTCGTGAATCCTGATCGGCTTGCGTTTGGGGACCGCAGGCGCTTCTTTGTGCTGGGGTGCGGGCTTTGCGGCGGCGGGCTCCTTTCTTTGCAGTTGGGGCGCGGCCGGCTCTCTCTTTTGGCGGAAGGTGGCGTTTGCCTTGGGTGCGACGGGCTCTTCCTCTGTGTTTGTGGGGATTGGGCGCGATTGTCTCGGCCTCCAGCTCAAGTGCGCGAGGACGTCCTCCGCGCCTTCGGGGGCATGGATCACAGGAGGCGGAGCGACGACCGGTGGGGCATCTGTCTTGGCCTCGCGGTCTCTACGGCCGCGCTCCGGCCTTGGCTTGCGGGTCTCCGACTTGCGCAGGCTGATGCGCTTTTTGGGCTCTCCTTCGTTGGCCGTGGCGTCGTCTAGCGGGGCGGAGTTCTCCGCCTGAATCTGGTCTTTTTCTTCTCTTGGCATGTGCTTGCCGCGCGGTGTGGATTTCTGTACGGGCCTACGCCAGCGTCCAGGCCCCTAAGCTTGCTCCCCGGTGGACTGTTGGGGTCTCAGACCGAAAACTGAGCTTGGGACGCCCCAGTATGGCAGATCGCCAGGTTCAAGCCAAGCAATTCAGGACTCCCTGCTAAATTTGCGGGCACCCCCAGCCGAAGATATGGCTAGGCCGGACTATGGACCTTACAAAGCTGAACCTGTTCTCACTGGTGGGAGTGCCTGCCGTGGCGAAGGCTTTTCAAAGCGGAGCGCCGACCGAGGCAGACACCGGTCCACCCGGCTTTGGAAGCCCTCCACTCGGAGTGGGCGGGCTTCAGAAGGAAGTGGCGACCGGGCCGAAGACTCCGGCGCTGATACTGGACCTTCTGAAGCAGATGCTCAAACTGGAGGTAGCGCCCTCTAACTCTGCTCTCACCTCGGCATTCACGGGTGCGCAGTTGACGACCGCGGGCGAGAAGTCCGTCGGGCTTTCGATCGATCTTGGTGGCCATGGACTCAATGCGAACACTCCCAACTACAGCGACCTGCTGAAGGCGCTCGGGGTGCCGGTGCCCGCGCAGTTCGATCCGCGCGACATCGAAGGGTTCAAGAAAGCAATCGCAGACGCGCTCGTTTCGAAGACGCTGCCGGCGGGCATCAGCGCGCTGCTTTCGATGCTCTTCCATCTGGGGCAAAAGCACGTGCCGCAGCCCGCTGCCTCGAGCAGTGGGGGCGTTCCAACCGCGACCTCTGGGCCACAGGCCGCCGCGGGCACGACGCGGCTCAGCGTTACGGGCGAGAAGCCCAAGCCTTTTGCTGCGGGAGACCAGCGCAAGAGACCGGAGACCAGAATGGTTGGGCCGGTAGACCAGATCCAGCGCGAAGATGCGGGTGAAGAGACAGCGCTCTCCAAGCCGCGGCCCCAGTCCAGCGCCGTGCCGATCGATCTTACGACAGTTCTGTCTACGGACCAGAGGCCGCTTCCCAGCGCGATTGCTGCTGTGCCCCAGGTGCAGAGCGGCGATGGGACGTTTGCCACAGGTGCGAAGAAGCTGACCGACAGTTCCGGCGCGATTGAGAAGAAGATCGTCGACGCGCTCGGGATCAAGCAGATGAACGTCGAGTCTCACAGGACGAACCCCACGCCCACGAACGAGAGGCCCAAGCCGTTCTCCTCTGTCATAACGCTTCAAAAGGCACCGACGCCAACGGTTGAGCCGCGGGTTGCAAACGTTCTCGAAGAGCCGCTGCCCAGCGCCCAGCCAAGGCCGGAGCCGACGAACGGCTCGCCTGCGCAACCGATCGTAGCCAACGTCGCCACGCCGCCGCTCGTCAAGCCAAGGCCTACTAGCTCAGAAGACGAAGACGACTCTAAGACCAAGGTGGACGTCTCGCTCAAGCAGCCGGAGGCCGTTTCGCGGACGGGTAGAAACGAGAAGCCCGCTCCTACGAGCCACCTTGAGAAGAAAGAGGACGAAGTAAAGCAGGACAGTAAGGCGGAGGAGGCAAAGCCACGCCCGATCGTCGCAGCACCAGAGGCGCCGGTGGCGAAGTCGGACGGCCCCGCAGCAATCAAGCCGGACGACACGCAAACAGCTGCGGTCAAGGCGAAGGTCATCGACCAGGTCCAGGAGATGGTTGCGCTGCGGGGCAACAACCGCGTCACGATCAAGCTCCAGCCGGACGACCTGGGCACGCTCACGGTGTCCGTCCAATCGGCGGGCGACAAGGTGTCGGCGCAAGTCACGGCGAGCAACAACCACCTCCGCGACTCGCTGCACGCGCAGCGCAGCGAGCTCTTGCAGGGAATCGAGAACAAGGGGCTATCGCTCAACAGTTTCACGGTCGGCAAAGAGCCTGGACCAGAGGCCTGGCAACAGGGCCAGGGCCAAGGCAACAAGCACGGCCACGACATGCGACAAGAGTTCGCGAGGAGCGCCAACGTTTGGGGCCCCCGCCACGACCAACTCGCCGCCGAGCCAGGACCGAGCTTTGCACGGTTCAAGCTCGTCGGCCTCGACACCCTCGCATAGAGGAAACAGAAACAGATGAATCCAGTCACACCCACTGACGGCTTCCAGTACTTCGGCATGAAGCCGGCGGCTCCGAAGCCAGAGCTGAACATGGAGACTTTTATGAAGCTCCTCACTGTGCAGCTCATCAATCAGAACCCGCTGGAACCGATGAACGACCGAGACTTCTTCGCGCAGATGGCGCAGCTCGGGCAGGTCGAGGGCCTGGACAACGTCCAGTCTTCGATCGACATGTCCCAGGCTGCGAGCCTGATCGGAAAGACAGTCACGGCCGTGCGGCCGTTCACTGACACGGGACAGCAGTTCGACAGCCTGGTGACGGGCCGGGTCGAGCAGGTCACGATCAAGAACGGCGAGCGCATCCTGGGCATCCGCGACACGGACGGCGGAATCGTCGAGGTCAAGCTCAGCTCGATCCAGCAGATCACGGGGTAATCCAATGAGCGCACCGATCCAGAACAGCCAGTTGCAGAAGCTCGTCCAGACGAGGACGAGCCCGCAGCAAGCTGCGAGGGTTCCTTCACCGTCAGCAGCGGCGCCAGACTTCTCGGCGATCCTTTCGGACCGCTTGAAGGTCAGCAGCCACGCGCAGACGCGCCTTCAGAGCCGGGACATCCAGCTCGACCATGGCGCGTGGGAGCGCGTGATGCAGGGCGTGGAGAAGGCGGCCGCCAAGGGCGCGAAGGAGTCGCTCGTCATGGTCGACAACGTCGCACTGATCGTAAGCGTGAAGAACCGCACGGTCATCACGGCGGTCGAGCAGGAGAAGCTCAAGGAAAACGTGTTCACGAACATCGACAGCGCGGTCATCGTCTGACCGCAACGACAAGAAAAGGGAAGGCGAAATTGGTGGACCCGTGCCGAAGGCGCGGGAGCCAGGGCGAGGCCAGAACGGCCGAGCCGGCCTTCCACAGACTAAGAAACCTGAGGAAGAAAAGACAACAATGCTACAAGCAATGCTCGCTGGCGTCGCCAGCATCAAGGCGCAACAGACGCGCATGAACGTGATCGGCAACAACCTTGCCAACGTCAACACGACCGCCTACAAGAGCACGCGCATCACGTTCCAGGACATGATCGCGCAGACGATCCGCGGCGCATCGCGCCCGAACGCCGCTCTTGGCGGTACCAACCCGATCCAGTACGGCCTGGGCGTGCTCGTCGCCGGCACTGACGTCAACAACGAACAGGGTTCGCTCAACTCGACGAACCGGCCGACCGACCTGGCGATCCAGGGCAGCGGTTTCTTAATGGTCTCGAACTCCGCTGGCATCTCTTACACGAGAGACGGCGCGTTCGACCTCGATGCGACGGGCGACATCGTCCACCGAGCCACAGGCCAGCGCCTGCT
>CAMLDW010000025.1 GCA_946479035.1 uncultured Chthonomonadaceae bacterium | reverse complement strand
AGGTCAGTCGTCCTCGTCCAGGCGCACGTCCTTGGCCAGGGACGAGTGCGACACGACCCCGATCTTGACCCCGCGGAACCGCTCGGGCTCCTGCTCAATGCCCTTCTCGCTCCTGCGAAGCCGCTTGCGCCGGAAGTTCGCGAACTCCTCTTGGAAAGAGTCGCTCCCGGTGTTCAAAGAGCCCCACGCGTGGAACGCGAGCCCGATCCCCCAACCAAGGATCGGCCAGATCGCCCAGTTGACCGTTTGCGAAGTCATGAAGTTGATCACGACGAGCATCGTGTTGATGATGATGTACGCGAAGAAGTGCTCGCGGAACTCGCGCACCTGGCGCTTGTGGAACTCGAGGAACTCCGTCTTCTCCTCCTTCGTCTTGACGTACTCCTCTTCCGCGCTCTGCAGCTCGTCGGGCGAGATCCCCAGCTCCTCTGCCGCGGCGAGCAGCCGGTTCCGCAGATCCTCGTCGCACCTGCCCTGCCTGCGCAGCGCCAGCTTCAGGATCTCGTCTACGTCCTCTTCCGTCGTCAGGGCGTCCAGGTGGTCCGCCATCGCTCCCATTGTATCCCGGGCCGCGCACTGGCCCAAGCGGCTACAATCCGACCATGCGAGTCGGGGTCGTCGGTGCGGGTGTGGCCGGGCTCGCCGCCGCCCGCACGCTCGCACAAAAGGGGTGCGAGGTGACCGTCTTCGAGGCGGCAGACCACGTCGGCGGGCGCTGCCGCACCGTGCGCGTCGGCGAGTACGTCTTCGACCCCGGAGCGACCAGCATCGTCCCGCGCGGGCACCCGGTCGAAGCGCTCGTCACCGAGGAACTCGACGCCACCGGACTCGTCTCGATCACTTCGCCAGTGCTCACCCACGACGGGCGCCGCATCTTCCAGGGCGATGGCATGGCCGCGCAGTCGCGCTACTGCTATGTGCAGGGGATCCAGCGCTTCGCCGAGCTGCTCGCCGACGGCCTGAACGTGCAAAAGGGGCGGCGCATCGAGGCGATCGAGGCGCCTAAGGACGGCGGATACTCCGTGCTGGGCCAGGCGTTCGAGGCGCTCGTGCTCGCGACGACCTCGACGGAGGCCGAGCGCCTCATGTCCGTCGTCGGCGACCAAAGAAAGGCGTTCAACACGCGCTATCGCTCCTGCATCAGCGTCATGCTCGGCTTTGCGCGCGAGTTCCACGCGCAATACCACGCGATCGTCGCGATCGAGTCGGTCCACCCGATGCACTGGCTGAGCATCGAGACGCTTAAAGTCCCGCAGGGCCGCGCGCCCGAGGGCCACACCGCGCTCGTCGTGCAGATGGGCCCCAAGTTCAGCAAGTGGAACTTCGAGGCCGACGACGCGGCGGTCGTCGAGGACGCGCTCGTGGACGTCGAGCGCGTCCTCGGCAAAGGCTTTGAAAGTCCGACCGTGCAAGCAATTGTGCGGTGGGCGCAGAGCCAGCCCGAAACGACAAGCGGGTTCGATTCCGTCAACCCGCCTGGCACCAAGCTCGTTATGGCGGGCGACGGGCTCGAGGGCGGAAGGATCGAACACGCGTACGACAGCGGAGTAAAAGCCGCTAAACTGTTGCTGGGCCTATGAGACGAACCCTTGCAACCCTCTTGCTCTGCGCTTGCGCGCTCGCGCACGCCGGCGAGGTCAAGCTGAAGATCGGCGGCCCTTCCGGCCTCACGGGCACCGCCCGCCTGGTCAACAAGCTCCAGGCGGACGGCACCAAGTACGTGCTGATGGAGATGGAGCTGCACAGCACCGACGGCCAGATCGTCAACGTCACGCAAGAGTCCGTGTACGACCGCTCCGGGCTACCGATGCGCATGATCCAGAACACCGACACCAAGGGCGGCAAGACCCAAAAGATCGTCGCGGTCTTCGAGGCAGGCTCCGTCAAGGTGCGCGTCACGGACGACGGCAAGTCGCACGAGGACACGATGGTCGTCCCGCCCGGCACATCGCCGATGGCCAAGTACGAGTTCTGGTTCCTGCGCGACAAGATCGCGCCGGGCGGCAAGACCGCCTACTCCCGCTTCGACCTGCAGACCCTCAAGTGGGAGCGAGTCGAGGCCACCTACGGCGGCACGCGCGACATCAAAGTCGGGAACAAGACCGTCAAGGCGAACTACGTCACGATCGGCAGCGCCAGGGCCTGGGTCGACGACCAAGGCGACCCTTGGCGCGTCGAGATGGAAGGCATCGTGCTCGAACGGGTCTCATAAGCTGGCTCGCACACCGGTAACCTAGCCCCTTGGACATCGCCGGCATCCTGACCAGCATCAACGCCGCACCGCCGACCGGCGACGTCGAGGCCAAAACGCCGATCGACGGCAGCGCGATCGGCCGCGTCACCTACGACACCGCCGAATCTCAAAGCGCGAAGGCTGAGGCGGCGCTCACAGCGTTCCACGAGTGGCGCGAGGTCCCCGCGCCGCGCCGAGGCGAGCTCGTCCGAGTCTTCGGCAACGTGCTGCGAGACCACAAAGAGGCGCTCGCACAGCTCGTCACGGTCGAGAGCGGCAAGATCCTCGAAGAGGGCCGCGGAGAGGTCCAGGAGATGATCGACGTGTGCGACTTCGCCGTCGGGCTCTCGCGCCAGCTCTACGGCCTCACGATCCAGAGCGAACGCCCAAAGCACGCGATGCAGGAGAACTGGCTGCCGCTCGGCCCGGTCGGCGTCATCAGCGCGTTCAACTTTCCCGTCGCGGTGTGGGCGTGGAACGCGGCGCTCGCGCTCGTCTGCGGCGATCCTGTCGTGTGGAAGCCGAGCGAAAAGACGCCGATGACCGCGCTCGCGTGCGAAGCGCTCTTTAGACAGGCGGTCGCGCGGTTCGGCGGCGCGCCGCAAGGGCTCGTCTCGGTCGTGCTCGGCGCGAGGGAAGCGGGCGAAAGGCTCGTCGACGACGCACGGCTGCTGCTGATCAGCGCGACCGGCTCCGTGCCGATGGGCCGCGCCGTCGGTCCGCGGGTCGCCAAGAGGTTCGGACGCGCCCTCCTCGAGCTCGGCGGCAACAACGCGGTCATCGTGACGCCATCGGCGGACCTCGGCGTCGCCCTGCCGTCGATCCTTTTCGGCAGCGTCGGCACAGCGGGCCAGCGCTGCACCTCCACCCGCCGCGTGATCGTGCACGAGTCGCTGCACGACAGTCTCTTCGCCATGCTTGCAAAGTCGGTCGAAGCGCTCAAAGCAAAGATCGGCGACCCGCGGGAAGAGGGCACGCTCATTGGCCCTCTCATCGACAAGGCAGCCTTCGACGCGATGCAAAGCTCGCTCGGTGCCGTAAAGAAGGACGCGCTCGAGGTCTTCGGCGGCCAGCGAGTGCTCGCTAATGAGCTGCCCGACGCCTACTACGTCGTGCCCGCTATCGCAAAGATGCCGCGGCAGACCGGTGCGGTCCACAACGAGACCTTCGCGCCGCTCACCTACGTGATTCCGTACAGGGATCTGCAGGAGGCGCTCGAGGTCCACAACGCGGTGCCGCAGGGGCTCAGCAGCGCGATCATGACCACCGACCTGCGCGAAGCCGAGTTCTTCAAGCGCCACAGCGACTGCGGCATCGCCAACGTCAACATCGGCACGAGCGGCGCAGAGATCGGAGGCGCGTTCGGCGGAGAAAAAGAGACCGGAGGCGGGCGAGAAAGCGGCTCAGACTCCTGGAAGGCCTACATGCGACGCCAGTCCAGCACGACCTACTACGGCGACGACAAGCCCGAACTCGCGCAGGGAATCAAGTTCGAGCTATGACGCCGATTCTCTCCTCGCTCTTCTTGCTGGCAGCGCAGTCTCAGTCGCTCGCATCGCCGAACGGTGCGGTCAGTGTCACCTTTGCGGCGCCCGGCGGTGCTTCCGCTCCGATATGGTCGGCGCGGCTAGGGGACTGCGCCTTACTAGAGAACTGCAGACTCAGCTTGCGCGTCATGGGTGCCGGCGACCTCATGGAGGGCGCAAGAGCGGTCAGCATCAAGGGCTCAAAGCACCGCGAGAAGATGCCCGTGCTCTTCGGCAAGTCCGACCACGCGGACAACGACTACAACGAACTGCGAGCAACGATACAGAGCCGGTTCGGAGCCAAGTGCACAGTCGTGTTTCGGTGCTTCGACGACGCGATCGCTTTCAGGTACGAGGTTCCGGCGCTGCATGCGGGCGATGCGCTGGTCGTGACGGACGAAGAGGACTCGTTCGCGTTCGCCGGAGATCCCATCGCGCACGTCCAGTACCTCGAGAACTTCCAGACATCGCACGAGCACGCGGTGTCGACTTCGAGGCTCAGCGGAATTAAAGAGGGGCCACTGATCGATGCGCCGGCCACCTTTGAATTCGACGACCACACCGCGCTGGCGATCACCGAGGCGGCGCTCCGCCGCTACGCCGGAATGTCGCTCGTCCGCAAAGGCGACGCTCTCGTCACCGCGCTTGCGCCACGCCCGGACGGCACAAAGGTCGTGCGCAAAGCGCCCATCGTCACCCCGTGGCGCGTCGTGCTGGTTGGGAAGGGGCTCGGCACGCTGATCGAGTCGAACACGATCTATTGCCTCAACGAACCGAGCGCGATTAAAGACACGAGCTGGATCAAGCCCGGAAAGATGACCTGGCCCTGGTGGAACGGCGGGCTCGTCGGGCCGGTCCGCACCGACCCCGAGCTTTCGTTCGCGACGGTCAAGAAGTACATAGACTTCTGCGCCGCGAATGGCATTCCCTACAACTCGGTCGTCGCGGACGAGACCGACACCCCCTGGTACCTCCAGCCCAACCGCGGCCTCTTTCCCGGTCCAGGAACGGACGTCACCAAGCCGCGGCCCGACCTCGACCTCGCGCGGATCGTCGCCTACTCGAGACAAAAGGGAGTCAGCACTTGGACTTGGATCCACCAGCAGACCCTTCGCGGACGCGTCGAAGAGGCGTTCGCCGCCTTTGAGAAGCTCGGCTGGAACGGCATGATGGTGGACTTCTTCGACCACGACGACCAGGATTCCGTAGAGCTCGCCGAGGAGATACTGCAAGCTGCCGCCCGGCACCACGTCGCCATCCACTTCCACGGGATATGGAAGCCGACCGGACTCCAGCGCACCTACCCCAACCTCATGAACCACGAAGGCGTGCTCAACCTCGAATACCTCAAGTGGCGCATGGCATGCACGCCCGAGCACGATCTCAGCGTCGCGTTCACACGCCTCCTTGCCGGGCCGATGGACTATCACCTTGGCGGGTTCCGAGCGGTCGCGAAAGCGGATTACAAGCCGCACAACGAGGCGCCGAACGTCCTCGGCACCCGCTGCCACATGCTCGCCATGTACGTCTGCTACGACAACCCGCAGCCGATGGTGGCCGACTATCCTGAAGCCTACGCCGGCCAGCCAGGCTTTGACTTCATCAAGCTCGTCCCGACCTGGTGGGACGAGACGCGGGTGCTCGCGGCCGAGTTCGGCCGCTTGCTCGTCACCGCGCGCCGCAAAGGCAAGACCTGGTACATAGCCGCCCTCGCAGCGGGTTCGCCGCGGCACGTGGTCCTTCCGCTCGGTTTCCTCGGCGGCGGCGATTACTCAGTCCAGTCCTGGAGCGACGCCATCGAAGAAGGGGCCGATCCCAACGCGATCCAGTCCAACCGGTACGACCTAGGCCGCGGCCAGGCGTTGCACCTCCGTACCGGGACGGACGGCGGGTACGTCGCCGTACTGAGCCCCAAGAAGCCATAACGGACCAGAGGCGGCCAAGCTGAACAACCTAATTCGCTTATCGTCGTTTAAGCCATGGTGTCGCTGTTCGTCGCGTTGCTCGGTCTTGCGCAAGGGGTACAGCAGAGCGCCCCAGCCCAGGCCCTCTCCTACGGCGACAACGCGATGCAGAAGATCGACCTCTGGGTCGCTCAGTCCGAAAAGCCCGCGCCCCTCGTCCTCTTCATCCACGGCGGTGGCTTCCGTGGCGGCAGCTACAAACAAGCCAGCCAACCGGAGATCCATTACTGCCTCCAGCGCGGCGTCTCTTTCGCGAGCATCGAGTACCGCCTCTCCGACCAGGGCCCCTACCCGATGCAGATGGACGACTGCGCGCGCGCCCTGCAATACCTGCGCGCGAACGCCGGCAAGTTCAACATCGACAAGACAAAGGTCGCGTCGTTCGGCGGCTCCGCCGGCGCGTGCATCTCGATGTGGCTCGCCTTCCACCCAGACATGGCGGACCCGAAATCGAAGGACCCGGTCGCGCGCGAGTCGACCAGACTCACCGCCGCCGGATCGCAGAACGGGCAGCCGACCCTCGACCCGCACACCTTCGCGGCCTGGTTCGGCGTCAAGTCCCTCACCATGCACCCCGCGATCCCCATGCTCTTCGGCGTCGGCAGCGCCGCCGACCTCGAAAGGCCCGAGGTCCGCAAACTCGTCACAGACGCCTCGCCGATCACGCACCTCACCAAGGACGACCCGCCGGTCTTCCTTCAGTACGGCGGCGCCGACGTACCTGTGACGGAGACGACCGAGCCCAACACCTGGGTCCACCACGCGCGCCTCGGAATCAAGCTTAAAGAGCAGATGGACAAGCTCGGCATCGAGTGCCACCTGGTCTACCAAGGCTCCCCCCGCGACCCCGCCTACCGCAACGTCATCGAGTTCCTCGCCGCGAAACTGAAGGGGTGACCGTACGCCGGAATCCCAATTAAATCCCATTTAGAATGGGATTTCGGCCAAGGCTCCGCAACATTCAGAACACGATCACTGACCGGATCACGTTCCCCGTCTCCATCTCGTGGAACGCGTCCTCCACGTCCTCGAGATTGATCTTCTTCGTCACCATCGAGTCCAGGTCCAGTTTCCCCTCGAGGTAAAGCTGGGCCAGCATAGGGAAGTCGTGCGAAGGCAGGCAGTCGCCTGCGTGGCAAACGTGCAGCGCCGCCTTGTTCCAATACACGCCCGTGTTGTAGTCGCCGAGGTTCAGGCGGACCTCGTCCGTCGCCGCAGGGAAGCCGATCGTCGTCGCCGTGCCTCCGTAGCTCAGCATCTTCACCGCCTGCTCCGTGCACGCCGGCACGCCGGTCGCCTCGAAAGCAAACTCCACGCCGCCGTCCCACCCGTCGTCGGTGATCTTGCGAACCTCCGCCACTGGGTCGCCCTTGCTCGCGTCCACCGTGTGCGTCGCGCCGAACTTCCGCGCCCACTCGAGCTTCACCGGGTTCTTGTCCACCGCGATCACCATGCGGGCGTGCTGCAGCTTTGCGCCCTGGATGACGCTCAGCCCCACTCCGCCGCACCCGATCACCGCCACGCGCGCGCCGGAAAAGACTGGCGTGGTGTTCATCGTCGCGCCGACCCCCGTGACCACGCCGCAAGCGATCAGGCACGCCTTGTCCAGCGGCATCTCCTTGGGCATCTTGATCGCCGCCTTGCTGTGCACGACCGTGTGCGTCGAGAACGTCCCGCACCGCAGCACCTGCGAGCAGAGCGCGCCGTCGCTCTTGCGGTGGATCCGCTGTCCGGGCCGCAGCGCCATGTAGCAGTGCCGCGGGTCGCCGCGCCGGCAAGCCGGGCACTTTTCGCACGGCGCGCGGTACGCCATCACGACCGGGTCGCCTTTCTCAAGGCCCGCCACGCCGTCGCCGACCTGCTCGACATAGCCCGCGCCCTCGTGACCAAGCACGATCGGGAACGCCATCCCGCTGCCGTTCAGAGCCTTGACTGTCAGGTCCGTGTGGCAAACGCCGCTGGCCGCGAGCCGCACGAGCACCTCGCCCGGCCCCGGCGGGTCGACGGAGATCTCGCGCACGACCGCCGCCTCGCTCGGCGCCTCAAGGATCGAAGCCCGGCCTTCGTATGACATGCGGTAATCCTAGCAGAACGGCCCGCCTAGGTTGCCCGCTCCTTCGTGCTCTTGGCCAGGTCTAGCCGTTCGAGCATGCGAAGGGCGGGGAGCTGCGAAACAAGCACCACGGCGAAGATCAGGCCGCCCGCAAGGACGTAGGTCATCGGAAGCACGGACGCCTTCATAGAGAACAGCTCCATCTGTTCCTCTGTCTGTGCAGCCAGCCAGAACCGCTCGAAGAACACGCGCCCGATAGGAAGCCCGGCGGCGGTCCCCACGACGGCGAGCATCAGGTTCTCGAGCGTCACCATCATCGCGATCTCGCGCCTGCTGACCCCCAGTGTGCGCATCGTGGCGACCTCGTTCGTCCGCTCGAGCACGTTGATGGTCACTGTGCTGAACACGATCGAGAACGCGAGTCCGGCACCGAAGAGCAGCATGTAGTTGACGAACTGCCGGAACGTGCCCAGCATGTCCGACACCATCTTGCGGACGTCAGCGATCGAGCTTACCGCCCCCGCGTCCGGCAAGTCGAGAAGGCGGCGGCGCACTTCCTCCAGCCGATCGGGCTGAGCCATCACGTGAACGCTTGATACAGCGCCCGGCGGCATGTCGAGCTGCTCCTTGAACATCAGCCACACGAGCGAGCGGTCCATGTAGGCGACCGTCCCGATCGGCTCGTCGCTCACGGCGATGACTCGCACGAATTCCGTCCGCGATACCGATTCCCGACGCATTGCCGCAGGAAGCGTGACTTCGACCGTGTCGCCGACCATCGCGCCCAGCTTCTTCTGGATCGTCCTTCCGATGACCACTCCGTCTTGGTTGAGGTCGATCGGACGCCCCTCAGAGTCCCGGATCGTCCTCTGTTCACTGCCCGGGTCGAGCCCCATGATCGCCGCAGAATAGCTTGCGCCAGCCAAGCGGAACTCAGCGGGCACGCCGAGCGAGCCCTCCGCCCACACCACACCCGGCCACCGACCTATCGCGTCGACCACGGCCGGATCTTGGTACTGCACGAACTCCAGCCGCAGGTCGTCTCCGAACATCGTCGCCGTCAGCTCGTCCATCAGAACGACCATCGAATCGAGCAGTCCTTGCGCGGTCATGATAAGCGCGATCCCCGCCGTGATGCCGAACAGCGTCGAGAACGTCCGGCGCCACTGACGGAACAAGTTGCGGAACGGAATCCGCCAAAGAAGGGCCATGCGCGGGAACATCCGGTCTAGTCGGACCACACGGCCGACGGCCGCTTCCGCCCCGCGCATCGTCTCCACCGGCCGCACCTGAGCGGTCGCGTAAGCGGGCCACGCGCCCGCGACCAGGCACACGGCGCTCCCCAGCAGTAGCCCGACCGCGTAGACGTCTGCGTAGGCCTCGACGCGCTCAAAGGGCACGGCGATCTGTGACAGATAGAAGCGCGTGAGGACGTTGCCGAGCCAAACGCCGAGCACGATGCCCAGCACGCTCCCGGCGAGCCCGATCAACGTCGCGGATGCCAGATAGTGCAACACGACTCTCCCGCGGTCAAAGCCGAGCGCGCGCAGCAGCCCGATGATCGGCCGTTGAAGGTGCACCGTCCGCGTCATCAGCGTGTACACCGTCAGCGCCGAGACGCCGAGGAACAAGAGCGGGAACAGGAACGCATAAATCCGGAACCCGTCGAGGTCCTGCTGCAGCAGCTGGTGCGAGGGCTGATCCTCGCGCAGCACTGCGTCGTCCGGACGATACGCCGAGAGCCGCGCCCTCATCTCCCGCCCGATCAGAGCGGCGTCCGCACCAGGCTCGACACGCACCCTCACTTCGTTGATCAGACCGGTCTGCCCGACGATCGGCCCCAGCACGCCCTCGGTGACGAACATCACTCCGAACGTGCCGGGCATCGCGAAGAGGTCTTGCTTGCTGCGCACGACGTAGATGTACTCCGGACTCCTCACGATCCCGGACACCGTCATCCGCACACGCCCGGACGCGCTCGTCACTTGGACCAGGTCTCCTCGATGAAGGCCGTGCTCCGCCGCAAAGCTGGCCTCGAGAAGCACCTCCCGCGAGCCGATCGCCGACGGGACAGAACCTTCGACCAGCCGCAGCGCGTTCACCGACGCTTCGCCACCCGCGGGGATCGACACAAGCCGACCGATCATTTTCTGAGCGTCGCGGTCAGGAAGCTCTATAACAACGTCCGCGACTAGTCGGCCCTCGGCGGCGGCGACTCCGGGAATCTCGGCGATTCGCGCCACGACGCGCCGAGGGGCGTGCTCCATCACGATCCCAACGTCCTCGAACTTCAGCCGCCAGTACGAGTACTCGTACGAAGTGTGCAGGTTCCTGTAGGAGGTCGTCGCCGCACCATAGAACGCGACCCCGAGCATGATCATGAACGCGACCGCGAAGTACTGCCACTTGAGGCGCCACAAGTCGCGAACGAGCTTGAGGGTGAAGGCCGACATTTACCACTCCAACTGCGTCGGGTCCGCGGGGTTCCGGTTGACCTCGTCGCTCACGATCTCGCCCGACCGGAGTCTGACAATCCGATCCGCCATCTTCGAGATCGCGACGTTGTGCGTGACGAGCAGCACCGTTTGCCGCCGTTCATGGGTCAAGTTATGCAGCAGCACGAGGATCCTCCGACCGGTCTCAAAGTCGAGCTCGCCGGTCGGCTCGTCGCACAGCAGAATCGGCGGATCCTTCACGAGTCCCCGCGCGATCGCGACCCGCTGCTGCTCGCCACCGCTCAGCTCAGCCGGAAAGTGGGAGCCGCGCTCGCCAAGGCCGACCTCGCGCAAGACCTCGTCCACGTTCCGCGGCTTGTTCACCAGCTCGGCTGCGATAAGCACGTTCTCGCGCGCCGTCAGCGTCGGCACGAGGTTGAAAAACTGGAACACAAAACCGATCCGCACCCGTCGGAACCGTGTCAGTGCGGCGTCGTCGTACGACGCGATGTCTGTCCCGTCGATGACCACCTCGCCGCTCGTCACCGAGTCCAGTCCGCCGACGACGTTCAGGAGCGTCGTCTTGCCGCACCCGCTAGGGCCGAGGATCACCACGAGCTCCCCGGGATAAAGGTCGAGCGAGACGTTCCGGAGCGCATACACCTCGCCACCCTCGGTCCTATAGACCTTGCTCGCGTTTCTCAGGCTGACGACCGGCTTGGCGTCGGACATCACTCCACCTTCGGCGTCACCGCCTGTCCCTCTTGAAGGTTCTTGGGCGGCGAGACGACCACCGTGTCGCCCGCACCGAGCCCCTCGATAATCTGCATCACCTCGAACGTGTACGCGCCGACCTTGATCGCCTGCGCGTAGACCCGGCCCTCCCGAACGACCCAAACTGTCTGTCGGTCGCCGGACGTGACAAGCGCTCGGCTCGGCACCGTCAGCGCCCCGATCGCGACCGCGCCGCTGCCGTGCACGTCCACTTCTATCCCGGGCCGCAGCCGCCGCCCGGGATCGTCCACTTTGATCGTCGTGCGCAGGATACGCGTCCGTAGCGCGGTGCCCGGCTTTTGCACAGCCTCTTCGGAGATCCGCTCGACCGTCCCGGCGAAAGTCGTGCCGGGATACGAAGCCGACGTCACCTGCACGGCCTGTCCGACAGCGACCTTGCCGAAGTCCTGGTCTCCTATCTCCGCCTCGACGCGCAACTCGCCCTCGCCGACGATCGTCATGAGCGGCCGACCCGGCGCACCGACGTCCCCGACCTTGGCCGGCACGTACGCGATCACGCCGGCGAACGGAGCCCGGACGGTCGCCTTCGCCCGCGTCGCCTCCGCCGAGGCCAGCGCGTTGCGGGTCTGCGCGAGCGAGGATCTCGCCGCCGCGAGGTCGTGCTCGGCCACGTCGACCCGCTGACGGGAGGCCGTCGCAGAGCCGAGCGCCGCCTCGGCGGCCGCGACCAGGGCGCGCGCAGCCTCCTTCTCCTCCTCTGTCGCCCCCCGTTTGAGCATGGCGAGCGCCTCGCGCGCGATGTTCGTCTCGGACTGCGCCATCTCATAGGCCGTCGTCGCACGCTGGAAGTCCGCCAGCGGAAGCGCGCCCTCCTCGTAGAGCCGCTTCGCCCGCTCGTACTCAGATTTGGCCTGGCCCTCGGCGACCTCAGCCGATCGGGCGCGCTGCTCTGCCTGCGCCGTCTCCTCCGACCTTGGCCCGATCAGCACGGCGTCGAGCCTCGCCTTGGCCACTCGCAGCGCGGCCATGGCTTCCGCGATCCCCGCTTGCACCTGTTTGCTGGCGAGGTCACGCTGGTGTTCGGCCTGTTCGACCCGCTCGCCCGCCGCCACAATCGCGGATCTCGCTTGCTCTACGGAAAGATCCAGCTCTGTAGCGGAAAGCTGCACGAGCGCCTGCCCCGCCGCCACGGCGTCGCCCTCCTCCACATGGATCTTCGACACCCGGCCGCTGATCTCCGGCTCGATCTCCACGGTCTCGCCCTCGACAATCGCCTCCGCCGTAAACGGCGACTCGATCGTCCGGGTCTCCGCGATGGCGACGGAGACTGCGAGCGGCTTCCGCGGTGACAGGGCTACCCACGAGAGCATCGCGAGGATCGCGACGGCCACCACGGCGAAGACGACGGTGCGCGGTTTCATGGGCCGTTCCGAGCTTACTAGACGTCGATCTCCGTCGCCCCATCCTCCCGGGCCGTGAACCAATAGGACGGGAGGCCGTCCTAGCCCCGTATAATCAGCGTGAGGCAAGAAATGGTGTGGGCGGGAAGCAAGAACGGTACTTTGGCGATCGCGGCTGTCGCGCTGGCCGTGGCGATGACGGCAGACGGACGACAGGAGTCGGCGAAGGTCGGCCCTGAGCCGATCAGGGCCGACGGCATAGGGCGGCTGGTCACCGGGATCGAGGCCAAAACGATCGACGGCAAGACCTGCGCCCTCGAGAGCGGTGCCCAGGCCACGGTCATCGCCTTCACCGACGTCTCATGCCCGCTTACCAAGAGGTACGCCCCCACCCTCGCCGCGCTTGAGGATAACTACAAGTCGTCAGGCGTGCGCTTTGTCTTTATCAACCCCAGTAGCGCCGACGAAAGAGGTGCAATCGAGAACTGCATCAAGGACAACGGCTTCGACGGCGACTACATCTGGGACAAGAAAGGCACCATCGCTGCGACGCTCGGCGCAAAGACCACCACAGAGGTCTTCCTGCTCGACGCCAAGGGCACGCTCGTGTATCGCGGTGCGGTCGACGACCAGTACGGCCTCGGCTATCAGAACGCCGCACCGAAGAGCACCTACCTCAAAGACGCGATCGACTCCGTGCTGGGCGGCAAGAGGCCGGAGGTCGAAGCCACCACCGCCCCAGGCTGCGCGCTCGCGTTCGAGCCCAAGCCGATGGACCGCAAGGTCACCTACTACGACCAGGTCTCGCGCGTGTTGCAGCGAAACTGCGTGAACTGCCACCGCGACGGCGGCGTCGCTCCGTTCGCGCTCGATTCTTACGAAGGCGCAGAAAGCCACAAGGGGATGGTGGACTACGTCGTCAAGGCCGGGACGATGCCGCCGTGGTTCGCCGCGCCGAGCCCGGAGGGCCACAGCCCGTGGGCCAACGACCGCTCGCTCTCGGCGCAGGACAAGAAAGACCTCGCCGACTGGATCGCGGGCGGCTGCCCGAAGGGCGACGAAAAGCTCGCGCCGACGCCGCTCAGCTTTGAGACCGGGTGGCTGATCGGAAAGCCCGACGTCGTGATGGAGCTCCCGCGCGAGGTACCCGTGCAGGCGACCGGCCAGATGGCGTACATCCACATGCAGGTCCCGACCAACTACGACGAGGACAAGTGGGTCGAGGCGGTCGAGGTCCATCCGACGGACCGCGCGGTCGTGCACCACGTGCTGATTTTCGTCGTGGAGGACGGCAAGATCAACGGGCGGCGGCTGTTCGAGACCGACGAGACCACAGGGTTCCTCATCGGCTACGTCCCCGGCACCGACCACGTCGAGTACCCCCAGGGCGAGGCGAAGCGGCTGCCCAAGGGCGCGACCCTGCTCGTGCAGATCCACTACACGCCGAACGGGAAGGCGACGGCCGACCGCACCAAGTTCGCGATCCGCTTTGCGAAAAAGCCACCAGTGCGCGAGATGCAGGTCTATGGCATCTCCGGAAAGGACCTCGCGATCCCGCCCGGCGACCCGGCGTGGGTCAACACGAAGACGGTGACGGTCCCGCGCGACCTGATGCTCACCGCGCTCATGCCGCACATGCACTTCCGCGGCAAGGCGTTCAAGTACGAGGCCGAGTACCCGGACGGCCGCAAGGAGCTCCTGCTCGACGTGCCGCGCTACGACTTCAACTGGCAGATCACGTACCGCTACGCTGTGCCCAAGCTGATGCCGCAGGGCACAAAGATCACGGTCACTGCGACGTACGACAACAGCACGGGCAACCCGGCCAACCCCGACCCGACGCGCACCGTGCCCTGGGGACTGCAGACCACCGACGAGATGATGCTCGGCTACGCCGAGTACTTCGTCCCCGGCGCCGCGCCGGGCGAGGCCGTGCGCCTGGGCGGATAGCGCGACGTCCTATCCCTCAACCCCTCTGGGGTTGAGGGTTTCTATCCGGTCGCACAAGCCTCAACCCCAAGCGGCCGAGGCATAGAAGGGTCACGCGCACCTTATCCCTCAACCCCTCTGGGGTTGAGGGTTTCCATCCGATCGCACGGGCCTCAACCGCAAGCGGCTGAGGCATAGAAAAAAACCGCAAGAGGCTGAGGTATAGGATCGCCCAGGTCTGCGAAACATTCAACCCCGAGGGGTCGAGGGATAAAGGCGCAATGCGCGGGAGAGCGCAGCGACGTCCCCGACAGGCACCGTGGTGACTCCGGGCATATGCGACACGCCGCAGGCCGGTGTCGCGACGACCGGCACGCCCTCCGCGACCGCGCGCAGCAGCTTGCGCGGCTGGTCTTCCAGCACCGCGGGCTGCACGACCGCACAGCACCCGTCGAGCCAGTCCGTTCTTGCGCGAACGGCGTCAACGCCGTCCCAAAAGCCTTCGCCTTCCAGCTCGCTTCCACATAGCACGAGCTTGAGGCCCAGTTCGCGCGCCGCCTCGCGCAGCTCATACGCGCCTTTGCGCGCGACGGTCGGGCCGGGGAACGCCACGCGGTCGCCACGCCGGACTCCTCTCGGCGAAGGTAAGGACCAGTCGAGAAGCACGGCGCGGTCGCCGAACGCTGACGCGATCTCCGCGTGCGGCGTCACGACCTTCGTCGCGCTCGCCAGCGCCGCCTCCTCGGCCTCAACGACCTCGCCAGGCGCGCGGAAGTCGGAGAGCAGCCGCCGCGACGGGTGCTTTGCAAACTCCTCGTCCAACGCGGCCTGCAATGCGCGCATCGGCCGCCGGACCATCAAGACCTCATACGTCCGCCCACCGAGCGCGCCCGTCGCCCACAGATAGGGAAGCAGGGTCTGCGATACGACGACGTGTTGAACATCGAAGGAGAGCCGGCTTGCAAAACGCTCTGCAAATGCGCGGTCGAACTCCATGTTCGAGCGCTGCCTCGCAGCGCCTTGCTCCGAAAGGCGCCGGGACGCCAGCGACCGGCGCAACGTCAGAAGCCGCGCCTCGAACACGCGCACCCCGCCGGTCGGCCACGCGTAGCGCGCCACTCCGCGCCGCTTGCCGTCAAGCGGGACGTACAACGCGTCCTGCCCGCTGCTTGCAAAGTAAGCCGCGAACTCCGGCCAGACTTGGTCCACGAGCCAGGCGGTCTTCGCCTTCACTTCGGCGTGGCTGAAGGACCGGTGCCGCCAACACCGCACCATCCCGCACGTCTCGCAGCCCTCGACGTTCGTCTGTGCCTCGCCGCTCGCGGCCCGAGACTCCCGAGAAAACGCCCTGGCACCAAGCAGCTGTACGACGAGCTCGTCCGACGTGAGGGTTACGCGCACCATAGCGGGGACCGGTGCACGGAAGCGGTAGTCCACGTGGTTCCAAGCCACCGTCGCGTCGCGGCCCGCGGACCACGGTGCGCTTGGCAGCGCGCGAGTGTGGGCGTGGCGCTCCGTCACTTCGAACCCGGCGCGGAGCGTCGCGTCGTGCAGCGCGTTGGAAAGCTGGCAGATCCCGCCCGCGACCGCCGGCACGACGCACCCCTCTTGGATCTGACGACCTTGCGCGTAACCCCGTCCCGAGCTAGGCATTCCGACCTGCGACCAAAAGCTGAACTCGCCGCGCTCCGGAACGCTCACGCGGTCGATCCGAGCCGCCGCGAGCCGGAGGTTTTGCACCTTTCCGAGCTGCAGCCGCCTCTCCCGCGGGTCCGCCTCGCTCCAGAGCGGCGTTCGGCTCTCAGCGAGAAGGAACGGGAAGCCGCTTGCGTCGCCTTGGGCAAGCTTCGGCACGGGCAGGCGCGCGTTTCGAAGCGCTCGTCTTGCGCGGTTTGCTTGAAGCTTCGTCCAGAACACCGCGGCTTGGAGCCTCGTCGGATCCGCCGGCTCTGGACTCGCCAACCTTATAGGACTGCCCACCTTCCGCTAGTTTAACGTTGGAGCCGGCGAAGTGTTGCGGGATTCCGGCGCTCGACGGCGGGGCCGCGCTCCAGGCATCAGGACATCAGCGCGTCGAGCCCGACGACGAAGCCGTCCAGCCCGCGAACCTTGCGCACGGCGAGCTTGACCCCCTCCATGAAGGAGAGCCTGTTCATCGAGTCGTGGCGGATCGTCAGCACTTCGCCCTCGCCGCCGAACATCACCGTCTGGTGCGCGACCAGCCCCGGCAGCCGCACGCTGTGCACGCTCACGTCCTCGACCAGAGCCCCGCGCGCACCGGCGTGCTTCACCTGCTTGGTCGGGTCCGCGTTGCGCTGGGCCTTTCGCGCAGCCGATATCAGTTCCGCCGTCCTGATCCCAGTGCCGCTCGGCGCGTCCACCTTCTTGTCGTGGTGCATCTCGATCACCTCCGCGTTCGGCAGCCACTTCGCGGCCTCGGCGGCGAAGCGCATCATCAGCACCGCGCCGATCGCGAAGTTCGGCACAAGGATCCCGCCCACCTTCGCCGCGCGGCACGCCTCTGCCACCCGAGACTGCTGCGCGGCAGTGAGCCCGCTCGCGCCGATCACCGGCGAAACCCCCTGCGAAGCCGCAAGGACCGCGTGCTCGGTCGCGCTCTCCGCGTGCGTGAACTCCACCATCACGTCGCACCCTTTGAGGGAAGCAAGCGCGCCGGAAACGACGACTGAGGACGCGATATCGGCCAACTCAGAAAGCGGACGACCTTCCGCCGCCTGGTCCACCGCCGCCACCACAGAGACGTCCGAACATGAGGAAAGCGCCCTCACCGTCTCGGAGCCCATCCGCCCCGCCGCGCCCACCACGCACACACGGATCAAGAAGTCCTCACGAGAGTCAAGTTGCCTGCCGCGGTGTCCTGCGACGACTTGTACGGCATCCCCCACTCGTCCACGTAGAAGTTCGTGTCCTTGCCGACGGCAATGCGGTGCGCCTTGATCGTCTTGTCGCCGAGCTTTAGCTCCGCCATGCCCGGGTAAGAGACCGTGCGCTCCACCCACGCGTTCGCGTCGAGCGAGTACTCCCAAAAAGCGCACTTCGTCCCCACGGCGGGCGCGGAACCGAAGAACCAGAGCTGGCTCGGGTCGGTCGTCGTCGCGTTCTCCTTCTCGAGCTTGAACGTCTCTGTCTCTTGCGAACCGGCGTGGTCGTAGGTGACGCGCGCCTCAAGCCCGTTGTAGACGAGCGTGACGGTGATCTTCTGGTCGCCTTCGGTGAGTGTCCGCAAGACCGAGACGGGCGCACCGGTGCTCGAATAGGTCCGCTTTTCCGAAATCTGGTACTTGCCGGTGTCGTCGTTGACGTCGAGCGTCACGGTGCGCTCCACTCCTCTTCCAGCGACCTGCCCGCGCACATACGTGACCTTGCCGTAGGGCTTCCCAGCCAGCGTCGCGTCGAGGTGCACCGTGCGTGCGCCCTGTGCGGCCAGAAGCATGGCAAGTGTTGCAAAAGGCATAGCCGGCGGCAAGTCTACACTCAAGCTCGCCCTAAGGCCGCCGCGCCGCCGCAGTTTCGATCCAAACGGCGGTCCGCACTCGGCCATCTTTGGCGACAACCAGGCGAATGCCTGACGTCCATCGCGGCGACGCTCAAAACAGCCGCGAGCCGTTCGGCACCGCGCGCTCCGGCTGGCAGAGCACGACCGCGCCGTCGTCGTCTGCGAACCCCGTGACCAGGCACTCGCTGCGGAATGGGCCGATCATCTTGGGCGGAAAGTTCAGCACTCCCAAGACCTGGCGCCCGACGAGCTCTTGCGCGGAGTAATGGACCGTCAGTTGCGCGCTCGATTGCCGCACGCCAGCCTCGCCGAAGTCCACCCACATCTTGTAGGCGGGCTTGCGCGCCTCGGGGAACTCCTCGCATCGCACGACGGTGCCGACACGGAGCTCGATCTCCTCGAAATCGACCCAGGAGACCTCGCCCATCGCGACCTACTGGCCGGAGAGCTTGAGGTACTTCTTGACGACGCGCCTTACGTAAGCCTGCGTCTCGGCGTAGGGCGGCACGCCGTTGTACTTGTCCACCGCGCCGCTGCCAGCGTTGTACGCCGCTAGCGCGCGGATCAGTTGGTCGTACGTGCCTTTGGAAAGCTTGGATTGCCGGTCGAGGCTCCCGCGCAGCCACCGCACCGTGCCATAGATGTTCTGCTCGATGTCGTACGGGTTGCGGATGCCGAGCGACTGCGATGTGTCGGGCATCAGTTGCCCGAGCCCTTGCGCGCCCTTGCTGCTCGTGCTCATCGGGTCGAAGCCGCTCTCGGCGTCGATCAGCGCCAGCACGAGCCGCGCGTCCACGCCGTACTGCGTGGAATACGCCAGCACGCACTCGGCGATGAACTGCGCCTGCGAGGCTTGCAGGCTCGGGTTGCTGTTCAAGACGACCGCCGTGTAGTCCGGCACCAGCGCGAGCAGCTTGCCCGTCGCGTCGTTGATGGGCGCGCCGATCAGCCCGTTCAGCGCGTTCGGCGGAGCGGTCTTGTTGAAGAACGACGAGTCGATCTCGATCTCGCCCTTGATAGCGCTTTGTGAGTTCTTGGTCTCGGCCTTCAGGCGGTCTGCCTCTTCCTTCCTGGCTGAGTCGGCCGCCGTCCGCACGTCGAGGTCTGCGGCGTCCATCTCTGGCAGCGAGGCGACGAGCTCTAGATTCGGGAACATCGCCAGGTCGTTCTTCACCGCGTGCACGATCATTCGGCAGTCGGCGGTGCCGCCGGAGAACCACTCCGGCTCCTTCTTCGCCGAAACGACTTGCGCTACGTCGCCGAAGCGCACAAGGAGCGTCACGGAGCCGTCGGCGGACCCCACGCTGCCCGTCACCCGGCCTTGCAACTCAAAGTACCCCTCGCCCGTCACCGACCTGAGCAACTGCGGGGTCGCGATAGTGGTGATCCCGTATTGCTTGCGTACGGCCGCAAAGTCGTCCGCAGGGGACGCAGCAACCAGCGCTGGCGCACAGGCCAGCAAAAGACTCAGTCCGAACGATCGTCCCATAACGGTCTAACCTCCAGTATACAAAACCTAAAGTGGCGGACAGACAGGGATTCGAACCCTGGAGGAGGGGTAATCCCCTCCTACCCACTTAGCAGGCGGGCGCTTTCGACCACTCAGCCATCTGTCCAGTGGGTTCATTATAACCTATAGTAAGAGACGTGCCAGCTTGGCCGTGCCGGTACATAAACGGGCCCATTTTCCCCTAATGCCCAGGGCTTTTCCCCCCGATCTTTTACTTAGTTCGAACGCGCCCGCTAGAGGCGTGCCACAAAGGGAAAAGATTAAGCCAAGGACAATCGCAACCGCAAGAAAGCAAGTCGGCTAGGGCCGACAACGGGTATTGGGCGTCCCTCGAAGGGGCGCCTTTTTTTCGCCATAATGCCCCCATGCTTCTGGACGGCAAGAAGGGGCTCGTCCTCAGCGTCACCAACAAGAACAGCATCGGCTGGGCCTGCGCCGAGGCCGCCGCGCGAAACGGCGCGCACGTCACCGTCGGCGCGCAGAACGAGCGCATGCTCGAGCGCGTCGATGAGCTGGTCAATGCGCACGAGCGGATGTCCTCGATCGTCGTCGACTTCTCCGACGACGCACAGTTAGCACGGCTCGCGAGCGAGGTCGGCAAGCGCTACGGCAAGATCGACTTCCTCGTCCACTCCGCCGCGTTCGCCAAGAAAGAGGACCTCGAAGGACGCTTCATCGAGACCTCGCGCGAGGGCTTCGCGCTCGCGCTCGACGTCTCCTGCTATTCTCTCGTCGCGCTCTGCCGCGCGCTCGAACCGCTCTTCAACGAGGACGCCAGCGTGATGTGCATGTCCTACCTCGGCGCGGTGCGCTCCGTCGGCAACTACAACGTGATGGGCGTAGCAAAAGCCGCCCTCGAGTCGTCCGTGCGCTACTTGGCGCAGGACCTCGGCACCAAAGGCATCCGCGTCAACACGATCAGCCCCGGCCCGATCAACACCGTCGCCGCACGCGGCGTCAAGGGGCTGCTCGGCATGATCGACTACGTGCAGGACCGCGCACCGCTCAAGAGGCCGTACGGCCAGGAAGAGGTCGCGGGCACGGCGGTCTACCTAATGTCGGAACTTAGCAAGGGCGTCACCGGTCAGGTCATTTATGTCGACAGCGGCTACAACACGGTCGGGATGTAACCCTTGCGCGTCCTGACGGTCCCCAACTGGTCGTTCGGGCGCGACTCCGCGCTCCTACGGCAGTTCCGCGACGTGCTCGAGCTGCACGACTTGCAGATCCACTATCTCAAGTCCGACGTCGACCACAACCGCTCCGTCAGCGGCTTTTCGGGCGACAGCTCGACCGTGCGCGACGCGCTGATCGATCTCTGCGTGCTCGGTTTTCCGCGCATCGACCTCAACAGGCACGTCGGCGTCCACCCGCGCATCGGCGCGCTCGACGTCTGTCCGTTCGTCACGCCCTGGGGCTGCAACGCGGAGGACATGCGCGAGTGGGTCGACATCGTCGCCGAGGAGATCGCAGGGCGCTTCGACGTGCCGGTCTTCTTGTACGAAAAGTCGGAAAAGGGGCGGCACGAGGCCGACTTGCCGACCCTGCGAAAAGGCGGCTTCGGCGGGCTGCAAGGCCGCAAGCTCCAGCCCGACTTCGGCCCCGACGAGGGCCACCCGCAGCTCGGCGCGACGGTCCTTGGCTGGCGCGACTTCCTCGTCGCGATGAACATCGACCTCGACGAGCCCGACCCTTCCTTCGCCAAGCGCCTGGCAAGACAGATCAGGGAAAAGCGCACGGAGGGCGATCCGCGCTTCCTCGGCGCGCGCGCGCTCGGACTGCCGCTCCCTTCGCGCGAGCAGAGCCAGCTCAGCGTCAACCTCACCCTCCCGGACCTCACGCCGATCGACTATGTACTGGAGTGGGTCTCGGAACAGTGCCTCGCGCAAGGGGTGCGGATCGTCGGGCCAGAGCTGATCGGCGTCGTGCGCGACGTCGACATGGAGCACGCCACGCGCCTCCCGGTCGAGCCGGAGCAGGTGATCGCGACGCGATGAGGAGCTTCGACCTCGGCTTCCTCGGCGGGGGCCAGCTTGCGCGCATGTCGATCCAGGCCGCGCAGCGCATGGGCCTCGAGTGCCTCTCGATCGACCCGGGCGAGGACACGCCGGCCTCACGGATCGCTCCGAACATCGTTTCGTCACTGGAAGACCACGAGCGGGTCGCAGAGCTCTTCCGGCAGTGCGAGCGCGCCGCCCTTGAGAACGAGTTCGTCCCTGCTGTTTCGATCGATCGAGCGATCCAGCTCAGCGGCCGTGACCCCGATTGCCTCACCCCGAGCACCGCGTGCCTCAGGACGGTCCAGGACAAGCTGCTACAGCGGCAGGCGTATGCGCGCCACGGCGCTCCGAGCCCCAGTGCTGTCGCGATCGAGGGCGAAGGGAAGGGCGCCGTCGAGCAGATCGGCTTCCCGATGGTCCTCAAATCGCGCTTCGGCGGCTACGACGGCAAGGGTACTCGCTATGCCAGGACGCAGAGCGAGCTCGAACAGCTCCGGCCCCAGTGGGGGCAGGGCGGATGGCTTGCTGAAAGCTTCGTGCGGTTCAATCGGGAGCTTGCCGTGATGGTCTGCCGCTCCCGTTCGCAGACGGTCTGCTTCCCGACGATGGAAACGGTCCAGACCGACCACGTCTGCGACCTCGTGTTCCCCGCAGGCACCGACGCGTCCCAAGCCGCCATCGCCGCAGTCGAGGCGGTCGAAGGGTTCGGGCTTTTCGGGGTCGAGCTGTTCGAGACGGAGAGCGGGTTCCAAGTCAACGAGGTCGCGCCGCGCCCGCACAACACGGGCCACTACACGCTCGACTGGGGCGGGATCAGCCAGTTCGAGGCCCACGTGCGGCTCGTCCTCGGCCTGCCGGTTCCGGAGCCGATGGGTGCACAGGTCTGCATGGCCAACATCCTGGGAATCCTCGGCGCCGGCGACTACAGGAACGGCCTGAGGGCTGCGATAGACCCCGACCCGGGCGTGTTCGTCCACTGGTACGGCAAGGCTGAGCCCAGGCCCGGCCGCAAGATGGGCCACATCAATGCGGTCGGCCCCGGCTGCCGCGAGCGCGCCGTCCGAGCGCGGGAGCGCTTCCTGGGGGCCTGGGGCGCACCGGGCCCTCGCCCGGTATAATCTGCCTTCCCGGGCCGGCTTGGCCCACAGAGCTGAGGATTTCGAATGGCTACGTTGCAGGTTGAGAGTCGAGAGGGCGCCACGAGCGCAAAGGTCGGGCGCTTGCGCGCCTCCGGCGTGCTGCCCATGGCGCTCATCATCAAAGGCCAGGGCACCAAGCTCGTACAGGCGCAGGAGAAGCACGTGCGAACGGCGCTCAAAGGCTCGACAGGCGCCGCCGTCTACAGCCTCTCGCTCGATTCCGACCCGAAGGAGATCAAGGTCGTCATCAAAGAGGTCCAGCGCGACCCCGTCTCGCGCGACGTCATCCATCTGACGCTGCAAGAGGTCCGCGACGACGAGATGATCCGGCTACCCGTCCCGATCGCGTTCCACGGCGAACCCGACTGCGTGACCAAGAAGCGCTCCACGTTCATGAGCCCGCTCATGCACCTGGAGATCTACGCCAAGCCCGCCGACATCCCCGACCACGTCCACGTCGACATCAGCCAGATGGAGGACAACGACAAGGTCGTCGTCGGCGACCTGAAACTTCCGAACGGCGTCACGACGCACGTCGCAGCGGACACCGTCGTCGCAACGACGTTCCACATCCGCACAGTCTCGCTCGAGGTCCCCACGGCAGAGACGGCCGCCGCGCCTGTCGTTCTCGAGGAGGGCGCCGAGCCGCTCCCAGAAGGCGAAAAGCCGGCGGAAGAGCCAAAGGCCGAAGCCAAGCCCGCCGCCAAGCCAGGCGCAAAGCCGTAAGAAAAGTTTCCCCGTTGGGAAGTCAGCAGCGGCCCCCGGTTTCCGGGCGGCCGCTTTGCTTTCTATATTTGGTGGAGGCGCGGGGAATTGAACCCCGTTCCAAAACCGCCGTCCCTTCAGCGTCCACGAGCGTCTCCCTCGATTTTAGTTTCAGCGCAAGGCATAGCCTGAGGGCTGGCCGCACAAGCGCCTAGCCCGATTGTTTTAGCGAGGCGGGCTCCGGGCCGAAGCCGCGACTCGCGATCCAGCTTTTGCTAAGCCGCACTCAGACCCGGCTGAAACGGTTCCGAATGGGCCCGCGGGGGTTTAGGCCGCGTAGGCGAAGTTTTGATTCGCTGTTACTTTTTTTGCCGCTTTTTACGAGGCCAACGGCGCCTCGGCTCGCAACTGGAGGTCGGTTCGGCTCTGTCGAACCCTGACGCCCCCGTCGATCCATTATAGAACGTCGGTCGTTCCTGGGCTGTTCCAGCGGCCTACCGCAAGAGCCCAGCAAGCCGACGGGTGCCAAACTAGTGCCGGAATGTCTCCCAGGCTCGCCTTCGCCCTCAATACGGCCCGCGAGGCGGCCCGGGGCACTCTGCGCCACTTCAACCAGGGAGTCAAGGTCGAGCGCAAGCAGGACGACACCCCCGTCACCGTCGCCGACCGAGAAGCCGAGCGGGCCATCCGATGCGCGATCGAAGGCGCCTATCCGGGCGAGGGGGTCCTAGGGGAGGAGGAAGGCGGCTCCGAGGCGCCCGACCGCTGGGTAATCGACCCGATCGACGGCACCAAGTCCTTCATCTCCGGCGTGCCGCTCTACGCCACCCTGCTCAGCTACGAGCAGGACGGCGAGCCGGTCCTTGGGGTCTGCGTGCTGCCGGCCCTGAACGAGGTCGTCTATGCGGAAAAGGGCGCGGGCTGCTTCTGGAACGACGCGCCGTGCCGAGTCTCGGTCAAGACCAGGATCGAAGACTCCATCCTCTGCTGCGGCAGCCATTGGACCATGGCGCAGGCGGGCCGCCTGGGCCCGTTCCTCGGTCTTGCAGAGCGTGCGCTCGCCACCCGCGGATGGACCGACGCCTACGGCCACGTGCTCGTCGCCACAGGGCGCACCGAGGCGATGCTCGACCCTCTCGTCAAGCACTGGGACGTCAGCGCGATCGCGGTCATCGTGCGCGAGGCCGGCGGCTCGTTTACGGACTTTGGCGGAGTCGAAAGGCTAACGAGCGAGGCGGTGAGCTGCGCGCCCGGCGTCCGGCGGGAACTGCTGGAGGCGTTCAAGAGTTGAGGGTCCTCGCGATCGACTTCGGCGGCAAGCACATCGGCGTTGCCGTTGGCGAATCAGACGCGCGCGTCGCGACCGCAAGGCCCAACCTAGAGGCCACCGGCACCCTGACCAAGGACGCGGCGGCGATCCGTGCGATCGCCGAAAAGGAGTCCGCGAGCCTCATCGTGGTGGGCGTCCCGACCGATGAGAACGGTGAGACGAGGATGTCGCGCGTTTGCCGCCAGCTCGGAGCGTGCATCGCCGCGCTCTCGCTGGCCGTCGAATACGTGGACGAGTCGCTCACGAGCCAGGAGGCGGAACGCGACATGGCGGCGGCGGGCTTGAAGGGTAGCGAGCGGCGCAAGCGGTCCGACGGAGAGGCGGCCTGCAGGATTCTGGAGCGGTACTTTGAGCAACAAGCGTAAGCGCACGGCACTCTTCGGCGTGGGCGCCCTAGTGGGCGTCCTGTGCGGCGCTTGGTTCGTCGGCTCGTGGTACCGCGGCTCCCTCGCACCGGCCCCGGAGGGCCCCAAGTTCTTCGTGCGGTATGAAAAGGGCACGAACTTCGACGGCGTCCTACAGGACCTCGTTCACCGCGGAGTGTTGCGAAGCGCGCCCGCGTTCAAGCTCTACTGCTACCTGCAGCGCGTCGACCGCACGGTCCGGTTCGGCACCTTCGAGTTCCATCCGGGCATGCGCGCGGACCAGATCGTCAACACCCTCAAGCGGCCGATCGAACAGCAGGTCCGCGTCCCCGAAGGTTTCTGGATCGCGCGGGTCGCACCGATCTTCGAAAAGGCAAACGTCTGCAGCGCCGCGGACTACGTCGCGGCCGCGCACGACCCCGCGCGCTTCCAGGGCGACGTCTCCTTTCCACTGCCGGAAGGCTCGCTCGAGGGCTATCTCTACCCGGACACCTACGACCTTCCACCTCTCATCGGCGCCGATGCGGTCGTGCGGCGCCAGCTACAGACCTTCGAAGAAAAGGTCTGGAAGCCCGCAGTCGCGCAGGGCGCGACCCCAGAACAGATCAAGCGCAGCGTCGTCATCGGCTCTATGGTCGAGCTCGAGGCCGGCGTCGACCCGGAGCGCCCTATGATCGCCGCCGTGATCGAGAACCGCCTCGCCATCGGTCAAAAGCTGCAGATCGACGCCACTGTCCTCTACGCGCTGCAGGACTGGAGGCAGCTCCAGCCCGGAGAGGTCGACAGGGTCGTCTCTCCGTACAACACCTACGTCATCGACGGCCTCCCACCGGGCCCGATCGGTTCGCCCGCATGGAGGAGCGTCGAGGCCTCGCTCAAGCCCGACTCGCACGCGTTCCTCTATTACGTCGCACGCCCGGACCGTACGCACTTCTACAGCGCGACGTACAAAGACCATCTGAAGGCGATCAAGAAGGCGCGCGCGGAGTTCGCGCAAAACGGGAACTCATGAGGGGTTTCCGCGCCGGGTCGTTCGAACGGGAACAGATGCCGCGCGCACTGCGCCGTTTTTCTCCGTCCGTCTCCCTCGAGCGCGTCGAAGACGTCGACCTGGCTGCGTTGAAGGCGGCAGGCAAGCGCCTCGTGCTCCTCGACGTCGACAACACTCTCGTGCCTTGGCGCGGCAGCGACTTCCCGCAGCCCGTGCTGGATTGGCTCGCGAAAGGAAAGTCGCTGGGGTTGCAGTTCTGCATCCTCAGCAACACGCGCCATCCCGAACGGCTCAAAAGACTGAGCGAAGGGATCGGAGTGCCGTTCATCCGCGCCCGCTTCAAGCCGAGCAGACAGATGTACGACATGGCGCTCGAGCAGTTCAAGGCCAAGCCGGAGGAGGCCGTGATGGTCGGCGACCAGCTGCTCACGGACGTCCTCGGTGCGAACAACGCCGACATCGACGCGGTCTGGATCAAGCCGGTGGCCAAGCGCGAGTTCGTCGGCACCCGCTTTTTTAGCCGCAGCGTCGAGAGGTTCATCGGGCGGATGCTCCACAACTACTTCCAACCTGCTGAAGAAGCACAGGCCGAAAGGCCGGGATTCTTCGAGCACAGCACGGTGCGCCAGTTCGTCAAGTTCTGCCTCGTCGGCGGAATCTCAACGGTCATCGACCTCGGCACGCACTGGCTCCTCCTTTTCGTCGTGCCGGTCGGCAAGACCTCGCTCGCGCACGTCGTAGGCGACTGGTCCTGGCACCTCACGCACACCGGCGCGCCGCTGCTGGAGCGCGACATCCTCGACTCCGCCTACGCCCCGCTCAAAGTGCCCGCCGTGATCCTCGCGATCCTCAACAGCTACTATTGGAACCGCAGGTGGACCTTCAGGGTCGAGCGCTCCCACGCGCACGGAGCGATGATCACCAAGTTCTTCATCGTCGCGCTGGTTGGTATGCTCCTCAACGTCGTGGTCGGATCGAGCGTGAACAGGATGATGCACATGGGCGCGGGCGCAAGGTGGGCGGGAGCCAGCCTCGTCGCGACGGCGGTCGTCGTCGTCTGGAACTTCGTAGGACAAAAGCTGTGGACTTTCCGAAAGGTGGCAAAGTGAGCCCGTTCTTCGAGTGGCGAGAGGCGCCCAAGGCGCAATACGCCGTCGTCGGCGACCCGGTCGAACACTCGCTTTCACCACAGATGCAGTCAGCGGCCTTCGCCGCGTGCGGCCTAGAAGACAAGTACGTCGCCATAAGGGTGCCGAAGGAAGAGTTCGCCGAAGCGATGGCGCACCTTACCGAGCTCGGCTACAAGGGCCTCAACGTCACCGTCCCGCTGAAAGAGGCGGCGTACCGCTGGGCGAAGTCCATGCCGCGGCTCGAAAGGCGCATGGGAGTCGTCAACACCCTGCGCCTCGGCGACGGCGCCGCCATCAACACCGACGCGCCCGGCTTTATCGACACGCTCCGATACCTCGGAGTCATGTTCCCGTGCACCGCCCTGGTTCTCGGCGCGGGCGGCGCGTCGCGAGCGCTCCTCATGGCGCTCGCCGAGCTTGAGTGCCGGCTCCTGTGCTGGAACCGCACACCGATCAAGCTCGAAAAACTGCTGCACGAGCTCAGCATCAAGGCGGAGATGGTCGGCAGCCCCGTGCCCGCCGACTGCCAGCTCATTCTTAACACGACCAGCGCGAGCATGCACAAGGCACAGCTTCCAGTGGATTGGTACCAAGCCCCGAGAAAGGCGCTCGCGTACGACGTCTTCTACACCAGCGGACCGACGACGTTCATGTTCGACGCGCAGGCGAACGGCATCCACGCCGTCGACGGGCGCGCGCTCCTCGTCGCACAGGGCGCGCGTTCGTTCGAGTGGTGGACGGGACAAAACGCGCCGCGACAGGATATGCTTGCTGCCGTCCAATGAGGATCGAGCCGGCGAGCCCTGCGGCGGTGCAAGAAGCTGCACAAGCCATCAAGAGAGGCGAGATCGTCGTAATCCCGACCGAGACCGTCTACGGCCTCGCCTGCAACGCCCTCGATCCGCGCGCGGTGAACAAGGTCTACGCTGCCAAAGGCAGGCCGAGCGAGAACCCCCTCATCGTCCACATCGCCGACTTTGAGCAGCTCAAAGGCGTCGCCGCCTCTTGGCCCAAGCTCGCAGAGGACCTCGCGAACCGCTTTTGGCCAGGGCCGCTCACGATGGTCCTTAAAAAGAACTCCGTCGTCCCAAAAGAGACGACCGCCGGCCTCGACACCGTCGCCGTGCGCGTGCCGAGCCACCCCGTCGCGCTCGCCGTCATCCGCGCGTCCGGCGTCCCCGTCGCGGCCCCCAGCGCCAACATCTTCGCCGGCCTCTCTCCCACCTCCGCAGAAGACATCGACCAGAGCATCGCAGAAGCGGCGGCGATCGTCATCGACGGCGGTCGCTGCGAGATCGGGCTGGAGAGCACCGTTATCGACCTTTCCGGCGAGCACCCGCGCATCCTGCGCCCCGGCGGAGTCTCCCGCGCACAGATCCAGGCCGTCGTGGGCAGCCCGCTCGGCCACCTACCGCCGCCGCACCTGCGGCGCGGACCGGGGATGTACGAGCGCCACTACGCGCCGAACGCAAGGCTAGTGATCGTCGAAAAGATCGACGGCGCCCTGCCGGGACTGACGTTCCGTGAGCCGAAGAGCGCGGACCAGATCAAGATGCCGGACGACCCCGCTGCGTATGGTGCGAGCCTCTACCGCGCGCTCCGCCGCCTCGACCGGCTCGGACTCCGCACGATCTACGTCGAAAGCCCGCCGAGCCATCCGGACTGGGAGGCCGTGCACGACCGGCTCAAAAAGGCCAGCGCGGGCTAGTCGGTACTGCCGCGCACGAACACGATCCGCCGCGGCACCTTTTGCAAGATCGCGAGCACCAGCCGCATCCCCTCTTCCTGCTTTTCCGGGTTGCGCTTGGAAAAAGCGAACACCACGCGCTCGGCGTTCACCTCTTCGGCGATGTCGTGGATCAGCGTCGGAAGGTCGCGCGCGTGCTCCACGCGCGCCTCGTGCGCCGTCCTGAATTCGATCATCATCCTCTTCGCCAGATCGATCGCCTTCACCGCGGCAGACTCCAACTCAGGCATCGGCGCCTGCAGCGGCAAATGTCGCGGCACGACGACGGGAAACAGCAGCACGACCTTGGCGGACTCCGTGTCGACGAACTCCTGCGTCAAGTGCAACAGCTCTTCGTCGCTGTCGTCGCCCGTCAGCACGGCCAGCATCGTCCGGTGGTACTCCCGGACCTCGGCCTCCTTCCTCCTCTTCTTCTTAGGCTGGTCGTCTTGCTCGAGCAAGAGGTCCAGCGACCGACGCGCGTCCTCGACCGTCGTTGCGATCGGCAGCTGCGAGCGCACCTCCGGCACGCTCCGCAGCACGTCGAGCACCGGCCCAGGCACCGCCGCTACCACGATCCGGGCGTGGACGTGCTCGCTCACATAGTCGATCGCCTCGTGGAAGGTCTCCGCGCCCTCGGGAGTGATCTCCGTGATGCCGCTGCAGTCGATGATCACGCCGGTCGGGTGGCGCTTGAGCGTCAGAGAGATCGCCGTGTGGATCGTCTCCCAAAAGTTGGAGCGCAGCGCGCCCGTAAGCACGATCACGTCTTCGTACGACTCGACGATCACTCTAGGAAGTACCTCACGTTGCTGATCACCACGTTCCGACGGCTGCCGAGAGCCACCTTTAGGAACAGAGCGAGGTTACTGTGCAGGATGCGCTGGTAGCGGTATTTCGGGACCGGTTCCGCCACGATCACGGTCACGATGTGGTTCGGGTCGTTCGCCTCGGCGTTCATCTGGTCCACGTACTCCACCACCGGCTCCACCAAGGATCGGTACGGCGAGTCCAGGATCACCAGCGGCATGTCCACTCCGAGCTCCGCCCACTGGTCGCGCACCGCCCTCGCAGCCGATGGATCGAGCGTCACGTGGATCGCGCGCACGTCCTTCGAGAGCGCCTGGGAGTACGAGATCGCCTTCAGGATGCCGCGGTGGACCCGGGGCACCAGCAACAGCACCGTCGTCGAGTACTTCTCGACCCTGTCGCTGGGCCGCAGATTGAGCTCCTGCGCAAGATAGGTGTAATGGCGCCGGATCCCCCAGAACATCACGAGCATCAGCGCCATCGCGACCAGGATCAGCCAGGCCCCTTCGTGGAACTTCGTGTAACCCAGGATGATCGAAACGATGCCGGTCGCGATCGAACCCACAAGGCTGATGTACATCCGGTAGTTCAGCCACGCCTTCTCCGTGCGCTTGAACCATCGCGCCACCATCCCCGCCTGGCTGAACGTGAACGACACGAACACGCCCAGCGCGTACAGCGGGATCAGCGAGTGCGTGTTCGCGTGGTACACGAAGATCAGAGACATCGCAAGCGCCGCGAGCAGCACGATCCCGTTCTGGAACACCAGCCGGTCGCCCACGCTCGTCAGCTGCCGCGGCAAGAACCCGTCGCGCGCCACAAAGCTCGAAAGACGAGGGAAGTCTGCGAACGCCGTGTTCGCCGCAAGGAACAGGATCACGGCAGTCACTGTCGTCGTCAGATAGAAGAAGAACGGGAACGAAGGGAAGACCTTCTGCGCCAGTTGTGCGACCACCGTCTTGTAGCCGTGCTGGTCGGCGAGCATCGGCGTCACGCCGAAGTGCTGCGCGCACCAGCTCAGACCCAGGAACATCGTAAGCAGCAGCCCCACCATCATGGCCAGCGTCGCGCTCGCGTTCCTCGCCTCCGGGGCCCGGAACGCTGCCACGCCGTCGGCGATCGCCTCGGTCCCCGTCAGCGCTGTACAAGAAGCGGCGAACGCGCGCAACAGCAGGTACATCGTCATCGCCTGCAGCGGCTCAGGAAAGGACCGAGGATCCGGTGGAATCGCGCCGACGCCGCCGATCGTCGCCTTAATCAGCCCTGCAATGATCAGTACGATCATCGTCGCAACGAACGTGTACGTCGGTACCGCGAAGATCGCGCCGCTCTCCTTTGCCCCGCGCAGGTTCGCTATCGCAAGCAGCCCGATCGCCACGCACGAGATCAGCACCGTGTACGGCTGCGCAGAAGGGAACGCCGAGACCACGAAGCTCGACGCGGAGGCGATCGAGACGGCTACGGTCAGCACGTAGTCGATCAACAGTGCCGCCGCAGCGATCCGCCCCGCCATCGATCCGAGGTTCTCCGTCGAGACCAGATACGTCCCGCCGCCCTTCGGGTAAGCGTGGATCGTCTGGTAATAGCTGAACCCCACGATCACGAGCAGCACCCCCAGCCAGGCAGAGATGTTGAACAGCAGGTAGAAGCCGCCTGCACCCATCAGCACCAGCACGAGCAGAACCTCCTCCGTCGCGTACGCCACAGAAGAAAGTGCGTCCGACGCGAAGACCGGCAGGCCGTAGATCTTGGGGAGCCTTTCGTGGTGGGCGTGCTTCGTGTGGATCGGACTGCCCACGAGCAACTGCTTCAGGCGCGAATAGAACGGCATAAAGGCTCAGCCCGATCCTTATACCCTGGGCGTTTGCGCTCGGCCGCTAGGCTCGAGCCGCGCCCGCCTCGATCCGCTCCGTGATCTCGTGCCGCACGTCCATGACCAAGTAAGTCCGCGCAGAGCCGTGCAAGCGCAACGCCTGGCGCGGGTTCACACAGCACGCCCTGACCGCCGTCTCCTCGCCAAAGTCCTCCGCCAACCGCTGGAAAGCCTCGAGCAGGGTGATCGCGCTCCCAGCCAGGGCGCCGTTCGATGCGAGCCGCACCTCGCCATCGCCCGTCACGCACTTGTGCCCCCACATCGTGATCTTCTTCCCGGCGGGCATCCCCGTCGCCTTGCTGCTGTCGCTCACAGCGACGACCCCGCCCGCGGGCTTGTTGCGCAGGAGCAGCTCCGCCGCCTCCTTCGAGACGTGGTGGCGGTCGTAGATCAGTTCGCAGCGCAGCGCGTCGTTGAGCAGCGCGTAACCCACCGTGCCGGCCTCCCTGTGGTGCAGCCCCCGCATCGCGTTGTAAGTGTGCGTCGTGTGCTGCGCCCCGGCGTCGAATCCGGCGCGAGACTGCTCGAACGTCGCGTCTGTGTGCCCCATGCTGACGATCACGCCCCGCGCACTCAAGTGCTTCGCCAGGTCGAGCGCGCCAGGGATCTCCGGCGCGAGCGTTACGACCTTCAGCCTCTCGTCCTCCAGCACCTGGCGCCACTCCTCTTGCGCGCCCGTCGGGTCAAGGATCGACTGGATCGGCTGAGCGCCGGGGTGCTTGGGCGAAATGAACGGACCCTCCAGGTGGAATCCTCCCACCATCGCGTGCTTCGGCAGGTTGGAGAGCGCCCTCTTTACGTCTTCTAGCGGCGCGGTCACAGTCGTCGGCAGGAACGTCTCATATCCTCGCTCCTCGAGCTTGTGGCATAGCTCCTCCATCTCACTGAGCGAAGCGGACATGAAGTCGATGCCGAAAGCCCCGTGGATGTGGATGTCCACGAACCCGGGAACGAGCAGTCGGTCCGCTCGCGCGTCCGTCCTGGCCATCCTCGGGCCATCGTGCGCGAGCTCGACTTCGTAGCTCCCAAACCCGTCCGGCCCAAGGGTGCGAAAGACCTCGCTCATGGCCGCACCGCGTAACCGGTCCCGCTGCGCACGATGAGCCCTTCCAGTTCCATTTCCGTAAGTTCGGCCAGAACCTCAGAAGCCTGCAGCCCCACTTGCACCACGATCTTCTCCGGCGCCTGAGGTTCTGCAGTCAGCGCCGCAAGGATGCTCTGCTGCCTTTCGTTCGCTGCGCTCGCGACCGCGGCGCGCGAAGAAGGCTCGATCCCGAGCGGCTCCAGCACCTGGCACGGATCGTCCACCAACGTCGCACCCTCCCGCACAAGCCTGTGGGACCCGCGGAACCCCGGCCTGTCGATCGTCCCAGGCACCACGAACACCTCCCGCCCGAGGTCGGCCGCCGCAGTGCACGTCATCAGCGCGCCGGACCGCTCCGGCACCTCCACCACGACCACTGCCAGGCTCATCGCGGCGATCAGTTCGTTCCGGGGCTTGAACCGGAACTCTAGCGCTGGGGCGCCGACCGCGAAAGGGCTCACCAGGCACCCTTGCGTCCTGATCCTCTCAAAGAGAGGGCCGTTCTTTGGCGGCTGGACGACGTCCGCGCCGTTGGCGAACACCGCGACCGTCTGACCTCCCGCCTCCAAAGCCCCTAGGTGCGCGTTCTCGTCGATCCCCATCGCGCCGCCGCTCACGACCACCACCCCCGCGCGCACGAACGCTTCCGCGAACTTCTGCGCTACTGCCTTGCCGTACACCGACGCGCCGCGCGTTCCGACGATCGCGATCATCGGCCGTTGAAGGCACGCCGCGTCTCCCCATACGAAGAGCGCGGGCGGTGGTGCGGGGCTCCGCAGCAGCTCCGGCCCGTAGCTCTCCTGCCCGACGGCGGCGACACCGGCATCGAGCGCGCGCTCGAGCCGCCGAGTGTCGGTCTGCTCCAGCCGCTTGCGCTCCGCCCCGCTCAGACCGCGATACGTGCGCAGGAACGACACGGGGTCAGAAGAAGAAGTCCCGAGGGCCTCCAAAACCTCTCGGGACTTCTCGGCGGAGAGCTCCGCCGCGAGCAAATACTGCCAGAAGAGCGGACTCGCCTGTTTCAGCTTAGGACCTACCTACCGCCGCCGGCGCTACCGCCGCCGCCTCTGCCTCCGCTCTTGCCTGCGCCCGTGTCAGGTGCCTTTGGGGATCCGAGCGGTGGGAGAGTATTGTCGATCGTCAGCACGAAGTTCGCCGATGTCGAGTTCTCCATCCAGTCCTCTGCCGCGACCGTGATCCGCGCCCGCCCGTTCGTCAGCGGCTGGTTCGGGCCGTTGCTTGAAACGATCTTCACCCTCACTCGGCCGTCGCGGTCGATCTCGTGGACGTACTCCTGTCCATTGACTGAAACGTGCAGCCGGTCGAAGTTGACGCCCGACCCTGCGTCGGACACGGTGAACACCAGCTCCATCGGTGCGCGGCCGGAGACCTGGTCGCCAGCGTTCGGCCACATCATCGAGACCTCGGGCGCCGTTAGGTCGACCCCCAGCCCCTTGTCGAACAGAAGGATGCTTCCGTCCTCGACCAAGAGCACGAGCGTGTCGCCCTCCACCGCCGCAGATCCAGCCGCAGCCACTGACTTCACGTCGATCTCCGTTTTCTGTTGTGTGCCACCCGATCCCCCGCCTCCCGCCGGGCCACCCGTGTTACCGCCACGGCCGCCGGCACCGCCGCGGGCATTGCCGCCGCCGCTCGGAGCCTCCATCTTCATCCCCTTGATCATCGGGGGGACCGTGAAGTTCCATACGATCTGCCCGCTGAACGGGTCGATCAGGTTGAGCGCCCCGTTGCTCGTCGGGATCACCACCATCTTCCCCGTGAACGTCGGTGAGGCTACAGCGCTAGAGTTGAGGTCAATTCCGGTTCTGAACGCAGGCCTGCCCGAATTGTTGTACGAGTGCATCCGACCATCGTCGGTCACGCACACGACGCCCTCTGGCCCCGCTGCAGCAGAAAACCGCAGCACTCCCGGCACGAGAGCCTCCCAACGGAGACGCCCTGCGCTTGCCGTCAGTGAAGTCAGGTACGAGCCTGCGGTGACATAGAGGTTGTCCCCGTACACTGCGATGCCTGAAAGTGGCCCTACGCTCGAAAACTGTCGGGGCCTCCAAGCCGGACGCTTGGCCGAGATGTCTACCGCGTTCAGGTTCCCGTCGCTCGATAGGAAGTACACGACACCCTGCCAAGACGCCATCGAGTCATAGATCCCCGATCCCACCGAGTAAGGCGCGTCCCATACTGGCTTGCCTGAAAGCGTGTCCAGAGCCACCAGCTGGTTGCTCGCCAGCCCGATCACCACGGAGTTACCGGCCACCACGGGCCGCGCGAACACGCTGTCCGGAGCGACGTACTGCCAAGCCATCTCGCCCGTTTCGATGTTTATGGCGTACACCGACTTGTCGTCCGCCGCCGCGATCATAAGCTTGCCCGTCACGATCCCGCCAGTCGTGAAGTTCGCCTGCAGCGGCTCGCCTGAAGGGAAACGCCAAACCTGGTTCCCAGTCTCCCTGTCCAGACAGTACATGCGAGATCCGACTGCCGCGTAAACACGGTTCCCCATGATCGTCGGAGCGCCCGATGGCCGCGCCTCGATCCGGTCCGCCCAGCGCCATGCGATCGGCGCGGGGCCGTCAAAGTCCGACTTGGCAAGGCCAAAGGCCATCAGCCCCGCCAGTCCAACGAAAGCTCGGTTAAGCAAAACCATAAAAACTGTCCTCGGTCGGTCCCTCGGGGACGCGCAGATTGAACCCGCAGTATAGCGGAGCCGCGAGCCCCTTTGTCTATCCGACCATTCATTCGACGTGCAGCCTCCCTGCCTCGGCACGCCTACCTAATCCCAGCCCCGGAACCCTCCGATCACTTGGGTATCATCTCGCCCGCGAGGGCCCGTAGCTCAGCTGGTTAGAGCGCACCCCTGATAAGGGTGAGGTCACGTGTTCGAATCTCGTCGGGCCCACCAATCCCCCCTTTTCCCCTAGACCGCCAAGTTTCGTGGGCCAGGCGCCTGCCGGGCGTCCCGGTGCCAGATACAATCCCTTTTGGGAGCGTAGAACAACCGGAACCAATGGAACCTGGCACCCTCGACGTCTCCGCAACGCGGGCGGAGTTTCCAGCCCTCCATCAAGACGTGTCGGGCGTCCCGCTCACCTACCTGGACAACGCCGCCACCACCCAGCGGCCGGTCTGTGTGCTCCGGGCGGTCGAGGCCTTCTACAGCCAGGACAACGCCAACGTCCACCGGGGCGTCCACCAGCTCAGCCAGCGCGCGACCCGGGCCTACGAGGACGCGCGCAAGTCCGTCGCCGACTGGATCGGTGCCAGCGAGCGGGAGGTCGTCTTCACCAAAGGGTGCACCGAGTCGCTCAACCTCGTCGCCTCGAGCTGGGGCGGCACCAACCTGCGGACCGGTGACACGGTGCTCGTCTCCACGATGGAGCACCACTCCAACCTAGTGCCGTGGCAGATGGTCGCGGAGCGGACGGGCGCGGAGGTCGAGCCGATACCGGTCTCCGACGCCGTCGAGCTCGACATGGCGTGGCTCGCCAAGAGGCTGGCGCAGGGTGGGGTCAAGGCCGTGTGCGTCAAGTCCGTGTGCAACGTGAGCGGGACCGTCAGTCCGGTCGCAGAGGTCGCAAGGCACGCGCACGCGCACGGCGCGATCGTCGTCGTCGACGCCGCGCAGGGGCTCGCCCACCAAAAGGTGGACGTCCGAGAATTGGACGCCGACTTCATCGCCTTCACCGCGCACAAGGCGTACGGACCGATGGGGATCGGCGCGCTGTACGGAAAGGACGCTCTCCTGAAAGACCTGCCGCCGTACCAGACAGGCGGAGGAATGGTCCGCGGCGTCTCTTTCGCCAAGACCAACTTCGCCGAACCGCCCGAAAGGTTCGAAGCTGGGACCCCAAACGTCGGTGGCGCGGTCGGCTTCGCAGCCGCGATCGAGTTCCTGAGGCGGGTAGGAGTCGGCGCCGCCGCCCGCCACGAGCAGGGCCTCGCGCGGCTCGCCGAAGAGGGCCTGAACAAGGTCAGCGGGGTCACGGTCTACGGCCGCGCGAAGGACAAGGCGGGGATCGTCTCCTTCACGATGGACTGCGCCCACCCCCACGACGTCGGCACCGTGCTCGACATGAACGGCGTCGCGGTCCGAACCGGGCACCACTGCTGCATGCCCCTCATGGAGCGCCTGGGCGTCTCGGCAACAACTCGCGCCTCCTTCGCCTGCTACAACACCGAGACCGACGTCGAAAACCTGCTCAGGGCCGTCCACAAGGTCAAGGAGATCTTCGGATGAGCCTGCAAGACCTCTACCAAGAGATCATCCTGGACCACGGAAAAAGCCCGCGGAACTTCGGTACGCTCGAGCACGCCACGCACGAGGCCGAGGGGTTCAACCCGCTCTGCGGCGACATGGTCCGCATCCAGGTCCTCGTCTGCGACGGCAAGATAGAGGCCGTCAAGTTCTCCGGCCACGGCTGCGCGATCAGCACGGCCAGCGCCTCGATGATGACCCAGCTTGTGAAGGGGAAGCCCGTCGCCGACGCCATGGCGCTCGTCGAAAAGTTCCGCGCCGCGATGACGCAAGACGGGAACACCGCCGACATGGGCGAGCTGGGCTGCCTGAGCGGGGTCAAGGAGTTTCCCAATCGCGTCAAGTGCGCGACCCTCGCCTGGCACGCGCTCAAGAGCGCCGTGACGACGGGCGAAAAGGTGACCACGGAGTAAAGACATGCCGGAAAAGACCGACAACGCGCAAGACGCTAAGAAGAAGCTCAACACCATCGAGCGCAGCATCCTCGAGAGCGAGGTCATCGAGGCGATCCGCCAGGTCTACGACCCGGAGATCCCTGTCAACGTGTACGACCTCGGCCTGATCTACGGGATCGAGATCGACGAGGACGCCAACGTCTCCGTTCGCATGACCCTCACCTCGCCGGCGTGCCCCGTGGCGGAGAGCCTGCCGCTCGAGGTCCAGGGCCGCGTCGAAGAGGTCTCCGGCACCAACAAGGTCAGCTTGGAGCTCGTGTGGGACCCGCCCTTCTCCATCGACCGCATCCCGGAGCACATCCGCCTGGAGCTGGGGTTGCTATGACGCTCTTTGCCCCACCCCGAGCCCCCTCTGCGCGAATCCAGAGATTCGTGCAGAGGGGGCTCGGGGTGAAGCGTATACAATGTAAGGAGCTCCGATGAAGCTCAGCGCACAAGAAGAGTTCGGCCTCAGGTGCATGATCGCCCTGGCTCGCGAGGGCGAGGACGGCTTCCTCACGATCCCCATGGTCGCCAAGGAAGAAGGGCTGAGCCAGTCCCACGTCGCCAAGCTGCTGGCGATCCTGCGCAAGGCGGGGTTCGTCAACAGCCACCGCGGCCAGCTCGGCGGGTACACGCTCAGTAGGCCGGCGCGCGAGGTGTTGGTCAGCGACCTCATGGGCGCGCTCGGCGGGCGGCTCACCCACGACAGGTTCTGCATACGCTTCACCGGCCAGAACGAGTCTTGCGTCCACACCGAAGAGTGCACGCTGCTCCCGCTCTGGATCCGCATTCAAGAGGCCGTGGACGTCGTGCTTCGCGGCATGACCCTCCAGGACCTCACCGACCGCGCCGCGGGCATCAACGTCCGGCTCTACGACGACCCGCGCATGCGCACCCCGGCAGGCATCTAGCGTGTTCCCCGTCTCCATTTCTCCCGAGGCGCTGGCCAGGCTCAAAGCCCAGTTCGAACGCAAGGGCTCGGCCGGAGGCTTCGTGCGGGTCGGGGTCAAGGGCGGCGGGTGCAGCGGGCTGGAGTACGTGATCAAGTTCGACTCGGTGCCGACTCCGTTCGACGTCGAGCAGGAGTTCGACGGACTGCGCGTTGTGTGCGACACCAAGTCCGCCAAGTTCCTGCAGGGCGCGACGCTCGTCTGGACCGGCAACCTTCTGGGCGGCTACCAGTTCGACAACCCGAACGCCGACCGCCAGTGCGGCTGCGGCACCAGCTTTACGCCGAAGCGGGCGTCCGGAGACTAGCCCTCGCGCGTCACGGCCTGTGGACGCT
>CAMLDW010000024.1 GCA_946479035.1 uncultured Chthonomonadaceae bacterium | reverse complement strand
GGTCGTGCCGCTTGTCCATCTCTTTGCCGAGCTCAGCCATCCCCTTCATGAAGTCGGCGCCCTGGCCGCCGAGCTCGTTCTTGTCCATGTACTTGAACTTGATGCCGCTCGGCAGCAACGGCTGCAGGTAGCTGTCGTCGAAGTCGCCGTTGAACTGGAACTTCATGCGCATCGCTGTGCCGTTATCGCCCATGATCTCCATGCTCATCGGCAAGTCCGTTTCGGCGTTGACGAGCACGTGCAGTTGGCCTTCGCCCTGCCTGCTCGTGATGTACACGTTGTAGACGCGCTGGCCGTCGACGGTTACGGGCTGCTCGACCCGGATGTTGTTGCGGCCGATCTCGTCGGCGTGCTCCTTAAAGATCTTGGAGGCCGTAAGCTCCTCGGTCATGCCTTGCATGATCTGCTCGGGCGAAAACGGGAGCTGCATGCCCAGGCTGATGACCTGCGCGGTGTCTCTGCCGTCCCAGATGGTCAGGTCACCACGCGTGTAGGAGAGGTCCATCTTCTGGCTCTTGCCCTGGTGTATTCCGTCTATGCTCACGTGCCAGTCGTTGCCCTTGCCGGCGATCGTCAGGGTTCCTCTTTCGTTCTTTCCGTCGAACGACATCTGGATGAGCACGCCGCGGACCTTTTGGTACGCGGAGGTGACCATGTCCCACGTCTTGGCCTCGGCCTTGGACGGCGCCATGATCATGGCGATGCCCACGACCGCCGCGGCGGCGAGAGTCGCGGCCGCAGCCCAGCGGTAGCCGGGCGCGAACCAGTTGCGGCGCGGTTTTTGCCTGGCCGCGAACTCGACCTTGTTGCGCAGGCCCTGCGGTGCCTCGCCTGCGATCGGTTGCTTTTCAAAAACGTCCTTCATGTCTTTCATCGGTCTTCTTCCTCCCGGTCGGTCAGATCGAACGTGCCCGTACCCAGCTCTCGGAAGCTCTGCCTGGCCCTTTGGAGCAGGCTGTTGGCCGCGTCCGTGCTGCGGTGCATCACAGACGCGACCTCGTCGGTCGAGAGCCCGTTCACGTACTTGAGAACGAGCGCTTGGCTGTGGTCTTCCGGCATCTGGTCGAGGATCGAGTTCACCGCAAAGCGGCGAATGTGGTCGGGCGCTTCGGCGCTGTCGCTTTCGGCCAGCGGCGTCTCACGCCGCCGGTACCGGCGGCGCAGCGCGTCCGAGACCTTGTTCTTCGCGATCGTCAACAGCCAGAGCCTGGGCTCGGCGACGAGTGTGTCGCCACGGAGCTTGGCGAACGCTGCGGCCATGACCTCCATGGTCACGTCCTCTGCGTCCTGCTGGTGGTCGAGCCTCGAAGAGACGAACCGCCAGACGTCGTCTAGGTAAAGCCGCTGCAGCTCGGTCGGATCCATCGTCCGTCCCTCCTCCCACAAAGAAGGCCCCTGCCTCAAAGCGGCTCTTTCCATCGCCTGGCTCGTTCCTGCTTCCATCGGTCACGTCCTAATCGGCCTTAGGTGGCAAGAGAGTCGCTGGTCGGGGGCTGGATCTATCGTGGTCCTAGGCGGGTCCCTCCTTCCACTCGTTGTCCCCCTTGCCTTCCTTGAAAAGGGAGGTCTTGGTGAAGGCGATCCGCTCGGGCGCGGTGTCCTTGGCCTTGACCGTGTTGGCGAGCAGGATGCTGTTCTTGCCGAGCCTCCTGTTGAGCCTGTCTACGGCGCGGCTGGCCTCGGCCGCCCTGACCGTCTCGTCGAAGAGGCTGGGTGTGACCTCTCCGGCTTCGTGCAGCCCGCAGAAGGTGACGGCCACGATGTTCGGGGTTCCTTCGAAGTCGCGGCCCTCCCAGAGCTCCTGGAACCGCTGCACCACGCTGACGGTGTCCTGGATGGGCGGGAGCTTGGTCCAGACCTTCCACGGCGCGCCGCGTGCGCCGACCCGCAGGTGGAGCTCGGTCGCCCAGAGGCCCTCGTCGCGCAGGCGCGCTGTGGCCTTCTGGATCAGGCGCATCAGCACGTCCTTGGCGCCCTGGGGATTTCGGCGGTCGGGCGGCAGGACGTGCGAGTGGCCGAGCGATCGGCGCTGGACCGGGTCTTCGTGGATCTCGAACCCGCGCAGCAAGTACCACCAGCGCTCGCCGGTGACGGAGCCGAACGCGCGGCGGAGGTCGTCGCGCGTCGCGTCGATCATTCCGTCGGAGTCGAAGATGCCGGCGGAGCCGAGCCGCGCGGCCATCCGCTTGTTGATGCCGCAGAAGGTCGTGACGGGCAGGCCGCGCAGCCGGTCGGGCAGCTCGTGGGACTGGATCACCACCAGCCCGTCGGGCTTCTTCATGTCGGTGCAGAGCTTGGCGAGGAACTCGTTGGGCGCGATGCCGATGCTGCAAGTCATCGTCTCCGCCACCTTGTCACGGATTGCCGCTTTCATCCGGTGGGCGAGCTTGACGGCCTCCTCCGGTTCGCGCTCCTTGCCGATCAGTCGGAAGCTCATCTCGTCGATGCTCTTGACCTTGTCGACGGGGAGCACGGTCTCGACCGCCTCCTTGATCCTGTCGTGGTAGTGGGTATAGAGCGCGTGACGCCCGTCGACGACGATGATCTCGGGGCACATCCTCTTCGCGTCGCCGACCCGAGTGCCGGTCTTGACGCCGAACGCCTTGGCCTCGTAGCTCGCCGCGATGACGGTGCCGCCGTCCGACATGACGGGCGCGACGGCGATCGGCTTGCCGCGCAGCTCCGGGCGCTCCGCCTGTTCGACGGAGGCGAAGTACGCGTTGAGGTCCAAGAAAACGACGCGCAAGGGCCGCGGGTCGCGCTCCATGAACGGTAGATGGCTGTCTACCACGGCATGATTATATCAGCCCTTCCGTGCGATGTCGCTCAGGGCCCGCGACGGGCGGGATGGCTCCATGTATATTGGGCGAGCGATGCCCGACGAGCCGACCCCGATGACTGAAGGCGTAGCCGCGCCGGTCTGGGTCGAGCCGCCGGTCGCAGCCCGCCCGCGTTCGCTCAGCGGTTGGATCGTGTCTTTCCTTTTGCTCGGCCTGGTGGCCGTGATGGCGGTGGGCAACTACTTCGTTGGCGGAAACGAAGAGGACCGGGCAGTCGTGCTGGAGCAAGAGCTGCAGTCGGCAGTCTCGCAGCAGGCTTCGACGATCGGCCTCTCGGCGCTCCCGGAGAACACAAAGGAGTCGAACAAGGACGCCTATCAGTCGATCGCCGACGACGCGCTGAAGCTCGTCCCCAAGTCAGAGCGGGCCGCGGAGGTCGTCGTCGTCGCGTCCCACGAGGCGGGAACGGCCGTGCCCGTCTCCGCGCTGCTCGCCCTCGCCAAGAGCAAGGACAAGGCTTTGAACGAGATGGCGGAGATCTACGGTGGCGACGTGCTGACTCAAGAGCAGGTCGAGCGGTTCGCCGCACGTGAGCCGCACGGCTTTGCGATGAGGCTCGCGCAGGTCCAGGCCAAGGAGATGCTCGAGCTCCCGAGCGGGCGAGCGGGACTGGGCGACAGGTACGTGTTCATGAAGCTCGCAGCGGCTTTCTTCGTGTTCCTTGCGTGCTCGGCCGGGCTCCTTTTGTTCTTCGTGCGCGCTCTGGGCGGGGCGCTTGCGCCGGTCGGTTTCGGCGCGATCGAAAAGTCGGACGGCGACCGGTTCATGGTTCGGTTTGCGAGCTACCTCCTGATCTTCGCCCTGGTCTCGCTGTTGCCGCTGGAGTTGCGCAGGATCGCAGCGTTCAAGGCGCTCGGCGAGGTGTGGACGACGGCGATTGCGCTGTCGCTCATCGGCCTCGGCGCGGTCATCGCGCTCTACCCGCGAGTCTTGGGCCGCAGCGACTCCTTGCGCGAGGTCGTGGGCCCGCGACAGCCGTTCTGGAAGCTCGTGTGCCTTGGTCTGTACGGTTATGCCTGCACCGTGCCACTGCTCGTCGCTGTGATCCTCGTCGTGAGCAAGCTTTCGAAGGTGCTGCCCGTACCGAGCCACCCGATCGACACCGACATCGCTAACGCGTCGGGGCTTCAGTGGCTGGCGATCGGACTGACCATCGTCGTGCTCGCGCCGCTGACGGAGGAGCTCGTGTTCCGCGGTCTGCTCCTGCCGGCGCTCGCGACGCAGCTAAAGAAGCCGATCAGCGCCGTGCTGCTCTGCGGGTTTCTGTTCGCGGCGATCCACCCACAAGGGCCGCTGATCTGGCCAGCGCTGATGACGACCGGGGCGGCCTCGGCCTACCTCCGCTACTACACAGGCTCGTTGGTTCCCTGCTTCGTGCTGCACATGGTGCACAACGGAGTCATCTTCATGGCAGCGTACTTAATAGGATGACCGGCCGCATCTACCTCGACTACGCCGCGACGTCGCCGCTGCACCCGCGCGCGCGCGAGGCGATGACGCCGTGGCTGGAACGCGAGCACGGCAACCCGTCGTCGCTCTACGAGGAGGGCCGGCGCGCGAAGGAGGCGATCGACGCCTCGCGCGAAGTACTGAGCGGCGCGCTCGGGTGCCTCTTTGGAGAGGTGGTCTTTACCAGCAGCGGGACGGAAGCGGCGAACCTCGCGCTGGTCGGCACGGCGCTCGCCCACAAGGGGGGGCGCAAGCGGGTGCTGGTCTCTGCGGCCGAGCACCACTGTGTGATCAACGCGCGGCCACTGCTCGAGCGGCTCGGCTTTGCGTTCGAGTGCCTGCCCGTCGACAAGTTCGCCCGACCGGACATGGGCGCATTGGGAAAGGCGCTCGGGGACGACGTACTTCTCGTGAGCGCGATGCACGCTAACAACGAGCTCGGCACAGTCACGGAGGTGCGCCCGATCGCGGAGCTCGCAAAGAAGCACGGCGCGCTGTTCCACTGCGACGCGGTGCAGACGTTCCCTTGGTGCGAGGGCAGGCGGTGGACCGTCAACGACCTCGGCGCGGACCTCGTCACTCTCTCCGCGCACAAGCTGCGCGGGCCGAAAGGGGCGGGCGCGCTCTACGTGCGCGGCGGCACTCCGATCGCGCCGACCATGCTCGGCGGCGGGCAGGAGAGGGACGTGCGCGCCGGCACGGAGAACGTCGCCGCGATCGTCGGGTTTGCAGAGGCGGTGCGCCTCTCCTTGCAGGACCAGTCGCAAGACGAGAGAAAGTCCAAGGCAAGGAGCGCGTTCAAACGCGCGCTGATCGAGCAGGAGACGCCGCCCGTCCGCTTCTCTGTCGAAGACGCGCCGTGCCTGCCGGGGCACCTGCACCTGAGGTTCGAGGGCGTTTCGGCAGAGAGCCTTCTCATCCTGCTCGACCGAACTGGCGTGGCGGCGAGCGCGGGCGCGGCGTGCAGCAGTGGCAGCATCGAGCCGAGCCACGTGCTGCTCGCGTGCGGCTGGGGCGAGTCCGCTGGCGAGGGGGTCAGGTTCAGCTTTGGCCCAGAAACGACCGACGCAGAGGCCGTCGAGGCGGCGCGAAGGGTCGCCGACGCCGCTCTGAGCATCGCTTCCCGCGTGTGACGGCGTAGGAACAGGTACAAACGGATTGCCGATGCCTCTTCCGATCGAGCACCTCACCCCGTCGCAGATCGTCGCCGAGCTGGACCAGTACATCGTGGGCCAGACAGCGGCGAAGAAGGCTGTGGCCGTCGCTCTGCGCAACAGGTACCGGCGGCACCAACTGCCGGAGAGCGAGCGCGCGGAGGTCACGCCGAAGAACATCCTGATGATCGGCCCCACCGGAGTGGGCAAGACCGAGATCGCACGGCGGCTGGCGCAGTTGGCGCGCGCCCCGTTCGTGAAGGTCGAAGCGACGAAGTTCACCGAGATCGGTTACGTGGGGCGCGACGTGGACTCTATGATCCGCGACTTGGCGGCGACGGCAGTGCGGCTCGTCGAGAAGGAGATGGTCGAAGAGGCCCGCCCCGTGGCGAGGGAAGCGGCGATGGAGCGCCTGATCGACATGGTCGAGCCGTACGATCCGGAGTACGCCGAGCAGGTCAGCCCGTTCGGACTGATCGGTCACCACGTGCAAGAGTCGCAGCCTGAGCCGCCGCCGCGCGAGCCGCGCGAAGACCGGCGCGCGAGGCTGCGGAGCGAGATCGAGAGCGGCAAGCACAACGAGCTCTTCATAGACGTCGAGAGCGAAGAGCAGGGGAGCCCTTTCCTACAGGTCTTTAGCAACCAGGGGCTCGAGGAGATGGGGCTGGACTTCAACAGCATGTCTCCGCTCAGCCGCAAGCAACGCGTGTATCGCAAGATCAGAGTCAAGGACGCTCTGCCGTTCTTGGAGGAGGGAGAGGCGCGCGCTGCGATCGATCAGCACACCCTGCACCAAGAGGGGCTCAAGCGCGCCTCCGAGACGGGGATCGTTTTCCTCGACGAGATCGATAAGATCGCTATGCCGGCGATCAAGGGCGCTGGGCCGGACGTCAGCCGAGAGGGAGTGCAGCGCGACCTCCTTCCCGTCATCGAGGGTGCGACGGTGCAGACGAAGTTCGGCCCGCTCGACACGGACCATATCCTGTTTATCTGCGCGGGCGCGTTCCACGAGTCGTCGCCGAGCGACCTCATCCCGGAGCTGCAGGGCCGCCTGCCGATCCGCGTCAAGCTCGACGCGCTGAACGAGGACGACCTCTGCCGAATTCTGCGAGAGCCGAAGAACGCGCTGACAAAGCAGTACCAGAAGCTGCTCTCGGTCGAGGGGGTGGAGGTGGAGTTCACGGACGGCGCGCTCGATGAGATCGCCCACATGGCCGCCCAGGTGAACAGGAACACGACCGACATCGGCGCGAGGCGGCTCCACACAATGGTCGAAAAGCTCCTGGAGGACCTGCTGTTCGACGCGCCGGAGCGGGCCCCCAAAAAGGTAGAAATCGACCCGGGATACGTGAGGAAGGTCCTCAAACCGCTCGTGCAGGACACGGACTCGAGCCGCTCAACCCTCTGATCGCTCATACTTTGTTGCAATGGCGGAGGAGCCGAAAAAGAGGCGCGTCCACTGGTTGGTGCAGGTCTGGGTCTTCTTTCACCTGTTCGCGATCATCAGTTGGACTTTGCCGCAGCCGCCGAGCTACTTGGCGAGAGCGGCGGCAGCCAACCCAGGTGACATCGGCGCACCCTCTGAGAGCGCGCAACGGCCGCAGGAGGGCGCGATGCGAAAGCTCAAAGACGCGCCCAACTACCTGCTGCTCTACAACCAGGAGTACGTCAAGGCCTCGCCGGTCCGCTACTACCTGTTCTGGACAGGCTTCTGGCAGTACTGGAACATGTTCTCGCCGAACCCGGCGAACGTGGACACGTGGCTCGACGCTGTCGTGACGTACCAAGACGGCACGGAGATGGTCTTCAAGTACCCGCGCATGCACGACCTTTCGCTGACGGAGAGGTACTTCAAAGAGCGGTTCCGCAAGTTCGTCGAGAACACGCACGGCGACATGTACAGCTACAAGTGGCCGGCGATCGCGCAGTCCATCGCGTATCAGAGCTATAAGGGTGACGGAAACATGCCGGTCAAGGTCGTGCTGCGCCGGCACTTCAAAGTCATCGCTCCGCTCAAGGGCTTCGACCCGCCGAAGGACTATGTCGAGCCCGGCTACAACACGTACCCGTTCTTCGCCTACATGGTCGACACCGCGAAGATCGAGAAGGAGGTGCACGGATGAGGGCGCTGCGGGCGTTCCACGGTTGGATGTTCGGCTACGGTTCGCCCGTGACGATGGGGCTGTTCCGCGCGGTGTTCGGCGCGATCACGTTCATCAACCTCGCGATGGTGTCGATCGACTTTAGGGCGTGGTTCACCGAGACGGGGTACGTGCCGACCGAGCTGCTCGACCGCTGGAACAACGGGGACTTCCGGTTCGACCTGCTCGCGCACGTGACGAACCCGGACGTGGCGGCGGTCTTCTACGGGCTCACGATGCTGGCCGCGCTCTTGACCGCGCTCGGTTTCTGGTCGCGGATCTCGAGCATCGCGCTGCTCGTGGGCGTCACCAGCATCCACCACCGCTGCCCGGACATCCTGCACTCCGGCGACACGCTGATGCGCGTCATGCTGCTCTACATCGCTGTCGCGCCGAGCGGCGCTTCGTGCTCGCTCGACCGGCTGATTGCGCTCAAGAAGGGCACTGCGCCGCCTGAGCCCGCGCAAGTGTCGCTCTGGCCACAGCGGATGATGCAGATCCAGGTCGCGATCGTCTACTTTACGACGGTGTGGCACAAGTCGTTCGGGCAGTGGTGGCTGAACGGTACCGCCACGTGGTACCCGCCGCAGCTCGACGAGTTCGACAGGTTTCCCGTGCCGCACTTCTTCGACCAGCAGCCGATGCTCGCCGTTATGACCTACGGGACTTTGCTCACTGAGCTTGGGCTCGGGACGCTGGTCTTCGCGAAGCCTTTGCGCAAATGGGTCCTGCTCTGCGGCTTGCTGCTCCACGCAGGCATCGAGTTCCGCATGAACATCCCGCTCTTCAGCTTCATCACCGTCTCGACGTACATGACGTTCTACGAGGGAGAGGAAGTGACGGCGTGGGCAAAGCGGCTCGCGGGGCGCTTTAGACCGTTCGCAAGGTTCGTCTCGCCGCTCGAGGCACCGTCGCTCTCGCCCGCGAAGAAGGAGGGATAGGGCATCCGCAAGTTCGGCGAGTCCCTGAGGTTCTCCAGGCCCAAGGGCTCTGGCGTCCCGATCAGCAAGGGCTACTACCTCTCCGTGCTCGCGGCCAAGGCGGCGCTGCCGAGCATCCTGGTCGTGGTCAACCCCAAAGGAGAGGGCGGCGCGGTGGCCGGGATGGGCGCACCGCTCGCACAGGGAACGTCGAAGGCGGACCTTGCTGAACCGCTACAGCGCGGCGTGTACGCGGTCTCGAGCCCTGACCGCAAGACTGTGCTAAAGCTGATGGTGATGCCGAAGGAGGAGAGCGGCTTTGACCCTGGCGCGCTCGCGCGCACCGATGCAGCCGAAGAGTGGGACCGTGAGATGCGCCTGCGGATCGAGTCGACCTGGAACATCCTACAGCTCACGTTCGAATCGTACGATCCGCAGACCTACCCTTCGCTCGACTTCTTCCTCGGTGTCGCCAAGAGGCTCGCTGACCTGACCGACGGCGTGGTCGCCGACCCAGTCTCGCAGGTTTATCGTCTGCCGGAGCAGATCCTCTCGTCGCGCCCCGCAGGCGAGCCGGTCAGCGCGGCGGACCACGTGCGCGTCCACGGGCGCGAACACGAGGGGCGGCTCCACGTGTACACGCTCGGGCTCACGAAGTTCGACCACCCGGAGGTCGAGGTCTTCGGCGTGGCGCACGAGCTCTTGGCGAAGGCGCAGCGCTTCATGCTCGGTCTGGCGCAGTCGGTGCTCAAAGGCGCGCGGCTCGAACCGGGCGCGCTGGTCGGCGAGCGCAGCGCGCCTCTCAAGGTCGCGGTCGGCGGTCTGGATCGAGAGCAATGGGAAGGGATTCCGTGCCTGGAACTGATTCCGGAAAGCGATTCCTCTCCCGACGCCGCGATTGCCGCCTGGGTAACTTCTCTCGAAAGATAGCACAAGAAAATGGAAACAAAGGGACAAGCAGGCACGGCCGAGCAAGTCCTGGCCACTTGTGAAAAGAGCCGGGCGCAGGGCCGTGCGTTCCGCGACCTGTGCATGGCGCAACTGGATCGCTTGGACGGCTTCGACTGGTCTGGCGTGTACGTCCTCGAGGGCGACACGCTCGTGCTCGAGACCTTCGTCGGCGCACCGACGGAGCACACCCGCATTCCGGTCGGGCAGGGCGTCTGCGGCACCGCCGTGGCCCAGGACAAGGACCAGATCATCGACGACGTCTCGAAGCTGGAGAACTACCTGTCCTGCTCTCTGGAAACAAAAGCGGAGGCGGTCGTGTTGATCAAGAAGGACGGCCGCACCCTTGGGCAGATCGACATCGACAGCCATAGGGCCGCGGCGTTCGGGCCCAGAGAGGTCGCTCTGCTGGAAGCACTCGCGGCCCTGATGGCGGACCGTTGGGCCGAGCCGGCCCAACCCTAGGTACCCTTCGAGCGTATTCGACATTGGCAGATGGCTGACACCTACGAGCTCCTGAGTCAGATCGTCACCCCGACCGACCTCCACAAGTACTCCGACAAGGAGCTGCTCCAGGTCGCAGACGAGGTCCGGCGGGCGATCATCGACAAGGTCAGCCAGACCGGCGGGCACTTCAGCTCCAACCTCGGCACCGTAGAACTGACCGTCGCGCTCTACGCCTCGTACTCGATGCCGCCGGACAAGGTGGTGTGGGACACCGGGCACCAGGCGTACCCGCACAAGCTCCTGACGGGCCGCCTGCCGCGCTTCGAGACCCTGCGAAAGCACAAGGGTCTCAGCGGGTTCCTCAAGCGCAGCGAGCACGAGCTGGACCACTTCGGCGCCGGTCACGCGGGAACGTCGATCTCCGCGGCCCTGGGCTTCGCTGCCGCGCGCGACAGGCAGGGCACCGACGAGCGCGTCGTGGCCGTGACGGGCGACGCCGCGATCTGCGCGGGCATGAGCTGGGAGGCGCTGAACCACGCGGGCGAGATGGGCACGGACATCACCGTCGTGCTCAACGACAACCGAATGTCGATCGCGCCGAACGTCGGCGCGCTGACCTCTTACTTTACGCGCCTGCGCTCGCGACCAAGGATCCAAGACTGGGCTCACAGGGCGAAGGAGCTGATCGAGCGCGTGCCTGGCCCTGCGCCGCGCATCGCCGCAGGGCTCCGACACGGCTTCACGCACTACTTCGCGCCCGAGCAGACCGGCACGATCTTCGAAGAGATGGGTTTCGAGTACATCGGGCCGGTCGACGGGCACGACCTCATCCACCTGCTCGAGATCTTCCGAAACCTTCGGCAGGTGCGCGGGCCGCTCTTCGTGCACGCGATCACCGTAAAAGGGAAGGGCTACGAACTGAGCGAGGACGATTCGCGCAAGTGGCACGGCGTCACGCCGTTCGACTCCGAGACCGGCGAGGTCCCCAAGAAGGCTGGCGGCCCTGTGCAGTACACGAAGGCGTACGGCGACGCGATCGTCGAGCTGGCCAAGGAAGACCCGCGCGTCGTCGCGATCACCGCTGCGATGCCGGACGGGACCGGCCTGAACAAGTTCGCAGAGACCTATCCCGACCGCTATTACGACGTTGGCATTGCGGAGCAGCACGCGGTGACGTTCGCCGCAGGGCTCGCGGCCGGTGGGATGAAGCCGTTCTGCACCGTGTACTCGACGTTCTTGCAGCGCGGCTTCGACCAGGTCGTGCACGACGTGGCGATCCAGCACCTGCCCGTGCGCTTTGCGATGGACCGCGCCGGGCTGGTCGGCGCGGACGGGCCGACGCACCACGGCGCGTTCGACGTCAGCTATCTCTCGTTCATCCCCGGCTTTGCCCTGCTCGCGCCGCGCGACGTGACCGAGCTGCGCGAGATGCTGTTCTTCATGAAGGACTACGAGAAGGGCCCGATCGCTATCCGTTATCCGCGCGGCTCGACTCCGGAGAACCTGCCGGAGCGTCGCACCGCCATCGAGTTCGGGGTGGCCGAAGTGCTGGGCGTCCCCGCAGACATCAAACCGGTCGTCACTGTGGCCGCATACGGCTCGATGGTCGCCGTCGCGTGGGAAGCGGCGACGCAGCTCGCCGCAGAGGGCGTCGGAGTAGAAGTGATCAATGCGAGGTGGGCCAAACCGATCGACTTTGAGACCATCCTCGGCCTTGCACAATCGACCGGGAACCTGCTGACGCTCGAAGAGAGCGCGCGCAACGGCGGATTCGGGCAGATGGTGCGCGACGAGATCGTCGAGCAGGGCTTGGCCGTCAGGCACTCCCTCATGGCGCTCCCCGACAGGTTTATCGACCACGGCGACCAGGACCGGCTGCTCGAAGAGAACGGCCTGGGCATGGAAGACGTGAAGATGGCGCTCAGCGCTCTGGCCAAGTCCCGGCGATGAGTGAGAGCCGCGCCCAGCCGGACGTATAATAGACACAGAGCGGTCACAACATCCCCGTCCGCAAGGACTGTGGCCGTCCGGGGCCCGCGGACGCCGGATCTACCAGGCGCCGCGGCCGGAAAAAACGCTAGGACGGTATGTACCAGGCGCCTTTGCCGCCCGAATACGCCGCGCTCACAGACGAGCAGGCCACTGACCGCATCCGCACGGCCAAGCGCAAGCTCGGCAAGAGGCTCGTGGTCCTGGGCCACCACTACCAGCGCGAAGAGGTGATCAAGCACGCCGACTTCACCGGCGATAGCTACAAGCTCGCTCAAAACGCCGCTTCTAGCCCAGACGCAGAGTTCATCGTCTTCTGCGGCGTGCACTTTATGGCCGAGAGCGCCGACGTCCTTACGCCGCCGAGCCAGAAGGTCGTGCTACCCAACCTCGCCGCTGGGTGCTCGATGGCGGACATGGCCAACCACTTCCAGGTGCGCTCGTGCTGGAACCAGCTCGCCGAAGTGACCGATACAAACCAGATCGTGCCGGTCACCTACATCAATTCGGCTGCGAACCTCAAGGCGTTCGTCGGCGAGCACGGCGGCACGGTCTGCACCAGCACCAACGCGCCCCAGGCGCTGGAGTGGGCGCTGGCAAGAGGGAAGAAGGTGCTGTTCTTCCCCGACCAGCACCTCGGGCGCAACACTGGGCTGAAAATGGGCTACGACGCCGAGAAAGACATGGCGCTCTGGGACCCGTTCAAGCCGCTTGGCGGCAACTCGCCGGAGAAGCTCAGGGAGTCCACGTTCATCTTGTGGAAGGGCCACTGCTCGGTCCACAAGCGGTTCACGATCGAGCAGGTGCAGAAGGCGAGGGCCGAGCACCCAGGGATCAACGTGCTCGTCCACCCGGAGTGCGTGATGGAGGTGGCGATGGCCGCCGACCTGATGGGCTCGACCGAGTTCATCATCAAAGCGATCGAGGGCGCGCCCGCAGGGAGCAAGTGGGCAGTGGGGACCGAGATCAACCTCGTCAGCCGCCTGGCGCACAACAACCCCGATAAGACTGTGTTCTGCCTCGACCCGCAGATCTGCCCTTGCTCGACGATGTACCGCATCCATCCGTCGTTCCTTTGTTGGGTGATCGAGGAGCTCGTGGCAGGGCGGGTCATGAACCAGGTGCTCGTGCCCGAAGACGTGCGCGCCCAGGCGCTCAAGGCTCTGGAGCAAATGCTCAAGCTCGGACCAAAGAAGATCGCGCTCGCCGTCGACTGATCGCGCTTAGACGAGCGCGAGCTTCAGCACGTCGTCTGCGCTCTTGACGGGGTGGAACGTGAGCTCCGAACGCGGGCCCTCTGGAAGGTCGTCGAGGTCGCGCATGTTCTCGGCCGGCAGGATCACGTGCTTGATGCCGGCCCTGTGCGCCGCAAGCACCTTTTCTCTCACGCCGCCGACCGGCAGCACTTTGCCGCGCAGCGTGATCTCGCCGGTCATCGCGAAGTCGCGGCGGACCGGGCGGCCGGTGTACGCGGAGACTAGTGCGGTCAGCATGGTGACGCCTGCGCTTGGGCCGTCCTTCGGCACCGCGCCTTCCGGGACATGGATGTGCGAATCGTAACGGAACTCCTTGTCGGGGCTGATGCGGCGCTGGTTCGCCCGGATATAGGTCATCGCCGCCATTGCGGACTCCTTCATGACGTCGCCGAGAGAGCCGGTGAGCCGGACCTGCGGCTGCTCGCCGAACGGAAGGCTGAGGTTCGCCTCGATCGTGACGATGTCGCCGCCGTACTCAGAGTAGACGAGCCCGGTCGCGGCGCCCACTTCGTCGCTCTTGCCCTTGAGCCCATAGCGGAAGCGCGGCTTGCCCAGCGCCTTCTCGACCGCTTTGGAGTCTGCCTTGACGGCCTTGGAACTGCCCTCTGCAATGCTGCGCGCCGCCTTGCGGCAGAGCGTGCCGATCTCGCGCTGCAGCCAGCGGACGCCGGCCTCGCGCGTGTACTCGCGCACGATCGTCTCCAAGACTGCCTTTGGCAGGGTGAGCTGGCTCTTCTTGAGGCCGTGCTCCTCAAGCAGCTTTGGCACCAGGAACCGCTGCGCGATATGGAGCTTTTCCTGTTCGGTGTAGCTGGGGAATCTTATGACCTCCATCCGGTCGCGCAACGGCGTGGGGACGTTCTCGAGCAGGTTCGCTGTGGCGATGAACATCACGTTGCTCAGGTCGAACGTCGACTCGATGTAGTGGTCGCTGAAGTGCTGGTTCTGCTCCGGGTCCAGCGCCTCGAGCAGGGCGCTCGTCGGGTCGCCGCGCAGGTCGCTCGTCATCTTGTCGATCTCGTCGAGCATGAACACCGGGTTCTTGGTGCCGCACTGACGGATCCCTTGGATGAGCCTGCCCGGCATCGAACCGATGTAGGTCCGTCTGTGGCCGCGGATCTCCGCCTCGTCGCGTACGCCGCCCAGAGAAATGCGGTGGAACTTGCGCCCGAGCGACTCGGCGATAGACCGCCCGATGCTCGTCTTGCCGACTCCAGGCGGGCCGACGAAGCACAGGATCGGGCCGCGGAGCGACTTGCTGAGCTGCCGCACGGCTAAGAAGTCCAGGATCCTGTCCTTGACCTTCTCAAGGCCGTAGTGGTCGCGGTCCAGGATCGCCGCCGCCTTCTTCACGTCGATCAGGTCGTCGGTCACCTTTTGCCAAGGAAGCTCGACGAGCCAGTCGAGGTAGTTGCGGATGACCATCCCTTCCGGCGAGCTGCTCGGCGCCCTTTCCAGCCTGCGTAGCTCCTGGATCGCCTTGTCGTGCGTCTCGGGCGGCATTCCGGCGGCCTCGATCTTCTTGCGGTACTCCTCGCCCTCTTCGCTGAAAACGTCCTTTTCGCCGCCGAGCTCCTGCTGGATCGCGCGCAGCTGCTCGCGCAGGTAGTACTCGCGCTGGGTCTGGCCGAGCTCCTCCTCGACCTTGCTTCGCAGCGAGGTCTGGAGCTCGAGGACCTGGAGCTCGCGCATCAGGATGTGAACGAGCCGGTCGAGCCGCGCCGCGACGTCGGTCTCCTCGAGCAGTTCCTGTCTGGTCGCGGTGTTGAGGGTCGGCAGGTGGTGCGCGATCGTGTCGGCGAGCTCGCCCGGGTCCTGCATCGTCCCCACGATGTCGAGCACCTCCGGCGGCGCCTGCAAACCGAGGTTGGTGGCTTGTTGGAACGCGCTGACGCACTCGCGCATGAGCGCGTCGACGCGCTCGTCCTTCTCCTTCTCTTCGACCAGAAAGACGCACTCGCAGACGAAATGGCCGTTCTTGAACGCCAGCTTGTTGGCCCGCGCGCGCGAAAGCCCGCGCAGCACGACTCGCATCGTGCCGTCGGGCAAGGGGAGCACGTGCAGCACTTCGCTCAGCGTGCCGACACGGTAGAGGTCGCGCGCTGTGGGCTCGTCCACTGTGCCGCTTCGCTGGCTCAGGACCAAGGTCTCCCGGCCCTTCTCGAGCGACTCGTGCAGGGCGCGCAGCGACATGTCCCGGCCGATGAGCAGCGTCTGGATGACGCCAGGAAAATGTACGGTCTCGCGCACAGGCAGGACCGGCACGCGGACTGCCGATTCTCGCTGCTTGAACGTCGGGGTTTCCCGTTGCATCAAGGTCACCTTACCCCTGCCGCCTAGGGGCGACAACGGGTGCTTTGGCTAGGTTTTAGCCGGCTTGCCGCCCTGGCTCTTGAAGGATTCTACGGCGGCGCGGAAGGCTTCGTCGCTCGAGAAGACCTGGTCGCAGATCATGTCGATCAGGGCGAACACGTCGAGCAGGGTCTGGAGCCGGGTTCGAAGGACCTCGGCCTCCTCCGATTTGTCGTCCTTCGGCACCATCGCCAGGCACTCGCGAATGGCGCCGATCGTGGGGTCGATCTCCCGCCGTTTGCGTTCGCGGACGACCCGGCTGAAGACGTGCCAAATGTCCTCGTCGCTGACGTAGATGTCCTTCCGGTCGCCGGGCCTGCGAAAGCGCTGGATGATTCCCCAGTCGATGAGCCCGCGCAGGTTCATGCTGGCGTTGCCTCGGCTGATGTGAAGCCGATCGATCAGGTCGTCTACGCTCTGGGCGTGCCCGGTCACGAGCAGCATGGCGTGGATCTGGGCCATCGTGCGGTTGATGCCCCAGCTCGAGCTCATGCGGCCCCACTCGAGCATGAACTGGTCCTGTGCGGCCCTGACTTGCTTGCTGGGGGCCGGTCGTTCGCCTGTTTTGGACATCCTGTGCTCCTTCAACGCCTTCCAAGCCAGCGCCGCTGGGTCTCAGCCTATCACAGTTAACCGGCCGGGCAAACGCTTGAGAGCCGGGGACTAGGCTAGCGTTCGGCCCGGCATTAGAGCCTGACGGCGAGCCCTCCCCCCTGCCCAAGCCGCCACCGAGTGCCGACAATCAGCTTAGGATGGGCCTCGTTGACCCCCGTTTCTTCGTCGGCACCCGGTGCCGGCTCAGCCGCCACAAGGACGCAAAGTTCGTTAACGGCTGGGTCGAGTACTTTAGGGGGGAGTCGCTCATCGTGACGACCGAAGACCACATGGGATCCGAGACTGGCGACAAGTTCTACGTCGAGGCATACGGGTCCAAGGCCAAGGCCTGCATGAACGCCGTACTGCGGTCTGCCTCGGCCGAAGAGGGCAAGCCCTTCAAACTCAGCCTCCAGCTCGAGGGGCACCTGCAGGTCGTCGACAACAGCGAGGCCAGCCGCGTGCTCGTCGACCAGATGCAGGCCAAGGTGACTTACGGCGGAACGACGTTCATCGCCAAGGTCCGCGACGTGTCGATCAAGGGCGTCGGGCTCGTCACCGACTCTGAGATCGCCAAGGGGGCGCAGATCGCGCTTGAAATGGACACGCCGGTCGGCCCCGTGACCGCTCAAGGAATCGTAAAGCACGTGCGCGCCGACCACGGCAAGTTCCGCGTCGGCGTCGAGCTCCAAAGCTTCACGCGGCTCGACGGCTCGCGCTGGCGCAAGCTGCTCGGCGAAGCCGCCTAGCTCTTGGCCGTAATCTGCTCTGCTTCTCGGCGGTTCTGCTCGACGTACTCAGCCCACTGCTCCGGCACGTCGGTGTCCACGAAGATCGCGGTGACGGGGCACTCGGGCTCGCACAGCCCGCAGTCGATGCACTCGTCGGGGTGGATGACGACCATGTTGTCGGTCTCGTAGATGCAGTCCACGGGACAAACGGTCATACAGGACTTGTCCTTGACCCCGATGCACGGCTCAGTCACGACGTAGGGCATAGCTCTTGTTAGCCCTAAGCTGGGCGGGCCGGATTTTACTTGACCTCGACCCGGGCCTCGGGCACCCTGGCCTCTGCGGCTATAGACTGGCCGCGCTTGGCATCGGGCGCGCGCGTGCCCGCCAAGATACCGCTCAGAAACGCGTCCACGATCTCCTCGGCGGCGACCGCCTCCTTCGCATCCGGGCGGTGGTAGCAGGGCCTGCGCACGCTGACCATGTGCACGAAGATCTGGCTCGCGTCCTCGGGGCTGCTGACCGGCGCTCCGTTCTCGATCGCGCGCGCGACGGGCCGCACGATCGCCGCACGGATCGAGTCGTTGACCACTTCGACAGAGTCTGGGTCGGAAAGCCACTTTCGGTCCCGTAGCGCCTGCAGGACGTCCATTGAGCGAGGCGACTGTAGGATCCGGGCGGCCTCGATCAGGAAGCCTCGCAGCGTCGGCTGCGAGGCGGCAAGCGCGCGGAACTCCGCCTCCGCGACGTCCAGCGTGCTGCACACCCAGGCGACGTAGAGCCCCTCTTTGCCGCCAAAGTGGTGGTAGAGGGTCGGTGCCTTGACGCCGCTGTGGTCGAGGATCTGGGCCACGGTGACTTCGCTGAGGCCGGAGGTCGCGAAGAGCTTCCCAGCGGCCGTCATGAGCCGCCTGCGTCCAGAGCCGGACTCGTTCAGCCTGTTTCCCTGTTCCTCCATCCAATCCTCGCAAGCATCGGGGCTCCCCGACCCGCAGGCTCAGATTGTGACAGGTCGGGCTGGTCCCGTACTAGTAGGAGCAATCGTCGCCAATGTCCCTAGGTTCCCGAGCAAACGGCGCGCGTTATGCCGTATCTTGTAGTGGTTCTACCGACTGCGGAGCGAACGAACGGAATGGCGATCACACTGACCCCGAGAGCGGCCAAAGAGCTGCGCGACCTGATTGAAGCGGAGAACAAGGCGACCGCGGCCTTGAGAGTCTGGGTCGCAGGCGGCGGGTGTTCCGGGCTCACCTACGGCATGGCGCTCGACGAGAACGCCCCTGAGGAGGGAGACCAGCAGTTCGAGCACGAGGGCGTGCGGATCGTGGTCGACGGGCTGAGCCTCCAGTACATGGAGGGCGCCCAGGTCGACTTTGTCGACGACGCGATGGGCGGCGGCTTCAAGATCGAAAACCCCAACGCGACCAGCACCTGCGGGTGCGGCTCGTCCTTCCAGACCGAGGAAGGGCAGGGCGGCGGCTGTGGAAGCTGCGGCTCCGGCTCGAAGTAAGCGCCAACCCCAAACAGATGGAAGGGCGTCCCGACGAATCGGGACGCCCTTCCTCTTTGGAAGCTATGGATCAGTGGGTCAGTGATTCGCCCTGAGACTGGAACACAGTGTGAACGTAGTCCACCCAGTTGATGCGCTGCTGGTTGTCCTCAGGACGGACTTTGAAACCTGTGGCGTAGAGGTCGGAGCCGTCTACGGGAATCGAGTATCGGACCTCGGCTGCAATGACGACGGGCGCGATCTCGGCCCTTCCGACGGTGAGCCGGAAGACGTCGCCGTGCGTGAACTTCGTCCGGGAGCGGATCTGGAGCCCGCCCAGGCTCACGTCCACGATGATCGCGCGCTGGGCTGAAACGGGCTCTGCAGCGTGGCCGTGCATGAGCGCGTAGTCGAGCAGTTCAAAGCGCGCGTGCTGTCTCTTGTCGCTGTTCGGGTCGGTCTGGCTCATCGCAGTCCCCGTCACTCATGACGCCAGTCTGGATTCTCGGCTCCCTACCGGGATTCCTTAGGCCCCAGGTTCACGCGGCCCTGCTGGAAGGCCCGGAATCGACCTGCGGAATGACCCCGTGGCCCTCCACGACGGCTTCGAGCGCCGCGAAGGCGACCCCGTCGAGCTTCCCCTGGGAGACTTCGCCGGCCATCGTCTCCAGGGCCGATTCCGGGCTTAGGCTGATACGGTACGAGCGGACGCTGGTCATGGCGTCGAACATGTCGGCGACGGCCACCAGCCTGGCAAGGAACGGGATCTGGTCTCCTACGAGCCCGTCCGGGTAGCCGCTTCCGTCCAGGCGTTCGTGGTGCCAGCGGACGATCGGGACGCAGTCCTTGAACATCTCGATGTCCTGGACGATGCTCGCGCCGTAGACGGTGTGGAGCTTGACCTCCTCGAACTCCTCCCGTGTCAGGGCTCCCGGCTTGGTGAGAATCTCGTCCGGGATTCCGATCTTGCCGACGTCGTGTATAAGCGCGCCGTAGCTGAGGATCCGCATCTCGTACCGGCTCAGGCCGACGTGCTCACCCATCCATACGCTGTACTGCCGCACGCGCTCCGAATGGCCGCCTGTGTAAGGGTCCTTCACCTCGACAGCGCGCACCATCGTTCGCACGATCGTGTGCAAGGAGTGCTCGATGTGCCGCAGTGCTGCGCTAAGCTGGTGGTTCTTCTCGTCCAGTTCGCGAGCCTTTCGCTGGACCTCGTCGCGGGCTTGTGCGATCGGCGTTACGTCGGCGCAGAAGACAAGCACGTGCTTGAGGGCTCCTTTCTCGTCGAGCACGGGTGTGCCGCTGGCCTCGTAGTGGCGGTAGTCGGCGCCGGTCGCGGCCCTGATCACGAGAGAGAAGCCGGATCGGCCCTCTTCCGCAGTCTGGAGCGCGGCAGCGAGCGCCTCCCTGTCGCCCGGGTGGACGGCCGAAAAGACGTCCTCGGTCCTTGGGCCGTGCCTCTGCGCCCAGGCCCCGTTCGTGAACAGCACGCGCCCTTCGCGATAGCTGAAAAGGCCGATCGGGAGCGTGCCCAGCACAGCGTCGTACTGCTGCCGGGCCGCGGTGTGCCCGTCTATGGCGCGGTCCAGGCGCCGCTCCTTGAGCGAAAGGGCGGCCATGAGCACGAGCGCGACGATGCCGAGCGTGACCGTCGTGACGAGGCGGACGCCCTGCTGCGAGTTCTCCGACTGGATGTCATTGCCCGCAGCCCAGAGCTCTCCTCGCGCCCTCGCGTCCGTGAGCCGTATCGCGGCGAGCAGCGAGGTCTTGGCCGCCCTCAGGTTTTGCCCGGGGCCCGCTGCCGCGAGCTTGTACCGCTCGATCTGCTTGGCGAGCCATGTGTCGCCTTCCTGGTCGAAGTACTCGCCCGCCTCATCGAGCCGTTTTGTCCAGCCCGGCGACGACTCTGAACCGACGACCTCCTGGACCGCCGTCGTGTAGCGCAGGGCCGTCGACGCCTGCCGAGCCGTCTCGTTCGACGCCGAGATGTTGAAGTAGCCGAGCGCGCCGTCGGAAACGATCGTGACGCTCGCAACGAGCAGCCCGAGCATCACCCAGATCCGCCGGTCCGGTCGGAGGTCCAGGGCGTCTTTGGCGGCGCCGGCGCTCCGCCCCGTGGGCAAGGAGAGCGCCCAACTGAAAAGTGCAGAGGCGGATGCGACGCCAAACAAGCAGATCCAGAACGTGCGCGATAGGTCCGCGATCCTCTCGGCCACGGGCGCATAGTCGGACTCGACGACCAACAGCGCGTCAACCGAACGGTCAGGAGCAAAGATCGGGACGAACGCTTGCTGCACCTGACGGCCCGCGTACTCGATCGGGCCGCTCGTTATCGCGACGGAACCGTCGCGCCAGGCGCGAGCGGCCTCCTTCGGCAAGCTCGGCGCAGGCGCAAGAAAAGCGGACTGAAGCGACGTGGACTTGGACGTGCGGGAAGCGCTCAGCACCGTGACGAGTCCTGCGTCCGTCCGGCGCACCGTGGAGAGCCGACGGAGGTCGCCGACGGTGCCGACGATCTTGCTCAGATCGGAAGAGAGCTCTTGGTAGCCCTTGGTCTTCTCGTCGCCCGGCTTGACCAGGGCTGCGTGGACCGTGGGATCGACGGAGCGGGCCGCCGTCTGGGCCGTGGCAAGGAGCCAGTGCCGGGCCGAATCCTGGACGCTCTCAAGGCCCGTCCGATAAAGCAGCAAAGCCGCCCCGCCGCCGAGCGCCGCGAAAGCGAGGCTCAGAAGCAGGAACTGTCTCCAACCGGCAGGTATCCGCGGCCCACTCATCGTTCCAGCCCTGGTGCTCCTACCTGGAATCCTTGGTTCAAAAGTTAAGGCTCTGTAGTATCCATGACACTGCGGCCCCAGGCTTTCGCCTGGGGCCGCAGTTCCCGGGAGCTTCTTGAGGGGCTAGTTCTTGCCCGGGCTCGTGATCAGCACGTGGCCCGTGTTGGGGTCGTAGTCGACGTGGAAGCCCAGGGTGCTGCCGATGAAGCTCAGCGGCACGCAGGTCCTTCCGGTCTTGATGAACGGCGCGCGCTCGAACAGGAACTGCGTCCCGTTGAGGGTGCCGTACTCGTCACCGATCCGGAACAGAAGGCTCGTGTCGAGGCCGCTTGCTTCGACCGTCTTGGTGGCGTTGGTCCACTTGACCTCGCCGCCCGCCTGCTCGAACAGGTGCCGGAACGGAGCGAAGGGCACGCCGTCGACGACGGCCGGAGCCACGTCGAAGCTGAGCGCCTTCCCGTTGAGCGAGACGCTGAACGTCTTTACGTCGGTGACGCGCGATCCGAACGTGATCTCGCGCAGGGCGAGCCGCGAAGGGTCGCCAGGCTCGAGCGACGTGGCGACCGAAGTGAACGCCGAGTTGAGCGCGAGCCGTCGGCCTGTCGGCAACAGGGCGCGCTGGCCAGTCATGTCGCCCTTGCCGATCGGCGGGGCGATCGTGCCGGCAGAGTCTGAGAGCGTCGTCCGGTTATTGTTCTCAGAGACGTTCGCCAGTACGATCGGCGGCGTGGCCTCGGTGACCGACGTCCCGTTGCCTGCGACGTTCGTGGAGCGGACGCCGTTCGGGTCGCCCGTCGCCGTCTCGCCGGCGCCGCTAGTGGTCAGCGGGTCGCGGCGCTCCGTGCGGCCGCTCGGGTTGTTGACGTAGAGCCGCATCTTCTCAGTCTTGAAGGTGCGGTTCGCGTCGTCGACGACCCATGCCTGGATCTCGTGCCAACCGTTGGGCACGCGGGTCGTGTCCCAGAGGTAGGTGTAAGGCGGGAAGTTCCTCAGCGACGTAAAGTTGTCGTCGATGAAGAAGCTCACATAGAGGTTGCGCAGGCTCTGCCGCAGGCCGAGCTCGATCTGCACGGGGCCGAGCACCGTGCCGCCCGCCTGGGGCCGCTGGAGGTAGACCGGGCCGGTCGGCTTTCGGTCGACGAACACGGAAGAGGTCTGGCGTCCAACGAGCTTGCCTGCCGCGTCGTACAGGCGGACCTCGATGGCGTTGTCGCCGTCCTTCAGGATCGCCGGATTGAGGGCAAAGTTCGTCTCGCCGGACTTCAGCTTGTCGTCCACCGTTCGGGTGGAGACGCTTTCACCGTTCACGCGCAACTCGACCAGTGCGGCGAGAACACCGTCGTACTGCACAGTGACGGTCTTGTTGTTCGCTGCCCGGTTGATCAGTACCGTCCCATCGATAAGACCGGCTTGGGCCACGCCAACGAGCATGGCAAGCACGATCAAGAAAAGGGTTTTCGTCATAGCGACGCTCCGCATACAAGTGTCCCGGTTCACTCAGGTCCCCAGCCCCAAGGTCGCCAGAAACACATTCTTCCACGCCCAGGGTCAAAAGTCAAGCCGCCGAGCCCCAGCCGAACCTGGCGGCAAGCGTTAAAATCGCCTGAATATGCTTACGGCGGCGGCGTTCTGGCTGTTCGGGCTTTCTGAGCCTGCCTCGACGGACCTCGCCGAGTTTGTGGCAAGGCCGGACGCGATCTACTCCTGGAAGCCCAAGCAGGTCGACGGCTACGAGGCGCTGGACCTCGTCAGCCAGACCTGGCAGGGCGCGCCCTGGCGCCACGACGTCGTGGTCATAAGGCCGAAAAAGGCGGCAAAGCTCGGCGCTGCAATGATCGAGGTCACCGGCTGGACGCCCAACGCGCGCGACTACGCGTACGCGCAGACCCTCGCGGACAGCTCGGGGCTTCCCGTCGCGCTGCTGTTCCAGATCCCTAACGAGCCCCTGTTCGGGCGCGAGGAGGACGACCTCATCGCGCACACGTTCGAGAAGTTCTTCGAGACCGGCGACCCCTCGTGGCCGCTCCTCTTTCCAATGGTCAAGAGCGTGAAAGCTGCGATGGACGCGCTGCAGGAGTCGACCAAAGGGTCCGGAGACCCGCTCGTGAAGTTCGTCGTGACGGGCGCGAGCAAGCGGGGCTGGACTTCGTGGCTCGTTGCCTCGCTGAACGACCCGCGCGTAGCCGGGGTCGCGCCGGACGTGTTCGACAACCTGGACTTCGTCGCCCAGCTATCGCAGCAGCGCGCCTATTGGAACAGCTACTCGCCGATGATCGCCGACTACACGGACCGTGGCTTGCAGGACCTGCTGGGGACAGAGCGCGGCAAGCAGCTCATCCAGATGGTCGACCCGGCGAACTATCTCGGACAGATCAAAGTCCCGGTGATGGTCCTGACCGGCACCAACGACCCTTATTGGACCGTGGACTCGACTCAAGTCTATTGGGGCCGGATGCAGATGCCCAAGTGGACGATCGCGATCCCGAACGCCGGCCACACAATGGGCGACAAGGCGTGGTGGGCGCCGTCCCTCGGGCTCTTCGGACGCGCGTGCGCTGAGGGGAAGAGCCTCCCGCGCGTCGGTTCGCACCTGACGCTCCAAGGCGGCGCGTGGAGCGTTCACGTCAGTGCCACGCCAGGGCCGGCCTCGTACAAAGTTTGGAGCGCCACCTCGACCGACCTGCACTTCGACAAAGCCACATGGACGGTGCAGGAGAGCAAGGAGGTGAACAGGTCGGAAGGCGAAAGGGGGATCGTGGTGAGCGGCGACAGGGCGAAGACGCTGAACACGGCGGTGCTGGTCGAGCTAGACTTTGACACCCCGAACGGCGCACTGCGGGTCACGACGCCGGTCTATCTTGCGCGCAGGCTCTAGCCGCGCATTCCGGTCTCTGCCGTCACGACGCTGCCGATGCCGCCGCGCACGTTGAACCGCCCGACCACGCGCATCCATCGCGGTTGGCACGCCGCGACCAGTTCGTCAAGGATGCGGTTGACGACCGCCTCGAAGTAGATCCCCTCGTTGCGGAAGCTGAAGTAGTACAGCTTGAGCGACTTGAGCTCGATGCAGAGCTTGTCAGGGACGTACTCAAGCTCGATGGTCGCGAAGTCCGGCTGGCCGGTCTTGGGGCAGACGGAGGTGAACTCCGGGCAGGTGTGGGCAATCGTGTACCCGCGCTCAGGCGCAGGGTTGGGGAAGGTCTCTACGTTCGCGCTCAAGGGGGGCAGGGTACCTGGGCCCGATTTGACTCTCCGAGCCCCGAAAAGACGCGGACTAAGTATCCTCCTCCCCATGCTCGCAGCGGTGTTCCCGGGTCAGGGGTCGCAGGCGCCCGGAATGGGGCGGGCCCTCCACGAGGCCAGCGCGGCCGCGCGCGGGGTGTTCCAGGAGGTCTCTGAGGCAGTGGGCTCGGACGTCGCCAAGCTCTGCTTTGAAGGCGACGAGCAGACCCTGCGGCAGACGCAGAACGCGCAGATCGCCCTCTACACGACCGGGCTCGCCGCGCTCTATGCGATCAAGGAAGCGGATCCTGGGCTTCCGGTCAGGGCCGCCGCCGGCCACAGCGTCGGCGAGTACGCCGCGCTCGCCGCAGCGGGGGTCTTGCGAGTGGCGGAGGGCGCGAGGCTCGTCCAAAGGCGCGGGGATGCAATGGCAATGGCGGGCAGGCAGAGGCCCGGCACGATGGCGGCGGTGCTCGGGCTCGAGCGCGAGGCGGTCGAGAGGGCCTGCGCCGGCGTCGAGGGCGTCTGCGTCGTCGCCAACGACAATAGCCCAGCGCAGCTCGTGATCAGCGGCGACGTCTCGGCGGTCGAGGCGGCGGGCGAAGCGCTCAAGGCCGCAGGCGCCAAGCGCGTGGTCCCGCTCAACGTAAGCGGCGCGTTCCACAGTCCGCTCATGGAGGACTCGGCGCGCCTGATGGCGACCGCCCTGGCCAAAGCGACGTTTGCAAAAGGCTCGATCCCCGTCTATAGCAATGTGACGGCCAAGCCGGGCGAGTCTTGGACTGACCTTTTGGTGGAACAGCTCAAGAGCCCCGTGCGCTGGACCGAGTCCGTGCGCAACATGGTCTCCGACGGGTTCGACACGTTCTTAGAGTGCGGGCACGGCTCTGTGCTGACGGGGCTCTTGCGGCGCATCGCGCCGGACGCCGCCGGCATTGCCGTCTCCGACCCGGCAAGCCTGGCCGCTGCGCTCGAGTCGCTCAAGGAGAGGCGCGCTTGAGCCTTTCTGGAAAGGTCGCGCTCGTCACCGGGGCGAGCAGGGGGATCGGCGCGGAGGTCGCAAGGCAGCTCGCCGCCGCGGGCGCCGCCGTCGCGTGCCTGGCGACGACGCGGGCCAGCGCGCAAAAGACCGCCGACGAGATCGCGGCGGCAGGCGGCAGGTCGCAGGCTCTCGGCTGCGACGTCAGCGACTTGGCGGCGGTCGACGCGGCCGTCAAACAGGTCGCGGAGTCGCTCGGCGCGCCTACGATCCTCGTCAACAACGCCGGGGTCGCGCGCGACAACCTACTGCTCAGGCTGAGCGAGGAGGACTGGGACAAGGTCCTCGACACGAACCTCAAGGGCGCGTTCAACTGCATCAAGGCGTGCCAGCGCGGGATGAGCAAGGAGCGCTGGGGCCGCATCGTCAACGTTTCGTCGATCGTGGGCCTGCACGGCGCTGCGGGGCAGGCCAACTACGCGGCGAGCAAGGCAGGGCTTGTCGGGCTCAGCCTCTCGGTCGCCAAGGAGCTAGGCGGGAGAAACGTCACGTGCAACGTCATCGCGCCGGGCTTTATCGAGACGGACATGACGGCAGAGCTCCCAGCCGAGATGCGCGACTACGTGCTCAAGATGGCGCCGTTGGGACGTTTGGGAACGCCCTCGGACGTCGCGCCGCTCGTGGTGTTCCTTTGCTCAGAAGGGGCCTCGTACCTAACGGGCCAGACCTTCACCGTAGACGGGGGCCTGACCCTCTAGGCCCGGCGCTCCGTGCGTGTATCCTGAAGGGGTCAGGGGCGGCGGTACAATGCCCCGCCAGACAGGTGTTTTACGTATGTCCGCAACCATTCTTGATCGCGTGAAGAAGGTCACTTGCGAAGAGCTCGGGGTCTCGGAGAACGAAGTCACCGACAAGGCGAGCTTCGTGGACGACCTCGGTGCCGATTCCCTCGACCTCGTCGAGCTCGTGATGGCCTTCGAAGAGGAGTTCGGGGTCGACGTGCCGGACGACGACGCGGCTGGTCTGAAGACTGTAGGGGACGCTGTCTCGTACATCGAGAAGAAAGTCTAAGAACACAATATGGCACCCGGCCAAGCGCCTTCGGGCCGTGTCGTCGTCACAGGCATGGGCGCTGTGACGCCTCTCGGCATCGGGGTCGAGGAGTCTTGGAAACGGCTGGTGGCGGGCGAATCGGGCATCGGGACGGTCACGCGGTTCGACGCGGGCGAGTATCCAACACGAATCGCGGGCGAGGTCAAGGGGTTCGAGGCCTCCGACTACATCGACAAGAAGGAGGCGCGGCGGGTCGACCGGTTCATCGCGTTCGCGGCGGTGGCGACCCAGTTCGCGGTCGAAGACGCGGGCTTCCCGGCAGACGAGGACGTTCGGTGCCGCACGGGAGTGCTGATCGGGTCCGGCATCGGCGGGCTCGACACGATGTACGAACAGGTCTCGCGACTGATCGAGTCCGGCCCTTCGAAGGTCTCCCCGTTCTTTGTGCCGTACATGATCCCGGACATGGCGAGCGGGTACGTGTCCATCGCCAACGGGTTCCGCGGACCGAACACGTGCGTGGTGACGGCGTGCGCGACCGGCACCAACTCGATCGGAGACGCCTATGAGATCATCAAGCGCGGCGATGCCGTCGCGATGGTGGCGGGCGGGACCGAAGCGCCGATCGGCAAAATCGCGCTGGCGGGATTTTGCGCTGCTCGCGCGATGAGCACCCGTAACGAGGAGCCGCAACGCGCCTCTCGCCCCTTCGACAAGGAGCGCGACGGGTTCGTGATCGCCGAGGGCGCGGGCGTGCTTGTGCTGGAGGACCTCGAGTTCGCCAAGGCGCGCGGCGCCAAGATGCTCGCCGAGGTGATCGGGTACGGCATGAGCGGGGACGCCTACCACATCACCGCGCCCGACCCCCAGGGCTCCGGAGCGTTCCGCTCGATGAAGATGGCGATGGGGGGCGCGGGCGTCTCACCGACCGAAATCGGCTACATCAACGCACACGGGACCTCGACCGAGCTGAACGACAAGCTCGAGACCTCGGCGGTGAAGCGACTGCTCGGCGAGCACGCCTACAAGGTTCCGATGAGCAGCACCAAGTCCATGGTCGGGCACATGCTCGGCGCGGCGGGTGCGGTCGAGGCAGTCGTCTGCCTCAAGGCGATGCAGGAGGGCGTCCTGCCGCCGACGATCAACTACGAGAACCCTGACCCTGCGTGCGACCTCGACTATGTGCCGAACAAGGCCCGCGCCGCGTCCGTAAGTGTAACGATGTCCAACTCGTTCGGCTTTGGCGGGCACAACGCGACCCTGATCTTCCGCAAGGTGGTGTGAGCGTGCTCGACGAATGGATCCAGGCCTTTCTGGACCATCTTCGCGCCGGCCGCTCGATGGCTACGGTCCGCAGCTACGGCTCGGACCTCGCGCAGCTCTCAAAGGCGCTCGACGGCCAAGCCGACCTGGCGCCCGAACCCCTTCGGCGGTACCTGCGGACCTACGCTCCGAACCCAGTGACGCGCGCCAGGAAGCTCGCGACGCTGCGCGCGTTCGTCCGGTTCTTGCGGGCCTCGGGACGCATTAAGGGCGACCCGACGGAGCTCATCGACGCGCCGATCCGGCGCAGGTCGCTCCCGAAGGCGCTCAGCCAGCACCAGGCCGAACAGCTGCTCGAGCAAGCGGACGTGGGCAAGACCCCGCTACGCGACCGCGCGATCCTGGAGCTCGCCTACGGCGCCGGACTGCGCGCGAGCGAGGTCGCCGGCGTGCGCAAACAGGACCTCGAGCTTGCGGAGGGCTCGCTGAAGGTGGTCGGCAAAGGGAACAAGGAGCGGGTGGCGGTCTTCGGCGAGCCTTGCAGCAGGGCGGTCGCCGCCTACATCGAGCACGAGCGCACTGATCCGACCAAGGGAGACCCGCTCTTCACGAACCCCGCGGGCCGCGCACTGACCACACGCACGGTGCAGAACGTGATCAAGCGCTGGGCCCGCGCGGCCGGCCTGCCGGAAGACGTCTCCCCCCACACGCTGCGCCACAGCTTCGCCACGCACCTGCTCGACGGGGGCGCGGACCTCAAGACCGTGCAGCAGCTCTTGGGGCACGAGAACCTCGCGACGACGCAGGTCTACACGCACGTCAGCATCGAGCGCCTAAGGGAGGCGGTCGAGAAGGCTCACCCGAAGAGTCGGAAGTCGTAAGTCCAAGGTGCGGGGTCCCGCATCGCTGGAATCCACTAGACCCAAGTGCTGGCGCGGCGAAAGATCTTGTAATTGACCGGCTTTCGCACGTTGGCGAACACGAAGTTCGGCCAGCCGACCATGAAGTCCAGTTCGTACGCCTCCAGCGGCGAGATCAGGACGAGCGGCACGGCCTTCGCGGCCTTGTGCGCCATCTTCGCTAGCCCGAACTTTTCGTACCCGGCGATCTTGTGCGGCTTTTCGAGCGTGGCGACCAAGTCGACGAACAGGAGGTCCGCCTTGCCGCAATGGTCCAGCGCCTCCTTCCAATCGGCGAACACCTCCAGCTTGTCGTCCGGATGTATGCCCTTCCGGGCCTCCGAGGCCATCTCCTTGTCCTTCGTGACGAGCACGAACTTCATTGCTTCAAGACTTAGACGGAGAAGGCGGGCCGTTCGGACGGCCCAGACTGGGCTCAATGAGCCCTCCAGGGGCAGGTATTTCTGCCGATACCAATCTTAGGATGCGAATAGACGGAGCAGCACAAGCGGCCGCCCAAGCGCTGGCGGCGAGCCAGGTCAAAGAGACGGCTAAGCTCAACTATCAGGCCCGCGTCCTCAAGCGCGCGCTCGAATCGCAGAAAGACCAGTCCAGTGAGCTGCTCAAGCTCCTTGAGCCGAAGGGCAGGGTCATCGACATCAAGGCCTAGTGCAAAGGGTATCTTTGCCCTTTGTGGGCAAGCCCAAACCGCTCTCCCGACCTTCCTGGTGGAAGAACACCTTTTTTTGGTTTGGTGGGGCGCTTTTCATAGTAGCGATCGTGGGGCTGATCAGCGGTGAGAAGGCGATCCGCGACCCGGGACAGGTTCACGAGTCCGGCCTCGTCTGGATCTACCTTGGTGGAGCGGTGCTCATGTTCCTCAACGGCGCACTGACCCACGGTCAGGCCGTGCGTGCCTACGCCGAATCTGAAGAGGACAAGTCATGACCAAGTGCCTTTGCGGAAAGAACATCGAGACCGTGCCTACCTGGCTCGCCGACGTCAAAGTGCACTTCGTGTGCAACAACTGCCCCAACCGCGACGTGCAGGGAATCACGCAGGTGGATCTGACCGGCGGGAAGCTCGAGGAGGCCCCGCCCAAGAGGGTCGTCGGCGACGAGGAAGAGCCGGCTGAACTCGAGTTCGAGATGGAAGAAGAGGAAGAGACCGAAGCCTAGGCTGCCGGTCGTATGCGGCGGTCGAGCCAGATCGCTTTGGGGGTGTAGTGCGGGCCGATCGCGCTCATGCAGGCTTGCAGAAGGTCGGTCTCGCAGATCTTGGCGTCCTGGGTTACGGTCACCCTGGCCAACATCGACTCGCCCTTCATCCACGCGTGGGCGCTCAGCACGTTCTCCTGGCAGTTCAGGAACCTTGCTGTGACCTCGGGGTCGATGGGGCCGCTTTCCGTAGGCTGGAACGCCACACCTAGGTTATCGGGGCGAACCTGGGGTTCTTTAGGGGATTCCTAGGTTCAATTGAGCCTGGAAAACGCCTCAAATTGCTCCGCCTTGTCCAGGTCTGCACCGAGCTCGGCGAAGGGTGAGACGACGCCATGGACGGTCACGCCCAAGAACCTGCCCACGCCTCTTTCGAGGAACGCGAGCGAGAGCGTGCTGGGGAAAACCTGACCGAACACGACCCGGAACAGCACGCCGAAGCCCACGATCTGCGCCAGCTTCAAGGGCCTCTTGCGCATCGCGTAGGCCCCCTCCATGACCGGCAAGGTGCGCCGCATCGCCTCGGTGCCCATGAGCGCAACGTTGCCGCCGGTGAAGGTGCCTTCGCGCAGCTTTAGGGTCGTCCGCCTCATGCCGGGGAAGGCCCGCTCGCAGTCCTCGATGCGCACGATCGGATAGTTCAGCCCGGCGCTCTGGTCGCAGCTCGCAATGAAGTCCTGGAGGCCATCGGTCGTGAGGCAAGGCAGGTCCACCGTGACGAGCAGGAAGCTGTCGGTCTTGACCTGCGCCAGGCCGTTTGCGAGCGAGCCGCAGAAGTCCTCTCCGGCGGGCACGCGCCTGGTGGCGATGCCCTCGGGGCCACCGACGAAGATCGGCTCGCCGAGCGGACTCACCGCGGCCGAGACGATCTCGGCTAGGGTACGACCGCCGAGCTTGATGTCTGCGCGGAACTCGGCACCGGTCGCGGCGCGCAGCTCGCCGTCACAGCGCCCGCCTGCGAGCACTACGACGTCCACAGGCTCTCCTCGCGCGTCAGCGTCGGAACGACCCAGGACTCCACGAACCCCTCTGCCGACATCGCCCTTTGCGCGGACAGTGCAGCCGCCTCGTCGCGGAAGACCCCGAACACGGCTGAGCCAGACCCGCACAGGAGCGCGCTGCTGGCGCGGTGGACCTGCATCCTTTCAGCGAGCTCGCTGCAAACGCAAGGGGCCACGCGCTCAAAGTCGTTGTAGGGCTGCTCGGCGAACTCGCGCCAGTCGCGCGGGACAGAGTCGAGCAGCCCGTACGCCTGCTTGGTCGAGACCGTCTCGACGGGCTTTACGACCAAGAGCCATTGCTTTTCAGGGTCGGGCAAGGGCTCTAGCCTCTCGCCGTAGCCTGTGGCCCGCGCACGGCCTCCCACAAGGAAGAACGGTACGTCCGATCCCACAGCCAGCGCGACCTCGTGCGCAAACCGGTCCGGCGCGTGGCCGGGGTACATCGCCATCGCGGCACGGATGACCCCGGCCGCGTCCGAGCTGCCGCCGCCGAGCCCGGACTCCGAAGGGATCCGCTTCGTCAGGGTGATCCGGACGGGCGGCATAGGAACGAGCTCGCGCAGGAGCCGAAGCGCCTTTGTCATGGTGTTCTCCGGCGGCAAGCCGGGCCATTCGCAAACGACCTCGTCTGCATCCGCCTTCTCGATCTTCAGTTCGTCGAAGAGCCCGACGGCCTGGAACACTGTTCGGATCGGATGGTATCCGCGCTCGTCGCGCGGCCCGACGGAGAGGAACGCGTTCACCTTTGCAGGGCAGCGGACGCGCATTCAGTCCTGCCCGTCCTCGTGCGACTGACCCTTCGGCACCGGAGGCGGTCCGCTCAGGAGCTCGCGCAGCTCGTCGTTCAACTGAGAATCGAGGCTCCTCGGGTCCGACCCACCGGGAAACGGAGTCAGTTCCAGTTCGTCGAGCGCCTTGTCGATCGAGTCCAACTGCATGCGCGCCTCGGTCAGGGCCTGCAGAAAGTCCGTGTGCTCGAGCTCTGGCGAGCGGCCCGCCAGCCTGTGGCCGAGCATCCTCAGCCGCAGCGTGTCCAGCGTGGTGGTGAACACGACCGCCTGGGCCTCCGTTCGCTCGACGCCCGACATGACGGCCTGGTAGTGCTGTTTGTACTCGGCGACGTTCTTGTCGGCGAGGCGGTAGAGCTCCTGCGCCTTTTGGTCCGGGCTGATCGGCCCCTGTTGGAACCGGTTCATCACGAGCCAGCCCTCGCTGGTCGAGACCTCGCGCATCACGATGTCGGCACGGCGCAGCGCCGAGTAGAGCGTCACGCCGACCTGGTCGACGGTCCTCGGGAGGTCGTGGAGTTCCGGCACGCCGCGCTTCTTGCTCTCGTCGAGCGCGTCGTGGAACCGCTTGAGCCTGTCCCTGCACGCCTGCCAAAGCAAGAGGAACTTGTTGCTGTAGAAGCGCTTGGGCACGCTGCGCCGGTACGCGGCGACGATCGCCCAGGCGAGCAGCAGCGATCCGAAGAAGAGAGGGACAAACGACTGCGAAAGAGAGGTCGCGAGCAAGACGACGAACGCAAGGAACAGCGGCCCGAACCGCAACAGTTCTCGCACGAAGACCTGTCTGTCCCTTCGGTGGATGTCGTACATGGTGCGCTATGGCATCGGGGGCCGGCGGCGCGCTTCAGGCAGCGCGCGCTCGATCGCGTAGGCAGCCTGCAACAGCCGCTCGTCCCCGTTCACCGGACCGTTGAGGAGCATACCGACCGGCAGGCCGCCCGCGAACCCGCAGGGGATCGAGATCGAAGGGAAGCCGCCCATGTTCGCAGGGATCGTGCAGTAGTCCATCAGCTTGAGCGCCATCTGGTCGAGCTCCTCGTCGCCGAGCGGGAACGCGGTGCAGGGGCTCGTCGGGCCGAGCACGAGGTCGAACTCCTGGTACGCCCTCTCGAACTCCTGCGCCATCAGCCCGCGCACCTGCTGCGCCCGGTGGTAGTACGCGTCGTAGTAGCCGGCTGAAAGGGCGTACGTACCGACCATGATGCGGAGTTTCACCTCGTGGCCAAAGAGCCTGCCCCTGGTCGCAGCGACCATTCCGATGTGGTCGGTGCCGCTCTCGACCCGCGGGCCGTAGCGCACGCCGTCGAAGCGGGCCAGGTTGCTGCTCGCCTCAGCCGGTGCGATGATGTAGTAGGTCGTCACACCAAGGCTGATGGAGGGGAGCGAGACCAAACGGAACTCGACGCCCTCCTTCTTGAGCGCCTCTACCGCGAGGTCGAGCGACTCGCGCACTCCTTCGTGGATCGCATCGCCGAAGAACTCTTTTGGGAGCGCGACCTTGAGCCCTTTGAGCGAGCCGCCCTTCAGTGCCTTCGATGAGATCTGGGAGTCCGTCTGCGAGGTGCTGTCCTTCGGGTCGTGCCCGGAGAGCGCCTCGGCCAGGAGAGCGGCGTCCTCGACGCACCGCGCGAACGGGCCGATCTGGTCCAGGCTCGAACCGAACGCCACAAGCCCGTAGCGCGACACGCGCCCGTAGGTCGGCTTGAAGCCGACGATGCCGCACAGCGACGCGGGCTGGCGGATGGAGCCGCCGGTGTCGGAGCCGAGCGAGAGCGGCACCATCTCAGCCGCGACGGACACGGCGGAGCCGCCGGAGCTTCCGCCCGGTGAGAGGTCCGGGTTCCACGGGTTGCGGGTGGGGAAGTACGCGCTGTTCTCGGTGGAGGTGCCCATCGCGAACTCGTCGAGGTTCGTCTTGCCTACCATCACGAGCCCCGCCGCGCGCGCTTTTTCCACTACGGTCGCGTCGAAGGGCGGCACGAACCCCTCGAGGATCTTGCTCGCGCACGTCGTAGGGACGCCTTCCGTACACATGTTGTCCTTGAAGGCGATCGGCACGCCAGTCAAGGGGCCGCCGCCGCCCTCGTCGATCGCGCGCTGCGCGCCTACGGCCCACTCGCGCGCAGCGCTCTGGGCAACGTGGAGGAACGCGCAGTAGTCGCCATCAAGCTTTGTGATGCGCGCGAGGCACTCGTCCAGCGCCTCCGCGACGGAGACCTCCTTCTTGCGCAGCTTGGCGGCGAGCTCGGTCGCGGTCAGTTGGCAGACCAATCGGTCACTCCTCGATGATCGTCGGCACGATAAAGAGCCCGGCCTTGCTCAGTGGAGCGTTGGCAAGCGCTTCGTCCCTTTGCAGGCACTGGCCAGCGACATCGGGGGCCCACACGTTCTTGAGTGCGACGGCGTGCGGCTTGGCAGCGAGTCCGGCAACGTCCACTGCCTGGATGTCTTGGAAGTGCCCGAGGAGCGCGTTGAGCTCGCCCTGGAACGACATCAGCTCGGCTTCGTCAAGCTCTAGCCGCGCCAGGCGCGCGACGTGGCGCACTTCGTCCAGGGTGATGGGCATGCGGCAGATGATACCAAAGCCATAATGAGGCACCGATGCCGGTCCGGGGCCGCCGTGGAACCTTTACGGCCGTGACGTTCACGGTCGTCGTGCTGAGCGCGGTAGGCCTGTTTGCCAAATGCGCGCGCGGGCTGATCCCGCCGCCAGAGCCCAACGACCTGGCTGGGCTCGACGCGCCCTTCATGAAGCGCGCGGACACTCAGAGCGTGCACTGGCGCACGACGGAGATGGAGCCGTTCGCCGAGGCGAGGCGGCTCGACAGGCCCGTGATGGTGTTTGCCGGCACAGCCTCGAGCCAGGCCGCCCGGCGCTTCGACGACGCGATCTTCACCGACCACGAGGTCTCGGCGAGGCTCAACCGCGACTTCGTGTGCGTGCGCGTCGACTTCACGGTCGAACCCGAGTGGAGGTGCGCTTTCCTCTCGGTCAAGCGCAGCGCCGTAGGGGCAGACCCGAGCTTCGTGGTGCTCTTCTTCAAGCCCAACGGTGAGATGCTCACCTGGATCGGACGGCGCGGGTGGGGCGACAGGCCGGACTTCAACGACTTCCTGGGCCGGCTCGACGAGATCATCACCGACTGGCGGGCGATGGCGCCGGGCACGTGGTCGCAGTCGGAGTACGAGCAGCACGATGAGCGCTTGCAGATCCGCGGCGGAGCCGTGCGCGAAGTGCTGGACGTGCGCTCGTTTATCGGCGCGCTGCGAGAGCCGCGCACGTTCTTCCAGTGGCAGGCGGGCCGCTATAGGGTCTTGTTGCAGAACGGCCTGGCCGCCGACGCAGACCGCCTGCTCAGGGAGGAGCTGTCCACACCCCGGATCGACCTGGTGGACGGCGGGTTCTTCCGCATCGGATCGGGCGACGACCCTGGCCTCGTCGAGTTCGACAAGGTCGCGACCACGAGCGCGGACATGGCCGCAGTACTCGCCGCTACGTTCGCCGCCACTGGGGATCCGCTCGTCAAGTATGTCTACGAGCGCACGATGCAGGGCATCGCGGAGCAGTTCGTCAGCGAAGAGCGCTGGTCCTCCTCTGTGCAGCACGCGGTGGGCGAGGACGAGCGGTGCCCACGTAACTGCTTCGGCACTGCCATCGAGAGGACGCGCTTCAGCCCGTTCCTGAAGGAGATGGCCGCGGACCTCGGCTTAGACCCTGGCAAGAACCGCTTGATGGTCCCGTACATGAAGACGTTCGACAAGCTGCTCGCCGAGAGGCCGCGGCTGGACCGCGCAGTCGAAGAGCTCCGCAGCATCGGCGACAAGACGGCCCTTTCGGCGGCGCAAGACGATTCGCTCGACTCCGTGGGCTTCGTTGTTGCACGCTGCATCGAGGCAGCAAGGGCGATGAGTGACGGGCCTGGCCTCAGCGCCGCGGTCGAGTGGGCCCGCGGGCTCGACCGGTTCCGCGCCGGGACAAACGAAGTGCGCCACTCGACGCACGGGCCCGGCGTTGGGCGCAAGTGGCTCGGTGACTACACGGCCTACTGCGACGCGATGCTCGAGGCGTTTGCAGCGACGCAGGAGCCGGACTTCCTAAGGCACGGCGAGGCGGTGCTGCGGCGCGCGCTCGAGCTCTATTCACGAACGGAGCCCGGGGACATCGTCGCGGTCTCCGGGCTACAGCGCATAGAGGGCGGACCCGATCTGGAGATGCCGTCGCTCGTAGACGACGGGCGCCCGCCCGCGCTGCCTTGGCTCATGACGCTTTGCTTCCGCTACGGTGCCGTTCTCGGCGACAAGGGCCTGCGGAAGACAGCGGAGGACGTGGCTGTGCGCTGCAGCGCCGTCGCCAACTCCAGCCCCGTTTCGTTCCCGAGCCTCTTCGCAGCCGCGAACGAGGTCCTCAACGTGGGCTGTTCGGTCGTGCGCGGGGCTCAGCCGGTCGATCGGCCGGGCGTGCGGGAGTTCCCGGCCGCGGACGGGAACAAGGAGCTTGTCGGAGACGGAAAGGCGCGCTATGTGCGGGCGGACCTGGCGAGCGGCCAGGCTCAATGAAGCGCGGTCGCGTCTGGCATAATCCCCCCCGGAGAGGTCGCATAGCCCGGTCTAGTGCGCCGCACTCGAAATGCGGTGAGGTGTCAAAGCCTCCGTGGGTTCGAATCCCACCCTCTCCGCCACCTAGTTTCCCAGCGCGCGGTGCCAGATGCGCCCGATCACCGGGTACTCGAACCATCTCCCTGCGAGGGCGTTCATGCTGGCGACGACCGCCATGCAGAGCGCGGCGATGCCTACCGGATAAGCCAATATGGCGAGCGGGCCAAGGAACCTGAGCACGAGGATCACAATCCACGTCGTGAAGAAGAACCACATCGCCTGGTAGGCGTGGTGGCCAATGTAGCGCGACCGGTCCTTGAAGACCAGGTACACGACCAGCCCGACCAGGGGGCCGAACACCAGCGACCCGAGGTGAGATCCCACCGCCCACAGTTTCTCTTCGGACTGCTTCATCCCTGGGAAACGTCGCCTGTGCTGAGAGGGTTGCATCGAGGAATAGGCCCGTCGCCAGTTGAGATCAGCCCAGCAGGGCGGCCACACTCTTCGGCGCGAAGCGGGCGCCCGCTCTGGGGACGTTCGCTCACTCGCAGTCGTGGGACCTGCGGGAGAACTCGGCCTGGTCCTCGGGGCTCAAGATCACCACGTTAGGGTCGCAAAGGCGGATGAACTCCTCGAGCGGCAGGTTTCCCACGACGCCCGTCTCCCGAAACTCCTCGTAAAGCTCGGAAAGGACCTGCCCGGTCGTCGGTTTGGTCTCGAAGGTGTCGACCCATAGCCCCGGGGTGTCCTCCTCGCTCTTGTACGCGACCGCCGCGACCCACAGGGCGCCAGGGTCCTCGGAACGGTCTCCCCAGAGCCCCTCGCGGACGGTCAGCCCCGCCTTTTCGAGCAAAGAGCGCACCTCAGCGAGAGGCTTGTCGGCATGGCTGCGGACGATGGCTCCTGTCGTCGCGTCCGCTGCGGTCACGACCGAGCGGCTGCCGAAAGTCGAGACATAAACGATCCTGGCTCCGGGCAGGGACTTGGCGGCCTCGATGAACCCCTCGAACGGGACGGTGAGCACCATCTGGGGCGATTATATTGGATTGACCACCGCGTAGGTTGACTCGATGCGCGTCTCGACGGCCCACGAGAGCCCGAAAGGGTCGGTCAGGACGCTGTGGTCCTCTTCGAGCGCCGTGCAGCCAGCGATCAGCAGGTTCTGCACGGGGGCGTCGTGGGTCAGCCAAAGCACTTGTGCGTCCGTCTCGCCCATCCGGAACCGCAGGCTCACGTCGCCGCCCGAGATGATGTAGCTCGAGTCCGCGAGCCGGTTCGCCGGCTGCTGCAGCACCATGCTGTAGAACTCGGCGATCGGCTTGGGGGAAGGGGTGACGGCGCCGACCATGGGCCGGTAGATCCGGTGCCCTTCGGGGTCGATAGCCAGTTCGTCCTCCTCCTCGAACTCGAAGACGTTGAAGAGCAGCCCGAACGGGTCTCGGACGATGTTCGCCTTGCCGGGACCGTTCCAGGCGACGATCTCGAATCCGTAGAACTTGAGCTTGCCCTGTGCGGCTTCGAGGTCGGGGGTGAGGAGCTCGAAGACGGAGCTTCCGCGCGGGCCGGGGTCGAGGAAGATGTGCATCGGGCCGGCGATGAGCTCTGCGCCTTCCTCGAAGCTGTCCAGGTCCATCCCCATGGCGTCGCAATAGAAGCGGGTCGCCTTGTCCAGGTCCGGAGTACACAGGCCTACGCAGGGGGAGATTCGGAAGAACACTTAGTTTGAAAGACGTGCGCCCTTGTATCGGCTGATTCATTCGGCAGGTAGAGGGAGGGTGGGTAGGCTAGGACCAGGCTCACGCCCAAGGAAACCGACCGATGGCAGAGACGATCGAGACCCTCCTCCACGAATCGCGCAGGTTCGAGCCTAGCGCCGAGTTCCGCGCCCAGGCCAACGCCAACGACGAGGCCGTGTACGAGATGGCGGACCTCGACTGGCAGGGCTGGTGGGAGGGGTGGGCGAAAGAGCTGGACTGGTTCGAGCCTTACCACACGGTGCTCGAGTGGGAACAGCCGTTCGCCAAGTGGTTCGTGGGCGGGAAGACCAACGCCTGCCACAACTGCCTCGACCGCCACGTCGCCGAGGGCAGAGGGAGCAAGGTCGCTCTGATCGGGGAGGGAGAGCCGGGCGACGTGCGCGCGTTCACCTACAGGGACATGCTGCGCGAGGTGAGCAAGCTCGCGAACGGGCTCAGGACGCTCGGGGTCCGCAAGGGCGACCGGGTCTGCATCTACATGCCGATGTGCCCCGAGCTGGCGATGGCGATGCTCGCTTGCGCGCGCATCGGAGCGGCGCACTCGGTCGTGTTCGGCGGGTTTAGCGCGGAGTCTCTCGTCGAGCGGATCAACGACGCCGCTTGCAGGATCGTCATCACGGGCGACGGTTCGTGGCGGCGCGGCAGGGTGGTCGAGCTCAAGCGGATCGTGGACGAGGCGCTCAGCATGGGCTGCCCTTCGATCGAGAGGGTCCTGGTCTACGAGCGCGTCGGCGCGCCCGGCACGCGCACGGAAGAGATCGTGACGCCGGACTACGACCGCGGGTCCTGGAACGACCGCCGCGACGTGTGGTGGCACGACCTGGTGCCCAACCAGAGCGACGTCTGCCCTTGCGAGCCGATGGACAGCGAGGACCTGCTCTTCATCCTCTACACGAGCGGATCGACTGGTAAGCCCAAGGGGATCATGCACACGACCGGCGGCTACCTCACGGGCGTGACCGCTACAGCAAAGCTCGTTTTCGACCTCAAGGACAGCGACACCTTCTGGTGTACCGCCGACTGCGGCTGGGTCACCGGCCACTCGTACATTGTGTACGGCCCGATGTGCAACTGCGTCACACAGGTCATGTACGAAGGTG
>CAMLDW010000023.1 GCA_946479035.1 uncultured Chthonomonadaceae bacterium | reverse complement strand
GGCGAGAGCACGATGCCGCTCGGCCGCTTCGCCACGATCGCGTCGAGGTCGATCTTGTCGTTGCGGTAGACCTCGACCTCCGCCCCGCACTCGCCCAGGTACTGGACGAGGTTGTAGGTGAAGGAGTCGTAGTTGTCGACGACGAGGATCATGGACTGGCCATTATGGTCCCGGCGGCGACACGACCATCGGACAAACCCGTTCTATGCCTCAGCCACTTGCGGCTGAGGCTTGTGCGACCGGACAAAAACCCTCAACCCCAAGGGGTTGAGGGATAAAAACCAGGATAAGTATCCCGGAGTCTAAACACATCACCCACGAGCGCAAGATAGCGGTGGCCGTCATCGTCCAGGCTCTCAAAGGTGTGGTCGCCCGATTCGTCAACATACATGCGATACACGGGGTGCGCCATGGTGCCTTCTCTTCCGAGGCTCTTGATACCCTAGGAATCCTTAGACGCCCACTCCGCGACGCTCGACGACGCGCCGTTCGGAGTGGTCGAGCACCTTCTTGCGAAACCTGAGCGACTTTGGCGTGGCCTCGAGCAGCTCGTCCTCCCGCAACCAAGACAAAGCCTGCTCCAGCGAGAACTCGCGGTGCGTGTCCAGCACCGTGGTCGAGTCGGCGTTCGCCGAGCGCATGTTCGTCGCCGCCTTCTGCTTGGTGGCGTTGACGACCATGTCCTCGTCGCGCGCGTTCTGCCCCACGATCATCCCGCCGTACACCTCGACCCCGACCGGGTAGAACAGCACGCCCCGCTCCTGGATGTCCTCGTACGCGTAGCGCGTGACCCGCCCGGGGTCCTTGGCGATCAGCGAGCCGTTCGAGCGAGAGACGATCTCGCCCCTGTAGACCTCGTACCCCTCGAAGATCGAGCCCATCAGCCCCGCGCCCCGGGTCAAGGTCAGGTACGCGTTGCGGAAGCCGATCACGCCGCGCGTGGGGATCGACGCGACGATCTTTGTCCGCCCGTTCCCGAGCGAGCCCATATCCTCGATCTCTCCCTTCCTGCGGCTCAGCTCCTCCATGATGCTTCCCAAAGCTTCATCGGGCGTCTCGAGCGTGAGCTGCTCGATCGGTTCGAGCCGCTTGCCGAGCGCGTTCTCCTTGTAGATCACCTGCGGCCGCGCGATCGCCATTTCAAAGCCCTCGCGCCGCATCGTCTCGATCAGCACGCTGAGCTGCATCTCGCCGCGCGCCGCCACCTTGACCGTGTCGGCCCCGGCCGTGGGGTCGATCTTGAGGCTGACGCTGATCTTCTCCTCCCTTTCCAGCCTTTCGCGGATCTTGTGGATGGTGAGGAACTTCCCGCCGTCCTTGCCCGAGAGGGGCGAGTTGTTCGCGTAGAAGTTCATCGTGAGCGTCGAGGGCTCGACCTCGATGTGCGCCAGCGGCTCGATGAACGACGCGTCACACACGGTGTCGAACACGAGCACGTCGTCGACGCCGCTCATCATCACGATGTCGCCCGCCTCCGCGACCTCGACCTCGACCTGCTTCAGCCCCTCGTAGACCCACACCTTCGTGACCGTGAACGGCGAGTCCGTCCCCTGCCGGTGCAGCACCAGCCGGTCGCCGATCCGCAGCCGCCCGCGCAGGAGCTTCCCGCCGAACATGCGCCCGAGATAATCGCTGTAGTCGAGGTTGTTGATCTGGAGCTGCACCGGGCCGTCGGGGTTGACCTTCGGTGCAGGGATCGAGTTCACCATCGTCTCGAACAGCACGTGCAGGTCCTGCTCTTCGCCATCGGGCTGAAGGCGCGCGTATCCGCCGGTCGCGCTCACGTACAAGACCGGAAACTCGAGGTCCTCCACCTCTGCGCCCAAGTCGATGAAGAGGTCGATGGTCTTGTCGTACGCCTCGAGCGGCCGCGCGCCCTCGCGGTCGATCTTGTTGACGCACACCACGACTTTGTGCCCGTAGTCCAGCGCCTTCTTCAGCACGAAGCGGGTCTGCGGCATCGGCCCTTCACACGCGTCGACGACCAGCAGCACGCCATCGACCATCGAGAGCACCCGCTCGACCTCACCGCCGAAGTCGGCGTGGCCGGGAGTGTCGACGATGTTGATCTTGACGTCCTTGTAGTGGCAGCTCGCGACCTTGCTCAGGATCGTGATGCCCCGCTCCCTTTCGAGGTCGTTCGAGTCCATCATCCGCTCGCGGACGGACTCGTTCGCCCGGAACATCCCCGACTGACGAAAGATCGCGTCGACCAGCGTTGTCTTGCCGTGGTCGACGTGCGCGATGATGCCGATGTTGCGCACTTCTTGCGACATGGGGGCACTCAGAATGTACCTTTTTGAGCCTGTGGAGACGAGCCACGAGTCCCGCGCGGGCTCAGTGATGCGCGGGGTCGCTAGGGGTTTTACGGGCGTGTCCTGCTGGCCCGCCGGTCCCAGTCCGTTAACCCCCAGTTGACAAGGTCCGCCGATCATCGGCTCGTCGCACGGATCACGAGCGGCATGAGTTCTCCGGGCGCGCCGCAAGTCGCGCCTGTTTTTTTGTCACCGCCGCGCGGCTGGCCAGCGCTGGCCGCAACGCCATAATCGCCGTATCGCTCAAGCTTTTTCGACCTTTTTTTATCCCTCAACCCCTTTTATCCCTCAACCCCTTGGGGTTGAGGGTTTCCATCCGATCGCACGAGCCTCGACCCCACGGGGCTGAGGCATAGATGGAACTCCCGGAATGCACGATCACAGACCTGGCCCCATAATGGAAGCCAAGTGGCGTTCAAGACTTGGCCCGAGATAGGCAGCCCAGCGGGGTACACGAGCACCCCGCTGGGTGAGGGCACCGTCGCCTTCTACCGCGACAACGGCTTCCTCGTCATCGAAGGCGCGTTTACAGCCGACGAGGTCCAAGCGCTCAACGACGAGACGCTCGCGATCTGCCGGGGCGAGAGGGGCGAGTTCGCCGGCATCGAACCCGTCTCTGAGGGAGAAACCGACCAAGACGTCGTCCGCAAGTACCTGTGCATCCACTTCCCCCATAAAATCTCCCCAAAAATGACCGCGCAGATCGCGCACCCTTCGATCGTCGACGCGCTGACCAAGCTCATCGGCCCGAACGTCAAGTGCATGCAGTCGATGCTGTTCGTCAAGGCCAGCGGCAAGCCCGGCCAGGCGTGGCACCAGGACGAGGACTACATCCCGACGCGCGACCGCTCGCTCACCGGCGTGTGGCTCGCGCTCGACGACGCGACGGTGGAGAACGGGTGCCTGTGGGTGATCCCGGGTTCGCACAGGCCCGGAGTGCTGTGGCCGATGCACTTCCACGGCGACACACGGTTCGACTGCGCGTGGGAGTCGTTCGACTTCCCCTACAAGGACAGCGACGCCGTGCCGGTCGAGGTGCGGGCCGGAACGCTCGTGGTGTTCAACGGATACACGCTGCACCGGTCTCTGCCGAACAAGGCCCCCGGCGGTTTCCGTCGCGCTCTGGTGAACCACTACATGTCCGCCGAATCGCTTCTCCCTTGGCTGTGGCCCTCAGAGCCCACAGGGATCGCGACGCACGACCACCGCGACATCGTGCTGATCGCGGGCAAAGACCCCTACGCGTACAAGGGAACGGCCGACCTCATGAAGCCGCACGTGCGGCCCGACGGCGAAGGGGGGTGCGTGGACGGCGTACGGAAGGACAAAGAGGCCGGGTACGGCTAGTCGGCGCGCGGCAGGCCCGGGTAGAGGTCGCGCGGCATGGAGAACACGTCCACCTTCCAGCCGTCCGGAGTCTTGTGGAGCTGAAGCTCCAGGCGCTTCTCATAGGATCCCGATTTCCCTGCGTCATTCGTATATGCCATCCAAACGATCGCAGCGTCCTTTGCCGGTTCAGACTCGCCTTTGATCTCGTATGTGAAGGGGAAATAGGGCGCTACGACGTCTTCGGTGTACTTCCATTTCTTTGTCATCTCCTCCTTGGTGTAGCCGGGCGCGTAGCTCATCTCTGCAAGAGTGTCCACATCGCGCGTGGCCAGAGCGCCCATGAAGCGGGACGCGGCGCTGGTCGGCGACTCTCCGGTAGAAAGCGCAAATACCGCCATGCCCAGCAGGATCACGCAGACGATGATCGCCGTTATACTGACTTTGCCCGAACTTCGCATCTTCACCACGATTAAACCTAAGCCGCCCTAGGTCCGTGCCGCAGTTGCCACGGTCCAAGTCGTGTCCGTGTCCACCAGCCACCGACCGACCGGCTTTTGAAGGTAGTACCTCATGCCGAATATCCAGGCCCCTTCCTTGACGTACAGCACGTCCACCGTGGCCCGCCTTCCGCTGTGCTGCACGCCCGTGATCCTTACCTCCGGCCGCTGCGACATGAGCCGCCTGATCTGTTCCTGCAAGCTCCGTGCCGTGCCCGAGCGGTAGTCCTGGAGGCTCGACGACTGCAGGGCGCCCTCCTGGCCCGTCATGGCGCCGAAGTGGAACTCGAAGATCGCGCTCTCCGGGCCGCTGTAGGTCTCGTTGGCGAACACCGAAAGCACAAGCACCGCCATCAGCCCCGCTGCGGCGATCCCCTGCGTCCGAGCCGGCAAGCCCTTCATAGGCCCATGATACTACTGGCCGGTTTGAACTTCCCCCAGGCTCACGCGTCCAGCCTTTTTAGACGATAATGTCCTCGGGTGCTTGATATGAGCGAAATCACCAGACGAGAGCTTTTCCGCCGGGGCGGAATGATCGCCGTTGGAATGATGTCCCCGCCGTGGCTGGCGGCCATTGCAAAGGCAGACCTCGTCCGTAAGGCGAACGGGCTCAAGCCGTCCTCAGACACCGTTCTGGTCGTGTGCCAGTTCTCCGGTGGCAACGACGGGCTCAACACCGTAGTGCCCTACGCAGCCGCCGAGTACTACCAGCTCAGGCCCACCCTGGCGGTGAAGGACTCCGACGTGCTCAAGCTCAACGAGTCCATGGGGCTGCACCCTAGCCTCGCCGGCATCCAGGAGCTCTACAAGGAAGGGAAGGTCGCGGTCATCCAGAACGTCGGCTACCCGGACCCGAACCGCTCGCACTTCAAGTCCATGGACATCTGGCACTCCGCCAGCCCGGACGGAAAGCTCACCTACGGCTGGATCGGCCGCTACTTCGACCTCGTCGGCGCAAGTGGGAAGCTCGACCCGGTCGCCGGCCTCGGGCTCTCGGTCGAAAAGCCGCGCGCCCTAAACGCCAAGTCCGCGAGCATCCCGTGCTTTGCCAGCCTCGCCGACATCCAGGCGATGGTCGGAAACCAGGACGCCGAAAAGCTGCTCAGGCAAATCCAGGGCCCCGACGCCAAGCAGGGCTCCGCCGAGCGGACGATCCAGATGGCGAACGACGCCGCGCTCGACGCGATGACTGAACTGCAGGGCAAGCTCGCCACCTTCACTCCCAAGCAGACCTACGGCAACGACCGGTTCGGCGCGGGGTTCAAGCAGATCTCACAGATCGTCGCTTCGTCCACCACGACTCGCGTCGTCTACTTCAGCGCCGGCGGCTTCGACACGCATTCCCGACAGGCCGACCAGCACGCCAGCCTGCTCAAGCAGTTCGGCGACGCGGTGCTCGCGTTCCAGCGCGAGATGGAGGCCTGCGGACGGGCCGACAAGGTGATGGTGCTCGTGTTCAGCGAGTTCGGCCGCAGATCCTATGAGAACGGCAGCCAGGGCACGGACCACGGCGCCGCGGCACCGATGTTCCTGATCGGAAAGAACGTCAAGGGCGGGCTACACGGCCCGAACCCGGACCTCACCGACCTCGACCGCGGCGACGTCAAGTGGAAGACGGACTTCCGCCAGGTCTACGCGACCTCGCTGGACAACTGGATGGGCAGCGACTCGGCCGTCGTTCTAGGCCAGAGCTTCGGTGCGCTCGACGTCCTGCAGGCTTAGGGAGAAGACCTCTTCGAAGGCGCCCTTGACCACCGGTCGGGCGTCTTCGATCGTCACGGGGCGCCCAGCCTCGCGCGTCAGGCTCGTGACGCCGTGCGTGCGCACGCCGCACGGCACGATCAGCTCGAACGGCGAAAGGTCGTTGTCGCAGTTGACCGCGATTCCGTGCAGGCTCACCCACTTGCGGACCTTCACCCCGATCGCGGCCACCTTCTTCCCTCGCACCCACACTCCTGTGTTGACCGACGGCTCACGTTCGGCCTCCACGCCGAACGCGCGCGCCGCGACGATCACCGTCTCCTCCAGGTCGCGCATCCATTTGTGCAGGTCCTTTCCATGGCGGTGGAGGTCGAAGATTGGATAGACGACGAGCTGCCTTGGGCCGTGGAAGGTGACGTCGCCGCCGCGGTCCGTACGCACGACCTCGATGCCGCGCTTTTCATACTCCGCCGGCGGCAGCAGCAGGTTGTCCTCGTGAAAGCTCGCGCCGAGCGTCATCACCGGGTCGTGCTCGACGAAGAGCAGCGTGTCCGGCCCGCCTGCGATGACGGACTCCGCGACCTGCCTCTGTGCCTCCCATGCGGGCCCATAAGCCATGTGCCCGAGGTCAATGGCGAGGCCCTTCATGAGACCAGCGTCGGGTTGAGCACGACAAAGACGTTCTGGCCGTCGACCGTGTCCTTCAGCGCCGCGACGCGCTCCTGTTCGACGGCCTCGACGACGCTCTGGGTCACTGCGATGCCGCCGACCGGCGCCTCGCGCTCGACGTGCGCTGCGATGTCGAGAAGCTCGTTGAACGGAACGTCGGCCAACTGCGCCGAGACCTTGCCCGTGTGCAGGCCGATTCGCACGCGGAAGGCCGAAGGCAGCCTGTTCGTCACAGAGTTGAACTGTCCGATCTTCGTCTGGATCTCCTTGGCCGCGTAAAGCCCCTCGGCGCAGCTTGAGAATGAGAACACGGCGCCGTCCCCCGCTGTCGAGAGCACGGTGCCCCCACGCCTCGCCGCCACGGCGGCGATGAAGTCCTGAAAGGCGCGGAAGCTGTACTCGACTGCGAGCGGGTCCGCGTCCGACTTCATGCGCGTGCTGCCGGCGACGTCCGCCACCATCACGCACGTCGCCGCAGCCGAGGGGTTGAGCCGCCATTGGATCTCGACGATCTCCGCGGTCACGAACGCCGGGTCGTGCTCCTGCACCTTCTGCCTCACCCGCGCGCGCTTGTCGATGTGCGCGCCGATCCCGACCAGAATCGCGACCAGGAAGGTCTGCGAAAGGCCCTCGACGAGCATCCCGTGCGCCTTGATGTACTCGATGTACGCCGGCCCGAAGTAGCTGTAGGGGATCAGCTCTGCACAGACGGTCCCCGCGAACATCAGCACGATCGAGACGATGGCGCGCCGCACGCCGCCCGACAGGTAGCCAAAGCCGACGAACGTGAACACTTTGAGGACCCGCATCGCAATCGTGACCATTACCGGCACGTTCTGCAGCGCGAGATCGATGGATGGATGGCCCGGCTCGACCATTCCGCGCAGCAGCACGCCGATTGCGCCGATGGCCAATCCCAGCGCGAACCCGTAGAACGGGATCCAGGGCGTGGTCCGCAGGTGCGCGACGAAACTGTTGCGCCGCTTGCCCAGGCTCTCGAACCGGACAGCCTTGAGCCGCTCTTGAAGGTAGAAAAGCCGGTCAATGAGCTCCTGGCGCGTAAGGCGCTTCTGCTGACGGTCGGCCTTGCTGGTCTGCCAAAAGCCGCCGAGCAGCGACGCCACGGTCGCGAAGAAGAAGTACGCGACCGAGAGGAACACACCGGCGAACACTAGCCACGGTGCCGTCTGCGCGGGCGGCACGACCGTGTTCATCAGCTCCAGCGCTCGTCCGGAGTTCATGTACAGCAGCGAAGAGACCGACACGACGACTGCAACGCCGAGCCCGTACATCGCATACCGCATCATCCCGTGCCGGAAGTACACGAGCGAGTGCAGGAGCGCAAGGGTAGCTCCCAGGATCGTCCCGACGTCTTGGAGCGTTTGCAGGCCGTTGCCGACCGGCAACGGCCAGAAGCCAGTGTTCACCGCGCTCCGTGCCAGCAGCATGAGCGCGACCGTCAGCACCATCGTCACCGGCAGGGTCACGTAGGGCCGCTCAGTGAACTCGAGGTAGACCTTGGCCAGGTACGACCACACCGTTTGAGCCGTGACCCTAATAGCTCGAAAGAACGACTCGGAGGTCGGAAGCTTGTTGGGCGAGCCGCGCAGGCAGTCCAGCACGTCCCCCACGAACTCCTCGTCGACCCCGAGCTGCTCGGCGAGCTCGTGCTTCGAGTGGTCGAGCTGGTAGGGGTGGGCGCGCAAGAACTCGACGAGCTGGTCCACTGGGAACCGCTCGCCCTCGCGCGCCTGGGTCTGTGTCAGAACCTCCGCCATCCTCGCTCCACCTGCTCTACTTTCGTACGCCCGGTGGGAGTTGCGGGTCCCAGCACTTCGCGCAAGGCCGAACGGGAGCTAGCTCGAGTCCGCTTTCTTGGCCGGCTTTTTGGCCGCAGGCTTCTTTTCCGCTGCTGGCTTCTTTTCCGCTGCTGGCTTCTTTTCCGGTTTCGGCTTGGTTGCCACCGGCTTCTTGGCCACAGGCTTCTTCGCAGCGGGCTTGTCGATCGGGGCGGCTTTCGTCGGCTTAGCCTTGGAGCGCCTCAGCTCCTTGATCTTGGCCTTGACGCTCTTGTCCTTCCTTCGCCGGCGCGTGCGCAGCTCTTTGTTTCGGACTCTCATGCTTAGGTTCCCTCGGTTTCCGGGGGCTCTAGGATACCCGTGGCACCTGGGCGGCTCAGAGGGCCCTGATCTCTTCCAGATCACGCTCGTCCGGGACGGCGACCCCCACGTGCCTGACGACCCGGGCGCTCGCCTCCGCCGCAAGCTGAATGGCATCTTGACCGAGCGGACCGATCGCGCGCGCCAGCGCGACCGCCGCGGCTACGGTGTCTCCCGCCCCCGCGACGTCCGAGACCTCCACCTTGGGAGGGTCCGCGCGGAGGTCGCCACCGGGTGTCGAGGCGACCATCCCTGCCGCGCCCAGCGTTACGATCACGGCCTCCACCCCGAGCAGCGCCCTGGCCTTTTCCGCCACCCCCAGCGCAGTCTCGTGGTCGTGCACGTCGCTGCCGAGCAACCTGGACGCCTCCGCCCTGTTCAGAGTGACGACCTGCGAGCCTCGGTAGTTGCCGGCGCTCTTCGGCTTGGGGTTCGCAACGACCGGGATGTTCTTGGCCCTGGCGGCCGCGATCGCCTCGCGCGCGACGCGGTCTGTCAGCGCGCCCTTCCTGTAGTCGCTGAGCACGAGTACGCGGCTCCCCTCGAGCGCCTTCCTGACCGCTTCGCCCAGTTGGTTGGAAACCTCCTCTGAGACAGGCGCGTCGCTCTCGCTGTCGATGCGCAGGACCTGGTGCGCGTGGTCCGCGACGATCCGCGTCTTTTTGGTCGTGACCCTCGATCGGTCGACGATCACCGAAGCGGCGGTGCGGTCCTGAGACCGTATCGCCTCGGTCAGCGCTCGCCCCGCCTCGTCGTCCCCCACCACGCCGACCACGTGGACGTCGCCGCCGAGCGCAACGACGTTCTTGGCCACGTTCGCCGCGCCGCCGGGCACGGATCGAGTGCGCTCCTGGCGCACGACCATCACAGGCGCCTCGGGGCTGATCCGGCTCGCCGTGCCGAAGACGTACTCGTCCAGCATGAGGTCGCCGAGCACCGCCGCGCGCACACCCTTGAAGGAGGCGAGCAGCGCGCCCAGGCTCACTTGGGCTCCTCCGCCGGTTTCGCTACGCCCCTTCGAGCACAAAGCCACATCATCACCGCGCCTGCGAGCACGAGCACGAGCGCCGCAGCTTGCGCCTGGGTCACTGGCAGGCTCCCCCAGTAAGTGGAGCTTGCAAGGCCGCGGGCGACCTCTAGGTCTGTACCGGCGCGGAAGAACTCGTAGATGAACCTCGCAACGCCCCACAGAACGAAAGTCAGACCGAACGACATGCCGCTCGGTCGCGTCTTCCGTTCGAACAGAAGCAGCACGCCGACCCCCACCATGACGAGGAACGCGTCGACCAGCTGCGCGGGCTCGAAGAGCCCGGTCACTGCATCCACGTGGACCCCGAACCAGGCTTTGGTCGGATGGCCGTAGCAGCACCCGTTGAGAAGGCAGCCGAACCGCCCGACCGCGTGCGTCACCAGCAAGGGCGCGGAGACCACGTCAAGAAACGCGCGGGCGGGCACTCTTGCGAACTTGCAGTACGCGAGCAGCCCGGCCACCGCCATCACCACGCCGCCAAAGCTCGTCAGGCCCGCGAACTGCCACGACCAGATCTCGGCCGGGTGCGCCGAGTAGAAGCTCCACTCCTGCACGATGTAGCCGATGCGCGCGCCGAGGACCCCCGGCACGATCCCCCACAGCGTCGCGTCGTAAATCCTTTCGCTCGAGATCCCCCACTTTTTCGCCCGCCGGCTCGACCACCAGACAGCGAGCAGAATCCCGATCACCAGCATCACGCCGTACGAGCGGACGTCGAAGTGGTTGAACCTGTGGCCGAAGAGCTGGAACTCCGGGATCGTGAACAGCACCGGGTGCATGCAGGGTTCAAGGATAGCAGACCTACCCCCGTTCCCGGGCCTGCCAGGTACAACGCTCGCCTATGCCCCAGGCGCCCGACGCCGCAGAGATCCTAAACCAGGCGCTGCCCTACATCCAGCGGTTCCAGGGGCACACGTTCGTGGTCAAGCTTGGCGGGAGCGCTATGTCTGACCGGGACGCGGCGCGCGGTGTCATCCGCAACGTCCTGCTTTTTCAGCTTGTCGGGATCCGGCCAGTGATCGTGCACGGGGGCGGGCCAGAGATCGATGCGCTTCTCAAGAGGCTCGGGCTGGAGACCAGGACGGTCGGTGGCCTGCGCGCAACCGACGAGGCAGCGATGGAGGCCGTCGAGATGGCGCTGGCCGGCAAGGCGAACAAGGCGCTCGTCAGCGAGGTGCACGCGTGCGGCGGTCGGGCGGTCGGGCTTTCCGGACGAGACGGGAGGATGATCGTCGCCGAGCCGGTCTCCAAGGAGCTCGGTCGCGTTGGACGGGTGGTCGCGGTCGACCCTTCTCTCCTCGAGCTTGTCTGCGAAAACGGCTACGTGCCGGTCGTCTGCCCGGTCGCCGAGGGCAGGGACGGCGGCGCCATGAACGTCAACGCGGACGCCGCGGCAGCGGCCGTCGCCGTCGCGCTCGGCGCACAGAAGCTCTTCGTGCTCTCCGACGTCGACGGAGTGCTGGCGGAAAAGGAGGACCCCTCGAGCCTCGTCAGCCGGCTGAGCGCCGAGAGGGCCAAAGCGATGATCGAGAGCGGCAAGGCCGACCGTGGCATGGTGCCGAAGCTGAGCGCGGCGATCGAAGCGCTCGAAAAAGGCGTCGAAAGCGTCCACCTCCTCAACGGCGCAACGCCCAACTCGCTGCTGATCGAGGCGTTCACGGACGCCGGGATCGGCACGATGGTCGTTCGCGGCTAAGTGATCGCGAAGCGCCGCAGCATCTTGTCCGAGCGGTCGATCGCGGCGCGCATCGCCTCGTCCTCGCCATAGCTGCGATAGATGCGGACCACTGCGTCCCACGCGCGGCGGATGTGGTAGGTGCGCGCCTGCAAGAATGCGCGGCCCTCGGGCGTCTTCGGGTCCACGACCGTCAGCAGTTGCTGCTCGGTGGCGTCCTCGAGCAATTTGGCGACATCGAGGTCGTGTTCCTGGCCCATGGCTGCAGGGACGAACTCGTAGAGGGTCGCCATTAGGATCGGCGCCTTGCCGCCTGGGGCGGCGTCGAAGGTCGAACGCACCAGCGAGATCCCGTCCGCCACCTCCCCGAGGTGCGCCTTGGCCTCGGCGAGGCGAAGCGTGTCGTTCACGCGCCGATCCTCGTCCTTGGCGGCCTTTACCGCCCGGACGTAGAGGTCGTGGGTCGTCTGCCAGTCGCCGAGCTGCCGGAAGACGTCCGCGAACCGCCAGACGTCGCCATCGTCCACCTTCTCCAGCTCCACGCCCTTGAGCTGATCCTGAATAAAGCCGTGCAGGATCTCGTTCTTGGTCCGAAGGTCGATCTGCCCTTTCACCAGACGGTCAGTCAGGACCTCGTCCGCCTGGCGGACGTGCTGCTGCAGCGCCTGTCCGTCGTACTTGCTGGAGACGGCAAGCTTGTTCGGGTTTGGGATCTGGCCGAACCTGCAACCGGCCAGCGCGAGCGCCAGAAGCGCCGTCAACACTGATGTCCGCGGCATCCTGCTATTCATAACGCTCGGAGTCGTAGCGCGCATCCCGATAGATCTCGCCCCCACAGAAGGTCAGGACCACCTTGCCCCTCATCGGCATGGCGTCGAACGGCGAGTTCTTCCCCTTGCTGAAGGTCCGTTTGGCGTCGTAGGTCCATTCCACGTTCGGGTCGATCACGGTCACTTGGGCCACCGGGGTCGCCCCGGGCTTGAGCGTGCCAGCTTCGAGCCGGAGGATCTCCGCCGGCCTGGTGCTGAGCTGCCGCACGGTCTCGAGGGGCGTGAGCACCCCCTTGTGGGTCAGGTTGGTCAGGGTTGCCGCGACCGCGGACTCCAGCCCCGCCATGCCGAACGGCGCCTCCTCGAACGGAACGTACACCTCGTAGGGCGCGTAAGGCGAGTGGTCGCTGGCGATGCAGTCGATCGTTCCGTCCTGCAGAGCCTGCTGCACCAGCTCGACGTCGATCTCGGTGCGAAGCGGAGGGGTCGTCTTGAAGTTCGGGTCGAACTCACCGACGGACTCGTCGGTGAGGCAGAAGTGGTGCGGGGCGACGTCGCAGGTCACGGGCGCGCCAAGGTACTTGGCCTGTCGCACCATTTCCACCGCTCCCCACGTGCTGACCCGCAGGATGTGTACCGGGCAGCCCGTGTTGAGCGAGAGCAGACAATTGCGCATGATCGCGACCTCCTCCGCGCTGCGCGGGATCCCCTTAAGCCCGAGCATCGCGCTCCACGCGCCCTCGTTCATGCAACCGTCGGCGGTCAGGGAGAGGTCTTCGCTGTGCGCCATGATCGGCAGGTCGAGCTGCAGGCAGAACTCCATCGCGTGGCGCATGACGTTCGAGTTCTGCAGCGGCCTTCCCTCGTCGCTCGCCGCCACGATGCCGGCCCTCTTGAGCGCCGCGAGGTCGCTGAGCCGCTCGCCGTTGTTCCCCACGGTGAGCGAGCCGACCGGCGCGACGAACACGCCGCCCGCCTCGGGAGAGGCCGCGCGGTCGAAGATGAAGTCCACGAGCGCCGGGTCGTCCAGCGCCGGGGTCGTGTTCGGCATGTGGCAGATCGTCGTGAACCCGCCCGCCGCCGCCGCCTGCGTGCCCGACTTGATCGTCTCGCGGTGGGTTTCGCCCGGCTCGCGCAGGTGCGTGTGCATGTCCACGAAGCCCGGGGTGATCCACAGCCCGTTGCAGTCGTAGACCTCGCTCGCGCCGGTCTCGTCCACGACTTCGCCGACGTCGACGATCTGCGCGTGCTCGATCACCACGCTACCGACGATGTCCATCTCCTGCGAAGGGTCGAGGACGCGTCCGTTCTTGAGGATCGTCTTCATGTCCCTAAGCTAGCTGCCCCTCCTTCGCGCTCTGGAAGACCCAGTCCAACACCGCCATGCGCACGAACACGCCGTTCGTGACCTGGTCGTTGATGCAGCTCGCGTCGCTGTCAGCTACGATGTCGTCCACTTCGATGCCGCGGTTGAGCGGCCCGGGGTGCAGCACGATCGCCTCGGAGTCCGCGAACCGCAGCGTCGAGCGGTTGATCTGGTACATCCGTGTGTACTCGCTGATCGAACTCAGTAGCCCGTCGCTCATCCTTTCGCGCTGTAGGCGCAGGCACATCACAACGTCGGCGTCCGCGATCCCCGTCGCCAGGTCGTAGTACACGGTCCCCGGCAGCTTGCCAGTGTGAGAAGGGAGCAGCGTCCGAGGGCCGACGAAGCGCACCTCCGCGCCGAGCTTGTGCAGGAGCCACGCGTTGCTGCGCGCCACGCGCGAGTGCTCCACGTCGCCGACGATCGCCACCTTGAGCCCTTGGATGTCGCCCTTGCGCTCCAGGATCGTCAGTGCGTCGCCCAAAGCCTGAGTCGGGTGCTCGTGCTGGCCGTCGCCGGCGTTGATCACCGGCCCCTCGGCGTAGCGGGCGGCGAGCGCCGGCGCGCCAGAGGCCCTGTGCCGCATGACCAGCGCTTCGAGCCGTTCGTAGCGCAGAGTCAGGATCGTGTCCTTGAGCGTCTCGCCTTTGCTCATCGAGCTGCCCGCGCCGCTGAAGTTGATGGTCTTGTAGCCGAGGTAGTTGGCGGCCTGCTCGAAGCTGACGCGGGTCCGGGTCGAGTTCTCGAAGAAGAGCAGCCCGATCGAGCGCGGCTCGCGCCGCTCCAGCCGCTCGCCGTTCGTGACAAGCTCCTTGAACTCCGCCGCGCTGTTCAGGATCTCGGTGATCTGCCTCGGATCGAGGTGGCGGATCGCGAGCAGGTGCCGCATCAGCGCGCCGCCTCCGCCCTTTCCGAAGCCTTCTGCAGCACGACCTCGTCCTCGCCCTCGATCTCGTGCAGCTTGACCGCGACGTAGTCGTCGGCCAGCGTCTTGACCACGCAGCCGACGTAGTCCGGCTGGATCGGCAGCTCCCGGTGGCCGCGGTCGACGAGCACTGCGAGCTTTACGCTCTTGGGCCTGCCGTACTCGATCAGCGCGTCCAGCGCGGCGCGGATCGTCCTCCCCGTCTGGATCACTTCGTCCACGAGCACGACGCGCTTGCCCTCGACGCCGAACGGGATCTCGCTCTCGTCGCGCTCGGCGGCGCGCTCGTCGTCCCGGCTGTTGGTGACGTCGAGCTTTCCGCAGGGCACGGTCGTACCCTCCACCTGGGTCATCATAAAGGCAAGCCGCTTGGCGACCGGGTAGCCGCGCCGTAGCACTCCGACGACCACCACGTCCTGCGCGCCGCGGTTCGCCTCGAGCACTTCGTGGGCCATGCGACCGAGCGTTCGGCGCATCGCTGCGGCGTCCAGGATCACCGTGCCCATCGGCCCGATTATGGCGGAGCCAACGGGGCCGCTCAAAGCCCTTTGGCCAGCGCCCGCGCCTTTTCGACCGTCTTGAAGTGGAGCTTGGCGACGCCCCGCAGCGCAGCCTCGCCTTTTTGCCTGATGATCGTAGCGGCAGTCTGGTCGACCTGCGGCCCAGCGCCCTTCGGGAGCGGCACGCCGAGCGCGTCGCCGAGCCGCTTGAGCCGGTTCAGGAACTCCGCCCTGGCCAGCACGCTCGCCGCTGCGACCGCGAGGTCCGACTCTGCCCTCACCTGCGAGAGCAGCACCACGTCGAGCCCCTTCTTGTCCAACAGGCCCTGCAGGTAGGCCGGGTTGGCGAACTGGTCGCTGATCACGAGCCTGCAGGCCTGCTTCTCGAGCACGTTTTGGATCGCCTGCGCGTGCCCCCACGCCAGCAGCTTGTTCAGGTTTCCGATCTTCGCGTGCAGCTCGTTGTACTTCTCCGGGCCGATGACCACGACCTCGTGCGGACAGTGCTTCTTGATCACCCGCGCGAGGTCGGTCGCCTTCTTGTCGGTGAGCTGCTTGCTGTCCTTCACCTCTTCGAGCTCCGCGTAGTGGTGCGGGGCGACGTAGCAAGCGGCGATCACGAGCGGGCCGAAGAAGTCGCCCTTGCCGCTCTCGTCCACGCCGATCCGCTCTTCGGCCATGGTCACTCGATGTCCTTCGCGCAGAAGAGCTTTGCGTCCTCTTCGCCGCACCGCGAGCCGTCGAACCCCATCTTCGCGTAAACGTCGCGCGCGAGTTGGTTCCTGCCCAGCACTTCGAGCGTCACCTTCGCGCACCCTTCCGCCCTTGCGTGCTCCTCCACGGCCTGCAACAGCCGACGGCTCACGCCGCGCCCTCGCATCCCCGGCACGACCGAGAGGTCGTGGATGTTCACGAGCCTCTTGGCGCGGAAGGTCGAGAAGCTGACCAGGCACGTTGCGATGCCGACCGGCGTCTCGCCCTCCCACGCCACAACGCAAAAAAGCGCAGGGTGCGAGCGCATCTCGCCGATGAGCCGCGACTTTACGTCCTCGTCTAGGTCCTTCCCGCCGCCCATCGGGTCCCGCGCGTACGCGCGCGTCATCTCGAGCACCGCATCGGCGTCTCGCGGGTCGTCCAGGTTCGCAAGCCGCACAGTCAGGTCGAGGCCCGTCATTTCAGGTTCTCCGGGTTGAGCCCCTGCAGCTCAGGGAGCACGAAGAGGCCGTCCTTTCGCACCAGCCTGCCGTCGAAGTAGACCTCGCCGCCGCCGTACTCCGGCCGCTGGATGCACACGATGTCCCAGTGCACCGCGGAGCGGTTGCCGTTGTCGGCGTCGTCGTACGCGTTGCCCGGCGTCATGTGGAAAGAGCCGCCGATCTTCTCGTCAAAGAGCGTGTCCTTCATCGGGTGAAGGATGTACGGGTTGTAGCCGAGGGCCCACTCGCCGAAGTAGCGCGCGCCTTCGTCCGTGTCCAGGATCTCGTTCATCTTGCCCGTCTTCTCGCCGGCGTGCGCCTCGACCACCTTCCCTTGCTTGCAAACGAGCTTCACGTCCTTGAACTCCGTGCCCTGGAACAGCGAGACCGCGTTGTACTGCACTGTCCCGTTCACACTGTCGCGCACCGGCGCCGTGAAGCACTCGCCGTCCGGGATGTTGCGCAGCCCGTAGCTCTGCCGCACTCCCACGCCCTTGATGCTGAAGCCGACGTCTGTCCCGTTCCCTTTGATCTCGACGCGGTCGGTCTTGAGCATCAGTTCGCGCAGCGGCTCGGCTGCCCTCCTCATCTTTGCGTAGTCCATCGTGCAGACGTTGAAGTAGAACTCCTCGAAAGCGTCGGTGGACATCCCTGCCTGCTGCGCCATGCTCGCGCTCGGCCAGCGCAGCGCGACCCACTTGGTGTGCGGCACGCGCTGGCCCAGAACGACCGGCTGAGTGTAGTTGCGGCTCCAGAGCGTCATTTTGTCGTCGGGCACGTCCCCCATCTCGCTCACGTTGTCGCTGCCCCGGACCGCGATGTAGGCGGTCATCTTCTTCATCTCGTAGAGCTCGATGTCCGCGATCGTCTTGGCGTTCTCCTCGGTCATCGCGAGCATGAGCTGCCTCCTTGCGCGCCCGCTCTCCAGCCTGAGCACGACCTGCGCCCCCTTGCCGCGAGCGACCCGCACCACCTCTGCGGTCACCTCGTCCGGCAAGTCGAACGCGTGCACGAGCACCGCGTCCTTTTCGGAGAGCGAGGTCGAGTGGGTGCAAAGAAGCTCAGCGAGCTTCGTCACGCGCGGGTCGAGCATTGCGCGAGGATACCGAGGAGCGTGCCAGCTCGACTCCCCGAAGGGGGCGGGACGCAGGCCGGCCCTCGGGTCAGGCGGTCAATAATGCCAGTCGACGTTCGTGACCTCTTTGGCGTGCTTTTCGATGAATAGCCGCCTGGGCTCGACCTTGTCCCCCATCAGCTTGCTGAACATCATCTCGACCTCGTGCTCAAACTGGGTGTCGTAGGTGACCTGCACGAGCCTGCGCCCTTCCGGCCTCATCGTTGTCTCCTCGAGCTGCTCGGCCATCATCTCGCCCAGGCCCTTGAACCGCGTGACGCTGAACTTCTTGCGCTTGAGCCCGTTGATGATCTCGTCCCGCTCGTCCTCGCTGCCCGCGTAGTACCGCTCGTTGCTGCCTGCCTTGACGACGAACAGCGGCGGTTGCGCCAGGTAGATGTGACCGTGCTCGATCAGCGGCTTCATATAGCGGTAGAAGAAGGTAAGCAGCAGCGTGCGGATGTGCTCGCCGTCCACGTCCGCGTCCGTCATGATGATGATCTTGTGGTACCGCAGCTTATCGATGTCGAAGTGCTGCGACTTGCCGTTCTTGCTCGGCAAGGCGTCCGGGTCCGTCTCCAGCCCGCCGCGGCCAGTGTCCACGTCGATGCCGACGCCTAGCGCGGCGATCAGCGACTTGATCTCCTCGTTGTCCAGCGCCTTCTCCAGCCTGGCGCGCTCGACGTTGAGGATCTTTCCGCGCAAGGGGAGCACGGCCTGCGTCATGCGGTCCCGCGCCTGCTTGGCCGAGCCGCCCGCCGAGTCGCCCTCGACCAGGAACAGCTCGCACTCGAGAGGGTTCTTGCTCACGCAGTCGGTGAGCTTGCCTGGCAGTCCGAACGAGTCCATCGCCGAGGAGCGCTTGACCGCCTCTGCGGCCTTGCGCGCCTCTTCGCGCGCCCTTTGGGCGATCGCGGCCTTGTCCACGATCCCCTTGGCGATCGAGGGGTGCTCCTCGAGGAACTCCATGAGCCCGTCGCCGACTAGCGAGTTGGTCGCGCCCTGCACCTCCGGCGTGACGAGCTTGACCTTGTCCTGAGAGTTGTAGCTCGGGTTCTCGAGCTTGAGCGCGATCACCGCGGTGAGCCCTTCCGCGACGTCCTCCGCAGAGAAGTTCTTCTCCTTCTCCTTGATGATGTTCATCTTGCGCCCGTACTGGTTGATCACGCGCGTCAGCGCCTGGCCATAGCCCGATACGTGGGTCCCACCGTCCGGTTGATGGATGTTGTTGGAGTACGCCAGCACGTTCGTGTGGTAGCCGCGGTGGTACTGCATGGCGATCTCGATCTCCATGTCGTCGCGCACGCGGTGGAAGTAGATCGGCCTGTGCAGCGGGTCTTCCGACTCGTTCATGTCCTCGACGAGCTGCACGATCCCCTGCTTGAAGCGGAAAGTCTCGTTGTGCTCGGGGTCGTTCTCCTCCTCGAACACGATCGTCAGCCCGGCGTTGAGGTAGGCGATCTCCTTGAGCCGGTACTTGACCAGGTGCTGGTCCATCTCGACGGTCGTCAGGATCTGGGAGTCCGGCTTCCACCGCACCTTGGTGCCGGTCTTGTTGGACTTGCCGAGCCTCTTGACCGGGCCCGTCGGCTTGCCGCGCCTGTAGGTCTGCTCAAAGATCCCGCCCTCGCGCTGGACCGTCGCCGTGAGCCACTCCGAAAGCGCGTTCGTGCACGAGACGCCGACGCCGTGCAGGCCGCCCGAGACCTTGTAGCCGCCGCCGCCGAACTTGCCGCCGGCGTGCAGCTTGGTCATGATCACCTCGAGCGCGGACGCCTTTTCCTTGGCCATCATGCCGACCGGGATGCCGCGCCCGTTGTCCTCGACGCTGATCGACCCGTCCCTGAACATCACGACGACGATCTTGTCGCAGTGCCCTGCCAGCGCCTCGTCGACGGAGTTGTCGAGCACCTCCCTGAACATTTGGTGAAGCCCCTTCTTGCCGTTGTCGCCGACGTACATGCCGGGGCGTTTGCGGACCGCCTCGAGCCCCTCGAGGACCTGGATGTCCGACTCGTTGTAGCTCGCCTCGATCCTCTTGGAGATCGACTCCGCTCCGTTGTTCCCGACGGGCGCCTTCGGGGCCTGCTTGGACACGAGCTTCGGGGCTGGTTTTGGAGCCCGCTTCGGGGGCTCCTTGGGTGCGGCCTTCACGGCCTTCTTAGGGGCCGGTTTGGGCGCCTTTTTGGTGGCCCCTCTCCCCGTCTTCACCGTCGATGCGGACTTCTTGGAACCTGCCATGGCAAATCTAACAAAAGATGCGGCTCCTAAACCCGCATTTCCGGTTCAAATTGTACCCGGCGACAGGGGTCGATCCGGGCCCTTTCCAGGCCGTTTTTTCGACGTTTTTCCGGGCTGTTTTCCCACGACCCGACGCGCGCCCTCAAAGGCCGCTCCCGCTCCGCCATAATCGTCGCCGATGCCGCTCTACGAGGGCCTTCTGCGCCCGCTGCTCTTCCTCCTCGATCCAGAGACGGCGCACAACCTCGCGCTGAGGGCCGTCAGGGCGGGGCTCGCGAGGGCCAAGCCGCCGAGAACTGACCTCGAAAAAACGCTCTTTGGCGTGAGCTTCCCAAACCCGGTCGGCCTTGCCGCAGGCTTCGACAAGAACGCTGTCGCGCTCGAGCGCTGGAAGGACCTGGGCTTTGGCTTCGTCGAGGTCGGCACGGTGACGCGCCACGCGCAGCCGGGAAACCCGAGGCCCCGCGTGTTCCGACTGCCGCAGCACAAGGCAGTCATCAATCGCCTTGGCTTCAACAACCAGGGGGCGGACGCGATGGCGCGGCGCCTCGAGGGCAAGAGAGCCGGGATCCCCCTCGGAGTCAACATCGGAAAGTCGAAGGTGACCGGCCTCGCCGACGCGGCAGAGGACTACGCGTACTCGTACCGCCTGCTCAAGGGTTTCGCGGACTACGTCGTCGTCAACGTCTCGTCGCCCAACACGTCCGGCCTGCGCGAGCTGCAGGACAAAGATGCGCTTTCTCGGATCCTCACTCGGCTCAAGGAGATCGACGCTCAAAAGCCGCTCTTCGTCAAGATCGCGCCGGACCTGTCAAAGCCCGCGATCGAAGGCGCCGTGGCGGTCGCGCTTTCGCTCGGCCTGACCGGGATGGTCTGCACGAACACCACGGTCTCGCGCTCGATGCTCTCCGCCGACCCTGGGATCGAGGGAGGGCTCTCTGGCGAGCCTTTGCGCGGCTTGGCCGACGAGGCGCTGCGAACTGTGCGCAAGGCCGCAGGTGACCGGCTCACGCTGATCGGGGTCGGCGGCGTCATGTCCGGCGAAGACGCCAAGAACAAGCTCGCCATCGGCGCAGACCTCGTCCAGGTCTACACGGGCTGGGTCTACAGGGGGCCGGGGTTCGTTCAGGAGATTCTCGAAGGGATCGGACAGATCTGACTGATCGGTCAGCGCTCGCCCGGCAGCACGATTCCCCGCATGATCACCCGCTGCGCGAGCAGGAACACCACGATCGTCGGCACCGCCGCCAGCGTCACCGCCGCCATCATCACCGAGCGCGGCGCGATCTGCTGAAGCTGGTAGATGAACACCATCAGCGTCCACACGTGCCGGTCCTGCGCCACCAGGAACGCGTACAGGAACGCGCTGTACGCCCCCATGAACGCCAGCAGACCCATATAGCCCATCACCGGCTTGCTGAGCGGCAGGGCGAGCCGCAGCATCAGCCTCCATTCCGACGCGCCGTCGATCTGGCCGCTCTCGAACACCTCCTTCGGCAGAGACTCGAAGAACCCCTTGAGCAGAAAGATCATATAGCCGTTCGCCGCGGTCGGCAGGACGAGCGCGGCGAAGGTGTTGAGCAGCCCCAGGTGCTTGAGCAAGAGGAACGCCGGGATCATCGCGACCTCCGCAGGAAAAGCCATCGTCGCGAGCAGCATCAGCAGGACGCGGGAGGTCGCCTTCATCGGGAACCGCGCGAGCGCGTACGCCGCAAGCGGGTTCACCGTGAGCTGCACCAACACGGCGAGGAAGCAGAACACGACCGTGTTCCAAAGCGCGCGGCCGTTGATCGCCACGTAGTCCACGACGTACCGGTAGTTTCGGGTGGACATCTCGCGCTTGATCGCGGTCTCGTTCTGGCGCAGGACGGAGAGGTCGTACGCACGGACCGGCAGCTCTCCCCTGCCGGCCTCTTCCCACGTGCGATCCGGCCAGGGTCGGTCGTAGTACGGCACCTCGGCAGGCGCCATGCCGATCCCTGCAAACAAGAGCAGTCCCTTGAGGTCTCCCGTCCGCATCTCCTCGAACGACTTCGCACGGCCTGCGTTGACCGCAGGCAGCTTGGTAAAGTCCCCGGCGTACTTCGACCTCAGCGCCTCCTGCGCGATCCTCTCGATGCGGACCGGGATGCGGAACTCGGCGGGCAATGTTCTCTTGAACTCCAGCCAGTCGCGCCATTTGCCGTCTTCCACGGGCCTCCACCTGAGCCGGAAGAACAGCTCGTTCGGCACGACCACCGTCTGGAACGCCTGGTTCAGCTCGCTGTAGGCCTGGTTGAGCGCCGCGATGTCGCCGCGGTACCGCTCGCGCAGCCACGCCTGGTAGCGGATCTGCAAGCGGCTGGTGACGTTGTTCGGCGGGTTCCGGAAAGCCGCGACCCACTGGTCGCTCGGCAGCGACATCAGCAGCCTCTCATAGTCCGAGAGCGTCTTGGGGTCGGCCTCTGCCCCGATCGAGTACGACCTCATCATAGAGAGGTCGCCCGCGTACTTCTCGGTGAGGTACTTCTCCTCGAGCGCCTTCTCGTCCGACCAGAAGGCAGGGACAAGCTTGCCGTCGTTCTGGTCCGTCGGGCCCTTGAACCCGGTCGTCACCATCGTCAGGAACGGGTAGAGCGTCGTGACCGCCCCCAGGCTCAAGACGACGTAGAGCACGGCCATCGCGAACCGCGCCCTCGGCCTCCTCCGCCCCACCCGCCCGACCAGCGACATGGCTGAGTTTGTCACGCAGCGTCGCTTCCCCGTGCGCCCAGTTCGAAGCCTCCACCGGCCCTCCCCCCACACGCACAATTACCGGCCTTCCTGGAACCCCGCAAATTTGCTGAATACCCGTATTTTTACTAGGTACCAGGCAATTGTGACAGGGAATAAGGCGTTTGTTAGGCACGCCCTGCGCCCACAAAGCGCCGGCCCAAGGAAGGGCCGAAGGCGGGCCTCACGGAGGAAAACTCAGAATGTCTTTTCGCGTGAACACGAACGTTTCGGCGATGAACGCCCTTCGCAACCTCAACACGACGGGTATGGAGTTCGCCAGCTCTATCAACAGGCTCTCGACGGGCCTACGGATCAACTCGGCAGCCGACGACCCCGCCGGCCTGATCGAGTCCGAGAACTTCCGCGCGCAGATCAGCGGCGTCGAACAGGCGATCAAGAACAGCCAGGACGCGCTTAACTACACAAAGACCGCCGAAGGTGCTCTCGACGAGATCTCGCGCCTGATGCGCCAGTCCCGCTCGCTCGCGGTGCTTTCTGCCAACACAGGCACGCTCAGCACCTCGCAGCTGCAGGCGAACCAGACGCAGATCGACCTCATTACGCGCTCGATCGACCGCATCGCGCAGCAGACGCAGTTCGGCCGCAAGAAGATCCTTGACGGCTCGGCCGGCGTCAATGCCATCGTCGTCGACTTGACCAACGTGAAGTCCCTGAGCCTGGGCGGCGAGATCGGCAACCAGACCCTCAGTGCGGGCGGCGCGGTTGACATCAACGTCACGACCGCAGCCACCAAAGCGACCCTCACCGGTACGCGTACGACCGCCGCTGCCGACCTGGCGACCTACCAGGCGACCGCGATCGGCGCCGCCAGCTCGTTCAGCGTGAACGGCATCGCGTTCAACATGGCCGCGACCGACACCTTTGGCGATGTCGTCAGCAAGATCAACGACGCCTCTGGCCAGACAGGGGTTGTCGCCGAAGCCATCTTCAGCGGCGGAAACGGCCAGATCCAGCTGCGCCAGACGACATACGGCTCGAACTTCTCGGTCAACCTCGTCGACGCGAGCGGCGTGATCCAGGCAGCGCCTGGCTCTGCCAGCGTGTCGGGCGTGGACGCAGTCGCGGACGTGACCGTCGGCGCGCTCACCCCGGTGACCTTCACCGCCGGGTTCAACGGCGCAAACGGCCTCACGCTCTCCGACAGCAAGGGGAACCGAGTGGTCCTCACCGAGGCGGGCAACGCCGTCGGGACGCTGACGGCCGTCGCACAGGTGACGGTCGGTACCGCGCAGTTCCAGATCGGCGGCAACGCCGGCCAGACGACCCTGCTCTCGATCCCGAACTTCAGCGCCTCCGCGCTGGGCTTCGGCAGCATCGACGTCACGACCGCGGCAGGAGCGACCGCCGCGATCACGACGATCGACGACGCGATCGACGGTCTCAACCTCAAGCGAGGCGAGATCGGCTCCTTCATGGACAACATCCTTCAGTCGAACATCCGCTCACTCGGTGTCGCTAAGGAGAACCTCTCGGCCACCGAGTCGCAGATCCGCGACACGGACATCGCCGACGAGATGACGACCTTCACCAAGCTCCAGATCCTCCAGCAGAGCGGCCTCTCGGTCCTCGCGCAGGCCAACAGTGCGCCCCAGGCCGTGCTGTCGCTCCTGCGTGGTTAGTCTTGAGACCTGAAACGCGAAAAGACGGCCCGGGGGTCAGACCCCGGGCCCAAAACTCGCGAAGAAACTAGTCTCGTCGTAGCGTGGCGACCAAGCCAAACCGGTCGCCACGCGATTTTCTTTAAGTCGCCGGCACGGGACCGTCCAAGCGGTCCGCCCGCCTGTAAACTCTCCCATCGGATGCCCGAAATGCACGCGCTCAAGGACGAAGCCGCCACACGGGCGCTCGGCACATCGCTCGCCAAGAGGCTAAAGCGCGGCGACCTGGTCTTCCTCTCCGGCCCGCTCGGCGCGGGGAAGACGACGCTGGTGCGCGGGCTGCTTGTTGCGCTCCGCTTCGAAGGGCCCGTGCGCTCCCCAACCTTCAACCTCGTGCAGACCTTCGAAACCGACCCGCCCGTCATGCACGCCGACCTGTACCGGGTTGCGAGCCACAAAGGGATCGGGCTCGAGGACTACTTGGATTCGCACCTGTGCCTCGTCGAGTGGCCAGACCGCGCACAAGGGCTCGTCGCGGAGGGCGCAGCCTGGCTCGTGGACATCCAGTTCGCAGGCGAGGGACGCACCGCAACGGTCTCGCCGCCGACGAATTGACGGGCCATACTAAAGCCATGCCGGTCCGCGTCGGAGTGCTGGGGGTCGCGCACGTGCACGCGCCGAGCTACGCGCACTCGCTTCAGAATTCAAAGGGCGCCGTCGCGCTCGGCCACTGGGACAAAGACCCCGAGGCTGCACGCCGGTTTGAAGAGCAGCACGCGGGCAAGGCATGGGAAGACCGCGAAGCGCTCCTTGCCCAGTGCGACGCCGTGGTCATAGCAGGTGAAAACCTCGACCACGCCGATTTGATCGAATCCGCGGCTGCGGCAGGAAAGGCCGTCCTTTGTGAAAAGCCGCTCGCGGCGAGCAAGGAGCAGGCCGACCGGATCCGAGCCGCGGTGGAAAAGAGCGGCACCATGCTCATGACCGCCTTCCCTTGCCCGTTCTCGCCCGCCTTTGAGAGCGCGCAGGCAAAGGTCGAGTCGGGCGAGGTCGGAAGAGTGCTGGCCGTGTGCGCGACCAACCACGGCAAGTGCCCCGGCGGCTGGTTCACCGACCCGGCAAAGTCGGGCGGCGGCGCGATGATCGACCACGTCGTCCACGTTGCCGACGTCCTGCGCCGCCTGCTTCGCGAAGAGCCCGTCCGGGTCCACGCGGTCACCGGCAACAACATGCACGGCGAGTCCTGGGAGGACACGGCCATGCTGACCATCGAGTATCCGGGAGGCGCCTTCGCGACCCTGGACGCGAGCTGGTCGCGGCCCGAAAGCTACAAGGCCTGGGGCGACGTCACGCTGAAGATCGTCGGCGAGAAGGGCGTGATCGAGCTTGACCTCTTCCCGCAGGCCGTCGACTGGTTCAGCGAAAAGAGCGGCGCGCACTCTCAGCTCGGCTTCGGCACCGGGCTCGACCAGAGGATGGTCGACGAGTTCATCGAGGCGGTGCGCGAGCGTCGGACGCCCAGAGTAACGATGGAGGACGGCCTGGCCGCCTCCGAGATCGCACTGGCCGGCTATGAGAGCGCGCGCACGGGCCAGCCCGTCAGCGTCGGCCGCCGCCGCGTCGCTTCTTCTTGACCGGCTTCTTCTTTGGCGGTGGCGGCTTGACCCACTTCGCCAGCGACTTCCAACCGTCGGCCTCCCTGAGTTCGGCGCGCTCCGGCTTTTCCTTGGGGCTCCAAACCAGTACGCCGTACGGCGTCTGCGCATACCCCGCCGTGTCCTCGACCGGCAGCTTCGCGCCGGAGACGAACGCGAAGAGCGATGAGTGCCCGCCCTCCTTCACGACGAGCGCGGAGGTCAGCGCCGACGGCACGACCTCGCCGCGCGTCTCGAGAACGGCGCGGAAAGTCTCGGAGACCGGGTCTACGACCCCGACCGACTTCATCCCGTACGGCGCCTTGGAAACGGTGTAGAACCGACCGCCGAAGCTGCGGCAATCGTCGACGATCGGCCCGAGCTTCTTGAACTCCGCCACGCCCTTGGCCACGTCGCAAGTCCCGAAACCGAGCCCTTCCGGCCCCCGCAGCGGCGCATAGAGCTTAGTGCCTGAGGAATAGAGCTCGTCGCAGACCGGGCCCTTAGCAAAGCTAACCCCGCCGAAACGGCCGATCAAGTCCACTTTCGGCGCCTTCGCGCTGGAATCGATGCTTACGAGCGTCTCGAGCCAAGGCTGCTTCGCCTTGTCCTCCCAGCGCAGGAGCAAGAAGAGCTTGTCCTTGACGACCTCGAACCCTGAGACCGCGCTGACGTTCGCAGAGCGCTCCTTCGTCGCAAAGAGCGCGTAGTTCTTCTTGATCTCCTCGGTCCCGAAGACTTTCGGGTTCGTCGGGATGTAAGCGAGGTGCGTGAAGCCGCCCTTGCTGCCGTACCGGATGCCGAGCCCGCGCTGGTCGAACGTGACGAGGGTCTTGCCCAGCCGCAGGCTCAGCTTTTCAGCGCGGAACGGCACGGGCGGCTTGGCCGCGGAAAGTGGTACGGTCTTCCTCTCCTTTCCGTCTTTGATCACAAAGGCGCCGGACGCATAGGAGAGCTGCGGCGGGGCCAACAAGGTCAAGGTGAAGAGGGCCGTGACCATGAGTCTAGTATGAACTGCCCGGACTGCCCCCGCTACGACCAAGAGGGCCGTCGGTGCCTGGACGGCAAGCTCAACCCGCCCCGGTACAGCGACGCGGTGGAGGTCGCCAACGTGTGGGGCGTGCGCGCCATCTGCGCCTACAACGACCACCGCCCACGGCTCGTAGCGGTAAGGACGGGCGCGGCCGCCTCGCAGGGCCGATCCGCCGGATCCGACCCTACGGGCTGAGCGGACCGTCCCTGCCCGCCGCGCTCGCACCGCCATAATCAAGGCATGTCCGACCTATCCAGCCTCTACGCGCTGCACAAGCTGGACAGCGCGATGTACGGGCTGAAGAAGGAGGCGGAGTCGCTCGACCTGGGGCAGGCGGAAAAGGCCGAGCAGAAGCGCCTCACGAACGAGAGCGCCGAAGTCATCGCGACCGCGAGCGCTATCTCCAAGGAGACCAAGGACCGAGAGATCCAGCAGAAGGGGTTCGCGGACAAGATCGCCTCGTTCGACAAGAAGCTCTACGACGGCAGCGTCGTCTCGCCCAAAGAGATCGAAAACATCGAAAAGGAGATCAAAATGCTCAAGGGGCTCTCCGAGAAGAACGACGAGCGGCTGATGGAGCTCTACGAGGCTGCGCCTGCCGCGATAGAGGGTGCCAAAGGGGTCAACGCAAAGCTCGGGACGCTGCAAAAGAGAATCGAAGACAAGCGCGCGCGGGCCGTTGCGCGCCACGCCGAGATCAAGATCGAGTTCGAGGCGCTGCGCTCACGCCGCCCCGATGTCGCGCTCACGGTGGAGAAAGACCTCCGCGAGCGCTACGAAGAGGTCCGTAAGCGCACTGGCGACACCGCGATGGCCGAGGTCACCGAGACTCTCGGGTGCAGCCGCTGCGGCATGCACGTGCCGGAAAAGCAGATCAAGCAGCTCGACGCAGACCGGCTGGTCTTCTGCGAAGGGTGCCACCGCATCCTCATCAAAGTGGTCACGGCGGGATAGCTCCCGCAGGAACTGAGTTGTTCATGCTCCGTCGAGACGTCATTCAGGCAGGAACAGAGCGGTGAGAAGGATCTTTGCGCTTGTGATCGCGTTGGCCGTGCTGGGCTGTGCCAGGTTCCCTGCCGGCGGCTCGAGCAACTTTACCAAACGGTTGGTGTTCACGCTGACCGTGGACTCCAAACTGCGCACTGGCCTCGAGCAGGGCGGCAACGGCCTGCCCTACGTCTACATCGTCGCGATCCGGCTCTCCACCGACCCGAACCCGCCCGACCAGGGCCCGATCCCGGTCGTCGTCCCCGGGGGGAACGGCTTCGTCGCCGGGCACTGCACGCACTTCGTGCTGTGGAACCCGCTCGCCTCGCCCGCCTACCAGATCTATCAGTTCTCCGACGACACGCTCAACGACTGGTTCCTCAAGGGGTACCCGATCCAGTCGCTCCCGATCAGCGAGGGCGACAAGACGCTCAGCTTTGAGATCGACCTCTCGCAGCTCGTCCCCGCCGCAGACGTCCCCACGATCCAGAGCGTGCAGGTCAACTTCCTCACGATGAACAACACGAACACCTCGGGCGGCGGACGGCTCTGGGACGCGCTCGGCGACGGCAACGTGCCGAGCGAGATCAACAGCTACTTCACATTCCAGCCGAACTCGGCGATAACCTACACCAACGCCTCGACCGGCAACGTCGAGCCGCAAGGCGACGTGGCCGACCCCGACCTCGACATTGTAGACTGGTCGATCGAAGTCCGCCTGCCCTGATGCCCCGCGTCTCGATCCTCCTGACCTGCTACAACCACCTTCGGCACCTCAAGGTCGCGCTCGATTGCATCAGAGCGCAGAGCTTTACCGACTACGAGATCGTCGCGCTCGACGACGGCTCGACCGACGGCACCCGCGAGTGGCTCGCGCAGCTCAAAACGGACGAGCCAGCACTGCCGCTCAGGCTCTACTTCAACGAGAAGAACCTCGGCACTTACGGCACGCTCAACAAGGGGCTCTCGGTCGCGAGCGGCGAGCTCATCGCCGTGTTCAACGACGACGACGTCTGGCTGCCGAGGAAGCTGGAGGAACAGGTCGCCATGCTCGACGCGCACCCGGAGATCGGCCTGGTGCACACCGCCGGTTACTTCATCGACGACGAGGGCAAGGAGCTGAAAAAGAACCCGCTCGGCTTTCCATGGCCCAAGACCTCGACAGGCGACGTTCTCATCGAGCTGATCGAGCGCAATAGAATCATCGCCAGTTCGGTGCTCGTCAGGCGCGAGTGCTTCGAGGCGGTCGGAAGGTTCAACGAGAGCTACTTCGGCTCGGGCGACTGGGAGATGTGGTACCGGATCGCCGAGAAGTACCACGTCGGCCACATCGACCGGCCGCTGACCCTCTACCGCGTCCACGCGGGCAGCGCGAGCCACCACAAAGACCGGGTCTCCGACGACGACCGCCGCATACGGGAATGGATGGTGCCCCGCATCCAGGCGTATGAGGACCGCGGCTGGCCGGAATCGGCCCGCAGGCGGATCCTCGCGCACGGCTGGGCGTGCATCGCGACGGACCGCGTGTGGCTGGGCGATGCGAAGGGGGGCAGGCGGGCCTACGTCGAATCGCTCAAACTCATGCCCTGGCGCTTGAAGAGCGCGCTGCGCTATGTGCTCACGTTCCTACCCCGCCGCCTCTTCCGCGCCTTGAACTGACGCTTGCGAGCGCGCTCGGCCGTACATCGTGAAGAAGGCGAGCCACGCAGCCAGGGTGCCCGCGGCGAACGTCACCTTCAGCCAGTCGGGGATGCGCGGGTCGAAGCTGAAGAACCCCTCCACCGGCGCGGCGAGCAGCGTCATCACCACGCTCAGCACCGCGAACACGAACGCGTCCTTTCCAGCGATGCGCAGCGCCTCGCCGCGAGAGCGCCTGCCGGGACGGATGAGCGCGGCGGCCAGCACGAACCCTCCTGCGCCCGCCATGAAGATCCCGCCTATCTCCGTCACGCCGTGCGGAGTGATCCATATGATCAGGTGGCTCAGCTTGCCCACGCCCGCCATCTCGTGTCCCAGCGCGCCCACCATCGTGCCGTTCTGCCAAAGCATCAAGGTCGTCAGGACCCCGAAGCTCACGACGCTCACGGCGTTGGCGACGATCGAGACCCGCGGGTTGTTGCTGGCGTAGAACGCCGTCATCATGGTCGCCTCGCTGCTCGTGCGCGCGTCCATCTTCCCGCTCTTCCAAGTCTCAAAGGCGTCGCCCATCTGGCCCTTCGGCACGTAGAAATCGCGGTAGTCGTCGGAGGAAGAGAGCAGCGCGCTCGCCGTAAAGGAGCCCGCGAAGAAGACGCCGATCGCGAGCAGCACGGCCCAAGACCGCCTGCGGACCGTGTCCGCCACCGTGAACACCGCGTCGCCGAACCTCTGCCCCCACGGGCGGTACGGCTCGCGATAGAGCTGCGAGTACGCCTGCCCGACCACGCCGTTCAAGTACATCACGACCGACTCGTTGCTCGAGTGGGTCGTGAGGAACGCGAGGTCGGCCGAGGCCTGCCGGTAGAGCCGCACGAACTCTTCGAGCTCCTCGTCCGAGAGCTTGCGAAAGCTGTGGCCGGCCTTCACGGTCAGATCCTGGAGCCGCCTCCAGTGGATGCCCCGCTGGTTCAGCATCGCTTCTTCGTTCATAGGCGCCTGCACTATTCTCCACCAGATCGCCCCGGTCCGGTGGCACAAAGGGCCCCGAACTGCCTGAGATAGGGGGACGTAGAAGGGTTAGGCCCGGAACACGGCTCTCCAGCGGCGCGACTTTGGCTTGCCTCCGGGAAGCCATGGCACGCCTTGTGCCGCGATCGGAGGGTTGGCCCGGTCCGGCTGAGACCGTCCATGCGCGCAAATATGCGGAGGGAAGTCGAGCACGAAGAGGGCGTACCGAGCTACCTCGGACGCCTGACCAAGGCGCCCCTCCTGAACTCCAAGGAGGAGGGGGACCTGACCCGCGCCGCCCAGAGTGGCGACGCGAGGGCCCGCGAGCGCCTCATCGAGTCCAACATGCGGCTCGTGATCAACATCGCCAAGAACTACCGCAACCGCGCAATCCCCCTCGAGGACCTGATCCAGGAAGGAGCGATTGGGCTCATGCACGCCGTAGAGAGGTTCGACCCAACGCTCGGCTACCGGTTCTCCACTTATGCGACCCACTGGATCAGGCAGTCAATCGGCCGGGCGATCGACAACAAGGCCAAGGCGATCCGGCTCCCGGCGCACGTCTCGCAGATCCTGCGCAAGATCGAGCGCGCCAAGGCGAAGGTCATCCACCAGCTCGGCTGTGAACCCTCGCCGGAACAGGTCGCCACGGAGCTCGGCATCTCGTGCACGAAGCTGCAGTCGCTCATGCGGGCCTCGCAGGAGCTTCTCAGCCTCGACATGACCGTCGGCGAGAGCGAGTCCACCGTGCTCGGCAGCCTGATCCGCGACGACTCCGCGCCGGACCCCGAACTGCTCGCGATGAACTCCGAGACCATCGAAGAGCTCCACGACGTCATCCGCGAGCTCTCCGAGCGCGAGCAGCGCGTCATGATGTACCGCCTCAAGATCGCGGAGCCCAAAAACGGCGCATCCTTCCGCGACGAGCTCTCGCAGGAGCTCCAGATCAGCCGAGAGCGGGTCCGCCAGATCGAGGTCCAAGCGCTCAAAAAGTTGCGCGCGATCGCCCAGCGCCGCAAGCTGCGCGAACTGCTCAGCTAGCCCGGTCCCTCCATAATCGGGGAGCTTGACCGAACTCCTGCTCGCCTTCGACCTCCGGCAGACCCTCCACGGCGCGATCGAGCACTATGGCGCGTGGACGTATGCGCTCCTCTTCCTCGTCGTGTTCGCCGAGACCGGGCTCGTGGTAACGCCGTTCCTGCCCGGCGACTCGCTGCTCTTTACTGCCGGGCTGTTCGCCCATCCTGAAACCGGCCCGTTCAACCTCGGCTATCTGATCGCGCTCCTCATGCTCGCGTCGTTCGCCGGCGACAACACGAACTTCTGGATCGGACGCGCGATCGGCCACTGGCTCTTCCGCAAGGAGGACTCGCGCTTCTTCAAGCGCTCGCACCTCGAAAAGACCCGCGAGTTCTACACCCGGCACGGCACCAAGACTGTCATCATCGGCCGCTTCGTGCCGATCGTGCGCACCTTCGCGCCGTTCGTCGCCGGCATGGACGCGATGGAGTACCGCAGGTTCGTGGCCGCCAGCGCGGCGGGGGCGGCGGTCTGGGTCTCCGTCTGCGTACTGGCGGGCTACTTCTTCGGGCGCATCCCCTGGGTCGACAACAACTTCGAGCTTGCTATCCTGGGCGTGATCGGGCTCTCGCTGGCCGGCATCTTCGTCGAGTTCTTCAGGTCCCGGGCAAAGCAGCGCCGCCAGACTCAAAACGGGCAATCCTGATAAACTCCCGCTCCGGCCCAAGGCCCGCCAGGTAGCACGCATGGACATCAAAGAGATCATGGAGGTCCTCCCGCACCGGTTCCCGATGCTGCTCGTGGACCGCATCCTGGAGGTCACGGCCGACCGCTGCAAAGGGCTCAAGAACGTCTCGATCAACGAGGCGTACTTCCTGGGCCACTATCCGGGCAGACCGATCATGCCCGGCGTGCTGATCCTGGAGGCCATGGCGCAGACCGGAGCGGTCATTCTCCTCGCGAGCCCCAAATACACCGGCATGATCCCCGTCATCGGCGCGATCGACGACGTCAAGTACAAGAGGCAGGTCGTTCCGGGCGACCAGCTCATCATCGACGTCGAGCTTCTATGGATGCGCCAGGGCATCGGACGCATCAAGGCCGTCGCGACCGTCGAAGGGGACCTGGCCGCGCAAATGGAGCTCACCTTCAAGCTCCTGCCCGGAGAATAGATTGGCGAAGGTCCACCCCAGCGCGTACGTCGATCCCAAGGCAGCCCTGGCGGACGACGTGGTCGTCGGGCCGTTCTGCTACGTCGAACCCGATGTCGAGATCGGCCCCGGCTGCACCCTCGACTCCCACGTCACGATCAAGTCAGGCACCACGGCCGGCGCGCGCAACTTCTTCGGACAGGGCGTCGTGCTCGGGGGAGACCCGCAGGACCGCAAGTGGCACGGCGAGCCGACCTTCCTCACCGTCGGCGACGACAACCACTTCCGCGAGTACGTCACGATCCACCGCGCCAACAACGAGGGCGGCGAGACCACCGTCGGCGACCGCAACTTCTTCATGGCCTACACCCACCTCGGCCACAACGTCGTGGTCAAGAACGACGTCACGATGGCCAACAGCGTGGGCGTCAGCGGACACTGCACCATCGAGGACTTCGTCAACATCGGCGGCATGGTCGGGATGCACCAGTACGTGCGCGTCGGGCGCCTGGCGATGGTCGCGGGCATGAGCCGCATCACCAGGGACGTGCCCCCCTTCATGCTGGTCGAGGGGCCCGTCGAGCAGCGCGTGCTGGACATCAACGCCGTCGGGCTGCGCCGTTCGGGCATCTCGCAGGCGGGGCGCATGGCGCTGCACAAAGCGTGCAAGCTGCTCTTCAAGTCGGAGCTCGGGCTCTCCCGAGCCATGGAGTTCGTCCGGCGCGAGGTCCCCTCCACGCCCGAGGTCGAAGAGCTGCTCACGTTCCTGGAACGGCTCTTCCAAGGCAAGAACGGCCGCGGCGACCAGAGATGAGGGTCTTCTTCAGCGCGGGCGAGGCCTCCGGCGACGCCTACGCAGCCGAGCTCCTCAAGATCCTACAGCCGGAGGCGCTCTCCTACCTGCGCGAGCGCTTCGCCTATTTCGTCCACAACGCCGAAGGCGCCAGCGAGAGAGAGGTCCTCGATGCCCTCAAGTCGGAGAGCGACCTGCTCGATTCGCTCGACGTGGTCGAGCTTGTCATGGCGTTCGAGCAGGAGTTCGGCGAGCGTGTGACCGAGGACGTGGCCTTCGACACTGCCAGGCGGCGCGAGTTCATCGAAAAGGTCTCACAGAAGCTCCTCGAGAAGTCGCGCACGGACGTGTTCTTCCAGGCGGTCGGGGGCAATCGGCTGCGCGAGGCCGGCGCGAGGATCGTCGCCGACTCCTCGAACTGGGGAGCGCTCGGCGTATTCGAGTCCGCCAAGGTCTCGCCGCGCGTCATCGCGGGCTACCTGATGGCCAAGCGCGAGCTCAGGCGGGGCAGCCCCGGGCTCTTCGTCCCCATCGACTTCGGATTCATGAACGTCAAGCTCGCGCGCTTCGCCAAGTCGCTCGGCTGGAAGGTGCTCTACTTCGTCCCGCCCGGCTCGTGGCGCAAGGACCGGCAGGGTGCGGACCTGCCCGCCGTCACCGACGCGATCGTCACGCCGTTCCCGTGGAGCGCGGAGATCCTCAACAAGATGGGCGCGCACGCGTACTACTTCGGCCATCCGCTCAAAGAAATGGTCGCGCGCGCTCCGGAACAGCAGGAAAGGAGCGGCATCGCGGTGCTGCCGGGCAGCCGCGGGCACGAGATCGAGTCCAACGTCCCCGTCATCGCGACCGCGCTCAAGACGTTCGAAGGGCCGGTGCGGATCGCGCTCGCCCCCAACGCCGACGAAAGGCTCGTGCGCGACACCTGGACCAAATGGTCGGACCACGAGCCGATCGTCGTGCGCGGCGCGGCCGGGGCGCTCAAGGCCTCGCGCTCAGCCGTCGTGTGCAGCGGCACGGCGACGCTCGAGGCCGCGCTATGCGCCTGCCCCTGCGTCGTCGTCTACCGAGGCAACTGGGTCATGGAGATCGAGTACCGCCTGCGCAGGCCGCAGTTCGACTTCATCTCCCTCCCAAACATCCTGCTCGGCAGGCCGCTGCTCAAGGAGCTGATCCGCCAGGACGCCACTCCCCAGGCGATAGCCGATGAGCTGTCCAGCCTGCACGTCGAGACCCCCCGCAGGCACGAGGTCTTGGCCGCTTTCCAGGCGCTTTCGGACTCCCTAGGGGGCACGGACTGTCTCGAAAAGACCGCCGACCTGGCAAGATCGCTGTTCCCCGAGCCCGCGCGCCAGGACCTTTAGGGACCGCAGGAACCGCCGGCCCAAGCGCGGGGTTGGAACATTTGCACGACGCAAGGAAAGCCTTTCGAGCGATCGCATATGTGCCGGGCCCGAGCAAAAGCTCTGGCCCGGCTTCTCTTTAAGCCCTTCCCTGCGAGCATTGCCGGTTGTGCGGGCCGCGCACTAAAGAACGCTCCCGCAAGACCCAACACTTAAAGCAAGAAAGCGCCTCCACCTTCGGTGGTGGGCGCAGACCACAAACGAAGTCAAGGGCCGAACCGGACTGTCCTCTCCACCGGTTCGGCCTACTTCTTTTCCGGGTCCGTTCGTGGCCGTCACACATAATCCCCCAATGGGCTTCGGCTGGTCAGGCGAACGCGTGCGCCTCGTGCCCCTCGACTACGAGCGGCACTTCGAGAACTGCCTCCGGTGGCTCAACGACCCCGAAGTCACCGAGGGGATCCTCATCGGCGACCTGCCCATCACCCGCCTGGCTGAAAAGGAGTACTTCGACAAGAACCAGTTGGTCGACCCGACCAACGTGAGCTTCGCGATCGAGACCCTCGACGGCCGCCACGTCGGCCAGTCCGGGATCCACCGGATCAACCACCAGCACGGCACGGCGCAGACCGGCTCCTTCATCGGCGACCCTGGCGACCGGGGCAAGGGGCTCGGCACCGAGGCGTGCGTGCTAAGGGCCTGGTACTGCTTCCACGTTCTCGGCCTGCGCGTCATCTTCTCCGAGTACATGGAGGGCAACGCCGCCTCCAGCCGCATGCAGGAGAAGGCCGGCTACCTCGAGTGCGGCCGCAAGCCCAAGGCGCTCTGGAAGCGCGGCGCCCACCGCGACCTCGTCATGACCGTGCTGACGAAGGAGCGGTTTTTTGAGCAGAACCCTGGCTGGTCAGCCAAGCGCTAGCGCCCGAACAGCCAGCGCAGCGCGTTCGCCATCTCTGCCCGCCCGTGCTTGTCCGAGTGGAACCCCTGGCCGAACACGAACTTGAAGTCGTAGCCGCCGTACTCCAGCGCGGACGCCATCTCCTTGTTCGCGAGCGGCCAGTTGCCCGCAGCGTTGTCGAGGTCGTTGGCGCCGTCCTGAAGGTACGCCCGGATCGGCTTGGGCTCGCCTTTTTTGTCCCAGCCCCGCCGCGCCCTGATGATCGCCGGGTACGTGTTGCCGCCCGAGAAGCCGCCCGGCCCGCCCTGCAGGTTCGTAAAGCTCCCCACCCACGACATCACGAGCCCGAACTTGTCCGGCCGCTCCCAAGCGCACGTAAACGAGCAGATGCCGCCGGAACTGATCCCCGCCACGCACCGCTTCCTCGGGTCTTGCGCGATCTTGTACTTCGCCTCGATCGGCGGAAGCACCTCTTCGAGCAGGAAACGGACGTAAGCGTCGCCCAGAGCGTCGTACTCGCGCGAACGGTCCGACTTCCCGTCTGGAAACGTGCCCGGGGTCACGAAGACGGCGACCGTCTGTGGGAGCTCGTGCTTTGCGACCAAATGGTCGAAGTACACCGGCGCGTACGTGTGCGACCACTGCCCGTCCTGGAACACGACGAGGTCCGACTCCTTGCTCGGATCGAAACCGGCAGGCGTGTACACCCACCAGTCGTGCCACGTTCCGCCAAAGACCTGGCTGGTCAGGCGCGGCTGCTGTTCGAGCTTGCCGCTCGGCACCGCCGGGTCCGGCCTGGACTCCGCCGGCATCGTATACACCTCGAGGTCGTGCGTGCCCCCGATGAAACTGCTTAGGCTTCTGAAAATCCACCTGAATCCCGCTCCCTCGGCAAGCGTTGCAGCCCCAACAAAGAGCCGCCCTGAACCGATCTGCGTCAATGCGAGCCTGAAGTCCCCTGTGAGAGCCTCGACAGTAGCATTGTGCTTGCCCTCCGGCACGCGGACCGCGAACGCCACGGAGAGCCCTTCGACCTTAGCTTCCGCGCCAGCTGCTACGGCCTTGTCCCCGCCGAACCAAGCGACGAGCTCAGCTTCGGATGCACGAGACAAGCCGCCGCTCTGCTGCGCCTCCAAGACTCGCTGCACGCTCCAAGGTTCCGCCGTTCTCGCGATCGCTAATAGGGCCACAAGCGCTGTCGTCATGTTCGTCCCACCGGATTATGTGTGACGACCGCCCTGGTTCTGCGTCCATCGCTGATCGTCCATCGTTCAAAATCCTGCCATGCTCGCCACAGTCGCCTTTGCCATGCTGCTCAACGGTGGACAGTTCGATACTTCGCTCTACGACTGCCTAAAGTGGCGGTGCATCGGCCCCTTCCGCGGCGGCAGGACGGTCGGTGCGTGCGGGATCGCCGGGCAGCCCTATGTCTTCTACATCGGCGTCAACAACGGCGGAGTCTGGAAGACGAACGACGCCGGCCGCACCTGGGTCCCGCTCTTCGACGGCCAGCCCACCGGCTCGATCGGCGACGTCGCGGTCGCGCCCAGCGACCCGAACGTCGTGTACGTCGCCAGCGGCGAGAGCTTGCAGCGCCCCGACCTCTCCGTCGGGGACGGTATGTACAAGTCCACCGACGGCGGCCGCACCTGGGCGCACATCGGGCTCGAGGACGGCCAGCAGATCGGGCCGATCGAGATCGACCCGACCAACCCCGACCGCGTGTTCGTCGCGGTCGTCGGCCACCCGTACGGCCCTAACGAGCAGCGCGGCGTCTTCCGCACCCTCGACGGCGGCAAATCCTGGAAGAAGGTCCTCTACAAGGACCCCGACACAGGCGCGGCGGACCTCGCGATGGACCCCAGGGACCCGAACACCGTGTACGCCGTCCTTTGGGAGGCGAGGCAGGGGCCCTGGGAGAACGGCTCGTGGAGCGGCCCCGGCTGCGGGCTCTACAAGAGCACCGACGGCGGCGACACCTGGAAGCGGCTCGACCACGGGCTGCCCACCAACGAGCAGGGGCTCGGCAAGATCGGCATCGCGGTCGCTCCCTCCGACGGGAACCGCCTCTACGCGATGGTCCAGGCGGGCCAGCTCAGCGGGATCTACAAGTCCACCGACGCGGGCGCCAACTGGGTCCTCGTCAACACCGAGGCGCGGCTCTACGGTCGCGGCGACGACTTCGCAGAGTGCAAGGTCGACCCCAAGGACCCCGACGTGCTCTACGTCGCCAACACCAGCTTCTACCGCTCCTCGGACGCGGGAATGAGCTTCACGTGCATCAAGGGATCCCCGGGAGGCGACGACTACCACACCATTTGGATAAACCCCCTGCACACCGAGATCATCCTCACCGCAGCAGACCAGGGCGCGGCGGTCAGCCTCAACTACGGCGAGACCTGGAGCAGTTGGTACAACCAGCCGACCGCGCAGATGTACCACGTCATGACCGACGACGAGTTCCCCTACAACGTCTACAGCGGCCAGCAGGAAAGCGGATCGGCGATGGTCAGCAGCCGCGGCAACGACGGCCAGATCACCTTCCGCGAGTGGCACCCCGCCGGCGGCGACGAGTACGGCTACATCGCGCCCGACCCGCTCGAACCGCGCTACGTCTACGGCGGGCGCATCGAAAAGTACGACAAGCTGACCGGCGTGAGCGTGAGCGTGCGGCCCCCGGGCCAGTTCCGCACCCTGCGCACCGCGCCCGTCGTCTTCTCCAAGGTCGACCCGCACCTGCTCTACTTCGCGGGCAACGTGCTATTCGTCACAGCCGACGGCGGCAAGGACTGGCAGACGGTCTCCCCCGACCTCACGCGCGAACACCCGGAGGTGCCCGCGAGCGTCGGCAAGTACCGCACGCCGGACCTCGCCAACATGCCGCGGCGCGGCGTCATCTACACGGTCGCGCCCTCGTACAAGTCGACGAGCACCGTCTGGTGCGGCACCGACGACGGGTTGATCTGGGTCACGCACGACGGCGGCAAGTCCTGGTCGAACGTCACGCCGCCCGAGGTAACCAGCTGGTCGAAGGTCTCGATCATGGACGCGGGGCACTCCGACGACATGACCGCGTATGCAGCGGTCAACCGCATCCGCCTCGACGACATGCGTCCGCACATCTACCGCACCCACGACGGCGGCAAGACCTGGAAGGAGATCGTGCGCGGCCTCCCCAGCGGCCCGGTCAACGTCGTGCGCGAGGACCCGGTCCGGCCGGGGATGCTCTACTGCGGCAGCGAGACCGCCGTGTACTTCTCGCTCGACGACGGCGAGAACTGGCACCCCCTGCGCAACAACATGCCCGCGACCTCCGTGCGCGACCTCGTCGTGCACGGCGACGACCTCGTGATCGGCACACACGGCCGCGGGTTCTGGATCCTCGACAACGTCCAACCGTTGCGCGACCTCCCCCTCCTCTTGCGCGAAGCGGAGGAGGAGGGGGTCGGGGGGAGGTCAGCGCGACTCTTCCCCACCTCGCCCGCCTACCAGCTCGAGCGCAACACGAACTCCGACACGCCGCTGCCGCAGGACGAGCCCGCCGGAAAGAACCCGCCCGACGGCGGCATGATCGACTACTGGCTGCCGAAGTACGCGAGCCAGGTCAAGATCGAGATCGTGTCGCAGGCAGGCGAGGTCGTGCGCGCGTTCTCCAGCGACGACCCGGTCGTGCAGGCGGACCCCAAGGCGCTCACAGTCATGCCCGAGTGGGTGCGCCCGCCGCGCACCGTCGGAACGGACCGCGGCTCGCACCGCTTCCTCTGGGACCTGCGCACCGCGCCGAACGGCGGCAACGGGCGCCGCTTCGGGCCGCCGATCTCAGCGATCTGGCACGACACGCCGGTCGAAGGGCAGGGCGCCTGGGTCGCGCCCGGCACCTACAAGGTTCGCCTGACGGTTGACGGCAAGGTGTCGGAACAAATACTTGAGGTGCGCTCCGATCCGAGGAAGTAGGGCCCGTTTGGGAGTGCGCGGGCGCTCATGAGGAGAGCTGCTGCCTGAGCAAGAGTCAGCCCGCGCTTTGCTATCTCGAGAGTCGCTCGCTAAAAACCGTCGTAGACCTTCAGGCTGAGCGGCCCGGCCACGGAAAAGCGCTGGCTGGCCGAGGCTCAGGAGCACGTTTGTGGCAATCGCGCCCGCGCACTCCCAAAGTCCGGCGACATCGTTCATCATTCACCGTTGATCGTTTCTTCTTCTCCGGTCGTCGTCATCGGTGCGGGGGCCGCAGGCATCATGGCCGCCTACCGCGCCGCCCAGCTCGGCGCGCAGGTCCTGCTCCTAGAAAAGACCGAGCGAATCGGCACCAAGATCCTGATCTCCGGCGGCGGCAAGTGCAACATCACCCACGACGGCCCGATCGAAGAGGTGCTGCGCGAGTTCCGCCCGAACGAGGCGCGCTTCATCCGTCCCGCCTGCTACCGGTGGACCAACGAGCAGGCCGTCGCGTTCCTCACCGATCGCGGCCTGCGCGTCTACACGCGGCTGAACGGGCGCGTCTTCCCCGTCGAACAGTCCGCGAAGGACGTCGTACAAATCTTGCAACAGCGGCTCGATGAAGTGGGGGTCGAGACGCGCCTCAACACGCCGGTCCTCGGCATCGAGCGCGACGGGCAGGGAGTGTGCGGAGTTCGGATTGCCCCACCCTCTACCCCTCCCCTCGAAACACGGTCATTTTCGAGGGGAGGGGAGTTCCGGAGCCCCCTCTCCGCGAATGAATCGTGTCGCGGGGAGGGGGTTGGGGGTGGGGCCCTCATCGAAACACGCCGCGTCGTGCTCGCCGTCGGCGGATCCTCCTACCCCAAGTCCGGCACCACAGGCGACGGCTACCCCTGGGCCGAGCACCTCGGACACACGATCGTCAAGGTCCGCGCCGCACTCGCACCGATCGCGCTGCACGAAACGAAGTGGCGACAGTACAGCGGCGTCGCTCTGCGAGACTGCATCCTCAAAGCACGCCAGAACGGAAAGGAAGTGAACAGGTGGCGCGACGACCTGCTCTTCACGCACTTCGGCATCAGCGGCCCGACCGCGCTCGGCATCAGCCGCGAGGTCGCAGAAGCCTTCGAACGCGGCAAGGTCGAGATCGAGGTGGACGTGCTTCCAGACCGCACGTTCGAATCGCTCACGGCTGACCTGCTGGCCTACGCAGAGAAGCACCCCAAGCGGCGCGTCGCCACCTACCTCGACGGCCTGCTCCCCTCGCGCCTGGTCGAAGAAATGTTGCACGACGCCGGGATCGCGACCGACACGGAGTTCAACAAGCTCACGCGCGCGGGCCGCAACAGGCTCGTCGAGTGCCTCAAGGGATGGAAGCTGG
>CAMLDW010000022.1 GCA_946479035.1 uncultured Chthonomonadaceae bacterium | reverse complement strand
CTCACCAAAGGGCGCGGAGGACGGACTGCGCGCCGTCCTGCCGCACTTGTTGCACGTGTTGGACGTCCTCAAGGGTGCGGGCCACACCCATGGGGCTTCGCGATGACGACCTACGATGAAGCGCTTGGGGCGGTCCTAGGTGCCGCTCGAGCGCTCGGGGCGCACTCGGTGCCTTTGGCAGAAGCGGTCGGCCGATGTGTCGCAAGCGATCTTGTCGCGCAGTTCGACTCGCCGATGTTCGACAACTCCGCTGTCGACGGGTTTGCCGTAAGGTCAGTGGAGCTCATTTCTCTTCCTGTTTCGCTACGTGTTGCGACGGACGTTTATGCAGGCGATGACCCACTCCGGGCGATTTGCAACCCCGGTACGTGCGTTCGCACGATGACTGGAGCGCCGATCGCGCAGGGGGCTGATGCGGTCGTGATGAAGGAGGACGTCGTCCTCTCCGACGGTACCGCGACGTTCGCCCTACCTGTGACAAGCGGTCACATGGTCCGTCGGCGCGGCGAGGAGTTCAAGAAGGGCGACCTGCTCGTGAAACGCGGCACCGTCGTAACTCCGCCGGTGCTTGCGCTTTTCGCGTCGCAGGGCTGCACTTCGGTGTCGGTCCATCGAGCGCCGCGCGTGGGGATCGTTGCGACGGGCGACGAGCTCGCGCGTCCCGGGAGCGCGCTCGGACCGGGGCAGATCTATGAGTCCAACTCCTACGCTCTTTCCGCGGCAGCAAGCTCACTGACGCGGCACTCGCTAGGGACGGTCTCGGTCGGCGACGACAGGGACGCGACGAAGCGCGCTCTCTTGTCGCTTCTCGGGGAGTGCGAGGTTATCGTTGTTTCCGGTGGCGCCTCCGTCGGAGAGAAAGACTTTGTTCGCGAGGTCTGCCTCCAAAACGGGGTCAGAGAGGTGTTCTGGCGCGTGGCAATGAAGCCGGGCAAGCCCGTGTTCTTCGGGATCCACGAAAACGGAGCGCTGGTGTTCGGCCTTCCTGGAAACCCTGTCAGCTCGCAAGTCGTGTTCGAGGTCCTCGTTGCGCCCGCGATCCGTAAGATGTGCGGACACGACAGACCGGTCAAGCCGTTGGAGAGCGTCGTGCTCGGCTCGTGCATTAAGCGATCGCCGGGACGGCGCGAGTTCCTGCGAGCAAAGACGAGGATCGAACGCGGCAGAGTCATCGCCGAACCGGTGGAGAGGCAGGGCTCGCACATGGCGAGCGGGATCGCGGAAGCGGACAGGCTCATCGTGGTCCCGGCAGACGCGGACTGCATCGAAGCCGGATCGCTCGTAGACTCGATTCCGCTGGGGTGGACGCAATGAAGAGCGTGCGGATCGATTACTACGCGTACTTTCGCGAGAAGCGCGGCCTCTCCACCGAGCAAGTCCAGACGGAAAAGGAGACCCTGGCTGAGCTGTACGCGGAGATCGCATCGCGGCACGGGTTCCGCCTCCCTTCCAGCGCAACCAAGGTGGTCGTCAACGACGAGTTCCGGGACATGGGCGATGCGGTCGAAGAGGGCGCTACCGTGGCGTTCCTCCCGCCCGTGGCGGGTGGATAGCGTGTTCGAACTCACCGACAGACCGATCGTCGCGGTCGCCCTGTCCGGACCGCACGACGGCGCGCAGGTCGTCTTTGAAGGAATCGTGCGAGACCACAACGAAGGCAGGCCGGTCGTCGCGCTCGAGTATGAGGCGATGCCGAGCGTCGCGGCCAAAGAGGGCGAGAGGATCACATCGGAGGCCAAAGAGCGCTTCGGCGCGACAGAAGTGCACTGCATTCATCGCACGGGACCGTTGCAGATCGGCGATGTCGCCGTACGGGTCACGGTCGCCGCGCCGCACAGAGGGGCAGCGTTCGAGGCGTGTCAGTACGTGATCGACGAGGTCAAGCGGAGGGTCCCGATCTGGAAGCGCGAGGTCTTCGCGGACGGCGCGGTCTCGTGGGTGAACGCGGCTCAGGCAGAGGCGGGCAGCGAGCCGAACGGCCTTGCCGTGCTCGTGGACTGCCCCGAAGCGCTCGCGGAGTGGACCATTATAGACGTCCGCGAGCCGACCGAACAGGCCGCTGACCCGATCACGGCGTTCGAGCACCTTTCTTCCCCCAAGAGCTCGTTCGACCGCTCCCTCTTGGGCGCGGACGGCAAGAAGCCGTTGCTCGTTTGCGAGCGCGGGGTCAGCGCGCTTCTGCTGGCAGACGACCTGCGGCGCGAGGGCTTCCACAGCGTGTGGTCTCTCACGGGCGGCTGCAATACTCTAAGACAGATCGCTCGCAAGCGCGGGTAGCATCGCGATTTGTTGGGCCACCGGGCGTTGCGCCGGGCTCCAGGGTGTAAGCAAGATGAAGCTACGATCGGTCCTTCTCGTCCTTTCGGTCGCGTCCGTCACGGTAGTGACGGCGCAACAGCCGCACAACCAGGCGAACTGGAAGCTCCAAAAGCAGTACTCGAACGAGGTCCTTAGGAAGTTCGTTTACGCCTCGTCGCTGACTCCAGGCTGGATCAACAAGTCAGACCGGTTCTGGTACATGTGGACCGATTCGAAAGGGAAGAGGTTTATGTACGTCGACCCCAAGGCGAAGAAGAAGGAGCCGGCGTTCGACCACGAAAAACTGGCGGAGGCGCTCTCAGAGCTGGGCAAAAAGCCGGTCGTCGGCGACCAGCTCCCGTTCAACTCCATCAGCTACGACAAGGACGAGACTGCGATAACGTTTACGATCGACCGCCAAAGCTACGAATGGAACCTCAAGGGTGAGACGCTAAAGAAGGTCGATACTCCAGCGGCGGCGCAGGTCCCTCCTGGCAACCGGTTTGGCGGAGGTGGCGGCGGAAACTTTCAAGGCGGCGCCCAGAGCACCCGCCCGACGTTCTCTACCGCGCCTGACGAGCTAGCCATCGCCTACGTGCAAGGCTACAACCTCTTCTTCGGAGAGAAGGCGAAGAAGGAAGACGAGGCGGACGCCGTGCAAGCGACCCAGATTACGACCGACGGCGAACAGTTCTATGAGTTCCGCAGCACCAACTACGCCGACTACACGCTCGGCGACAAGCAGGAGAAGAAGACAGCAGTCCCAGCGAGCTGGTCGCGCGACTCGATGGCCTTCGCGATCGAGAGGAACGATACGCGCAAAGTAGGCAGCCTCTGGGTCGTCAATTCGATTGCAACCCCCAGGCCCACACTCGAGAGCTACAAGTACCAGATGCCTGGCGAGGCGAACGTCGAGCAGTCGGAGCTCTACCTATTCACTCGCGAGAACAAAAAGCTGGTCAAAGTCCCTGTCGAGAAGTGGATCGATCAGACGATCGGAAGCGTGCAGTGGGCCGGGAAGGACCACGCCAAGCTACGCTTTATCCGCCGCGACAGGCTCCAGCGCAACCAGGAGCTCTGCGAATACGACGTGGCTTCTAACGAGGTCAAGGTCCTCGTCACCGAGTCGGTGGTCGACGCGCAGATCGAAAACCAGGGTCCGCGGTACGTCGGTGAGGACAACACGGGCGACATGGTGTGGTGGTCGGAGCGCACCGGATGGGGGCACCTCTACTTGTATTCGCACGACGGGGAACTGAAGAACGCAATCACCTCCGGCCCATGGCGCGTCGATTCGGTCCTCGCGATCGACGAGAAGAAGAAGCGCGTCTTTTTCAGCGCGGTCGGCAAGGAGCCGGGCGAAGACCTCTACAACAGCCATGACTACAGCGTCGGGCTCGACGGCAAGGACCTCCGGTTGCTCGACGAGGGCGATGCCGACCACTCTCTCAGGCTCTCTGACTCGCACGAATATGGCGTCGACGTCTATTCGCGGCTCGACCTCGCGCCGAGGGCCGCCCTGCGCGACGAACGGGGCAAGCTCGTCATGGAACTGGAGGAGATGGATCTCTCGAAGCTCTACGCGATGGGCTGGAAGCTGCCGGAGACGTTCGTCGTCAAGGCCGACGACGGCTTTACGGACATCTACGGCGACATGTGGAGGCCGTTCGACTTCGACCCGCACAAGAAGTACCCGATCATCCTCAACGTCTACCCCGGCCCGCAGACGGAGAGCGTCACGCAGACCTTCTCTCCGGTCAACGGGAACCAGGAGATCGCAAACCTCGGGTTCATCGTGGTGCAGATCGGAAACCGCGGCGGCACGCCGCAGCGCTCGAACTACTACCACAGCTATGGGTACTACAACCTGCGCGACTACGGCCTGGCTGACAAGAAGGCCGGCGTCGAGCAGCTTGCCAAGAAGTACGACTGGATCGACATCGACAAGGTCGGCATCTTCGGCCATTCGGGCGGCGGGTTCATGACTGCTGCGGCGCTGCTGCTGCCGCCATACAACGAGTTCTTCAAGGTCGGCGTCGCCTCTTCAGGCAACCACGACAACAACATCTATAACGCAAACTGGTCGGAGTCCAACCATGGGCTGCGCGTCGTGCAGGGCACAGCGCAGGGTCAGACTGGCCAAGGAGCCGGTCGCGGGCGCTTAGGTGGTGGCGGCGGTGGCGGCGGCGGCGACGAGGAGCTGCTCGACAACGACGCCGACTACTCGCCGCTAATCGGCCTGCTGCAACAGCAGCAGCAACAAGGCGGTCAGGGCCAGACACAGCAGCAACAGCAGGACGAGGAGAAGCTCGAGCGGGTGGGGACGCAAAACGTGCACTTTGAGATCCACGTACCGACCAACATCGAGATCGCTCCAAACTTGAAGGGCAAGCTGCTCCTCACGACCGGCGACATTGACAACAACGTCTACCCTGGCAACACGATCCGCCTCGTCGACGCGCTGATCAGGTCGAACAAGAGGTTCGACTTCATGGTGATGCCTGCGCAGCGCCATGGCTATGGGCCGTTGAACGACTACTTCCGTCAAATGCTGATGGAGTACTTCGCTACCTTCCTCCTTGGCGACGACTATCGGCCGTCCGCCGAGATGAAGGAAAAGGGCAACTAGGCCGACCGAGCGGCCACCTCGCCCTTTGAAAGGCGGAGGTGGCCGCTATTTCTTTGGCTGGGTCGGTACGGGTTCGCCGACGGCGCGCCGCAGTGAGGCGAGGGCCAGCTGAACGTCCGCCTGAGCGGTCGCAACGTTGCGTAGCGCGGAGAAGTAGGCGTCCTGCGCGTCGGTCACCTCGAGGAACGTACCGATTCCGCCCTTGTACCGGCCCTCGGAGATCCTCACGAGCTCTTTGGCGTTTTCTACCTCCGCTCGGGAGGTCTGCAGGCGCTGTTCCGCTGCCTGCATGTCTATGGTGGCCTGTACGACCTCGCCTGCAATTCGGTAGAGCAGTTGCCGCAGTGTCTCTTTCGACTCATCGAGGCTGGCGCGCGCCTCGTGGGCCCTGCCCTGGGCCAGCCCGCCGTCGCCGATGGCCCAGCTAAAGTTGATCCCGACGCTGCTGTTCTGGTTTGTAAGTGGGTCGTTGCCTCCTCTGGCCGATACGTTCGCCGTGAAGTTGATCGTCGGAAGGCTCGTCTGGTGGGCTGCGTCGAGCCCGTGCTGAGAGGCCCGTATGTTCGCGTTCGCCTGTCTGATCTCAGGTCGCTGTTCGAGCGCGCGCGCCACGAGCGCGTTGACGTCGCCCTCGGTCATGCCTTCTTCTGACTGCGCCAGCGTAATCGGTGTGCGCGGGTCGACTCCGAGGCTGAGCGCGAGCCCGATCCTCGCGGCTACTGTCGCACCGCGCGCGTTCGTGAGCGCGATCGTAGCCTCGCCGACGGAGTTCTTTGCGCGCAGCAGGTCCGCTGGCGCACCAAGGCCAGACTCGAGCCGCGCCGAAGCAAGCGCCAACTGCGAGTTGCGCGTCTCCAGGTTCGACTCCGACACCGCCTCCAGCTGCGTGCTGCGCTGCAGCGAATAGAACGCCTGCCGCACGCCCTGGGCTGCGTCGAGCTGCGCCTGCGAATACGTCTCGATCGCCGCCTGTGCTAGCGCGCTCTGCTGACGAGCCAAGGATCGCGTCCTACCAAAGTCAAAGAGCAACTGGGTGACCGTGACTGCGCCGTTGGACCGCAGACCTGTGCCGCTGCCGCCGCCGGAACTGATCTGGGCGCCCTTCAAGACGTCTTGGTTGGAGGCGCCGTAGGTTAGCCCCAACTGTGGGACGAGTCCCGCGCGCGCCTGCTCTGCGCGCCCTTTTGCCGCAGACATGCGGTCGAACTCGATTCTAAGTGCGGGCAGTCGTTGAAGGGCGATCGCGACCGCCTCCTCCACCGTCAAGGGCCGCTTGCCGATTTCCTCTTGTACGCCGGGGAGAGGCGGGAACGCGAACCCTTTGAAGACGGGTATGTCCGGGGTCGTCGGCTTGACAGGGGGCGTCTGGGCTGAGCCTAGACTGGTCAGGGTGACGGCGCACGCGAACAGGGACCTCTTCACTTTGTAACCTCTCGCACCCCAGGCTCGACGGCCGACTTTCCGTTCGGCTCAGGCTCCGAGCTGCCGCTCGACCAATCCAGCGGCTTCGCGCGCCGCTTGATCTTCTGCTCTAGGTCGTCGAACATCGTGTACACGGTCGGCACGACGAACAGTGTCAGAAGAGTCGATGTCGCCAGCCCGCCGATCACCGCGGTCGCCAGCGGCACGTACATCTCCGACCCGCTCCCGAGACCGATCGCGAGCGGCGTCATTCCCAGGATCGCCGCCAGCGTCGTCATCAGGATCGGTCGCAGCCTCGTGGGCCCTGCCTGGAAGATCGCCTCGTTGCGCGGAAGTCCGCGCTTCCGCAGCACGTTCGTATAGTCCACGAGCAGGATCCCGTTCTTGACGACGATACCGATCAACATCAAGAGGCCGATGAACGCCGTGAGGCCAAAGTCGCGGTGCGTGATGAAGAGCGCGAGAACCAGTCCGATCGCACAGAGCGGCACGGACGTAAGCACGACCATCGGGTACACGAACGACTCGAACTGCGAAGCCAGCAGCATGTAGATGAGCGCGATCGCGAGCGCGACGGAGAGCCCGAGGCCGGCATATTCCTGCTGACCCTGCAATTGGCGCACGCTGACAGTCCAATAGGTGCCGGTGGGGAACGAGAGGCTACCGAGAGCCTTGGAGACGTCCGCCTCCACGTCGCTCTCCGAGCGGTCCAGCACGTTGCCGCCGACGTTGATGAACCGCTGCCTGTTCTGCCGCGCGACCTGGTTCGGGCCGATGTCGTAGTGCGCGGTCGCCACTTGCCCGAGCGTGATCATCTGTCCGCTTTCGCTCAGCACAGGCAGCTTTGAGATGTCTGCAACGCTGTTTCGCAGGGCGCGCGGCACCTGCACGTAGATCGGATACTGATAGCCGTTCTCCTGGTAGTACGTCGCAAGCTGCCCGTTCGTCGTCGAGGCGATCACGCTCGCGACGTCGGCGAAAGAGACGCCCAAGGCGCGGGCCTTCTGCCGGTCGACCTCCCACTGCACTTCGGGCAGCGCGTCTTGCACGCTGAGGTTGACGTTTTGCAGGCCCGGCACGTCCGACATCGCCTGCTGGACTCGCGTAGCGACCTGCGTCAGCTCGCTCAAGTCCTGTCCGTACACGTCGACGGAAAAGTTCGTGTCTGCGCCGATGATGCGCTGGACGATGTCAGTCGATGAGACCTGCGCCTGTCCGCCTGGGATCCGCCCGAGCGCGGCCTGCAGTCGTTTGACCACGTCCGCGGTCGGAGTCTTGCGGTCGGGCTTAAGTCGGATCGTTGCGTTTCCCTCCTGAGGCGAGTTGCCTCCACCGCCACCGCGCCCGCCTCCCCCCGCAGTGGTGAGGAGCGTTGCCACGTCAGGATCCGCCATAACGATCTTCTCGACCTGCTTCATCGCAGCGTCGGTGGTCTCGATCGGGGTGCCGATGGGGAACCGCAGCCGCATCGAGAGGTTGCCGCTGTCGGTCGCCGGAAACTGCTGTTTGCCAAGCTTTGGCCACAGCAAGAGCGCCGCTGCGACGCAGGCGAGCCCGATGCCGATGACCGAGCCCCTGTGTCCGATGGCCCACTGCAGTCCACGCCGATAGCTGGCGTCCATCTTGCGCTGCCACACGCCCGCCTTGTCGAACGCGTGCAGGAGCGGCGTCTGCTTTTTGCGAAGCTCTGGGTGGGCCTCCTCCACCACGTCGCGCCTGTTCACCATGCGCGCTGCGAGCATCGGCACGATCGTCGTCGCGTCGAGCAGCGAGACCGCTAGCGAGAACACGACGACCAGAGCGAACTGCGAGAACACCTGCCCCGGCCGCCCGTGGATCAAGAAGAGCGGCAGGAACACGATCATCACCGTAAAGGTCGAGGCGATGACGGCTGGCATGATCTCCTGCGTCCCCGTCACAGACGCCTGCGCCGGGCCCGAGCCATCGCGCTCGATGTGCCTGTAGATGTTCTCCAATATGACGATCGCGTCATCGACGATGAGCCCGGTCGCAAGCGCAAGGCCGCTCAGCGAGATCACGTTCAGGGTAAACCCGGCGAAGTAAAGGAGGGCGAACGTAGAAATGATGGAGATCGGGATCGAGAGCGCGACGACGAACGTGCTGCGCAAGTTCCGAAGGAAGAACGTGATGATCAGGATCGCCATCACCGCGCCAAAGATCGCGGTCTCCTTCAGGTCGCCGATCGAGCTGGCGATGAAGTCAGATTGGTCGAACGCGATGGAGAAGGTCAGGTCCGGGTTGCGCGACTGGATGTCGGCGATCACCTTCTTCACGTTGTCCGAGGTCTCGACCGTGTTCGCGTCGCTCTGTTTGCTGATCGAGAGGTTGAGCGCCGGCTTGCCGCCCATGCGCGAAAAGACCGTCACGTCCTGGCTCGCGTCCCGCACGTTCGCCACTTCGTCCAGCGAGACGGCCTGGCCGTTGGACGAGCCGACGGGCAGTTGCCGCAGCTCGTCCAGGTTCTTGAAGTAGCCGACGCTGCGAAGGTTGTACTGCGTCTTGCCTTCGGTCACGACACCGGCGGGGAAGCTCGTGTTCTCCTCGGATAGCCGTCTCGAGACGTCTGCGATGGTCAGGTTCCGCGCGCGCAGCTTCTCTGGATCGATGTCAACCATGATCGCGCGGTCCTGGCCGCCCCCCACGTTCACCGCGGCGACGCCGCCAGCCGCCTCGATCTGTGGGCTCAGTTCGTTCACGAGGCGGCTCTGCAGCTTCACCAGGTCGCCGTCCTTAGAGGCGACACCGTAGTTCAGGATCGGCTGCTGTGAAGGGTCGAACTTGAATATCGTGATCGGCGAGATGTTCGGGTCTCGCGGGAACCGCCCTTGTGCGCGCTGGGCGAGCTGCAGCACGTCGATGGCCGCTTGGTCGATGTTGACTCCGTACTTGAACTGCACTCGCACGGAAGCGTTGCCCTGGGATGAGGACGAAGAGACCAAGTCGAGCCCGCGCACCGTGCTGACCGCCTGCTCCAAGGGCCGGGCGATCTGCGTCTCCATCTCTTCCGGCGACGTGTTCGGCCAGCTCACGTTGATCACGACCGTGGGGATGTCGATCCTAGGCAGCAGGTCTACAGGGAGCCGCTGTAGGCACACAAAACCAAGCGTGACGAGCGCCAGGATGCGCATCGTCACCGCGACCGGGCGCGTAACGGAAAACTTTCCGATGTTCATCGGCGGCCGCTTGTGCGTCCTCCTGCGGGCTGAGGGAGCGAGACCGTTTGTCCGTCCCTCAATGGCTGAAGGGTGAGCACGACGACCTTTTCACCGGCGCTAACGCCGTTCGCTATCTCGACCTGTTTCCCGTCGGTCGCGCCCTTCTTAACCTCGCGCACCTGCACCTTCATGTCATCGCCGACCACGGCGACCGTCGTCCCCTTGTCGTTTTCAGTCAAGGCCTCTTTGGGCACGGCGACGGAAGCGCTTATCTCTCGCGTAACGATGCGGATCCGCCCGAACATACCGGGCCTCAGCGCGCGGTCCGGGTTCTCTAACCGCACCTGCACCCCAAACTGCCGGCTCTGAGGGTCCGCGACGAGGTTGACGTGGGTCACCTTGCCGGTGAAGGTGCGCCCTTCGAGGCCGTCCACCGTGACTTCTACGCTTTGGCCGTCCTTCACGGCGCTGCTGGCTTCGATCGGCAACGAAGCCGCAAAGAAGAGCCAGTCCAGCGACTGGACCACTAGCACCGGCTGGCCGGGGCTCGCGAGGGAGCCAGGGTCCGAGTTGCGCGCGGAAACGACACCGTCGATGGGCGAGCTCAGTACGGTGTTCGACTTCGTCGAGCGTGCGAGGTCGAGCTGCGCTCGCGCTGCGTCCACCGCTGACTGCAAAGCTGCGATGTTCTCCTTGTAGGCAGGGTTTTGGGCCTCGTTCGCCTTGGCGATCTTCAAGGCTGACCTTGCCTGCACCGCGCGCGCCTGAGAGGCAGAAACGTCTGAAGTCGCCTTCCTCTGAGCCATCGCGAGGTTGAGCTTGGAGACGTCCAACTGCCTGTCAGCCGAGGTCTTTGCCTGTTTGGCCGCGTCGAGCTGTGCCGCTGCGACCTTCACGTTCCCGTCCTGCACGTCCACGGAGGTCTTGGCGTCGTCTACGTCCTGGGCGGCGATGAACCCCTGTCGATAAAGCTCAAGTGTGCGGTCGAGCTTGGTCTGGGCGTTTTTGAGGCTCGCACGCTCGCGTTCGAGCACGGCTAGCGCGTTCGTCACCTGCGCTTGGCTCGACCGGACCTTTGCCTCGGCGTCGCCCACCGAGGCCTGTGCGGACTCGATCTGGGACTCCGAGTTCCTCTTGACCTGCTCGAGGTCGGCGTCAGCGCTTGCAACGAGTGCCGTCTGTTGCTCCACCTGGCCCGCTACTGAGGCGCTGTTTGGCCCCTGCTGCAGCTTTGCCTCGGCGAGCCGCGACTGAGCTTGCGCCAGGTTCGCTTGCGCCTGGACGACCTGGGCGTCGGCCTCCGCCGGGTCGATCTGTGCTAGCATCTGCCCCGCACGGACGGAGTCGCCCTCTCGAACCTGTAGGAACTCGATCCTCCCGCTGGTGCGCGGCGAGAGCTGCACGACGTTAGGCGACTCGAGGGAGCCGACCGCCTCGATCGTGTCTTTGATCGTTGCTGGCCCTGCCAGGGCGACCTGAACGACAGCCGTGCGGGCCCCCCTAGCCCGGCCCGCGACCTGCCCCTCCTCGCCGGAGTTCGACTTCAGCCGCCAGCCCACCAGGGCCGCCAACGCAACCACGATCAGAACGAACCACATCCATGCTTTCATTTCGATTCACGGCACAAGGAGAACAACGACGCCTTTGAGCCTATGTTCCAACGATATCACGGAGGCGGGCCCTAAGGGCACGCCGTAGGCCGCTGCCACCCCCCTTTCAGCCTGCACCTTGGGTGCCATAATCCGGCCATCGCGCCCGATTTGGGGCGCGGAGGAGACCAACGTGAGGACCAGCACTCCCCTTACCCTAGCCGCCCTGGCCGTCGCGGCCTGCGCGCTGAGCGCGTGCAGCAACGGCCCTGCAACCAACGCCCCCGAAGGAGGCAAGGCTGACGGCACGAAGACCACAGAGAATATGCCGACGCCCGCCAAGAAGCACATCGTCGTCGGATTCAGCCAGATCGGGGCCGAAAGCGCCTGGCGGACCGCCAACACCGACTCCATCAAGGCGGAGGCGGAAAAGCGCGAAATCGAGCTCAAGTTCTCCGACGCCCAGCAGAAGCAGGAGAACCAGATCAAGGCGATCCGCAGCTTCATTGCCCAGGGGGTCGACGTCATCGCGTTCTCGCCGGTGGTAGAGACGGGCTGGACGGACGTGCTACAGGAGGCCAAGGACGCACACATCCCCGTCATCGTCTCCGACAGGCGCCCGGACGTGAAGGACGACCTCTACGTCACCTTCATCGGCTCTGACTTCATCCAAGAGGGCCAGCGCGCGGCACAGTGGCTCGCTGACCACACGAACGGCAAGGCGCAGATCGCCGAGCTCACCGGCACGCCAGGCAGCGCGCCCGCCAACGACCGGGCGAAGGGGTTTCGCGAGGTCATCGCCAAGTACCCTGGCATGAAGATCATCTACAGCCAGACCGGCGACTTCAAACGCGCCAACGGAAAGGAGGTCATGGAGGCCTTCCTGAAGAATCCGAAGAGCAAGACGATGACCGCGGTCTTCGCGCACAACGACGACATGGTTATTGGGGCGATCCAAGCGATGGAAGAAGCGGGCCTCAAGCCCGGCAGCGGCGTCACGATCGTCTCCATCGACGGGATCCATGACGCCTTGCAGGCGATCGTCGACGGCAAGATGAACTGTACGGTCGAGTGCAACCCGCTGCTCGGGCCGTTCCTCTTCGACGCTATCGAAGCCCTGATGCGAGGCGAGACCCTGCCCAAGCGCACAGTCATCAAAGACCTGCAGTTCGACGCCTCCAACGCTTCGTCAGCGCTCCCGGACAGGAAGTACTGACGCCCGTCTGCACCTTCCCTTCGCGTACCTCGACGGAAGGCGAAGGGAAGGAAACGGGCAGGACATGGGCTAATCTCGGCACATGACGCTCGCGGTCGCCCTCTTTGTGCTCGCGCAACAGCCCCACTTTCCGATGGAGTTCGGCAAGCGGGAGATCAACCGCGTGCTGGGCGCGCGGGCCAGCGACGTCCAGCTGCGCGTCTCGCCAGGAGGAGAGCCCGAGAGCTACACGATCGCGCCGGAAGGGAACAAGGTCGTCGTCACCGCTCCAGACCAGACGGGCGCGATGTATGGCGCGTTCGAGTTCGCCGAGCGCGTCCAGAACGAGGGTGAAAAGGCATGGAAGGAGGGCGCCTCGGGCAAGCCGTACCTCAAAGACCGCGGCCTGAACCTCTTCCTCACGCTCCCTTGGGACTACGCCAAGAACGACACCGACTACGCGGTGGAGTCGCTCACCGACCCCGAAAAGTGGTGGTTCCAGAACGAGGACTACTGGACGACTCTGCTCGACACCATGGCCCAGAGCCGGCTGAACTGGCTCGACATCCACGGCACCTGGGACATCAGCGTGACCGACGCGCCCAACCTCTACGCCTACTTCGTCACCGCGCCGTCCTTCCCGCAGGTCGGGGTGCCGGAGAACGTAAAGCAGGCCGACCTTAGGCAGCTCAACCACGTGATCGCTATGGCGCACGAGCGCGGGATTCGCGTCAGCCTGATGGCGTACCAGGCGAGCCTCGCGGTTCCGCAGAACCCCAACCCCCCCTATCAACAGAGCGAGGAAAACGTCTACAAGTACACGAGGGAAGCGGTCGAGCAGATGGTCCGCGGCGCGCCTGGGCTCGACGCGATCGGCTTTCGCATCGGCGAGAGCGGCCACGGCGAGTCCTTCTTCAACTGCTACACCGAGGCCGTTAGGAACAGCGGACGGGACATCCCGCTCGTCACGCGCTCATGGATCACGCGCCGCCAACAGGTCCTGCCGCTCGCGCGTGCGAACAAGGACTTCACGGTCGAGATCAAGTACAACGGCGAGCAGTGGGGCGCGCCGTACATGGTCGCCGGCGGCCGGGTCGCCAACTGGTACAGCTACTCATACGAAGACTATCTGAGCGACTCCGGATCGCCAGAGAAGAACGCCAAGACCTGGCCGGGGAACGCGGCAGAGGGCGGCGGGCAATGGCCGGGCGAGCCATACAAGGTCGTCTGGCAGGTGCGCGCCAACGGGACGCACCGCATCTTTCCGTTCTACAACCCCGAGTGGGTGCGCCGCTCGGTCCTGTGCATGAAGGTCGGCACCGCGAGCGGCTACACGATCGAGGGCGAGGACGCCTACTATCCCAAGAAGCCCGAGTACTACCTCGCCGATCCCTCCAAGAAGGCGTACACGTGGATCCATCAGCGCGACTTGATGTACTGGACGACTTGGGGCCGCCTCGGATATGACCCGACCGTGACGGACGAGACGTTCGACAGACAGGCTGCGCGGATGCTAGGTGACGGGAGCCAGGGCCTTGTCCAGGCTTGGAAGCAGGCGAGCGTGCTACTGCCGATCGCGTTCATGGCGTATTCGCTGGGCCCCGACCACCGCAGCCACGCACCGGAACTGGAGTGGGGCGGTGACAACGGCTTCATGGTCCAAGGCGCGGGTCAGGACAGCTTCTCGTTCTCGCCGATCAATGAGCTCTTCGCCAACCTCGCTACGGGCGGGGTTGACGGAAGGCTCAGGTCTGACGCATGGCTAGACCAGCGATTGCAGTCCCTGGGCTCGCTCACTCTAGCGCCGAGCGAAACGAAACCCAAGCCCAACCTGCGCCAAGCCGAACTGGCGACGCAGCTCGATCTGATGCGTGGCCTTGGTACGTACTATTTGAACCGGTTTAGGGACGCACAGCGCTACGCTCAGATGGAGGCCTCGTTCAACGCCTTGTCCCGAGACGGAATCTTGGTCGGAACGTTCTCGGACGCGTCGTCGGCTCACCAGCTCCTGGCGAACAGCACGCTCTACAGGCCGTTCACCGAGCGGCTGCGGATGCACACGAACACCTTCACTTGGGCCGACCAGCACAAGCTCGTCCAAGACGAAGCCGCGAGGATCCTCAAGCTCCCAGAAGCGCCACTGCAACAGCCGATCCTTCTAGGCAGCGTCACGCCTCGACCAGACGGAAGGCTGAGTTGGTCGGAACAGAGCGGGGTCGTCACTTGCAAGCTTGTCAGTCTAGGTGCGGAGCGGGCGTGGCTGCTCCAAAAGCCCCTTCCCAGCTCGACGTACTTCCATAGAGTTCCAATGGAGAAGAGCGGCAACGGGTTTGAAGCGAGCTTCAAGCGAGAGAACTGGGGGTATCTAGTCGCTGCTGAAGCCGAATCAGGGGCCGAGATCGCTAGGTTTCCAAACGTCGAGGACGCCGCGCCCTATCTGGTCATACCTTCGCTTCCGGGCCCCACCCCGCAGATCTACAGCGCCGAAGAGGCGATGACTTACTTCAAGCCCGGGGCCATCGATCCGGGCAAGTACGGCGCGATGATCATAGGCACGCGCGGATGGCGGTTCTTCTCCAGCTTTGACCGCGCGACGCGGAGAAAGATCCTCGTTCCCGTCGAAAAGGGGATGAGGCTCCTCATCCTCCAACAGGACTTCAACCGCTATAGCCTCGACTTCCTGCCGAAGCCGCTCAAGGTCGAAGGTGGCAACTGGACGACTTTCGACCCGGCAGGGCAGCTCGGCCTCGAGAAGACCGACACAGCCGACGCCATGTGGCAGCGATTCGCGCCCAGCGACGGGTGGGACGTGTTCGGAAACGGCGGCCTTGCGCGGCTCAAGGTCGGCAAGGGCGAGGTGTGGGTCTGCAGCGCGCGGCTCATGCAGCGGATGCACATCCCCAGCGCCGCGCGCAACTTCGTCAAGCTGCTAGGCATCGGCGGGAAGGAAAGGCCGACGATCCTCATCGACAGCAACAGCGAGGGCGCCGACTTCTCATCGTCCAACCACCCCGACCTCATGAACTCCCACGACATCCCGTTCCTTACGCTCGGCGAAGTCATCGCAAACGAGCAGGGGATGGACTCGTTCACGCCGGTCCCCGGCCCGGCGCTCGACGACGACGTGCTGCAAGGCAAGGGAAAGGAGATGGCGAACGCATGGCTCAAGGCGCAGGTCGTCGCCAGGGCCAAGCGCCCCGTGCCAGGCTCGCCTGCAGAGTTTGAGGCTGAAAGGCAGAGGCGAAAGAAGGAGCTGCTCAAGTCGCTGGGGCTCGACCCAATGCCCGAGAAGACGCCCCTGAACGCGCGCACGACCGGCGTGCTCCTGCGCACCGGCTATCGCATCGAAAAGGTCGTGTTCGAGAGCCGTCCCAGCTTCTTCGTAACGGCGCACGTCTACGTCCCCTATCCGCCGCTCAACCACCGCGCGCCTGTCATCGTCAACGTGAACGGCCACTGGGCGCACAAGAAAGACGAGGATCGCATCCAGCTCCGCGCCGCTTTCCAAGCGCTGCGCGGTTACATCGCCATCGCCATCGACAGCCCTGGCTGGAGCTTCGAGGGCACCAGCCTGATCGAGCGCCGCGCGGAAGGGAACCACAACGACTTCAAGCTCGTGCAGGGCGGTACGAACGCGACCGGATACTACGTTTGGGACGCCATCCGCGCGCTCGACTACATGGCAACGCGAAGCGACAGCGACATGGGCCGTGTCGGCATCACCGGAGCGAGCGGGGGCGGGCTCGCGACCCTTTACACGTTTGCCGCAGACGACCGCTACAAGGCGGCCGTGCCCGTGGTGTACATGGCCAGCATGGAGCTCGCGCCAGACAACGGCTGCCTGTGTAACCACGTCCCCGGCACGATGCAGGTCGGCGACCGCAGCGACGTTCTCGGGATCCAGGCTCCCAAACCCGTTTACATCATGGGCGCGCACGACGATCCCGAGTTCCCACCGGACGCCACCAACCTCACGGTCGAAAAGGCGCGCCTCTCGTGGGCGGTGTTCGGCAAAGCCCAGGACGTCTTCGGACAGATCTTTGCCGGCCCGCACGACTACAACCAGCCGATGCGCGAAGCGATGATCGGCTTCTTTGACAAGTACCTCCGCGGCGTCGGCGACGGCTCTCCCGTGGGACAGCCCAACATCACCGTCACCAACCCGGAAGACCACAGCCTCCTTGTTCTCGAACCACCGGCGCCGAACGAACGCACGATGCGGCAGCTTTCGATGCAGTACCTCGACAAGCCGCCGAAGAAGGCCTCGTTCCAGGACGTGATCGAAATCAACGGCGGCCTGCCGTTCAGGTCTCCTCTCAACTACAAGGAGACCGGCAGTGGCGACCGTCGGGCAGTGACTTTCACCTCTGAGGCCGGTTTCACGACCCCAGCGGTCTTGCACATGCCGAAGTCCGCGCCCAAGGGCGTGCGAATCGTCCTGGACGACGCTGGCAAGCAAGCCCAGTCGCAGACTGCGCGCCCAGACGACGGATACGCCTACCTCTTCATCGACGCGCTGAGTACAGGCGAGCTAAGGGATATCGAGCTGCGCTACGCGGTCTATCTCGGCCGATCGGTAGCGTTCATCGCCGCTTGGCAGATCGTGAGAGCGAAGGAAGCGATGAAGAAGTACTCCGAGAACGTGGAGGTCGAGGCGCACGGCCCGCTCACTTCGCTCGCCGCTCTCTACGCGGCGCTGATGGATCCGGCGATAGAGAAGACCAGCGGCTTCGACGCCATGCGCGAGTGGAAGGACCTCTTCCAAGATGGCGTGCCGGACGCAGCCGTGCAGCCTCGGGCGCACCTACTACCGACTTTGGAGGACCTGAGGGCGAAGGTGAGGAACGGGAGCTGGACGTTCAGGGCGGCCGGCTAGAGCGATTCGATGACAGCGCGGGTCTCTGAGACCGCGACGGACCATATCGCGAGCATCTCGTCGTCCGGCCTCTGGTAAAGGCCGCCGAACGAGCCGTCGCCCAGCGCTTCGCGCACTGCCTTCGGCGACTGTCCGCGCGCGGAGGCGTAGTCGACTATCGGTTTCCTAACGCTCGGCGGGTCGACCCCGGTAAGGCGCGTCCAAGGAAAGTTCTCCATCCAGCTAGCGTGCGAGGCGTCCTTGTCGATCGTGAGCACCTTCGCCATCGTCTGCGGCGCGCTCCACCAGTTGTGCCACTTTGCTCGAAGTCCGAGCGAGGGATGGTCGCTTACGAACTCCTCGACCACCGACAGTCCGGGCGCGTTTCCTCCGTGCCCGTTCACGAAAAGCACGCGCCGAAACCCCTGCTCCACCACTCCCAGCATCAGGTCTTGCAGGATCGCTGCGTAGGTCGCCACGCGCAGGCTCACTGTTCCTGGATACGCGCGGAACGAAGGTGTAATCCCGTACGCCAAGACAGGGAACACGGGGACCCCGAGTGGTTCCGCCGCCTCAGTCGCCACGCGCTCTGCCAGGATGCTGTCTGTGCTCAGGCTGAGGTACGCGTGCTGCTCCGTGCATCCCAAGGGAACGACGCAGCGGTCGCCGTGCTTGAGGCGCTCCTCGACCTGCATCCAGTTGCTCGCGCCGATCCTCATTCTTGCCCGTACCTGTTCTGATACCGGTCCCACCACTTTTCGATCTCGTCGGGAGGCAAGGGAAGCGGTTCGCCGATCTGCATCGCCAGAAAGACCGTCTTCGCGACGTCCTCGACCATCACCGCCGCCTTCAGCGCCGAGGCAGGCGAATCGCCCCACGCGAACACGCCGTGGTTGCCGAGTAGCACGGCCGGTGAGCGCTCGCCTCTGTACTTGAGGATCGCCTCGCCGATGTGGTCGCCCTCGTTGTCGACGTACGGGGCGCAAGGCACCTCGCCACCGAACTCGTCTGCGAGCGCAGTCAGCACCGCCGGGATCCGCCGGTGGCACACGGCGAAGGCCGTGGCGAAATTGCTGTGCGTGTGGACCACACCGCGCACGTCTGTCATGTGGCGATAGATGTAGAGGTGGTGGGGAAGGTCTACGCTCGGCCGCATCGCGGAGTCCACGGCCTCGCCTGTCTCCAATTTGACTGCTACGAGATCGGCCGGCGTCAACAGGGCGTAATCGACTCCGCTCGGCTTGATGACGACCACGCCGGAAGCCGGATCAAAGCCGCTGACGTTTCCGGAGTGGGCTGTGACGAGCCCTGCTCTCGGAAGCTCCTGGTTCGCCCGGCACACCTCGACGCGCAGCTGTGTGACGCTCACGAAACGGCCTCCCGGCGGATCCTCAATAGCTCCTTCATGACGTTGGACATTTCGGACTTCGTTCCCGCGACACCGAACCCGTCGTGCAACTGGAGATAGAGCCTGTAGAGCCGTTCGTAAACTATCGCCGCCGCAGGGTCAGGAGAATACACCTCGTCTTTCACTCCCGTCATCGCGCCGATGGCGGCGAGAAAATCCTTGTGCGCCCCTCCGACGACCGCACCGCAGACAGCGGCGCCGAGCGCGCACGCCTGCGCAGACCGGCTCGTCTTCATCGGTATTCCGCACACGTCGGCGTAGATCTGCATCGTCAAGGGGCTCTTCTCGGCGATTCCGCCGCACATCACGATCTCGTCCAGGAGCACGCCGTACTCTCGAATTCGCTCTACGATCCTGCGCGCTCCGAACGCCGTCGCCTCGACCAGCGTGCGATAGACCTCCGCCGGCGTCGTGTGAAGAGTCTGCCCGACCAGCAGGCCGGTGAGCAACGGATCGACCAAGATCGTCCTGTTGCCGTTGTTCCAGTCTAGCGCCAAGAGACCGCTTTGGCCCGGCTTCATTTGCGCGCCGAGCGCGTTGAGCTCTTCGTGCGAGAGGGACGAGAGCTTTGTTGCGCACCAATTGAAAAGGTCTCCGACCGCAGACTGGCCCGCCTCGATGCCCAGCATCCCTGGGATGACCGAGCCCGGCACCACGCCACACACGCCTGGGATATCCGGCGTGCTCGCATCACCCACCATGACGTCGCACGTGCTAGTCCCGATGATCTTGACCATCGTGCCCGGCTTGACGCCGCTTCCCACCGCGCCCAAGTGGGCGTCGAAGGCGCCGACTGAGACCGGCGTGCCCGCAACGAGCCCGCACTTCGCGGCTAGCGCTGCGTCCAGCCCGCCCGCCCGCTCACCCGCGGGCACAGCGCAGTCATAGAGCCGCGCGCGCAACGCTCCGAGGCGCGGATCGAGCTCTGAGAGGAACGAAGCGGAAGGCAGCCCGCCCCAGTCCGTGTGGTACATCGCCTTGTGCCCCGCCGCACAAACGCCGCGCGGCATCTCGCTGGCTCGTGCAATGCCGCAAAGCCACGCGGGGATGCAGTCTTGGGCCTCCACCCATGAGTGTGCCGCACCGAACACGCGTGGCGCGACGCGCGCACAACGAAGGGCCTTCGACCAGAACCACTCGGACGAGTACGTCCCGCCGCACTTTGCCAGATACGGCTCGCCGCGCTTGCGCGCGAGCGCAGTGATCTCCTCCGCTTCCGCAAACGACGTGTGGTCCTTCCACAGCCACGCCTTTGCGTCGAGGTCGTCTCCGAACTCCGGCGACAGGGCCAGCGGCACGCCGCGCTCGTCCACCGGCATCGGCGTCGACCCCGTGGTGTCCACGCCGATCCCGACAATCTTTTCGACCGCGAAGCCTGGTGCGCTAGAAGCCTGTGAGAGCGCTCCCGAAACACTAGCGAAGAAACCGTCAGTGTAGTCGCGCGGGTCCTGGCGCGCCAAATGTGGGTCTTTGGCGCTCAGGAACACGCCTGCATCGCCTCGCGAGTAGTCCGAAACCGATGTCCCGACTTCTTCGCCGTTCGCGACGTCCACGATGAGCGCGCGCACGCTGTTCGTGCCGTAGTCCAGGCCTAGAGTGAACCTTCGTCCGTCGCCCATCGCTCGCTGCATTGTGACCAACCGATCAGCCCCGCCCGAGGCTGATCAGGGAGTTCCGGATACCGAACTTGGTGATGAACCCGATGTCGTCGTGGTCGCCCATCGGCGTGTCTTCGATCCCCAGCGCGCGGTAACCGACGTGGAGCACGTTGTCCGAGGCGCCCTGGCCGCCGTCTACCCACCGGTACGCCCAGATGACGTCGCCTCCGAACCACGCTGCCGCAGGCGCCGAACGGCTCTGCGTCCATTCGTCATAGAACCTCTTGACCAGCCATCCCCCGTTCACGCTCTTGTCCGCGATCTGCATCGCGACGTAGGTGCACGACCACGGTGTCTGCGCGCTCGTCAGCCCCCTGCCATAGAGGTAGATTCGGCCGGCGGGGCCCGCGTTCTGGCTCGAGTCAAACAGCACCGTCAGTCGCCCGCTTCCCGCGCTGCCGCCTCCCTCGCCGCTTACCCACTCAGAAGAAACCTCGTCAAACGCGCCGTCCTTCAAGATGAAGCGGTGCACCTTCCACCGGTTGCGCTTGTCGCCCTGCTTGTGCGCCATCGCGATGACCGCCTCTCCTGCGACCTTGTCCTCGCACATCCCTACAGGATCGTCGCTCGTCTCAGCGAGCGTCCGCACCGTCCCCAGCGTCCCGTCCGCAGCGACAGGTCGGTACTGGACCTTTCCATCGGCCGGATTGGTCAGGAACAGGTACGCCTGATTCATGTAAGTTCCAACCGTCGGGACGAGCGTCGAGTCCTTGTCGACGATGACTGGCTGCGAGTCGGCCGGCCCCGCTTCCGACACCGCGAACATGCGCATGGCCACCCCCGCGGTCGTCTGGTAGAAGAGCGCGACCTTTCCGCCGATGCTCGCTCCCACCGGGTCGCCCACAAGCCCGTCCTTTTCGATGGTCCAAGGCTCGTCCCACTTTCTCGGCTCTTGCAACCGGCGCAGCATCAGTCGCGACGGGCGGTCGGGCCCGGTCGTGGGGTCGATCTTCGGGTCCTTGGGGAGGTCGTGCCGCCCGAAGAGCACGAACGCCTTTCCATCGTGCACGAAGAGCCAAGGCGAGGTCATAGTCCTTCCCGCATCGTCGCGCGCGCCAGCGTTCGTCGAGTACGAGTAGTTGATGTCGGCGCGGATGTGTTTCTCTCCAAAGACGCCGTTCCAGTTCCAATCGATGAGGGTCGTGTCGCCGTTCGGCTTTAGCCGGAACCTGTACGGCCCTCTTTCCAGGAACTTCACCTCGTCGTATGGGAAGGGGATCGTCTCATCCAGGTCCGTCTCGCGCAGGACGTAGCCGGCGAGCTTGCCGTCGCTGTAGTGGATCTTGTTCCCATCGTCCTCGAGGGAGTAGCTGTAGGCGTAGTTCATGAGGCTAGTGTATGTGGGGCAGAGAGAGTTCGGCCAAAACCCTTCGTGGTTCAGACCCATCTGATGCCCGAACTCGTGCACGAAGACCGCCCACAGCGCGTTCTGTCCGACCGACCCTCCGTCTCCAAGCTCGTCTGCCTGGCCACCGCCGCCGGGGGTCACCTGCATCCAGTGCACGACCCCGCGCCACTGTGGTGGCAGGAACTTCGCGCGGTTAGTCTGCCAACTGTTCTTCTGGTCGGCCTCCGCGACCTCGTCCACGTAGACCGGGTGGAAAGTGAGCCCGTCCGTCCCGTCGGGGTTCGCGAACTTCAAGCCCTTGTAAAACTGAATCACACGATCCATGCCCTTTTGCAGAGTCTCCTGCGCAACGCCCGAAAAGCGCGACACCAGGCAGACCGTGTCCATGTGCCGCGGGTCGCAGCCGAGCGCTCGCAGGTCGAGGCCGCGGAAACCATCGATCTCCCAGCCGTCGAGGAGCCCGTCGTTGTCCGTGTCCGGGTTCAACGGGTCCGTCCCGAGCACTTTTTCCATGAGGTTCGTCAGCCCGTCGTGGTCCGGATCGATCTCGCCGGGCGAAACCGTGCGCCTCAGGAACACCTGATAGGCCGTGTGCATCTCGCTGCCGAACCGAAAGTCCACCAAGTCCTGGTCACCGTCGCCGTCCACGTCGCCGAACGCGCGCACGGCGTCCGCCTCCGGCAGTCCGTCGGACGCGAGCTTTGTCGTTCCGTGCGGGGTCCAAAGCGTGTCTCCAAACGCCAACATCCCGTTCGTCGCAGCAGGGCGCGACCCCGTGCGCTCCGATCCGATCGCATCCCCCTTCGCAAATCCGTTCCGCGAAAGCCATGACAGCGCGCCGGCGCCGTCCTGCATCGCCAGTTGGGCGCCCGTGTCGCCGATCCAGACCGCTCCTACTGGCACATTGGCCACCGAGACTGCCTTCGTGTTCTGGTCGACCAAGAACGCCGCTCCACTCTTAGTAGAGAACGCCAGCACAGTAGCGCCGCCATCGATCAACGCAATCGCCGGCGCATCGAGCGACGAGGGCAGGGTGCACCAGACCCCCTCGTCGACAAAGCGCCGATCCTTGTACGAGCCGGCCACGCGCAGCTCTCGCCCGCCGAAGATGCCCAAGACGTCTGCGCCTGCGACAGTATCGAACTGGCCGCAAAGCGCCGCCTGGCAGTCCTTTCCCCAGGAACTGAGCGCCTGGATGCCGCCGCCCGTCTTCTGCCCGTCCACGGAAAGGTCGACGTCGATTATGCTCCCGCCCGGCGGATAGACCAGCGCGAGGTCGGCGAGCCCGTCACCGTCGACGTCACCGACGAACGGCATCCGCGGCGGCGCGGCAAAGCTCAGGGCCCAGGGCTGCGGAGGAGTCGTCACCGGCCCCGCAACGATCAGCAGCAAGAGCTTAAGCATGGACGTACGTGTTCCAACCCATGTACTTGGCAAACGCTTCTCCTACTGCCGGCGCGAACGAACTGAGGTTGAACGCGACGTGGTGCTCAAACCCGTTATTGCAGATGTAACGGAGCAGCTCTTGCAGCCGCGGAACCTCCGCTACGCCAAATCCGCCGAAGGTGTTCAGCATGTCGTTCGTCAACCGGCCACCGCCCACATAGGCGTTGATGCGCCCGTTGAAGTCGTCCGTGGAGACCCGGCAATAGGTGAACTCCGACTTTTTCATCCGACCGACGATCGTTCCGTAGGTGTTCTCCTTGCCGACCGCTCCTGCGATGATTTCTTGGTAGTCCATCTTCTGGTGCGCGAACACAGCTTGCGGCAGGTTCGAGCAGTGGAACACGACGCACTTGTTCGGGTCCTCGCCGTAATTGTTGTTCCAGTCGAGCAGGGCCGAGGGAGTCTGGCTTGCGAGCTGAAGCGCGTACATAGAAACGGTGCCGGCGATGTCGGTCTCGCACGCGCTCGCCATCAGGCTGTTCGACATCATCGACATGAGAGTGCACGGCACCACGCCGTAGAACTCCTCCATCGCGGTCCAGCACTGTATCGCCGTCGCATCGAGCTGCGCCTCCTTGCACCACTTGTCGATGGCGCAGCCCAGCCGCGCCATTTTGTCCAGGCTCCCGGCCGGGATCCCTTTCACCGACGTGTACCCCTTGATCTGCTCGAGCTTCTTCTTGACGCTCTTGTCGGTCGAAGAGAGCTTGTTCGCCCAGCCCATCAGCTCGAATAGGTCGAGCGTATCGACGCTGATCCCGCTCCGTTCCAGCAGCTTCTCGCTGAACCGGACCGTATTGAACGCCGTCGGCCGCGCACCGATCGCCCCGAGCCGCGCGCCGCGCAGGCCGCGCACTACGCGGCACGTCGCCGCAAACTGCCGCAGGTCCTGACGGAACGACTCAGACACAGGACTCACTGTGTGCAGGCTGGTCAAGGAGAACGGGATCCCGTACTGCTTGAGGTTGTTGCACACCGACATTTTTCCGCAGAACGAATCGCGCCGGTCCTTGATCGTCATTCGCTTGGACTCGTCGCCGAACGCGTGTACCAGCACGGGCACGTTCAGCCCGGAAAAGCGCAGCGTGTTCGCCACCGCGCGCTCGTCCCCGAAGTTCGGCAGAGTCACGAGCACGCCGTCGATATGGGCCGCCTGACTCTTGAAAAGCTCTGCGCACGCGCGTGCGTCGGCCAGCGACTCGACGGACCCGAACTGGCGCGCCTTCTCGGGGAGTACGACCACTCCGAAGCCCTCCTCCTTTAGAACCTGGAGGATCTGCTTGCGCCCGGCCTCGCAAAGGTGCGATGGGAAGAACCCCCTGTTCCCGACGATCACGCCCAAAGTCGTCTTTCTCATGGTTGCTGGGCGAGGTTACCGTGAGTCTGGGTTTCTTCGATCCGCTCCGAAATGTCTGAGTCCGGGCGACCCCGAACTTTCCCCCGTGCTATATTCAAAACACGTCCCCATGACCACCCTCCTCGCCTTCGCAATCCTCGCGGAACCGGGCCAGCAGCAGTTCGCCAAGCTAGAGGCGGTCCCCTTCACCAACGTCACCATCAAGGACCGATTCTGGACGCCGCGTCAGGAGGTCAACCGCACAGCCACCGTGCAGCACTCTTTGCAGATGCTTGAAAACGCCGGCAACTTCAAGAACTACGAGCTCGCCGCGCACAACGAGCACACGAACTACAACGGCCTGCTCTTCACCGACTCCGACATGTACAAAGTCATGGAGGGGATCGCCTATACGCTCGCGAGCCACCCGGACCCAGCGCTCGACAAGAAAATGGACCAGTTGATCGCGCTGATCGCGTCCGCCCAGCGCGAGAACGGTTACGTCGATACCTTCGTCGAGGTCACAAAGCCAGACCAACCGTTCTCAAACCTCCGCGACCAGCACGAGCTCTATTGCGCAGGGCACATGATCGAGGCCGCCGTCGCGCACTTTCAGGCCACCGGCAAGCGCAACTTCCTAGACGTCGCGCTCAAGTGCGCCGAGCTCATCAACGAGCGCTACGGCCCGGGCAGGCAGCTCGGCTATCCCGGTCACCCGGAGCTCGAGCTTGCCCTCGTCAAGCTCTGGAAGGTCACAAGGGACCAGAAGTGGTTCCTACTCAGCCAAAAGCTGATCGAGACTCGCGGCTCGCACTTCTTCGCGATGGAGCACAGCACGCCGGAAGACCGCTACGACGGCACCTACTGGCTCGACGACGTGCCAATCCGCGACCATACGGAGATCAAGGGCCACGCCGTGCGCGCCGCCTATCTCATGTCTGGCGCAGCCGACGTCGCGAGGGAGACCGGCGACCCGGGCCTCCTCAAGATGCTCGACCGTGTCTGGCGCAGCGCAACAGAGCGGCGCGTCTACATCACAGGCGGGATCGGCCCCAGCAACTCAAACGAAGGCTTCACTGTCGACTACGACCTGCCCAACCTCACCGCCTACCAAGAGACCTGCGCTTCCGTGGCGATGGCGCTCTGGGGCGAGCGCATGGCGCTCCTCTATGGCGACGCCAAGTACATGGACGCGGTTGAAAAAGCGCTCTACAACGGAGTTATCAGCGGCGTCTCGCTCGACGGCAAGAGCTTCTTCTACGTCAACCCGCTCGCCAGCATGGGAAACCACCAGCGCTCGCCTTGGTTTTCCTGCGCGTGCTGCCCGCCCAACGTGCTTCGCACGATCGCGTCGCTTGGCGGCTACGTGTACGCATCATCTAGCGATTCGCTCTACGTTAATCTTTATGTCGGTGGATCGATGCATGCGTCGGTCGGCAAAGAAGACGCCGCGATGGACATCAAGACCGACTACCCCTGGGACGGAGCCGTGGACTTCAAGATGAGGGCGCCCGGCAAGTTCTCACTGCGCCTGCGAAACCCTGGCTGGTGCAACGGGGCGACGATAAGCGTCAATGGCAAGGGCGTCGCACAACCGCCGGTCAGCAAAGGCTACTTCGTGCTCGACCGCGACTGGAAGGCGGGCGACACCGTCCGCCTCGTCATGCCAATGCCCGTCGTGCAGATGCAAGCCCACCCGAGCGTCAAGGATGACCTGAACTTCGCAGCAATCCAGCGTGGGCCGATCGTCTACTGTGCCGAACAGATCGACAACAAGACCCAGGTCGACGACCTCATCGTCCAACCCGGAGCAAGCTTCCAGACCGAGTACAGGCCCGAGCTTCTCAACGGCGTCGTCGTCGTCCGCACACAGGCGCAAGTCCGCCAGTCTGCCGAGTGGGACCGTACGCTCTACCAACCGATCCAGTCCGTTCAGACCATATCGGCCACGTTCGTCCCGTACGGGTTTTGGTGCAACCGCGGCCGCGGGAAAATGACGGTCTGGGTTCCGACTGTGCAACCGCCGGCACGTATTCTGACCGTCGCTGCCAAGGCCAAGGTCTCCATGAGCTTTGTCTCCGGCAACGCACAGCCGTGGGGGATCAACGACGGTGTCGAGCCGGCCTCCAGCGGCGAACAGCCGCGCGCCCTCGCGCACTGGTGGCCGCACAAAGGCGGCGAAGAGTGGATCCAGTACGCCTGGGACAAACCGATAAGGGCGAAAGGCGTCGAGCTCTACTTCTTCGACGACACGGGACGGGGCGAGTGCCGTCTCCCGCAGTCCTGGAAGCTGCAAGCGCTAATAAGTGGCAAGTGGCAGGACGTGAAGCTCGACTCAGCTCCGGTCCTGCTCGACAAGTGGTGCAAGGCCAGCTTCGATCCGGTCACGACAACCGCGCTTAGGGTCGTCGTCCAGCAGAAGCCGAATTGGGCGAGCGGAATCCACGAGTGGAAGGTCACTCAAGCTGAAGAAGAGTAGGGGCCATGCCACTGCTCGAGATGTCCGGGGTCTGCAAAGCCTTCCCCGGCGTCCTGGCGCTTGATAACGTCTCGTTCCACCTCGAACGCGGAGAAGTACGCGCGCTCATGGGAGAAAACGGGGCGGGCAAGTCCACCCTCATCAAGGTCCTCACCGGTGTCTTTCAGCCCGACGAAGGCTCGATCATCCTCGATGGCCAAGCGATCGAGCCTCGCTCCACCATCCATGCGCAAGGGCTCGGTGTAAGCACCGTCTATCAAGAGGTCAACCTCGTCCCAAACCTCTCCGTCGCGGAGAACGTCTGCCTCGGGTCAGAAGGGCGCGGCTTTGGAAAGATTAATTGGCGGGCGATGCGCGCGCGGGCCGATGAAGCGATGCACCGGCTCAACCTCAGCATCGACGTCGCGCGCCCGCTCAGCGACTTTTCAACCGCGGTCCAACAGCTGGTGGCGATCGCGCGCGCTGTCGACCGCGAGGCTAAGGTCCTCGTCCTCGACGAGCCCACCTCGAGCCTCGATAGAGACGAAGTCGCGCGGCTGTTCGAGCTCATGAAAGCCTTGAAGGGCCAGGGTCTTGGGATCCTGTTCGTCACTCACTTTATCGAGCAGACCTATGCGATCTCGGACTCGATCACGGTCCTGCGAAACGGTCAGAAAGTCGGCGACTGGCTGACGCGTGAGCTGCCGAAGCCACAGCTGGTCGCGCACATGCTTGGCAGGAGCCTTGAAGAAGTCCCCAAAGTCAGACACGAATCCGGCAATGCGCGGCCCCCGCTGCTTTTCGTCAACGGCCTCGGTCGTAAACGGAAGGTGCAGCCGCTCAGCTTCGAAGTCGGTGAAGGCGAGACCCTCGGGCTCTCAGGGCTCCTAGGCTCCGGCCGCACAGAGACGCTCAAGCTGGTCTATGGAGCGCTGCCCGCCGACTCAGGCGGGATCTCCGGGCTCGGGGCTCGTGGCGCGAGGCCACGCTCGCCGCGTGAAACCATCAGGCGCGGCATCGGCTTTTGTCCGGAAGACCGCAAGGAAGAGGCGGTGTTTCCAGGACTTTCTGTAGCAGACAACCTCCTCCTCGTGTTGCAGGCAAAGAGAGGCTGGCTAAGACCGATTCCAAAGAAGAGCGCAACCGATATCTTCGAAGAGCAAAAGGCGAACCTCCAGATCAAGGCTCACGATTCTGCGCGGCCCATCGACCACCTCAGCGGCGGCAACCAGCAGAAGCTCGTGCTTGCACGGTGGCTCGCCGTAAAGCCCAAGCTCCTCCTCCTCGACGAGCCCACGCGCGGCATCGACGTTGGCAGCAAGCTGGAGATACGAAAGCTCGTCACCGACCTCGCTCGAAGCGGCATGTCGTTCATGTTCACGTCGTCAGAGCTGGAAGAGGTCGTCAACACGTGCGACCGCGTTCTCGTCCTGCGAGACCGCAAGCTCGTTGGCGAGCTGAAGGGCGACCAGCTGACCGAGCTGCAAGTCATGTCAAAGATCGCGGAGGACGGAGAGTGAAAAGGCAGCTCCACCCGATCGTCTATCCCCTCGTCGCGCTTGCGCTTATCCTTCTCTTCAACGCGCTGTTCACTCCGCACTTCTTCGATGTGGAGGTGCGCGACGGCCGCCTGTACGGCAGCCTCATCGACGTGCTCAATCGCGCCACGCCCGTGCTGCTCCTGAGCCTGGGCATGACGCTCGTCATCGCCACCGGCGGCGTCGACCTCAGCGTCGGCGCGGTCATGGCGATCAGCGGCGCAGTCGCAGCGGTGCTCGTTACTGGCACTCCCGGCACACCGCTTTCTTGGTTGCACGTGGCTCACAACGTCCCGGCGGTCGTCCTTGCCGCGCTCGCAGTCGCGGTAATGGCCGGGCTCTTCAACGGCGCGCTCGTCGGCAAGGCGGGCGTTCAGCCCATCGTCGCGACGCTCATCCTCATGGTCGCGGGGCGCGGCGTCGCGCAGCTTGTCACGAGCGGGCAAATCGTCATCTTCAATGAACCGAGCCTCGAGTACCTCGCCAACGGCAGCGCGCTCGGCCTCCCTGTGCCCGTTCTCATCTTTGCCGGCGCGTTCCTGATCACGGTGCTTGTCGTGAGAAAGACCGCGCTCGGCCTCTTCATCGAGGCGGTGGGCTCAAACGCGAGGGCCGCGCGCCTCGCTGGAGTTGCCGCCGACAAAGTGAAGGTCGCCGTGTATTCGGTCTGCGGACTCATGGCTGGGATCGCGGGCGTCATCGCCTGCGCGAACATCAAGGCTGCGGACTCCGGGACGGCGGGCCTCTACCTGGAGCTCGACGCCATCCTCGCCGTGAGCGTCGGCGGCACGTCGCTCGCAGGCGGCAAGTTCTCCATCGCGGGCTCCGTCGTCGGAGCGCTGCTCATGCAGACGCTCACGACCACCATCCTCACGCGCGGCGTCTCGCCGCACGCCACGCTCGTCGCCAAGGCGCTCATCATCGTCGCCGTCGTGCTTGTGCAATCGCAACAGTTCCGGGCGGCGCTTCGCGCAAAGAGGAGCGCCCCGGCATGAGGCTCCGCGTCTCGCGCCAGAACGTGCCGGTGCTCGCGACGCTCGTTGTGCTGGTCGTGCTCTATGTCGCGGCCGGACTTATGTTCGACCGGTTCTTCTCCATGCGCGTGCTTGCAAACTTCTTCAGCGAGAACGCTTTCCTTGGCATTGTGGCGGTCGGTGCGACGTTCGTGATCATTTGCGGCGGCATCGACCTTAGCGTCGGCGCTGTCGTCGGCTGCACGACGATCTGCTCCGCCGTCTTGATCGCGCGCACCGGGTTGCATCCGCTAGTCGCTTTCGGAATCCTCTTGGCGGGCGGAACGCTGCTTGGCGCTGCGCAAGGCGCGCTCATCCACAAGTTCGGGCTCCAGCCCTTCCTCGTCACCCTCGCAGGGCTCTTTTTCTGTCGCGGAGTTGGGCTTTGGGTCAGCACCGAGTCCGTGCAGGTGGACCATCCCTTCTTGAATTCGGTAGACGCTGTGCGCCTCCCGGTCGCGAAGGGCGCGTGGCTGCCGTCCTACGCGCTCCTTTTCCTCGTGGTGCTCTTCGTGGCGGCCTATGTCGCAAAGTTCACGCGCTTTGGCCGAACTGTCTACGCCATCGGGGGCAACGAGCAGTCGGCGGTCCTCATGGGGCTCCGCGTCGCGCGGACGAAGGTCGCGGTCTACGCCCTCTCCGGCTTCTGCGCGGCGCTCGGCGGAGTCGCGTTCGTCCTGTACACGTCGGCCGGCAACGCGATCAACGGCACAGGGCTCGAGCTCGACACCATCGCGACAGTCGTGATCGGGGGGACCCTACTCACCGGAGGCTACGGCTCGGTGTTCGGCACGCTCTTCGGGCTGCTCACTTTCGCCGTTATCCAGTCGGCGATCATGTTCGAAGGAACCCTCTCCTCCTGGTGGTCGCGCATCGCCACAGGCACCCTTCTTCTCCTGTTCATCCTCCTGCAACGCGCCCTTCAGCGGGAGAAGTGAGGTAGTCGTCCCCAACTCCTGCGAAGACAACCCTTTCGGCACAAGATTCTGGGAGAGTGGTGGAGCTTACGAGATTCGAACTCGTGACCTCTTCCATGCCATGGAAGCGCTCTCCCAACTGAGCTAAAGCCCCACGCGAAGAACCAGAATACCCTCCCCGCCCAGCTCGGATTGTGGGCATGGGCTGCTCATCCGATTTGAACGCTGGAGGCGACCGTCGACACACATCCCATGAGCCCGACGCAGACGGTCGCGAAAAACCGTAGTAACGCGCGGCCGCCCGAGCGGTCTGAGCACGTGAGGAGGGAAATGGAGAAAACAATGTTGACGCTGATGTGTGCAACGCTCGTCTTGGTGGCCGGGGTGCCGGGTGGAACCGCCCAGAAAGCCCAACCTGCCCCGCAACAAAGGGGCTTCATCGCCACTCCCGGGCAGCTCACGGGCGCGCCTGATCACGAGGGCGGGCCCCCTGTCTACATGCCCCTTACTCACACGGACGTCAGCGCCGACGTCGCAGGCATCGCCTCGCGCGTCACGGTCGTCCAGACGTTCCAGAACCCGAGCCGCGTTCCGATCGAGGCCGTCTACACGTTCCCGCTCCCGGCTGACGCAGCCGTAGACCACATGCGCATCAAGGTCGGAGACCGCGTCATCGAGGGCGAGATTAAGCGCGCCGAGGAGGCTCGAGCCATTTACGACGCAGCCAAACTGGCGGGTCAGACCGCCGCGCTGCTCGACCAAGAGCGGCCGAACATATTCACGCAGTCCATCGCCAACATCATGCCTGGCGCACAGGTTCAGGTCGAGATCAGTTACGTAGATCTCGTCAAGTACGAGGACGGCGAGTTCGAGTTCTCGTTCCCCATGGTCGTCGGACCGCGCAACACAATGAACGCGCCCGACCCGGGCAAGATCTTCCCGCCGATCACTCCGAGCGGCACGCGGACCGGGCAGGACGTCTCGCTCACAGTCCACCTCAATGCCGGCACGTCGCTCGAGTCGGTCAGCTCCGTCTTGCACGCGATCACGGTCGACAAGCTCGTCGCGGGGCGCTATGACGTTTCGCTCACCAACAAGAGCGAGATCCCCAACCGCGACTTCATCCTAAAGTGGAAGCCAGCGGGCAACGGCGTGACGGAGGGCCTGCTCACCAACGCGTCGGGCGGCCACGGCACCTTCTGCCTCACCGTCATCCCGCCGCGCGGCGAAGTGGAACAGTACGCCACTCCGCGCGAGGTCGTGTTCGTCATGGACCAGAGCGGAAGCCAACAGGGCTTCCCGATTGAAAAGTCCAAGGTCCTCACCAAGGCGATGATCGACCACCTCCGCCCGGACGACCGGTTCAACGTCGTCACGTTCACCACGGGGGTCAACTTCCTGTGGCCCGAAGCGATGCCTAACGACACGGAGCGCGTGCGCGAGGCCAAGCAGTTCATCGAGGGCCTCCAGGCCGGTGGCGGAACCAACTTCCTTCCCCCGCTCAAGGCTACGATGACGCACCGCTCGCCGGACGGCCGACTCAAGCTCATCGTCTTTAACTCCGACGGGTACGTCGGCGACGACTTCGACATCCTGCAGATGGTCCAGACCAACCGGCTCAACGCTCGGCTCTTCACCTTCGGCATTGGCAACAGCGTCAACCGGTTCCTCATCGACGGCATGAGCAACGAGGGCCGCGGCGCCTCTGAGATCGTCACGCTGGCCTCCGACGTCGACGCTGCCATAGCGCGCTTCCTCAAGCGCACACAGACCCCCGTCCTCACCGATGTGTCTGTTTCGACCAAAGGCGGAAGCATCCACGACCTCACCCCCGACGTCGTGCCCGACCTCTTTACCGATGGCCCGCTCGTGGTCTTCGGCCGCTACGACAAGCCCGGGCCCGCGAAAGTCACGGTCGGCGGCAGCCTCGCAGGCAAGCCTTGGTCTCGCACGATCGACGTCGACCTCCCCGCAAACAGCGACGGTGGCGAAGGTATCAGCAAGGTCTGGGCGCGCAAGCGGCTAGACGACATGGTCCGCCAGGACTACTTCGCCGCCACGCGCACCACGCGTTCCGGCCACGAATACACGGAGAACGACGAACGCTTTGTCCAGTTCGCGCTGGCCAACGGCATCATGTCGCAGTGGACCTCCTTCGTCGCGGTCGAGAAGCGCGTCGTCAACATCGGCGGCCGCCAGCGAACCGTGCGCGTCCCGGTCGAAATGGCCGACGGCGTCAGCTACGAAGGCATCTTTGGCAAGGGCGCCGACAGGATGCGCGCTTCCAGTCAAGCGGGCGCGACTATGAGTCTTGGTGGAGCACGTGGCGGCGGAGGTGGCTTCGCCGGCGGCACCGGAGGCGCTGCGGCCAAGTCCACGAACGCCCAATACGACCGGCGACAGGAATTCGAGCAGATCATGGCTGCAAACCCAGAGATCAAGATCGAGAAGACCCTGCGCGACAAAAAGACCGGCACGTTCGAGATCGAGGTCCTGGTCAAAGACTGGCCAGAGGGCTGGAAGAAGCTCCTCGAAGACGCCGGCCTCAAGGTCGAAGATTCGATCAGCGACTTAAAGGTCGTCTACGGCACCGCAGACGCAAAGGTCCTCGTCGCGATCGCCAAGCTTGGCTTCGTGACGGAGATCAGGCCGGTCGAAGACTGAGGCTCGCGACCCCCCTCTCCCTTCCCAGGGAGAGGGGGTAGAGGGTTGAGGCGTTCTGACCATTCATAATCGAACTCCGGATGCCCCAGTTCAAGCTGGAAAAAGTAGCAGGCGCCCTCAAGGGCACTGAGTTCGAGGGCAAAGCCTGGCTCGTCGGCGGCGCCGTCCGTGACGAGCTCCTCAAGCGGAAGGTCGGCAACGACCTCGACATCGTCGTGCTCGGCGACGCGCTCAAGGCCGCCGAAGTCCTCTGGAAGAAAAAGGTCGCCAGCATCGCGCCCGTCACCTTCCCGCGCTTTGGCACGGCGATGGTCCAGGTAGACGGCGCGGCCATCGAGTTCGCCACCGCGCGGAAGGAGTCCTACGACGACGAATCGCGCAAACCGAATGTCAAGCCAGCGACCATAGAAGAGGACGCAAGGCGCAGGGACTTCACGGTCAACGCGCTCATGAAGGACCTCTTCACCGGCGAGGTCCTCGACCCGCTCGGTCAGGGCCTCAGCGATCTCGCGCGGCGCGTTCTCCGCACGCCCCTCGACCCCAAGCAGACGTTCTACGACGACCCTCTGCGCATGCTGCGCGCCGTGCGCTTTCGTTGGCAGCTCGGCTTCGAGCCCGCGCCAGGACTTTACGACGCCATCGCGCAAGAGGCAGATCGCCTGCAAATCATCAGCTCCGAAAGGGTCCGCGACGAGCTCGTCAAAATGCTTAAGCTCGCAGACGGGGCAGAGTGCCTCGCCGACCTCATGGACCTCGGCCTCATGCAACAGATCGCGCCCGAGTTCTGCGCGGGCATCGGGATGGACCAGGGCCCCTATCACAGCCATGACGTTTGGGAGCACACCCTGCAAGCCGTCGCCAACACCGACCATCGCGACCTCACGCTCCGGCTAGCCGCGCTCTTCCACGACGTCGCAAAGCCGCAGTGCCGGCAAGAGCACCCCGACGGCAGAGTCTCCTTCCACGAGCACGAAGTAAAGGGCCAGGACATGACGAGAGAGATCATGGGGCGCCTCCGCTTTTCCAACGAGGAGACCGAGCAGGTCGCCCTGCTCGTGCGCCACCACATGAGGCTACTTGGTACGAAGGACCTCACAGACGCGGCCGCCCGTCGCATTTGGCGCGACCTCGGCGACCAGACCGAGCGCTTCGTCGAGCTGTGCGAGGCCGACTCCGCCGCCCACGCCGAAGGCGTCAAGCGCCCGGACTACAAGAAAGTCCGCGACACACTGGAAAGGGTCGCAGAACAGATCCCGCCAGAAAAGCTCGACAGTCCCATCACAGGCGAGCGCATCATGGAGGTCACTGGCATCGCGCAGGGCGAAGAGGTCGGCCGCGTAAAGAGGCACCTGGCGGACCTCGTGATCGAGGGCAAGCTCCATCCTGACGATATCGAGGGCGCAGAACGAGAGGCCCAGAGGTTCGTCAGCAACCGCGGGCACGTCTAGAACGTAGGCACCACAACACAGGCATGAGCGAACACATCGAACAGGGAAGCGGCAAGATCGTCTTCTGGATGATCTTTATCGTCCTGCTCATCGGCGCGGGCATCTTGGTCATGCCCTTCGTCCCCGCGCTCCTTTGGGCTACGGTGCTCAGCGTCATGCTTTATCCGTGGTATCAGCACGTGCGCAAGCGCTACGCCAACAAGAAGCACGGCGACACGCTCGCATCGCTCTGGGTCACGCTCTTCACCGCGTTCCTAGTGATCGTCCCAATGATCGGTCTTGCGACCATCGCGGGCATCGAGGTCTACAACTTCGCCTCGTCGCTCGTCGCCGACACGGGCGACGGAAGGATCACGATCGAGAACCTCGGCGTCGAGGCCGACAAGTACGTCGGTCCGTGGCTGGAGAAGTTCGGCGTCAGGGACTTCAAGATCGCCGGCTACGTCACTGAGAACAAGGCAGAGATCGTGCGCAACGTCTACGGCCCCATCACGGTGGGGATCAAGCGCGTGGTCATGATGGTCATCACGCTCATCCTCGCGTTCCTCACCACGTTCTTCATGCTGCGGGACGGCCACAAGCTGCTCGATCCCGTCTCCGAGATCATCCCGCTACCGCGCGAACGCACCGCCGAAGTCATCGGTCGCATGGCCGGCACGATCCGCAGCGTCTTTTGGAGCGTCATCGCTGTCGGCATTCTTCAGGGACTGCTGTGCCTGCTCATCTATCTCGCCTGCGGCCTTCCAAGCCCGATGGCCTGGTTCGCGCTCACCACAGTCGTCGCGATGATTCCGCTCGTCGGTGCGCCCGGCGGCTACGTCCCGGCCGGGCTCGTCATGATCTTTTCGGGGCATCCGGTGCAGGGAATACTGATCTTGGCGCTCGGCTTTGGAATCGTCTCCACAGTCGACAACTACCTACGCTCGAAATTCATCTCGCAGGGCTCGCGCATGCACCTTATCGCCGTCTTCTTCTCCCTTCTCGGCGGCATCATCGCGATGGGCCCGATCGGGCTGATGGGCGGCCCGCTCCTCCTAACCGTCCTGCTCGCGATGATCGACGTCCTGCGCGAGCGTCGGCGCATCGCCGACGCCGCACTCACCTAGCTCTCTCGCTTGCGGTACGGCCTGTCCCCCGGCCTGTTCGGGCGCTTGTATCCTCCGTCCCGGCTCCCTCCGCCTGGGCCTGGGCGGTATCCGCCGCCGCGCCCTCCCCGGTCGTCCCTGCTCGGCGGCCTTCGCTCGCCCTCGTCGCGCCGCTGTGGCGGACGGTCCCCGAACTCGCGCGGCTTCGGCCTCTCAAAAGGATAGTTCCGCAGCTTCACCGACCCCGTGACGTACGCTTTGCCGAGGTCCACAGCGAACTCCCACACAAGGTCGGTCCGGTCCGCAGTCGTCAACGTCCGCCACTCCCCGACCTCCTTCGGCAGCTTCGCCTCCCACACCAGGTCGAGCTGCTCGGCGTAGACCGTCAGGTCGCGAGGGTGAGAGTCCGGCAGTTCGATCTCCGCCGCGAACATCCTTGCCGCCAGCCCCGGCTTCTGGAAGAGCTTCCGCTTCTCCGGCGCAGACATCTCCACGACCCCCTTGAACCGCTCCTCCCACTCCTTGCGCGCGTCCTTCTGCACCGGCAGCCGCTGGCGCATCAGCTCGCGCCGGAAGGCGTCGAACGCCTCGGCTCTCTTCTCCGGTCTCTGTGGGGGCATGGGGAAGATTATGAATGCTGAGCGCGCTTAGGCACTGCTGAGTGCCTCACGCTAGTAGCCTAGCCTTTCGCTTCAACGCCGCTTTCACCAGGCCCTGGAAGAGCGGGTGCGGACGGTTGGGCCGCGACTTGAACTCCGGGTGCGCCTGCGTCGCGATGAAGAACGGGTGCGACGGCAGCTCGATCATCTCCACCAGCCGGTAGTCCGGCGAGACGCCGCTCACCACCAGCCCGTTCTCGATCAGCACCTCGCGAAAGTCGTTGTTCACCTCGTACCGGTGCCTGTGCCGCTCGTCGATCCGGGTCGCGCCATAGAGCTCGAACGCCAAAGAGCCCGCCGTGATGTTGCAAGGATAGGACCCCAGCCGCATCGTCCCGCCCTTCGCGTCGATCCCTACCTGCTCCGGCATGATGTGGATCACCGGGTACGGAGAGTCGGAAGAGAACTCCTCGCTGTTCGCGCCCTCCAGCCCGCACACGTTGCGCGCGAACTCGATCACGGCCATCTGCAGGCCAAGGCAGATCCCCAAGAACGGAACGCCGGCCTCGCGCACGTGCTGCAGCGCCTTGATCTTTCCCTCGATCCCGCGACCGCCAAACCCCGGCGCCACGACGACGCCGTCACAACCGATCAACAATGAAACTGGGTCCGCAGCCTCTTCAAAGTCGCTGCTCTCGATCCACTGGATATCTACCTTGCAGTCGTTCGGGATCCCCGCGTGGTACAGCGCCTCTGCGATCGACTTGTACGCGTCGCCGTTGCTCGTGTACTTTCCCACCACCGCAACACGGCAGGCGTGCTTCGGCTGCTTCAGCCGCTTGACCAGCGCCTCCCACTCCTGCAGGTTGCTCGACCGCGGCTCCAGCTCCAGCCGGTCGACCACGAACCCGCCCACTCCGCTCCTTTCATAAACGAGCGGCACCTCGTAGATCGACTCCGCGTTCACGCTCTCCACGATCGCCTGCTCCGGCACGTCGCAGAACATGCTCAGCTTCTCGCGAACGTCGTCCGGCAGCGGCACCTCGGTGCGGCACACCAGCATGTCCGGCGAGATGCCGATCTCGCGCAGCTTGATCACGCTGTGCTGCGTCGGCTTCGTCTTGATCTCGTGCCACGGCCCGACCTGCGGGATCAGAGTCACGTGCACAAAAAGCGTGTTCTCCTTCCCAAGGTCCTTGCGCAGCTGCCGGATCGCCTCCATGAAGGGCAGCGACTCGATGTCGCCGACTGTGCCGCCGATCTCCGCCAGCACGATGTCCGCCTCCTGCTGCTTGCCCGCGTCGACGATCAGCCGCTTGATCTCGTTCGTGACGTGAGGGATCACCTGCACCGTCGCGCCGAGGTAGTCGCCCCTCCTTTCCGCCTCGATGACGTTGCGGTAGACCTTTCCGGTCGTCACGGAAGAGCCGCTCGAACAGGAAACGTCAAGAAAACGCTCGTAGTGGCCCAGGTCGAGGTCCGCTTCGGTGCCGTCGTCGGTGACGAAGACCTCGCCGTGCTGGAACGGGTTCATCGTCCCCGCGTCCACGTTGATGTACGGGTCTAGCTTAACCGGCGCGACCGTGTAGCCCCGGTTGCGGAGGAGGCGCCCCAGGCTGGCGCTCGCGATCCCCTTGCCGATCCCGCTCACCACGCCTCCGGTCACAAAAATGTACTTCGTCATGCCTTCACTTCAATTGTGGTGCAGGCGTCCCGCCTGCTCGGTCCGCCTCCCAGCTGTGGCGCATCGTCCCGCCCGCACTCCCGGTCTCTCCTCCGGCGACGCTCGCCCTCAACATCTCCCGTCCCCCTCGCCGGGGGAGGTTAGGAGGGGGCCACGAATCTGCCTTCGCTGTTAAAAGCACCAAGAAGCACGGCTCCGCGCCGCTTTGACCATTGGGTCTTACGGATTATACGAGATCGGGCCAGGGAAAGGAGGGGCTTTTTCGGAACCCCTTCCCCCTGACGCTGCAACTGTCGACTGCCAACTGACGACTCAAAGCGGGCTCCTCGTGATCTCCACCTCGTGGTACCCGGCCAGCGACCGCGCCACTAACCGCCTCGGCTCTCGATGTTCGTAATACGAGACACGGCCAGAAACGCCAGGAAGCAACAAAGGAATCCACTCGCCAAACTGCTGGCACTGGTTCTCTTCGTCCCAGATCACGAGGTCGATGACCGGCAGTTCCGACCGGACCCATGGAAAATCCGTGCCGATTCCCCCGATCGTCACTCCCCCGGCGACGAGCTTCATGTTTTTCGGCTCGTCAAGAAGGCGAACAGCCGTCACATAAGGATAGTTCTGCAGAAGGTCGAGGTGATAGAAGAAGTGCCGCGATGGGTCGAGGCCGGAGGTGTCCACGGACAGAACACGAGTGACGGCGTTCCGAAGCGCGAATTGTGAGTGCTCCACGAACGGTACTTCGACGGGGCCGCCATCGCAATCCATGACTCCATAGAGACGTTTCGCCGGAAGGTCGCGCTGTCGGACGGTGTCAACTTCGTCGCTGTCAAACCAGTTCTGCACGTCGAGATCGCCGCTTAGCCTATTGACCCAGTCGACAGTGAGGCTCCAGCCCTCACTCCCGATACAGCAACACGAAGTGCGATAAAGCCGGGAAACCTCCTCGAACGCTGCCTTCTTTACGCCGGCAGAATCAACCAGCGACCAGCTCTGCCCAGGCCAGCAGTCATTGAACTGCCAAATCAACGTCCCGGCGCAAAACTGTGCCCTGTGATAGTGCTCCAGGGCACAACGAATCGCGTCGCGCTGGTTGAGCTGGCTGTAATAGTAGAGGTCTTCAAGGGTCTCCACCTTTGGATAGTGCAGCTCGATGAACGAGATGTACTTTTCATACCCCTTCAAAGTCTTGTCGTGCCACCTCACGGCCTCCGAATCAAACGCCCAATCCATCTTGCGGTCGAGACACTTCGACCACACATGCAGCGAAGGCGACGACGCAAAACCGAACTCCGACGAGAACCGGCTCGTGCTCTCCTCATAGAACTTCCAATCCCCGCGACCGTGCCACACGTCCCAGTAGTGCGAGTCGCCCACGCCGTCCATGTTGCAGTCCCGCCCCTCCACCTTTCCAGATGGCGACCCGTGTACATACGGCCGGTCAGGATCTTCAGAAGAAAGGACGCGCGGCAACAGCTCGTCATAGATCCCCTCCCCATAGAACCGCTCAGGCGACGCGGCGCCGCCCCACCGCTGCTCGTGCATCTGCTGGTTCTCGTTGTTCCCGCACCACAGCACCAGCGACGGATGGTTCCGCAACCGCCGAACATTAGCGCGAGCCTCCGCCTCCACGCTCGCCAAGAACGCACCGTCCTCCGGATAGTACGCGCACGCAAATGGAAAGTCCTGCCATACCATGATCCCCGCCTCGTCGCACGCTTTGTAGAAGCCGTCCGACTCGTACAGCCCACCTCCCCAAACGCGAACCATGTTGAATCCGGCATCGATCATCTCGGACACGTAGCTGACGTAGTCGACATTCAGCGAAGGGAAAGAATGCGCCGGGATCCTGTTCGCTCCCTTGCAGAACGTCCTCTCCCCGTTTACCAAGAATTCAAAGCTCTCGCCCCACTTGTCCGGTTCGCGAACGAGCTCAATGGTTCGGAATCCTGCCTCGACCCGGCGCTCGATACCACCGATGCGCATGGTGAGTGGAATGAGGATCTGCCCCCATGTCTGATACCCCCATCCGGGCCTCCAAAGGGGAGGGTCGATCAACTTCGCCGCCGCCCGCTTCGCCTCGCCATTTACGCTGCAGCCATGAAGCTCTTTGCATTCGAAAGCCACGTCGGCGTTTACGCCTTCCCAGCTCACATCAACCTCCCATTCGGCACGGCCAGTCTTGTGAGTCCGCACCCACACGTCCGTCACACGCGAGTCGTACTCCAACAGCGAAACCGGCTTCCAGATCCCGCATGAGACCAGCCGCGGCCCCCAGTCCCAACCGAACATGTACTGTGCCTTACGCAAGAACGACCGCTCATAGAAAGTCGTCACTGACGCATCGATCCCCTCTGCCGCCAAGTACGCCGCCTTCCGCGACTCCGCCACGCGCACGGCAGAAGTAAACTCCACCCGCAGCTCGTTCGACGCGCGCAGCAGGGAAGTCACGTCCGCCTCCAGCGGCAGAAACATGTTGTCGTGCGTCGCGATCAGCTCACCGTTCAAGAACACCGAACAGACCGTGTCCAGCCCGTCAAAACGCAGCACCCTCTTCGGCATCCCCTTCTTCGGCGACCACTCAAAGCGGCACCGGTAGACCCAGTCCTCCTGGTCCACCCACTGACAGTCCTTCTCATTGAGACGAAAGAACGGGTCCGCGATCACCCCGTGCCGCACCAGGTCGTCGTGCACGTGCCCCGGCACCCGCGCCTGCATCCATCGTTCCCCTCCCCCGTGAGGGGAGGGGCTACGGGCGGAGGTTCGCCGACAAAACTCCCATCCCGTCGCCAGGGTCGTCTCGACCATGAGCCCAGATCATAGCCCACGCTCCTCTCTCCAATCGGGGCACGAGACACAACGTAGGGCGCCTATTCCATTCTCACTTTCAGCTTCAATCCTGCATCGTCTAACGACTTCCTTCGGAGTTTCTGGCGCCAACACGGGAATGGCCACGAGCGCATCTTCTCTCCAGGGACAAGCTTTGAAGCTCTAGGCTCACGGGCACTCATACCGGAGGCGATTTCAATGCCAGGCGGTGTTTCAACTGCTGCAGTCCGGCAGCGCCCGCCGGGAGGAGGTTCAATTGAACCTGGACTCCCCCCTCCACTGTGAGCGTCGCCGCCAGAATGCGTTCGCTTCCGCCCAAACCAAAGTTAAAGGTGAACGGCACAAACTGGTTGGATGCCACGAGGTCGAAGCCATTAACCGGCGCGCCTGCCACCACTGCTTCAATCGCCGCGCGCTGATGGAGAAGCTGGAGCAGGAGATGGATCGGGCTGCCCGCTACGCCACCATGCTCACCGGCATGATGGTGGATATCGACAATTTCAAGCAGATCAACGACACCTATGGCCACCTGGTGGGTGACCGGGTGCTGAAGCAACTGGCAAACCTGTTGAAGCGGGAACAGCGCTCGGTGGATA
>CAMLDW010000021.1 GCA_946479035.1 uncultured Chthonomonadaceae bacterium | reverse complement strand
GGCGGAGGCTAGACGAACTCTCCCCCCTCCCCTAACCCCTCCCCTCCAGGGGGGAGGGGAACAGCCGGCGCCACGTTCGATGCCGCGGAGGGGCACCCTCCCTCTGGCCTTTTCCCAAGGGAAGAGGGAGCGGCGCGGCCGGGGTGATCCGGTCCCTCACCCATGCCGCCCGCGCGCCGTCCCTTTGGGCCGATGGCGCATACTCAAAGCATGAGGACGGTGCAGGTTGCGCTGGCTATCGGGATCGCGGTGCTGCTGCCGCTGCTGGCGGAGATGTCCGTCCGCTTCTACGCCGAGCCGCCAAAGTACGACAGCTACGCTGACTACACCGAACGGCAGTCGATGACGCCCGAAGAGCAGAAGAAGGCGCACGACGAGGCAAAGCGCAAGGCGGACGAGTACGACAAGGCCGAGGCGGACTTCAACCTGAAGCTGTTCTACTTTGCCTTCCCTCTTGGCGTCATCGAGGTGATCGCCGGGACCTTGCTGTGGCGCAAGCCGACCCTGGCGGCGGGGATCGTGTTCGGCGGCATCTCCACGATCGCCTGCGGGAGCTTTTCTTCCTGGGAGACCCTGCCTGGCTGGTGCCGCTACGCCAGCCTGCTCTTTACGCTGCTGCTGCTTGGCGGACTGGCGCTTGTCGCAGACCGGAAGCGCAGCGACCTCGCTGCAGGTGCGGAGAACCGGGCCGGCTGAAGAAGGCAGACTGCCAACTGCAAGCATCTGCTGCGGCGTGGTCTTTCCCCTGCTCTTGCGCGCTCGACCTGTTTGGCCACGAAGTAGACTCCGTACATGGTCAGCCTGATCCTTTCCCTGCTCGCGCAGCCGCAGAAGCCGGTCGAGCTCTTCGACGGCAAGAGCCTGGCCGGGTGGCACATGGACGTCCCCGACCTGGACAACAACCCGGGCGGCGCCAGGCCGTTCGCCGTCCGCACGAGCGCCAAGGGCGGGAGCACGGTGCTGGTCAGCCTGGGCACGCCGGGAGGGCACCTGATCACCGACAAGAGCTTTGAGAACTACCGCCTGCGGGTGGAGTACCGCTTTAGCGCCACGCCGGGCAACTGCGGGGTGCTGGTGCACGCAAGCAAGCCGCGCAGGCTCTACGGGATGTTCCCGCAGTCGATCGAAGTGCAGATGCAGAGCGGCGACGCGGGCGACTTCTGGTGCATCGGCGAGGACATCACGGTCCCCAACATGGAGGCGCGGCGCGGGCCGAAGGAGAACTGGGGCGTGGACGGCAACAAAGCGCGGCGCATCCTCAACCTGACCGACGGATCGGAAAAGCCGGTCGGCGAGTGGAACACGATGGTGATCGAGTGCTCGCACGACCGGATCATGGTGTGGGTGAACGGCGACCTGGTCAACGTCGGGCACGGCTGCACGGCGACGAAGGGGCAGATCGCGCTGCAGGCGGAAGGGAGCGAGGTCGAGTTCCGTAAGCTGGAAATGACGGCGCTATGACTGCCCTGCTGCTGCTCTGCGCCCTTGCGCCGCCGGGCACGCAGCTCACCGACCGCGGACGTTCCAGTTTCACGATCGTGGTCGCGCCGGGCGGTTCGCCGTCTATGGACCACGGTGCGACCGAGCTGCAGAACTACATCCAGCAGATCTCCGGCGCGAAGCTGCCGATCGTGCGGCCGGAGGCGGGATGGACCGAGCCACGGGACCACATGATCGTGATCGCGGACGACGCCGTATTGGCCGCGAGCGAGCACCGAAAGCCGCTCGGCCTTGAGGAGTACCGGATCCAGACCACGAAGCTCGGCGTGCAGATCTCAGGCGGGCGGCAGCGCGGCGCGATGTACGGCTGCTACGCGCTGCTCGAAGAGGTGCTCGGCGTGCGCTGGTACAACACGCGCTTCACCAAGGTGCCGAAGAGAGCTTCGATCACGCTCCCGAAGCTCGACATGCGCGGCAAGCCGGGGTTCGAGTACCGCGAGCCGTTCTTCTTCGAGGCGTTCGACCGCGACTGGGCCGTTCGCAACCGCACGAACGGGAACTCGCAGCACCTCGACGCGAGCGTGGGCGGAAAGGTCTCGTACGGCGCGTTCGTGCACACCTTCGACCAGCTCGTGCCTTCTGAAAGGTACTTCGACGCGCACCCCGAGTACTTTTCGATGATCGGAGGCGAGCGCAAGAAGGGGTACTACCAGCTCTGCCTCACGAACCCCGACGTGCTGAAGCTGGTGGTCGACGGCGTGGAGAAGTGGATCGCGGACAACCCGGAGGCGACGATCTTTTCCGTCTCGCAGAACGACACGTACTACAACTGCCAGTGCCCGGTTTGCCTCGCGGTCGAGAAGGAGGAGGGCGCGCCATCCGGCCAGCTCATCCGGTTCGTCAACCAGGTCGCCGAGGCGATCGAGAAGCGGCACCCGGACGTGCTGATCGACACTCTGGCGTACCAGTGGTCGGAAAGACCGCCGCTGCACGCCCGCCCGCGCAAGAACGTGCGCATCCGGATCGCGCCGATCGGCGCCTGCTTCGGGCACCCGCTCGACGGCTGCGAGGTAAACCGGCAGCCGCTGCAGAACCTGAAGGACTGGGCCAAGATCACGGACCAGATCTACATCTGGCACTACTCGACCAACTTTGCGAACTACCTGCAGCCGCTGCCAAACCTGGACGAGATCGCCGGCGACGTGAGGCTCTTCAAACAGAACGGCGTGGTCGGGTTCTTCGACGAGGGCGACTACGCTTCGGGCGGTGGCGGCGAGATGAGCGAGCTGAAGGCTTATTTGCTCGCCAAGCTCATGTGGGACCCGAGCCGCGACGCGAAGGCGGTGATCGACGACTACCTGACGGGCGTTTACCGCAAGGCCGCGCCTTCGATCCAAGCGTGGCTCGACTTGGTCCACGCTTCGACGAGGGCCGGGACGACGCACCCAAAGATCTATGACCCGCCGACCGCGCCTTACTTGAGTGACGAAGTGCTGTCAAAAGGAGCCTTGCTTTTCGACGCGGCGGAAAAGAGCGCGGCCGGCGACGCCCAGGCGCTCGACGAGGTGCAGCGCGCGCGGCTGGCTCTCGAATACGTGCAACTGATGCGCGCGGATCCCAAGAGCGAGGCGTATGCTTCCCTTGCCCGCACCGTGGCGGACAAGGTCCGCAAGTACAAGATCGGGGAGACGAGCGAGGGCGGGTCTGCGGCGGAGTTCTTGAAGCGGATCGGGCAGTAGGCGCGTTCAGCGCGGGGCCACACTGGGCAGACGGGCTGTCTGGGCCTGAATACAGACCCTCCCCCCGATGCGAAAGTTTGCATTGAGAGCGGTGCCGCGGAACGGCGCCCTCCCCCTGGCCTTCTCCCAAGGGAGAGGGAATGGCGCGGCCGGCGCAGGCCAGGAGGCCCGCACCACAATTGCGGCGGCACCCTCACCGGCGGAGGTCAGCAGAATGCGCGGCGTGACTCCCGCTCTAACGTTGGCGGCTACTTCAGTCCGGCAGCGGCGAGGAGCTTGAGGAACTGGCCCTGCGTGCGCATGTCGATGGACTGCGCGACGAGTTTGCCGTACCGGTCGTACACGAAGTTCTTGGGGATGCCGTCGATCGCGAACATCTCGTTGACCTTGCGCCCGGGATCGAGCATCACCGGGAACGCGAGCTTGTTCTGTTCGACGAACGGCCTGACCTTGTCGATCGTCTCGTCGGAGACCGAGAGCACGACGAAGCCCTTGTCCTTGAAGCGCTCGTAGAGCGCCTCGATGTCTGGCATCTCCTTTCGGCACGGGGGGCACCAGGTCGCCCAGAAGTTGAGGAGCACGACCTTTCCTTTCAGCGAGGAAAGCGTCCAGGACTTGCCCGTGATGTCGGTGAGCGTGAAGTCCAGTTTCGCGCGCGCGGCCTCGAGCTTGACCACCGCGTCCATCGCGGCGTTGTAGTCGGGCGCGTCGAGCGCGACCTTCATGTGCTCGTACCGCTCGAGGTTGGCGAGCTGCGTGTAGGCGTTCGCGGGCTTGCCGCCCTGCTGCATCGGCGGCGTCTCTTTCAGCGCTATGTTCAAAGTCGTCGTGACCTCTTGCAGCGTGTCCTGGCCGAAGTCGCCCTCGGTCGAGAGGTTCGTCAGCGCGCTGGCGAGCCCGAGCTTAGCCGCGCCGGGGTTGAGCGCGCGGATCTCCAGCGCGAGGTCCTTGGTGGCCTTCGCGCGCTCGTCGTCGGGCATCGAGCGGAGCTTTCCGAGGGTCTCCGAGATCGACTTTTCGTCGCTCGGCCGGGCGAATGCGACTGCGAGCGCGGCGACGGCACCGAGCAGCGCGAAGGCGAGGATGGCGCGTTTCATGTCACCAATGATACTGCTGCGCGGACGCCTTTCGTTCGCCTAACGGGCCGTCAGCAGGCCGAACACGGCGTCGTAGAACTTCGGGCGGAAGTCGCGGATCTTGATGTTCGCGGCGGTCGGGCAGGCGCGGTTGGTCAGCAGGACGGCGAAGAGCTGGTTTTCGGGGTCCACCCAGACGGTCGTGCCCGTGTAGCCGGTGTGGCCGAACGACTTGGGCGAAAAGAGGGTCCCGGCCGAGGTGACGTCCGGCGCCTTCGTCTCAAAGCCGAGGGCGTAGGCGGACTTCTCTTCCTGCTTTTTCGTAAACAGCGCGAGCGTGTCCTTGTCGAACGGCCCTTTCGCGGTCATCCATGCGCGCACGAGCTTGACGATGTCGCGCGTGGTCGAAAAGAGCCCGGCGTTTCCGCTCAGGCCACCGACGAGGTAGGCGATCGGGTCGTGGACCGCGCCCTGGATGTAAGTCTCTTGCACGCGCTTGAAGCCGCGGAGGTCTTCGAGCTTCTTGCGCCACGGCAGGTACTTTTCCGTCGGCGCGCAGCGAGCGCGGTCTTCGTATGCCGGCTTGAAGAACGTGTCGTTCATCTCGAGCGGGCCGGTGACGTGCTTTTTGACTAATTCGTCGAACCCGACGCGCGTGAGGCGGTGGAGGTATTCGCCCAGTGCGACGAACCCGAGGCACGAGTACTCGCAGACCTTTCCGGGTTTGTGGCGGAGCGGCGAGCGCAGGATGACGTCTTTAACTTCGAGCGCTTTTGTGTGCTTCTCATAGTCGCCGTAGGCGGCGAGCCCACTGTCGTGCCGCAGCAGGTTTTTCACCGTGACGTCCTCTTTGCCGTCTCCGACGAACTCCGCGACGGCGCTCTGCACGTGCGCGTCGAGGTCTAGCTGGTGGTCCTGGTAGAGCGCCATCGCGACGCTGGTCGTCGCGGCGATCTTGGTGACCGAGGCGAGGTCCCACAGCGTCTTCTCATCGATCGTGGCGCTGGACCTGTCATAGGTGTGGCGGCCGGACTCTGCGTACCAGGCCTCGTCTGCGCCGCCGACCGCGCAGGCCATGCCGGGCGCAGTGCCGTCGGTGACGGCGTCTTCCATCAGGCCGGTCAGCGCCTTGACGACGGGGTCGGTGCTCATCTCACTTCCCTTTGTACTCGATCACCTTGTTCATCACCGGGTACTCGTCGACGGAGAGCAGCTCGCGCCCTTGCGGCGTGGCGCGGTAGGTCGCGACGCTGTATCCCGCGTGGCCGGGGTTGCGCACGCGCCCGTAGCGGCCGGTCCCGATCAAGAGCTCCTGCGGCGGCGCGACGTCTGCGACGCGCTGCTCGATCCGGATCTCGGTGTCGACCCTTCCCTCTCCGACGAGGGTGACGCACACGCCCGAACCCGTCACCTTGCCCCTGATCGTGATCGGAAAGTCGTAGGGGTTGCGCAGACAGAGGTCGATGTTGGGATACGCGACCGCGGCGTCCCGCCCGGGCGGGATGTAGGTCGGCGCATAGTGGTGCTTGTGGCGTTCGACGACCTGGAGCCCCGCGAGCAGCGCGGCGTTGTAGAGCGTCGTGCTGGTCTGGCAGACGCCGCCGCCCCAACTATCGACGAGCAGCCCGCCGTACGAGACTGGTGCGCGGCGGTAGCCCTTGTCGCGCGACCAGGTGCCTACGGTCTTGTTGAACGAGAAGGTCTCGCCGGGGCCGATCACCGTGCCGTCGAGGTGCTGGAGGCAGAGCGCGGCGTTGTGGCGCTGGTTCTCCATGCGCCCCGCGAGCGGGGTCGAGTAGCGCGAGAGCGTGCGCTCGTTCGCGCCGCGCGCGCCGAGGGCGGCCACGAGCGCGGACACGCCGGCGACGACCACGAGCAGGGGGAGCCAGCGCCTCACTGGCGCACCTCGATGCGGTCCGTGCCGGTCATGGCGCGGATGTCGGGCTGGTACATCATCGAGACCGTGGCTGGCAGCGCGATGCTGAGGCCGGGCGCCTCGGCCCGCACCGCGTACTCGACGATGTTCGTGCCCGGCTGCAGGTCGTACATGAAGATCGCGGCGTGGTCGTCGAGGAAGGTCTGGTCGCTCCACCAGTAGGTCCAATCGTTCTGTTCGATGTCGCCTGTATCGATCACGTGCGCGTTGCTGAGCGCGGGGTCTTCGACCATCACGTACTCCCGCCTGCTGTCGCTTGTGATCGTGAGGCGGCAGTGCAGCACTTCGCCGGGGCGGACGCGAATGACCGGCCTGTTGCTCGGCACGAGCCTGAGGGTGCCGTCGGCCTGGCGCACGGCCTCCATTCGATAGTAGTCGCGCCGGATCACCAGACCGTTTCCGGAGTCGTGGGGGCGCGGCGCGGGGTCGTAGAGCGATTCGGTGAGCAGGGACGTGACGTAGGCGCGGCCCTGACCGGACACTTGGACCTGCATTGCGTTTGCGCCTGTGGCGAGCGAGGTCGCGGGCACGGTGACGCTCTTCTGGCTCGCCCAGTCACCGGTCTCGAAGTGGAAGTTGTGGGCGACTCCTGCGACGGTTACGGTCGCGTCGAGCCCGCTCTTCGCCTCACCGGACAGCCTGAGGTAGTCGAGCGCTGCAAGGATGACCTGCGTGGTGTCGCAGGTGCTCGTCCAAACGCGCCCTCGGCGCGCGCTGATTAGGAAGCGCATCGCCTTGCTCGCTCGCGGGCTCTTGGGATCGACGGCGAGCACGGCGCGGAGGGCGACGGCGGTGGGCTGGTACCACCACTTGGACTGCCAAGAGAGCGTGGTGTCGCCTTCGTCCGCGCACGCAAGGAGTTCTTTGTAAGCCTCGTCCTTGAACTTCGCGTACTTCTCTGGCAGCGCGCCGTTTGCCGCCGATATCGCCAAGACGGTGTAGGCGAGCGATTCCGGGTCGTCCTTTGCCATTGAGGGTTCTTGCAGTCCGACCACCCACGCAGAGGGGTCGACGCCGTAGAGCGAGAGGGCGTAGGCGAGCCTGACGAACTCAGTCTTATAGTAGTAGCCGGACATGCCGCTCTTGAGCCGCTCCTTGCCCCAACTGATCGCGCGGTCGCGCATGTGGTCGTCGATCGGGTAGCCGGCCTTCTCCGCGTGATAGAGCCCTTCGAGCACGAGCGCGGTCATGCCGGGGCTCGAACCGTCGTACTGCCACCAACCGAAGCCACCGTCCGAGTGCTGGAAGTTCTTGAGCCGCGCGACGCTCTTTTCTGCGACGTCGGCGATCTTTCGGTCAAGACTCGGGTCCTTGATCCCTGCCTGCTGAAGGAACTGGCGCACGACGACGGCTGGCATAAAGCGGTCCATCGTCTGCTCGACGCAGCCGTAAGGGTAGTCCACGAGCCCGTCCAACGAACCGGCGATCACGCCGAGCATCGACGGCGAGACGGAGACGGTGAGGCCCCCAGTGATCGCCTTGGCGTCGTGCTGCACGGTCATGGTCGCCGCGCCCATCGTGTCGGCGGAGGCGTAGGAGGAGACTGTGGGGCCGTTCGTCGAGACCGGGAAGGCCCTTTCCAGCCCGTCTCCCTGGCCGCTCCTCGTGCCGACCGCGGTGACTCGGACCTTTGCTTCTCCGGGCCTGGTCGCGTTGAGCTGCCAAGTTACGCGCCCGGACTTGTGCGCGCCGATGCTCAGTCGCTGCACGGCCTGGCCCGCGGCGTCGACTCCGCTCGTCTGGATGCGGACGTCGAAGTCCTGTGCCTGGTCGGTCTCGTTCGCGACGCTCGCGCCGACGGTCTGCGACTCGTCCTGCACCATGTAGGCGGGCGGGCTGAGGCGCACCATGACCGGCTTGCGCGCAATGACGTCGGTGCGCCCTTTGCCGGCCCGCGCGTCGGCAGTGACCGCGGTGGCGGTCGTGCGCCATGAGGTGAGGTTCTCTGGGAGCTTGACGGTGATCTTGGCGGTGCCGTTGGCGTCGGTGACGACGGAAGGCACCCAAAAGGCGGTGTCGCGGAAGTCGGTGCGGACCTGCACGTCCACCGGCGACTTGTCGTCGCCGTCGAGATAGATCTCGGGGAACGAGTAGTAGGTCTGCACGGACGACCAGCGGCTCGGATAGAACGACTGGACCGGGTCGCTGTGGTCTTCGCGGACGGCGTAGACGCCCTCGTCGACGACGGAGACGGCGACGTCCGCCTGGACCGGCTTGCCCTGCGCGTCCTTGGCGGTGACGGTGTAGCCGACCGTGCCGCCGGGGAGAGTGACTTTAGTGTCCGGCACAACCTGTACGTCCAGAGTGTCGTCCTCTCTTCCGACGACGAGCGTGCGGTGGGACGTGGAGTAGGTCTTGTCCTTGATGTAGCAGACCTCGATCGAGACGTTGGGACGGAACGACCTGGTGACCGGGATTTCGACGGCGGCGAAGTCGCCAGAGAGCGGCACGAGCTTGGACCACACGACGTCGTCCGACTCGACGGTGACCCACGCCTCGCCGCCCGGCTTCTCCGTCCGAATGACGGCTGTCGCGCTCTCACCGACCCTGTACTGCTTCTTGTTGAGGACGAGCTGGAGCTTGGGCGCGGGGCCGCCGAAGCCGCCGCCGTACTTGTAGACCCAGAGCGAGTCTCGGCTGGTCACCGTTCTTCCGGTGGAGTCGCGCATCGTGAGATGCGCGTAGTAGTCGCCGCTCGTCTTGGGGACGAAGTCCAGGAGCGCCTCGCCGTTGTTGTCCAGTTGCACGTCCCACTCGCCGCGCTTCTTCTCGCGCGTTTTGTTGCCGGACCACTCCGTCTCGCCGAACTCGACGTGCACAGCAGCGCCGACGACGGGCTTGCTCGTGCCGTACTGGACCGCGCGCACTTTGAGCTTTGCGGAAGCACCGGGCGTGACAACGTAGTCCTCGAACGCAGCCGTAAGGTCCACGTCTCCTCGCACGACGTCGACGCTCCCCTTGCCTTCGAAGTAGCGGCCGCTGGCGTCCGAGCCGCTCACGTCGAGCGTGTAGCTCTGGTCGCTGTCGGTCCACCACCAGTCGTGCTCCACGGCCTGGCGTTCTGTGGTCTGCACCGAGACGATGGCCTCTCCGTTCTCGTCCGTCGTGGCCTTGAACTCGTCGATGTAGTCGCCGCCGTAGCTGTAGTCGCCCGACTCGTCGGCCCACCATTGGTACTCCTCGTCGTCGAACGGCGACCAGTGCCAGACGTCCGAGCGGCTGGCCGAGGCAGAGAGGTCCGCGCCTACAAGCGGCTCCCCGGTGAAGTACGTCGCCTTGACTTTGAACTCCGCGCGGTCGCCGCGATAGTAAAAGGGGCGCAGGGGCGTCACGGTGATCGAGAACTCCGGCTTGCGGTACGCCGCGACCTGGACGTAGTTGCTCTCCGTCTGGCCGTCGATCTCGACCTCGATCCGGTAAGTGCCGGCGGTCTCAGGCAGCGTCTTGAAGGAACCGTCGTACCCGCCCATCGCGCTCAGCGGGCGCGTGTCCTGTGAGAGCTGCGTATCGTCCGGGTCGAACACGGTGACACTGACCTGTCTATAGCTCGGGAGCTTGTAACCGTCGTTTGTCGGGACGCGCACGAACCCCTTGTACTGCACCAGGTCGCCAGGGCGGTAGACGGTGCGGTCGGTGACGACGTGCGTCGCGGCGAGCTGCCCGTACGAGTTGCTCCACCAGTTGAACATTGCGAACGCGCGGCTCGAGCCTTGCGTCGCGGACATGACGTAGTTTCCGTCGCCCTTGGGGCCGCCCGTGAGGCGCACCATGCCGTTCGCGTCCGACTTGCCGAGCTTGTTGCGGCCCTGCGGCCCGACGATCTCCATGTCGACTCCGCGCACGGGCATCCCGCTCGTGATGTCCACCACGTAGCCCATCACCCCCTTCGGCGATACCTTGGAGATCAGCCCGAGGCGCGAGACGATGAGCCATTGGCTGCGCGACTGGTCGTCCGTCTCGGCGCGTACGATATAGAGCCCCTCCTTGAGCTGCGGCAGTTCGACGGTCTCGGCGTACTTTCCCTGGATGTCGCGGGTGCGGATCGGGTGGGAGAAGCTCTGGGACGGCTTGAGTTCTTTCCCCGGGACGTCGTTCGTGTATCGGTTGTAGGCGATGTTGCGCGCGAGCTGGTACATGTCGCGCTGCTGCTCGATCTGCTGCTCGCTGAAGGCGAAGATGCTGACCGTGACGTCCTTTCGGCGCGTCAGGCCGTTAAGGACGATGGTCGGACGCTCGTCCGGCGTGAACACGGGCTGGTTCGTCGCGAGATCCATCTCGTCGCCCTTCCATGAAAGTTCGAGGTCGACCTCCTTCTTGTCGAAGCCGACGATCACGCCGTCCTGGGCCTCGTACCCCGGCGCGTAGGCGGAGAGGATCGCGAACCCTTCCGGCACGTGGTGGAACTGAAAGCGCCCTCGGTCGTCCGTTACGGTGCGCAGAGTGATGATGCCCGAGAGGTCGTTGGTCTCGTTGTAAGTCTCGAGGTGGACCTCCGCGTGCGGGGCCAGCTTTCCGTCGTCAAGCCTTGCGACGCCGATGACGTCCGCCGTCTTGACCTCCTCGGTCATGCCATACCCGGTCATGACGACCGCGCCGACCAGCCCGAGCGCCGCGCCCAGCGCGCCGCCGGGCCTAAGCCAGTCAGGCCTCTGCACGGGCCACCGCCTTCCTTTCCCTTTCCAAGAGCCACACGAGCCCGGCAAGAGCCAGCCCGACGACGGTGAGGATGACCAGCAGCTTCACCTTCTGGTCGTGCTCGAAGCTCGCTTGCTGCGCGAGCGGGCCGAAGGCGACCATCGTGACGCATTGCAGCGCGCCCGCCACCAGTACGGACCACCCGGGACAGTCTGGCGTCAGCCGCACGACCATCGGAGCGATGCCGAGCCCCACGAGCAGGCCGATCGCGCCCTTGTTGCCAAAGAACGCGGTCGCGCCTACCACGACGAGCATGGCGATCACCGCGACGACCGCGCCGCCCGCCACGCCGGACTTGGTGCGGCGCGAGAGCGCGTCCACAGTCGCCACCGCGACCACGACGCCGACCAAGAAGCCGACCATCGCGTAGTGCTGGCCGATGTCGAACGCTTCAATGACCTCGTCGTTGCCCTCGCGGAAGAGCCGGTAGAAGCTCAGGCCCGCGACGATGCCGACCGAGGGCAGCAGGTCGCGTCGCCCAAGAACGAGAAGCGCGGCGACGCCGAAAAAGGAGGCCGCGCCCATCCCCAGGCCTTGCGCCTGGCTGAACGCGAACGTCGCAAGCCCGAGCCAGATGAGCGCGGACGCGCCCCACGAGACGATCGAGGAGTTCTGCTCCTTTACCGACCAGGCCGTGACGAGCGCCGCAGCGACCGCCACCAACGAGACTATCGCCAGCGGCTTTTCGCCAAAGTAGACCGCGAAGGAGAGCCAGCCTAGACCGGCCAAAGCGACCAAGCCGACCGCTGGGCCGATCCAGGGTGCCTTCGCTCCAAGCGCTCTCTTGAGCCCCCACTGCAGGCCGACCGCGAGCAGCGCCGACCAGACGGCGAGCTCGGCGACCTGGTGCATGGACTGGCGGAAGTGGTGCAGCGACATGAGCGCAAGGACCCCCGCGACAAGCACGGCGATGGCCGTCATTTGGGGGGCCCGGCGCTTGAGGACGAGGCTCGGCAGCGAGCCTGCGGCGAGGCCGACGACCAGCCCGGCGAACGGCACGGCGCCTTCGAACCGGACGAAGATCTTGTCCGTGCCGACTGCGAACGCCGCCAGGCCGAGCGCGGTGACCAGCGCGCCGAGGTCCGACTGGCGCAGACAGGACGCCAGGAACGCCAGGACCGCGCCTGCGGCAGCGCCTGCCGCAACGCAATAGAGGGCGGTCTTCGTGTCGCCCAGGACGAAATAGGCGCCGACGAGCGCGGCGATGGAGATGCAGAGGGAGGGGAGGACGGCCTTGAGAGCGCCGCTCATTGGCGCTCCCGCCTGGTCTTTGGTTTCTCTTATAAGGAGCCCTAGAAGTCCGACAGCCAAGCCGATCCATGGCATGGTGGCTACGATCTCTTTCATTTGTAGGACGCTCGGTACATTCTACAGCGCGACCCGCATTAATGACGCGTGCGAATTGAAATCGGTACGATGCGGTGCAAATGTTTTATTTCGCTTATGGATCTAACCTCTCGCTCGACCAAATGCGCGCGCGTTGCCCGGAGGCAAGGCCAGTCAGGCGCCACCGACTGACCGGATACCGGCTGGTGCTGCGCGGCGTGGCGAACGTGGAGCCGGCGCCGGGAGAGACGGTCGAAGGGGCGCTCTACGAGGTCTCGGAGCAGGACGAGGCGAAGCTGGACGGCTATGAGAACTTCCCGGTGCTCTACGAGCGGGAGACCTTCGAGACGCCCGACGGCCCGGCCTACTTCTACAAGATGGTCGAGCCCCACTTCAAGGAGCCCCGGGAAGGGTACGTCGAGACCATCGAGGCGGGCTACCAGGACTGGGAGATCCCGGCCGAGACGCTCGAGCGTGCCAAGGCCCGGCAGGCAGAGGAGTACGGCTCTATCGCTTAAAGTCCCCTTCCCAGGCCAATTACAGTGAGGAAACGGGTCCAGAAGGGGCATATGAAGCTTGGAGGCCCGTATCCGCACCTTCAGGCACCTCTGGCTGGTCTTTGCCCTGAGCACCGTCGCGTCCGCCGCGAACGAGGCGATCCCGCGGACGGTCTCCGACGACGTGCGCGCCGCCGTCGAGAGGGCTGGCACGGCGCTGGACGGCGGCGACAAGCAGCTGGCGCTAGCGCTCTACGAGGGCTCGCTCTACCCCAACGGCATCAAGGTCGGAATCGACGAGCGCACGCTCGACTCGGAGGGCCAGTTCCGCGCGGTCATGCTTGCGTTCGGCACTTGGAACGACGAGCTGGGGGGCGATTCCCCGATCGTCTATGTGTCAGACCCGAAGGAGGCTGAGGTCGTCATCTCGTTCGTGGACGCGATCCCGGACAAGGGCGAGGACGCCCTAGGCATCATCCGGCTTCAGAAGAACTTTCGCTGGAGCAAGACCAGCCACGAAGTCATCTACAAGGGCACGATCTCGATCGTGAAGTCTGCGCCCGGCGGCAAGCTGACGCCTGCCGAGGTGCGCGACGTCGCGCTGCACGAGCTCGGCCACCTGCTCGGCCTGGGCGACCAAGAGAGCGTCGGGTGGATCATGGGGCCGATGGAGCGCGGCAAGCCGCTCTCCCGGCCGGCGGACTCGGAAGTCGAGGACGTCAAATCCCTGCGGCGACTGCTCAGGGCCAAGATCGACGGCGCCCGCTAGCCTCCGGTGCTGGCAGAGTTGCCTGCGCCGCACCGCTGACCCGATCACTTCACCGCTGACCCGGCACCCTCGCGCGCACCCCAGCAAGACGACGGGAGATAGCTCGCGCCGGTAGAACGCCCAGGGAGGAGCCCAGCCCAGAGCGGAAGAATCCCATTAGCAGCGGAGGCAAACATGATCAGTGCGAACTCATCCCTACTGAACGCACTTTCAAGCCTGCACGACGTCCAAAGACAGGTTTCAGACACACTGCGAAGGATCGACCCGAACTCGGTCGAGCCGAAGGACGTCAAGGCCCGAATGAGTGCACGGATGCTTCAAGTGGAGGCCAGCCAGAAGGCTGGCGAGATCGCGGGAGTCCTGCGGCGCACCTCGCTCGACCTGGAGGCCTAAGGTGCAAGTCGGCCCGACCAGCGCCTATTCTTCCGCCCTGACGGGAATTCGGGCGGCGCAAGACCAGCTCTTCGAGAGCGCGAGGACGATCGCCTTGGGCAACATCGACGACTACGCGGGCGCGTTCGTCGGGATGATGCAGGCGCGGACCTACTTTGCGGCCAACGTCAAGGTCGTGCAGGCGCAGAACCAGATGGACCGATCGCTGCTCGACATCTTCGTCTGAGCGAAAGTTTGGTAACCTGAGCATGTGGCTAAGACCCTGATCGGGACCAGGATCGCGGCGATCTACGAACTCCAGGCTGAATGGATGGAGCCCAAGCTCACCGAGCTGGGCATATCTTGGGCGACCTTCCAGCTCCTCACCACGGTCGCGAACGCGGGCGACGGCGCATCGCAGATCGAGGTCGCTCGGCGGCTCGGCGTGACGGCCGCGACGCTCAGCGAGTCAGTGCAGCTGCACGTGGAGCGCGGCCTTCTGGTCCAGGCCTCTTCTGAAAAGGACAAGCGCGTGCGCTTGCTTAAGCTGACGCCAGAGTCCGAGCGGATCGTGCGCAGGATCATGGACCTGGTGGTCGAGGCCGACGAGGCGATGGCCAAGGGCGTGCTACCGAGCGAGATGTCGCAGACGACGCGGGTCTTAGACCGCGTCATGCAGAACCTCGAGACCGCGCTCGACCGCGAACGCTGACCTTTCGCGCACCGTTCGGGGATCGTTGGGCGTCCTAACCAATTGGGTCCAAACGAAGCGCATGATCCGTATCGTCGGAGTCCAAAGGCACGATGAAGTGGCCAGGGAGTTCGTGCTCCTGCAGAACCAGGGTTCGATGCGAATCAACCTGAAGGGCCACGTCGTCGCCGCCCAGTCGGCGCTCGACGGGGACGGGAAGCTGGAAGGCGTGCACATCTTCACCGACGACGTCGACGTCCAGCCAGGCATGTACGTCCTGTTGCGCTCGTGCACGGGCGTGGGGCACTGGAACCACACGCACGACCGGTACTCCACCTACTACGGCTATATGCAGCGCAGGCTGTGCGTGTGGCTGCGGCACCCTGGCGCGGTGCACGTGATGGCGCCGCAGCACAAGTGGATCGAGCGCAAGCCGGAAGCGGCGCTCACCTAGTCGGTGTTGCAGAAGAGCATCGCGGCGTCCAGCCCTTCCTTCACGAGCTTTTCACACGCCTCTGCCGCCTTGGCGACCGCTTGGTCGACCCGTTGCCTTTCCTGGCTCGAAAAGCGGCTGAGCACGTGGTCGACGGCCTCTCCCGCCTTGCCGATCCCGACCTTGATGCGCGGGTAGTCGTCCGTGCCCAGCGCCGACGCGATCGACTTGTGCCCGTTGTGGCCGCCGGAGCCGCCTTTGGGCTTCATCTTCACGGCCCCCGTCGGGAGGTCTAGGTCGTCGGCGACGACGAGGACCTGTTGTGGGCCGAGCGAGTACTGGCGCGCGAGCGCGCCGACCGCTTGGCCGCTGAGGTTCATGAACGCCATCGGTTTGACGAGCAGCACGGCGCGGCCCTCGTACTCCCACGTCGTGTAGCGCGCGCGGTTCTTGAACGTCGCGAGCTTGAGCTTGTGCGACTGCGCGATCTTGTCGATGACCGCAAATCCGACGTTGTGGCGGGTGCCTTCGTACTCGGAGCCGGGGTTCCCGAGACCCACGACCATGAGTTCAGGTCGGCGGTTCGACTGCTTCTTGCGGCGGAGCCCAAACATCGGCTAGCTGATTATGCCGTCCGCGACGAGCGCTAGGATGAGGAGGCCGAGAAGGACACGGTAGACGATGAACACGGCGGTCGAGCGGCGCTGAAGATAGTTCATCAGGAACGCGATGGCGCCTAGGCCGCTGACGAACGCGACCAAGGCCGCGATGACCGTCGGCGCCGGGCCGTGCGCAAAGAGGCCCGCTCGTTCCTTGTAGAGCTCGTAAATGCCGGAAGCCAAGACGCTCGGCACGCTGAGCAAGAAGGAAAAGCGCGCCGCGGTCGCCCTGTCCATTCCCATAAAGAGCGCGCCGGCGATGGTGCTGCCGCTTCTGCTCGCGCCTGGCACCAGCGCGAGCGCCTGCCACACGCCGACGATCGCGCCGTCGGCCATCGAGACGCTCTCGAGGCCGCGCAGCTTTTTCGAGACGGCTTCGGCCCACCACATGACGAGCGCGACCGCGATGAGCATGCATGCGACCAGCACCGGCGAGCGGAAGTCGGTAGTGATCTTTTTTTCTAGCAACAAGCCAGCGATGACGACGGGGAACGTGCCCACGAACACGGCCCACCCAAGGCGCGCCTCGGGTGTGGACCGCCGGCGCGCATCGAAGATCGATCGGAACCACGCCCCGAGAGCGGCGGTGAGGTCGCGGAAGAAGTAGATGAGGACCGCCAGCAGCGTGCCGAGCTGTATGACTGCGGTGAACCCAGCGCCCGGGTCCTTCCAACCGAAGATGGCGGGCAGAAGGAGCAAGTGGCCGCTGCTGCTCACGGGGATGAACTCGGTGAGCCCTTGCACCAGCCCGAGCACGACCGCCTGGATCAGGTCCACATCGGCTCCATGTCCGTTGGGACGCCCAGATGGCTCAGAACGACGCCCCTGATCCGCGGCGCGGCCTTGCCGTCGCCATAGGGGCTGACGGCCTTGGCCATCGCGGCATGGGCCTCCTGGTCTTGGAGAAGAGTGCAGGTTTCGGCGACGATCCTATCGAAATCGGTCCCAACGAGCATCGCCGTGCCAGCCTCGACCCCTTCCGGCCGTTCGGTCGTCTCTCGCAAGACGAGCACCGGAACTCCGAAAGTCGGCGCCTCTTCCTGGATACCGCCCGAATCGGTGAGCACGAGCGTGCTGCGCTCGATCAGCTTGACGAAGTCCGCGTAGTCGGGCGGCTCGATGAGCCGGACCCTATCGTGCGATGCGAAGACGGACGTCAGGGTGTCCCTGACTGTGGGGTTCTTGTGCATCGGCACGACGAGGAGGAGGTCCTCAAACTTTTCGACGACCGCGAGGGCGGCCCTTGCGATGCGCCGTTGCGGCTCGCCCCAGTTCTCGCGCCTGTGCGTGGTGAGCAACAAGACGCGCCCCTGATGGTCAGGAAACCAGAGCTTCTTGTGCGCAGCGGCGACGGAGCGCACGGCGTCTATGCCGGTGTTGCCGGTGACGAAGACGCTGTCCGGTTTTGCACCTTCTTTCAACAGGTTTTCCGCCGCCCAGTGGGTCGGTGGAAAGTGCAGGGTGGCGATCTGCGAGACAGCGCGGCGGTTGAACTCTTCTGGAAACGGGTCCCAGACCGTTTCCGTTCGCAGTCCGGCCTCGATGTGGGCGAAGGCGGTCTGCCGATAGAAGGATGCCAGAGCCGCGACGAAGGTCGTCGTCGTGTCGCCTTGCGCCAGCACCATAGCGGGAGATCGTTCTGCGAGCACGGAATCAAGCCCCTCCAGGATCCTCGAGGTCATCGCAGCGAGCGTCTGGCCGTGCTGCATGACTCCGAGGTCCAGGTCCGCCGTGAGGCCGAACGCTCCGAGCGCCTGGTGCAGCATCTCCTTGTGCTGTCCCGTCGAGACGAGAAGCGTCTGGACGCTGGCAGCGTACTTGAGGAACTCGGCAACGACGGGCGCCGTCTTGATCGCGTCGGGCCGAGTGCCGACGACGAACGCGACGAGGGGCCTAGCCATAAGCCTTCACCAGCACGAGCAGGACGAGCGAGAGCGCGGCGGCGATCGTGTAGAGGATCCAGACCGTCTGCCTCTGGGAGTACCCCTTCTTGAGGAGCGTGTGGTGGAGGTGGCGCTTGTCGGCCTGCGTGATCGGCTGCCGGCTGATCATGCGGCGCACAACAACGAATGCTGCGTCGAAGATCGGCACTCCGAACACGAGCACCGGAATGAACAGCGCGAGCGCGGCCGCGGTCTTGAACGCACCGACGATGGAGAGCGCCGCGAGCATGAAGCCGAGCAGCTGCGCGCCCCCTGTGCCCATGAAGATCGTCGCCGGGTTGAAGTTGTGCTTGAGGAAGCCGATGGAGGAGCCCGCAATGGCTGCCGCGACGAGCGCGACCCGCGGTTGGCCCTCGTAGGTCGCGATGATCGAGAGAGTGACGCCAGAGATGCTGGCGACGCCCGCGGCCAGCCCGTCGACGCCGTCGATCGTGTCCATCGTCTTGGTCACGATGAATATGTAGATCGCTGTGATCGGGACAGCGAGCCATCCGAACGCGGTCCACGTCCTGTGGTCGCCGAACGGCGGAAAGTCCATCCCGATGATCTGGACTCGCCCACTATCGTAAAAGAACTGCACGGCCACTCCAATAGCTAGCAGGTACAGCATCTGCCACCGTGCGCGCAGCGGCCTGACGTCGTCGTAGGCCCCGATGCCCACGAGCAGCGCGCCGCACGCAAGCACCGCCACGAGATAGATCGGGAAGGTACGGACCGGATACGCGAACGGTAGGATGGCCAGGAGCGAGACGAGCATCCCTGCATATATGGCGATGCCGCCCCAGCGCGGGGTCGTGACCGTATGGACGCGCCGCTCGTCCTGGCTCGGGTCGTCCACGGCGCCCTTGGCGATCGCGAGTCGTCGGACGAACGGCGTGATTCCCCAGGTCACCAGGGCCGCGACCGCACCGACGAGCAGCGGGAACCGGAAGCCCTCCATGAACGCGCCTTCGGCGGCGGTCAGCGACGATATCAAACCGCGAACTCCACGGCCTCCACTACGCCCTCCTTATAGCGAAAGACCTGAAGCCTCGAATCGCGGAACAGCTCGAGCGAAAAGTCGTCCGGGTAGTCCCCCTCGTAGACCACGCGCTGCACGCCAGCGTTGATGATCATCTTGGCGCAGGTGTTGCACGGCTGGCACGTGACGTACATCGTCGCGCCTTGGCACGCGAGCCCGATCTTGGCCGCTTGCAACAGGCAGTTCTGCTCAGCGTGAAGGCTGCGCATGCAGTGGCCGGCGATCAGGCAGCCGCGGGGCCACTCGTACTTGTCGCCATCGGGCGGGCAGTGCGGCAGGCCGGCCGGCGCGCCGTTGTATCCCGTCGCGACGATGTGCTTCTCTTTGACGACGATCGCTCCGACGGAGCGCCGGGGACAGGTCGCGCGGGTCGCGACCAGGTGCGCGATCTGCATGAAATAGGTGTCCCAGCTCGGCCGCCCCGACATGCCGAGATTATGGCCGAGCAAACGAAGTGCGCCCCGAGCCCGGCAAAGCCGGACCCGGGGCGCGAAAAGGTCACTTGGTGGTGGAAGGCGCGGCGCCTGATGCGCCCGTTGTCGTTCCGCCAGTCGTGTCGGTGGAAGGCTTGTCTTCAGCCTTGCTGCAACCGATCAATAAGAACGCCAGCACGAGCCCTAGCGCTAAGAGAGTTTTGTTCATATGCATCACCCCACCAGCGGTCGCCCGCGGGTGTCCTAGCATTCTAACAGAAGCGGGCGGACTTTGCCCGCGTCACAGGGGCCGAACGGGTCGTATTGGGCCCACAAACGCAAGCGTTGAAGCTAGATCCCGGGCGAGAGACCTTTGTGCCCCCAGACCCCGAGCCGAACGCGTCAGTCCCTCTTGACCGGCCAGAGCTCGATCTTAACAGAGCGCAGCACGACCGCTTCCTCGGGCCTGATCTCTCCGTTCTGGCCGCTGCGCCGCGTGGCGATCTTGTCCACCACGTCCATACCCGAGACCACGCGTCCGAACGCGCTGTACTGGCCGTCGAGGTGCTGCGAGGCCTTGTGCATGATGAAGAACTGGCTGCTCGCGCTGTCGGGGTCCGAGGACCGCGCCATGCTCAGCACGCCAGCCTCGTGCTTGATGTCGCTGAACTCGGCAGGAATGTTGATCTCGCTGCCTTCGATCTCGTTTCCGCCCGTCCCCCACATCTGCGCCTTCGCGAGGTCCTTGCTGTTCGGGTCCCCGCCCTGGATCATGAAGCCTGGGATCGTGCGATGGAAACGCGTGCCGTCATAAAACCCGCGCCGAGCTAAGGTCTTGAAGTTCTCGACGTGGCGCGGCGCCTTCTCCGGATAGAACATCAGCACGATCGTGCCGAGGTCGGTCTCGAGAACGGCGACCTCGTCTCCGTCTTTGGGCGCCTTGGGCAGGTCCTGCGGCACCGACATCATGAGGCCGGCGAGGCCGAGCGCAACCGGCACGAACAGCGAAAGGCTCATGTGCGGATTATGCCAGACGGCGCTACTTGAGCGGCCAGGCCTGGATCGTGACCTTCTTCACGACAGTCGCGTACTTGGGGAACACGATCCCGTCACCCCGCGGCGTGGGTGGCTTTACGGGAGACTTCTCGGCTATCTGGTCGACGACGTCCATTCCTTCGACCACCTTGCCGAAGGCCGAGTACTGCAAGTCCAGGTGCGGCGAGTCCTTGTGCACGATGAAGAACTCGCTGCTCGCAGAGTTGGGGTCGTTGCCTCGCGCCATGCTCACGATGCCTCGCACGTGCTTGATCTCACTGAACTCCGCCGGCACGTTGATCTGTTGGCCAGAGGCGTCCATGTTGCCGCCCGATCCCCACAGGTCGGCCTTGGACAGGTCCTTCGAGAGCGGGTCGCCGCCCTGGATCATGAAACCGACGAGCACGCGGTGGAAGCGCGTGCCGTCGTAGAACCCCCTCTTGGCTAGCGACTTGAAATTCTCGACGGTCTTCGGCGCGCGCTCGGGATAGAACATGAACACGATCCTTCCCCTGTCCGTGTCGAGCACAGCGACCTCGTCTCCGGGGCTCGGACTGTCCTTGAGCGGCTTAGGCGGCTCCTCCTTGTGGTCCTTGGCAGGGGCTGTCGTGGACTTGTCGTCCGGCTTGGCCGGGTCGCCGACCATCTTTTCGGGGTCGCAGCCCCACATACCGAGGACCGCCATACCGCAAAGGCCGGCGAGGGAAAGTGCGCGCGCGCTGTTCACGTACAGGATTATGTCACCCGCACGGGTCGGGGTTCCCGTCAGTGGGACGCGGTTCGGCCCGGCCAAGGCTCCCTTGCAAATAGGTCACAATAAGGGAAAGAGCACCCATGACCGACCCGAACAAGACCCGCGCATTAGGGGGCGCGCCGTCGGCGGACCCCAACAAGACCGTGATGGGCTCAGCGCCCAGCATCAACACCACGGTCACCATCAAGCCGGTGCAGTGCCCGGTCTGTAAGAGCTTCAACCCGCCCGGCATCATGTTCTGCACCGATTGCGGGCTTATCTTCGAGAAGGCGCTCGATGGCGACGCGTTTGGCGCGCCGAGCGTGCGCCTTCCGTGCCTCGTCGACCAGAGCGGGCGCGAGCACCAGCTCCGCCCTGGCCCGAACACGGTCGGGAGGCAGGGCGACATCGCGGTCGAAGACACCCGCGTCAGCCGCCGCCACGCGCAAGTCACGCTCGACGGACAGAGCGCGACGATCGAGGACCTCGGCAGCACGAACGGCACAAAGGTCACAGGCGCCAAAATCGCGCCGGGCGAGCCGCGCGCGCTCAACCCGGGCGACGTCGTCTCGTTCGGCGGATACGAGATGTCCTTCAGCACGCCGGGAGAGACGAACAAGACCCAACAGGCGATGAGCGGCAGGACTTCTGCGATCTCGGTCGCTCCGACCGTGCAGAGCGCGATGGCGCGGCTTATGGTCGACGACGAAGAGGTCGCGCTCGAAAAAGGGAGCCACACGTTCGGCCGGCGCACCGACAACGATATCGTGATCAGCGACCCTTACGTGAGCGGTAGTCACGGCAAGTTCGATGTGGACGAGACGGGCGTGTACCTCACCGACACGGGCAGCACGAACGGGACCGTGCTCAACGACGCAAAGTTGACGCCGGACCAACGGACCCAGCTCCAAAAGGACGACGTGATCAAGCTCGGCGACAAGACCCTGCGCGTGCGCTTCAAGGGAGACTGATGGAAGAGACCACGGCCGAGTACGCCGTCCAGGAGCTCGCTCCCAGGCCAGCCCTGAGGGTTCGCCCTTCGGTCTCTATCGGCGCGAAGACGGACCTGGGGCGAGTGCGCGAGAACAACGAGGACAAGTTCGAGTTCTTCGTGCCCGCCACAGACGACGACTTGGCCTGGCGGGGCATGGCGTTCATCGTGTGCGACGGCATGGGCGGGCACGAGGCGGGCCAGATCGCCAGCGAGCTCGCCTGCAAGACCTTTATCGACGTTTACCGCAACCACCCGGCCGAAGACCCCGCCGAGGCGGCACGGTCCGCGGTGACCGCAGCAAACCGGTTCGTGCTCGACGTCGCGCGCGCCGTGCCGGGGCGCAAGGGGATGGGCACGACCCTCAGCGCTCTGCTCATCGTGCAGGAAAAAGCGTACATCGCGCAGGTCGGCGACTCGCGGGTCTATCGTTTGCGCGAAGGCGCCGTCTCGCAGATGACCACGGACCACACGTGGGTCGAGGAGACCGTGGCGGCAGGCGTGATGTCGAGGGAGGAGGCGGAGGTCCATCCCTACCGCCACGTGCTCACGCGCGCGGTCGGGACTGAGCAGGAGGTCAAGACGGACGTATTCGTCGAGGACGTGCGCGAAGGCGACGTCTATCTGCTTTGCTCCGACGGCCTCACTAACCACGTGAACGACGAAGAGATCCGAGACATTCTTTTCAAGCTCGGACCGGCCGAAGCCGCTTGGAACCTGGTCGCAAAGGCGCTTCTCGGCGGCGGCAGCGACAACACGACGGTGATCGTCGTGCGCGTGGACGGCCTGCTGAGGCGCGGCTAGTCCGTGCTCTCGGGGAACTCTACGCGGAACGTCGTGCCCTGACCGAGCCTGCTCTCGACAGAGACCGAGGCGCCGTGCGTCGCCGCGAGGTCCAGCACGATCTTGGTGCCCAGACCGCTTCCTGTGGCCCGCTCCCAGCCCGTGCGCGCCCGGCCCGAGAGGATGCGCCGGATCGTGCCCGGGGACATGCCCGGGCCCTGGTCGCTGACTTCCAGCACGTGCCTGTGGTCTTGGTAGCGCGTCCGGACGGTCACGTTCGCGAAAGTGGCATCGAGGTCGTCGCCGTGCTGCGTGATCCATTCGTCTGGGATCGTCTCGGCTACCGCCTTGATCGCGTTCCCTACGAGGTTTTCGGCGATGCGGACGACGTAAAGGTCGTCGAACTCGAACGGTGGCGCGCTCTCATCGACGTCGAACTCGATGCCGACGTGCGACCTGCGCGAAAGCGGCTCGAGGTACTCGACGCCGACCCGCACAACAGTCGCAAAGAACTGGAGCTTCTTCTTCGGCTCAAGCTTCTTGCCCGCCGCAAGGTCGTTGATGAGCCGTGCAAAGCGGTAGACGCGCTCGGTGTACGGGTACCAGACGTCGCGGTAGCTCGCCTCGAGCTGGTCGAGGTACCTGCACGCCTCGCCCCGCACGCCGCTCTCTTCGAGGCACTTGCGCAGGCCCCCTAGGTTCCGCTCAAAGTCGGGCAGGAACGTCATGAGTACGCCAGCCTTGTTGGCCAGGTCGTGCGCCGCGCGGCCCATTCCCTGCAGCGACGCGACCTGAGAGCTCTGCTCCACCAGGCGGCCGTTCATGATCGCAAGCGTGGAAACGTGCGAGACGGTGTCCAGGACCATCGCGTCCTGTTCGCTGAACGTGCCATCGATCTTGTTCACGAGCTGGACCACGCCCACCGCGGGCAGGTCTGCGATCTGCAGCGGCATAGTGAGCATCGTCTCGACCACGACACCGGTTCGCTCACGGATCTGCTTGTGCGCCCTGTCGCCGCCCTTGGGGTAGTTGCTGATCTCCGGCTTGCCCGTCTGGAACACTCGTCCGGCCACGCCGAAGTCGTCGGCGATCTCCCACATAGCGATCTCCTCGGCGACCTGCTTTGGCTGCACGTAGCGGAACTGCAGCGTCCGCGTGGACGGGTCGTGGATGTAGATCGTGCCGCCGCTCGCGCCCACTGCCTCGACGCAGATCCCCAGCACTTCCTGGAGCACAACGTCGAGGTCCTCCAGGCTCGCGAGCTTCCGCGTGGCCAGATGGACGGCGTCGAGTAGGCGCGAAGACTGGTCCATCGTGAGCGTTGGCATTCTACATCACCTCCTGGGCTCTAAACCCCCGCTGTTTCAACCCAAAAGGCGGCTGAAATGTTTCCGGATTCCTAGGTTCCTACGCCCTGCGGGGTATGACCTGTTCGGAATGCTTGCGCCCGTCCTCTTTCTTTTCTCTGTAACGGCCGGTTTTCAACCTGAAACAATTGAGGTCAGGCAGGTCTTGACCCTAGAGCCGGTGGGCACGGGCGGGCGCGTACCGATCGTGACCAACGCGCTGACCGCGCTGCTCGTCAAGGGAGAGTTCAAGTCGCCCAAAGAGGGGGACACCGTCCAGGCCGTCGGCGGCGCCGTGCGAACTTGGACCAAGGCCGAGGCGGGCCAGGACGGCACGATCCAGAGCCGGGCGTTCCGCGGCGGCTTCGCGTTCGCTTCGGTGGATTCGGACGCCGATAGGGTGATGATGCTCGAGGCGGCCGGGCACGGATACGTGTACGTCAACGGCGAGCCGCGCGGAGGAGACCCGTACAGCTTTGGATACGACCGTGTGCCAATCTTGCTGCACAAAGGCGCGAACAGCCTCTTGTTCAACGTCGGCCGCGGCTCTCTCAAGGCTCGATTCGTCAAGCCTGAAGGCGACGTGTTCATCGAGCAGCGGGACGCGACCCTGCCGGACGTGATCGTTGGAGAGGGCGGCGAGCTGTTTGGAGCGGTGATCGTGACCAACGCGACGGACAAGACCGTGAGCGACCTGCAGGTCTCAGCAAAGCTAGATGGAGGCGACGAGAGGAGCAGCGGATGCGCTCCGCTTGCGCCACTTACGTCGCAGAAAGTGCAGTTCGCCCTTCGTCCTGGCGAAAAGAGCGAGCCCGGAAAGGAGAAGCTTACGCTGCAGCTCGTGCGAAGAGGCAGCAATGCGCCCGTCGGCGAGCCCGTGACGTTCGATCTCAATGTCAAAGCGCCTTGGGACCTGCACAAGCGCACTTTCGTAAGCGGCATCGACGGCAGCGTGCAGTACTACGCGGTGCTTCCGCCGTTCAAGGCCGACCTGCAGACGGCGGACTCCCTCATCCTCACCGTCCACGGCGCCGGCGTAGAGGCGACGGGCCAGGCAGCCGCCTACGGCGCGAAGCCGTGGGCTTGGGTCGTCGCTGCGACCAATCGCCGCCCCTACGGGTTCGACTGGGAGGACTGGGGCCGCATGGACGCGCTGGAAGTGCTCGCAGACGCAAAGAGCCGGTTCCACCCGCGCGAGGACCGCATCTATCTCACGGGCCATTCGATGGGCGGGCACGGCGCTTGGATCCTCGGCGCGATCTACCCCGACCAATGGGCCGCGATCGGGCCGTGCTCGGGGTGGATCAGCTTTTCGACCTATGGCGGCGGCCTGAAGTACGAGAACCCCGACGCGGTCGAGGCGATGATGCTGCGCGCCGCGAACGTGAGCGACACGACCTTGCTGCTTCGCAACTACCTGCAGTACGGCGTCTACATGGTCCACGGCGACAAAGACGACAACGTCCCCGTGACTGAGGAGCGCAAGATGCGCGAGTACCTGGGCGCGTTCCACAGGGACTTCGACTGGCACGAAGAGCCGGGCGCCGGCCATTGGTACGACAGCGATCCAGCGCCTGGAGCGAGCTGCCTCGACTATGGGCCGATGATGGACTTTTTCCAGCGCCACCGGCGGACGCTTTCGAACGAGGCAAGGCACATCGAGTTCACGACGCTTTCGCCGGCCGTTTCGTCCCGGTGTGACTGGGTCGAGGTGGAGCAGCAGGAGGTCGCGCTCATGCCGTCGACGATCGTCGCCACGAACCCCGTCGGGACAAACCGGTTCGAAGTCCAGACGACCAACGTCCAAGAGTTCACCGTCGTTCCGCACTGGTCGCCGATTCCCGATCCCAAAGCCTCCATCGAACTGAACGTCGATGGACAATCACTTGTTGTTTCGCGAGTCGTTGATACGTTTGAAAAGAGCCAAGGAAAGTGGACTGCGGTTCCCATGCAGCAGTCTCGCGACAAGTCTCCGAAGGAGTCTGGCCCGTTCAAAGAGGCGTTTAATCACAACTTTACTCTCGTCTACGGCACAACGGGAACTCCAGAAGAGAACGCCTGGTCATACGCCAAAGCCCGCTACGACGCAGAGACCTGGTGGATGCGCGGCAACGGGTCCGCCAGGATCGCACCAGACACCTACTACAGGTATGGAGAGTTCGAGACCTCCGTAATCGCTTACGGCAACGAGGACACGAACGCACTGATCAAGGCCGAGTGCGGAAGTGGCCCGGTCAGGATCATGCGAGGAGCGGTCAAGATCGGCGAAAAGACTTTGAAAGGAGACGACCTCTCGATGTTGTGCGTTCGTCCGCGCGGTTTGGGCGTCCGGCTAATAGCCATCGTCGGCGGCACGGGCATCGTCGGCATGCGCTCGACCGACACGATGCCGTACTTCGTCTCTGGCGTCCACTACCCCGACCTTTTCGTCTACGACTCGCGCATCCACACGATCGGTAGCAAGGCCGTGCGCGTCGCCGGTTACTTCGGCAACGACTGGTCCGTAGAAAAGGGCGACTTTGCCTGGCGCGATTAGGCCCAAGAAAGGCGGGCCCCGACGGTCGTCGGGGCCCTTTGCCGGGTAGGTCAGACAGGTCGGCCCTCAGGAGGGGCAGAGCCGACCGCCTTCGGACTTAACCTGCTCTAGGCAAGCCCGAAGCTGTTTGTGCGCCCTGTGCAGCCGCGATCGGATCGTGCCGACCGGCGCCTTGAATATCGTCGCTATCTCGCTGTACGAGACTCCCTGTACGTCCGCCAGCCACACCAGTCGGCGCTGCTCGGCGCTCAGGCGCCGGAGCGAGCGCTCCATCTCCTCAGAGACCGCGCTGGAAACCAGCTCGTCTTCCGGCGTCGGCCTGACGTCCGCGGACTCGAACATCACCGTGTCGTCCGAGCCGTCCGGCTGGATCGGCGAATCGAAGCTCACTGTCTTGACCCTGCGCCGCCGACTCCGGTTGAGGTCCAAAAAGAGCCGGGTCAGGATCCGGAAGATCCAGTTCTCAAACGGCTTGTCGCCTTCGTAAGTCTCGAAGCTGCGGTAGGCCCTGTAGAACGCTTCTTGGGTCAGATCCTCCGCGTCCCCCCTATCGCCGGACAGCCGATAGGCAAGGTTGAAGACCTTCTTGTACGTCCGACGCATTTGGGCGTTGAACACGGCCTGGTCTTCAAGTGTCAGTGTCATCTCTTCACCTCGCGCTTTTGCCTGCAATCTGGACTTATCTCTTTTTGGTCTAACCCCGGGTAGGCGTCCAATGTTCCTGGAACCTGGGCTGGGAATAGGCCCGACCAGTCTTGTGCAACTTCTGGGCCCGAACCTACACGGACGAACGGCCAGCAGACTCACCCTTGTCCGGTGTGCGGCCACCACCGTTGCTACCCATTAGACACGCGGAGGGGGAGCTACGGTTCGCCTATTTAGGCCTTAAGCGGCGGCTTTAACGTGCTTGGGGAGGTGGTCGGGGGTGAGGGCCTCGTCGTCACGGCCGGCGAGCACGACGGCCCGCTCCATCATGTTCTCGAGCTCTCGCACGTTCCCTGGCCAGGCGTATCCGAGCAGGAATTGGAGCGCCTGGTCGGAGACGCGGAGCATCTTGCGGCCGTTCTCGCGCGAGAACTTGGCTAGGAAGGGCTCCGCGAGCGGCATGATGTCCGCCTTTCGTTCGCGGAGCGGCGGCAAGTGCAATTCTACGACCTGCAGACGGTACATCAGGTCCAGGCGGAACGTTCCTTCCTCGACCGCTTCGCCGAGGTCGCGGTTGGTCGCCGTGACGAGCCTCACGTCGATCGGCGAGGGCTTGGTCGCTCCGAGCCGCTCCACTTCCCTTTCTTGTAAGACCCGTAGCAGCTTGACCTGCGTCGGAGCGGGGACGTCGCCGATCTCGTCGAGAAAGAGCGTCCCGCCCGTGGCGGTCTCGAAGCGCCCCATCTTGTCGGCGTCTGCCCCGGTAAAAGCGCCCTTGACATAGCCGAACAGCTCGCTTTCCAGGAGGGTCTCCGGCAGCGCGGCGCAGCTGAGCGCCACGTACGGCCCGGCCGAACGCAGAGAATAATCGTGCATCAGGCGCGCGACGACCTCCTTGCCTGTCCCGCTCTCGCCGGTGATCAGGATCGTCGCGCGGGAATCGGCGACCTTTTGGATCGTCTGCAAGACCTCCTTCATCTCTGGAGACTCGGCGATGAAGGTCTTGCTCGACTTGTGCGCCACGTCGCGCGCAGGCTCTTTGGTCTCAGTGCTCTTGAGCGCCGCCTTGATGACCTTTTTCACGGTATCGAGGTCGAACGGCTTGGTGATGTACTCAAACGCGCCGTCGCGGATGGATTGGACCGCCTGCGGGATAGTGCCGTACGCCGTCATGATGACGACAGGGACGTTCGGCCAAGACTGGTGCACCGCGCGCTGGAGCTCGTACCCGTCGATACCGGGCATCGTCACGTCCGTCAGCACGCAGTCGATCGGTTCGGACTTGAGGAACGCGAGCGCGGTGTCGCCGTTCTCGGCGATGAGCGTGTGGTGGCCGGCCTTGTCGAGCGCGGCCTGCAGGATCCTGCGGATGTTCGCCTCATCGTCAACAACGAGCACTCGCTTCTTTTCGCTCAACTCTTGCTCCTATCGAACTCCACGTAGAAAGTGCTCCCCAGGCCGGGCTTTGACTGCACCTTCACCTTCGCTCCGTGCTCGTCCAGAATGCGCCGGACGTTGCACAGCCCGAGCCCGGTGCCATCAGCCTTGGTCGTGTAGAACGGCGAGAAGAGCCGCTCGGTCTGCGCCGGGGACATCCCTTGCCCGTCGTCCTTGACCGTAAACCTGCCCGCAGAGACCGCGACCTCGACCTTGCCCCCCAGTTTGCACGCCTGACGGGCGTTTCGCAGAAGGTTGAGCACGACCTGCTCGACCCGCCGCTTGTCCAGTTTGATTGTCGGCAATTCTGGTTCGGCTTCTAGGGCCAGGGAGACCCCGTCCTCATCGAACTCGGGCCTGCAACGGTCGCACACGCCCTTGACGAGCGCCGCGAGGTCGGCGTCCTGCCAGTCCAGTACCAGCGGCTTGGAGAAGGCCAGGAACTCCTCACAGAGCGTGTTCAGCTTGAGAACCTCCTCCTCGATCATCCCGAGGAACTCGTCGGCCAGGCTCGGGTCGTCGCGTACCATCTGCGCGGCCGAGCGGATTCCCGTCAGCGGGTTGCGGATCTCGTGCGCCACCGCTGCGGTCATCTGACCGATCTCCGCGAGGCGCCGCAGGCGCTCCGTCTCGCGAAGCGCGTGCTCGTGCTCGGTCAGGTCCATCACGGCGAGCACCACGCCGCCCGACTTCAAGTGCGTGCCGTGCAAGAGCCAGCTCTTGCCCACCTGGACGTCGAAGACCCGCACGGACTCGGAGCCGGCGGTCTCTCGGATCGTCCGCACCGCCTTTTGGAACGCTGGGGCGAAGGCCTCCGAACCGAGCCACGCGTCCGGATCGGGCGAGAGGTAGGCCAGCGCGGGCTCGTTGTACTCCACGACTACGCCGCGTTCGTCCAGTACGATGAGCGCGCTGCCGACGCTGTCGAACACCGCCTGCAGCTTTTCGGTCGTCGCCTGCAGCTCGTTCATCTGGCGCGTGAGGCTATCGAGCAACCGAGCGTTGGAAACGGCCAGCGAGACGACCGCCGCGACCGCCTTTGCGCGCTCAAGGTCCTGCTCCACGAACGGGCCGATCCCCTTGTGGCGCGAGAGGTTGAGTACGCCGAGCGCCTGGCCGTTGGGCTCGAGCAGCGGCACGACGAGCGAAGACGAGACGGACGAACGGTCCTTCGGGGCGATGTCAGTGAAGGCCGAGTCCTTGCTCAGGTCTCCCAGGATCCGCGCCCGGCCAGCAGAGACGACGCGCCCAGCCAGCCCCTTGCCTTGCACGATCAGCGCGGTCTTTGGGACGGTCGATTGCCTGCCGGCGCGGGCCCGCAGCCGAAAGAGGCCGGGCTCCTCGTCCTTCAGGAAGATCGAGGCGCCGGTCGCCTCGAACTGGGCCGCGGCGCTCTCGGCTACGCGCTGGAGGTACGCGTCAAGGTCGCCGTCAGCGAGCTCGCTGAGGCTGAGAATGTTCCATGACTCGTCGTGGCTCCAGGCAGCAGCCGCACTCATCCCCTAGGATTATCGGTATTAATCCGAGCCCGAACCACCCAAGGAACCGGCGCCCTTGCCCGGAGGCTGCAGAGTCGGGACCCATTTTGGGTCCGCGAAGTAGGTCAGCGCCGCGACCTGGCTAATGAAGTACCCGACCGCCTCGCCGAACTGCGCGGTCGAGAGCGTCTCGCCAGGGCCGGTCACGAGCGGCCCGACGGGCCCGATACAGCCCCAGCGGGCCAGCTTTTCGATCTTGGCGCGCACGGCTGGGTCGGGGTTGAACTTGGCCGCCACCTCTGGCGCGGTCCTGAAAGGCCGAGGGGTGTACTGGAAGCTGGGCCTATAGGACTCGAAGAGCGCGTCGAGCTTCGCGATGACCTGGGCCCGCGTGACTGGCTGCTTGGACTTGTCGGTTGCAGGCTCTGCCGGCGCCATCTTGAGGACCTTGCGGACTGCGGCGTCGACCTTGTCGAGCACGGCGTTCGCCTCGCCGACGGTCACCTGCGCACCTTGGGCCAGGGCGGCGTGGCCGAGACAGAGCGCGAGCATGGGTGCGAGTGTTCTCTTCATTCGGGCTACATGGAGGTAATGCCGCCGCTGTTGCTGATCTCGTCGAGGTGCTCGAGCGCGCGGCCCGTTCCGATCGCGACACAGTGTAGCGCGTTGTCCGCAACGTGGACGGGAATGTCGGTGACTTTGGAGAGGAACTTGTTGAGGCCGCGCAGCAGCGCGCCGCCGCCGGTCATCGTTATACCGCGCTCGATGATGTCGCTCGAGAGCTCGGGCGGAGTCACTTCGAGCACCGCGCAGATCTTTTCCGCGATCATGCGCACCGGTTCGGCGAGCGCCTCGCGTATCTCCTCGCTGCCCACTTCCACTGTGCGGGGGAGCCCGGCCACGTTGTCGCGCCCGCGGATCGGCATCGAAAGCTCGGGATCGAGCGGGAAGGCCGAGCCGATGCGCATCTTGACCTCTTCCGCAGTCGGTTCGCCGATCAGCAGGTTGTAGGAGTTGCGGATGTGCCGCTGGATCGCCTCGTCCAGCTTGTTGCCGCCGACGCGCACGCTCTGCGAGATCACGATGCCGCCCAGGCTGATCACGGCGATGTCCGTCGTGCCTCCGCCGATGTCCACGACCATGTTGCCGCCCGGTGAGTCGATCGGCAGCCCGGCGCCGATCGCGGCCGCCATCGGCTCCTCGATCGTCATCGCGCGTCCGAACCCCGCCTCCTGCGCCGCCTTGATCACCGCGCGCCGCTCGACGTTCGTTACGCCGCTAGGCACACAGATGAGCACCGTGGGGGGAAAGAGCTGCGGCCCCTTCAGCACCTTCTTCCTGATCTCGCTCAGCATCAGGTGCGTCGTGGTGTAGTCGGCGATGACGCCGTCCCTGAGCGGGCGGACGGCCTGGATGTTGCCCGGAGTGCGGCCGAGCATCTCGCGCGCCGCGTTGCCGAAGGCGAGCACCTTCTTGTTCTGTACGTTGACGGCGACGACGGTCGGCTCTTCGAGCACGATCCCCTTGCCACGGCGGTACACGACCACGTTGGCCGTGCCTAGGTCGATTGCGATCTCGGAAACGAACCTCAACTGCCCGATTTTAGCCCGTGAGCGTAATCGCGCTCCCAGGTCTCCTCGTCGAGCCTCTCGATCTCGCCCCCGAGCGCGGTGAGGCGCTCTTCAAGCCGATCGTAGCCCCGGTCGATGAAATGGACGTTCCTGACGAACGTTTCGCCTATGGCGCCGAGCGCGGCCAAGCAGAGCGCCGCGCCTGCCCGAAGGTCGCTGGCCAAGACCACAGCCCCTGTGAGCGACTGCACGCCCTCGATGAGCGTCGCGCGGCCCTCGACCCGGACCTTCGCGCCCATGCGGTTCAGCTCCGGGACGTGGCCGATCCGGCTCTCGTAGATCGTCTCTTCGACCACGCTGTTCCCTTTTGCAGTGGTCAGCACGGCGGCCATCGGTTGCTGCATGTCTGTGGGGAAGCCGGGATACGGCATCGTCTTGACTCGGATTCCCTTGAGCCGCTTGTCGGTGAACACGCGCACCCAGTCCGCGCCTTCCTCGGCCTCCGCGCCCGCCTCCTTGAGCTTGGTGACCATCGCGGTCTGGTGCTCAGGCAGCACTCCGCGCACGGTGATGTCGCCGCGCGTGGCTGCCGCGGCCAAGAGGTATGTTCCGGCCTGAAGGCGGTCGGCCGGGATAGTGAACTCGCAGTCTCCGAGCTCCTCGACGCCGATGACCGTGATGGAGCTCGTGCCCGCGCCCTCGATCCGCGCGCCCATCTTGTTGAGGAACTGCGCGAGCGACACGATCTCCGGTTCCATCGCGGCGTTGTGGATCGACGTCACGCCCTTTGCCAGCGCCGCCGTGGACATCAGGTGCTGGGTCGCCCCAGCGCTTGGGAAGTCGAAGTATATCTCGGTCCCGACCAGCCCATCGGTCGAAGCGACGTAGCAGCCGTTGACGATCTCGACCGTGGCCCCGAGAGCCGCAAGGCCCTTGAGGTGGAAGTCCACAGGGCGTGCGCCGATGAGGCAGCCGCCCGGCATAGGCAGGAACGCCTTGCCCAGCCTCGCCAGGAGCGGCCCAAGCAGGTAGAACGAGGTCCGGATCGGGCGCACGCGCGTCTCGTCGGGCTCGTGGTGGTGGATCTCGGAGCAGTCGATGAACACCGACCCTTCGCGCCACTCCACCTTGGCGCCGAAGTCCTCGAGCAGCGCCAGCTTGATCCGGACGTCCGAGATCTCGGGGACGTTGTGCAAGACGACCTTGCCCTTGGTGAGGGGGATGGAGGCAAGGACCGCCAGGGAGGCGTTTTTGCTCCCGGGCACCTCGACGGCGCCCTTAAGCCGGTTGCCGCCCCGAATCCGCAGTACGTCCATAAGTTGAGTTCGCCCCGCCCCCTGGTAAATCATCGGCATGGGGCCGCGACTTCAAAACGCCGACAATTGTACCGGAAGGGCCCCTGTGACAATTACGGGCACCCTCTTCCGGTAAAATCTGATATAACTTTCGGCAACGTCCGAGCCAAACTATGGCATTCGGTCGTAAAGAACCAGTGATGCATGCCAGCACCGTGTCTCGCATACGTCTAAGTCGGCCCGCAGAGTGGGCCGACACATTGATACGCCCGGCGACCCCGGCGCGTGCCAAGGTCCGTATGCCAGCGCATACGGGCCTTTTGTGTGTAAGGGGGCCTGATGTCTGACTACGACGTACTGCTGCTCAACGCGAACTATGAGCCGCTGAACGTCTGCAACGTCCGTCGGGCCGTCTCCCTGGTGCTCGTGGGCAAGGCCGAGGTCCTCAAGGACTCCGAGCTTCGGATCCGCTCGAGCGAGAATGAGTGGACCGCCCCGTCCGTCGTACGGATGCGCTACCACGTCAAGCGGCCGATGCCGCAATTGCGGCTCTCGCGCCATTCCGTGCTGGCCCGCGACGGCCACGCTTGCCAGTACTGCGGTTCGACGCGGGACCTGACGATCGACCACGTCGTGCCGCGCTGGTCCGGTGGGACCAACTCCTGGGACAACCTCGTCACCTGCTGTCGCAAGTGCAACCTGAAGAAAGGGGACAAGACCGTGGAGCAAGCGCGCATGCGGCTCATCAAGCGGCCGCGGCGGCCGCAGTACGTGCCTTACCTTTCTCTGCAAAAGTACATCCACGCGGTCAAGCGCGAGGACTGGCTGCTCTTCCTTCCCGTGTTCGACGAGTTCGTCGAGCAGTACGCGCGCGCCTAGAGGATCCCTTTCGGCGGCAGCAGCACGATCTCGTCGAACGCCCTGTCGCGCGGCGCATCGATCACCATCTTGATCGTCTCCGCGACCGCCTGCGGCGGGAGCATGTCGCCGCGGTCCGGGTGCAGCGGTGTCTTGTCCCAGAGCGGTGTGTCCGTCGCGCCCGGCATCAGCGCCGTGACGCGAACGCCTTTCGAGCGGTAGTCGAGCGCGAGCGAGCGCGAGAACGCGAGCAGCCCGGCCTTGGTGGCGCAGTAGGCCTCCGCGCCGCCGAAGGCGTGGGTCGAAGCGACGCTCACCACGTTGACGACGATCCCGCCCGCCCCCTCCAGCATCAAAGGGAGCAACGCGTGCGTGGCCCTCATCGCTGCCACGAGCCCGACTTCAACCATCGATGCCGCTGTCTGCACTGGCTGCTCGTGGAACGTCCCGAACGCGGCCGTGCCGGCGTTGTTGACGAGCACGACCTCTCCTTCGCCGCACTGCCTGGCCGCGTCGGCGAGCTGAGGCGCGAGGTCGGGGTCGGTCAGGTCGCCAGCGACGACCGAGACCGCCGATGCCCCGCCCGCGAGGCACGCCTCGGCGAGCTTGCGAAGCTCGCCTTCCCGCCGCGCGGTCAGGACGAGCGCGTGGCCGTCGGTCGCCAGCAGCAGCGCGGTCGCACGTCCGATGCCGCTGCTCGCGCCGGTGACGACGGTCCTAAACGTCGCCACGCACGACCTCGAAGATGCTGCGGTCCGTCTCCTTCAGCCTCACTCTCTCCAGCGCTCCTGGCACGTGCCCGTCGAGCGCGCGGAAGATCTCGAGCGCGACGACCTCGCTCGTCGGCACTATTCCGGCGAGTTCCGGCACGTCGGTGTTCAAGTGCTTGTGGTCGTAGCGATCCAGCACGCGGGATTGCACCACCGCGTCGAGCCCTTCGAAGTCCGAAACGAACCCAGTCGCCGGGTCTTGCTTCCCGCCGACGGTGACTTCGAGCACGTAGTTGTGCCCGTGGCCGCCGGGGTTGTTGCACTTGCCATAGAGCCGCACGTTCTCTTCGTGCGGCAGCGCGTCCTGCTGCAACCTGTGAGAGGCCGCGAACTCGTAGACCCGCGTGATCGTCACTTTGTCACCATCTTTGCACCATTCTCCATAAAACGTCGGCGTCTCCTCTAGCTTGAGCTTCTCGAGAGCCCTTACTCCGGGCAGACCGCGCGCGAGGTCGCGAAAGTAGAGCAGGAGGTTCTCCACGCACGGCGTCTTCTCCGCAAAGCCCGGAACCTCGTCGTTGATGCTCTTTTGACCGAAAGCTCGCACGACCTTTTCTTGTAGCACGTCGTCGATCAGCTTGATGTTGACGACCATCCCCGTAGTCTCGTCGACCTCCCCGCTCGCCGTCACTTCCAGGACGTAGTTGTGCCCGTGGTTGAAGGGCGATGCCCAGCGACCGTAGAGCCGCTGGTTTTCGGCCTCGGTCAGTGAGGCCTTCCAAAACCTGTGCCCGCTACTGAACGAGACCTTGCGCGTGAGTCGGACCGTCGGCATCACTTCTCCCTACGATACGGCACGGCGAGCATCGCCGGCATAGAGGTCCCTCTTCCGACCAGCACCAGCACCAGTAGGGCGATCAGATAGGGCAACGACTGCAAAAGCTCGCCCGGCACCTGAAGGTTCCGCGCCTGGAGCGTGTACTGCACCGATTCCGCGTATCCCACGAGCAGCGCCGCCGCCAGGACCCAAGCTGGCCGCCACCGTCCGAACGTCACCATCGCGATCGCCACGAACCCCCGCCCGGCGGTCATCCCTGGCGCGAACGAGCCGGTCACACCAACGGAGAGGTACGCCCCGCCCAGTCCAGCGAAGATCGCGCCCACGAGGAGCGACCAGAGGCGCGCTTTGAGGGCAGAGAAGCCCGCTGCCTCGACCGCGTCCGGGTACTCGCCTGCGGCGCGCACGACGAGACCCTTCTTTGTCCGCGCCAGCGCCCACGCGAGCCACCCGGCGCAAACGACCAACAGCACGAGCAACAGGTCCAGATCCCCGAAGAGCTTAGGGATCCGCGCGACGCTGATCAGCGTGCCGGTCTGCCCGTACCGCGCGCGGAACATTGTGCTGGTCAGCCCGAGCGCGAAGAGGTTGACGGCCGTGCCGACGACGATCTGGTCCGCCGCGAGCCAGAGTGTAAAGAAGCTCTGAAAAAGACCGAGCGCGACCGCCGCGAACACGCCGAGCAGCAAGCCAGCCCACGGCGAGCCGGTCGCGTCGCTGCCGAGCATCGCAAAGTAGAACGCGGCCAGCATCATCCCCTCCAGTCCGATGTTGATCACGCCGGACCTCTGCCCGATCGCCTCGCCGATCGCCGCGAACGCGACCGGCGCGGCAAAGTGCACGACAGTCAGCGCAAAGAGAACCGCCTCCATCTACGCGGCCACCTGCTGGGGCCTTCTTCGCTCCAGCCACGCCTTGATCCCGACATAGGCGAGCACGGCGACCGCCTGCATCACGTACACGACCGTCCCGCCGAGCGTGTTGAACATAGCGAGGTTCTCGCTCCCGGCGAAGAGACCGCCGAAGAACAGCCCGCTCAGCAGCGCGCCGAGCGGATGCAGCCCGCCCAAAAGCGCGACCGGGATCGCCAGAAAGCCCCAGTCCTGGCTGAAGCGCAGGCCGACTTGGCCGATGAAGCCCGCGTAGTCGACTCCACCGGCCAGACCGCACAGCGCGCCGGAGAGCGCCATCGCCTGCAACTGGACGCGCCCGACCGAGACGCCAGAGACGCGCGCAGCCTCTGGGTTTTCGCCCACCAGGCGCAGACGAAACCCGCCCTTCGTCCAGAACAGGAACACAAAGACGAACAGCACGGCGAAAAGCGCGTAGAACACGCCGACGTGCAGGTCCGACTGCGCGTCGAAGTGGCGCAGCATGACGCTGTTCGGCAGAGCGTCAGTCTGCGGCGTCTGGCGCGAGGATTGCTGCAACGGCCCGGTCACGGCATAGCTCAGCACCTTGAGCGCGATGAAGTTCAAGAGGATCGTGCTGATCACGACCTGTACGCCTCGTTTGACCTGCAGCCATCCTGCGAGCCCAGCGTAGAGCGCGCCGCCGGCCATCGCGCCGAGGAGGATCATCGGGTTGAGCAGCCCAGGCGCGAGCCCGGCGCAGGACTTTGCGACCCACGCGCCGCACACGCCGCCGATGACGTACTGCCCTTCGCCGCCGATGTTATACATCCGCGCGCGCCACGCGACGATGATGCCGAGCGCGCAAAAGACCAGTGGCGTCGCACGCACGAGGGTCCGCGCCATGCCGAACCTGTCTCCCACCGCGCCGATCCACAAGTCGTGGAGCGAACGCCCTAAGGGCAGGCCAAACGCGAGCAGCGTCAGCGCAAGCACCGCCAACAGCCCGACCGCGACGATCAGGACTCCCAGCGCCCTCTTCACTGCGCGCCCCCTACCAGCGCTTCTGCTCCGCCCGTTGCCAACGACCCGCGGCTCATGAAGAACGTCCGCGTCGCGAGCGCCGCCAGCTCGTCGAGGTCCGTCGAAAACAAAACGACCGCCGCTCCACGCCGCGCCGCGCCCAGGATGCAACCCTGCACATAGGCGGTCGCGCGCACGTCCAGCCCGCGGGTCGGGTTGCTGGCGACGATCAAGTCCGGCGACTCGGCCAGGATCCTGCTCACGACGAGCTTTTGCTGGTTCCCGCCGCTCAGGCTCCTCGCCGGGTCTTCCACTCCGCCGACTTTGATCTCGAACGCCTCGACTAAAGCCGCCGCGTGCTTTCGCAGGGCCGCGCGCCGCAAGAACGGGCCACGCCATAGGTCCGCGCGCCCCTGTCCGGCGATCAAGACGTTGTCGAGCACAGACATCCCAAGCGCGAGCCCTTGCCCTTGCCGGTCCTGCGGCACGAACCCGATCTTGCAGCCGCGTTGCGCGAACACGATCTCGCCACCTGCCGTGCGCCGGAGCCCGACCAGCGCCTCCGCCAGTTCGTTCTGCCCGTTGCCGTCCACGCCGCCGATCCCCAGCACCTCGCCGCGCGCGACGGTGAACGAGACGCCACGAACCTTCTCCTCGCCCCTCTCACCGTGGACTCGCAGGCCGGTGACTGCGAGAAGCGCAGCGCCGGACGGTGTGGCCAAGGGCGAGCGAGGCGCAGGCATCTCGCCGACCATCCAGTTCGCCAGTTTCGCCTCGTCCACCTCTGCACGCTCCGCCGTTGCGATCCATGAGCCTTCGCGCAGGACCGTCACACGGTCGGCGACTGCCAGCACCTCGCTCAGCTTGTGGGCGATCAGCACGACGCACTTGCCTGCGTCGCGCAAGCGCCGCAGGACGCGGAAGAGGTCGAGCACCTCCTGCGGCGAAAGCACCGCGGTCGGCTCGTCCAGGATCAGCACGCGCGCGTCCCCAGCCAGCGCCTTCACGATCTCCAACCGCTGCTGAACGCCGACAGGCAGGTCGCGCGTCACCGCGTCAGGGTCGACCTCCCAGCCCAGGTCGCGCGCTACTTCATCGATCCTCACGCGCACCGCGCCGAGGTCCAGCGCGCCACGCAGGCCCTGCAGCGTGCCCAGAGCGAAGTTCTCCGCCGCTGAAAACGCGGGCACCAGCATGAAGTGCTGGTGCACCATCTCGATCCCCAGCCGCCTCGTCTCGTGCGGCCGTCCAAAAGCGAGCGACGCGCCGTCCAGCTCGGCCGTGCCCGAGTCCGGCACTACGAAACCGGCGAGCACGCCCATGAGGGTGCTCTTCCCCGCACCGTTCTCGCCGAGCACCGCATGGACTTCGCCCGCATCAAAGGCAAGCGACACCCCGCGCAGCGCGCGCACGTCCCCGTAGCTCTTTGAGACGCCTTCGACGCGCAAGACCGCCATGCGGCCCTAGAACTCGTCTTTGGGCACGACGAGCGATCCGTCAGCGATCCGCTTCTGCAGGTCTGAGAGCCTCTTAAGCAGCCCGGCAGGCACCTTCTCGACGAAAAGCGGATTGATCGCGAACTGGATGACGCCGTCCGCCATCCCTTTGAGCGTCACCGTGCCCCTGTAAGTGCCGGCCTTCACCTCTTTCGCCAGCTCGACGTACGCCGGCTTGGCGACGATGAACGCGCTGGCAACCACTGCCCCACTCTGGTTGTTGTTCTGGTCGAGGTTCGCGCCGAACGCGTGGACTCCCTTCTCCTTGCAGGCGTCGAACACGCCTTCGGCGGCGTCGTTCGCCTGGTGGATCACAAAGTCTGCGCCCTCGGCGATCGCCGCGAGCGTCGCGAGCTTCATCGAGGCCATGTCCGCCGTGTCGCTCATGTTCGGCTCGATGACGCGCACCTTTGGGTTCGCCGCCGTCGCGCCTGCCTCAAAAGCGCGGAACGTCGACTTGATCGAGGGGATCGTGTTGTATCCGATCGCCGCGATGACACCGCTCTTCGACATGCTGCCCGCCATGTAGCCGCAAAGATAGAACCCTTGCTCAAGATAGAACCGGAACGCGCCGGCGTTGGGGCTCGTCCTGCTGCCGGAAGAGCTGACGAACACCGTGCTCGGGAACTCCTTGGACATCTCGACTCCCGGTCCGTTGTACTCGTACCCGTGGCCGATGACCAGGTCGAAGTCCTTTTGCGCATAGCTGCGCATCGAGTCCTTGATCTGCGCGTCGGTCGCCTCGCGGTTCTCGACGTCGCACTGCAGCTCCTTCTGGATCGCCTTTAGACCGTCGTACGCCATCGCGTTCCATCCGGAGTCTGAGATCGAGCCGGGCGTGAGGAGCGCGACCTTGAACACGCCGTCGTCCTTCACCGTCGGTTCGGAGCCCTGCTGCACTCCGCCCGTGCAACCCAGGACCACGAGCGCCAAAGCACCGACCGAGAGCCATCGCCTAGTCATGGGCGCAGTTTACGCCCAGCCGAGATGGGCCGGCAGACTTCTGCCTTCCTTATATCCCCTTGATGCTGTGCTCGCGCTTGGCGCGCGCCAGCCGCGGGTCCTCGTCGATCTCTTGGTGCAGCTCTTTGATCTTCGCGTCGTGCGGGTTCAGCTTGCGAGCCTCTTCGATCACGTCGAGAGCCCTCTTGTACTGCGCGCTCCCGATCAGGCGCTCCACGTACGGCACCAGCGTCTCGGCAGAGCCGGGCGAGAACGAGTGCGCGCGCTCGAACGACTTCTCCGCGCCAGCCAGGTCGCTGTTCAGGCACTGCACCTGGCCGTTGCGCAGCAGCGAACTGACGAGCGCCCTTTGCGCCGCAGAGTGGTTCGGCTTGAGCCGCAGCGCTTCGTCGAAGGAGCGGACCGCGCTACCCTGGTCGCCGTTCTCGCTCTGGATCAGCCCGAGCCCGAAGTGCCCGTCAGCGTTCTCCGGCGCGATCCTGATCGCTGTGTTGAAGGCGCCGATGGCGTCCGGCACGTTGCCGTTCTCCTTGAGCGCGAAACCCAGCGCGCGCCAAGTCTCGGCCGATTCTGGGGCGATCTCGCTCGCCTCGCGCAAGTACCGCGACGCCTCGCGGAACTCGCCCGCCATGTAGTGCTGCTTCCCCGCTGCCAACAACTGTGCCCAATCGCCCATTGCAACCAAACCTCCAAAGACACAGAGATTGTATCCGATCGGTCCGAGTTCTGGTTGACCAGCCAGGTGCCGAGCCCGCCGACGGACGTCGTGCTGCCCGCTGACTAGGTCGTGGGTGAACAGTCTACCAATGCCTGCCTTTCCGCGCATACTTCCGCAATGGCTGGTCGATGGTGGCAAGGGCTGACGCGCTACCAATGGATCGTGCTCGCCGTCGCGTGGCTCGGTTGGGTGTTCGACATCGCCGACACCGCGCTCTTCAACTTCGCCAAGGGACCGATGCTCAAGGAGCTGCTCCCGAACGCTGCCCCCGGCTACTCGCAGACGGTCGACGGTCGCCTCCTCACCGTGTTCCTGCTCGGATGGGCGCTGGGCGGGCTCGTGTTCGGCGTGCTCGCCGACAGGTGGGGCCGCGCGCGCACGATGGTCCTGACGATCCTCGTCTACGCGCTCTTCACCGGACTGACGGCGGCCTGCCACACCTGGGAGCAGGTCGCCGCCGTGCGCTTCTTGACCGCGCTCGGCATCGGAGGAGAGTGGGCGGCGGGCGCGGCGCTCGTCGCCGAGGTCTTCCCCGACAAGGCCCGCGCGCCGGCCGCGGGGTTCTTGCAGAGCGCGGCGGCGTTCGGCCCCGTTTTCGCGGCCCTCCTCAACTTCCAGGTCGCGCCAGAGCACTGGCGGTGGCTCTTTCTCGCGGGCGTCGCGCCCGCCATCGTGTGCGTCGCGATCCGGATTTGGATCAAGGAGCCGCAACGCGCGCGCTCGGCCTCCACCGTTGAGCGTCGCGGCGACCTACGTGAGCTGTTCGGCCACCCGGTCTGGCGTCGGCACGCGCTGGTGGCTCTCGTGCTAGGGATCGTCGTGATCGCCGGCTCGGCAAACGTCTCGTACTGGCTCCCCAACCTGGTGGAGCAGACGAGCGCCGGGCTCTCGGCCGAGGCCGTGCAGGACCGGAAGTCCGTGGTGACGATGGTGATGCACATCGGCACGCTTGTTGGCGTCCTGCTCATGCCGTGGGTCTGTGAGCGCATCGGTCGGCGCGCCGCGCTCGCACTGTTCATGGTGCTCTCGCCAGTCTCGGTGTGGATCGCGACGCGGGCCTCCGGCACGTGGAGCGGACTGCTGTGGGCCGCGCCGTTCATGTCGCTCTTCGCGATCGGGATCTCCGCGGGGCTAGTGCTCTATTTCCCTGAGCTCTTCCCCGCCCGCCTGCGCGCGACGGGCGCGGGGATCGCTTACAACGTCTCGCGGCTCTTTGCCGCGGGAGTCCCGCTCTTGACCGCAGTCTGGATGGGCAAGGAGTTCAGCGTCTCAAAAGGCGTCGCAGCGACCGCGATCGTCCTCTCCCTCGGCATCCTTGTGCTCCCGTTCGCGACGGAGACGAAGGGAAAGCCGCTCGAAGGCTGAGGCTGCCAAGGGGCTGGCCGATGGCTGACCGCAACCGGACAGCCACTGGACCCGCTACCCGTCCGCCGCGCGCACCGGCTCCAACAGCATCTCCTTCGTGTACACGAAGTCGTCGCGCTCGTAGTTCGCCAGCTCGAAGTCCTGCCTCAGCACGATCGCGCCGGTCGGGCACGCGTCCTGGCAATACCCGCAGAAGATGCAGCGGATCATGTTGATCTCGTAGCGCGCGGCGTACCGCTCGCCGGGGGAGAAGCGCGCCTCGTCGGTGTTCTCCGCAGCCTCGACGTAGATGCACCGCGCCGGGCACGCGCCGGCGCACAAAGAACAGCCGATGCACTTCTCGAGCCCCGAGTCGTACCGCGTCAGAACGTGGCGCCAGCGCGTGCGCGCGAACTGTTCGCGCCTCTCTTCCGGGTACTGGATCGTGACCTTCTTGTGCTTGAGCCGCTTGGCGGTGATCGCGAGCCCCCTCAAGATCGGCGCGGCGACGTCGCGGAACGGGTTGTACGACGCGCTCACTTGCCCGCCCTCGCTTTGAGCCGCCCTTCCATCATCGAGTCGTGCTCGAGGTCGCGAGCGTGCGTCTCTGTGAGCTGCAGCTCTTTGAACGAGCCCTTCGGCCGCTTGATCTTCTGTTGAAGCTTGATGACCGCGTAGATGAGCGCGTCCGGCGAAGGCGGGCAACCGGGCACGTACACGTCGACCGGTACGACCTGGTCCGCGCCCTGCACGATCGCGTAGTTGTTATAGACGCCGCCGGAGGAGGCGCACGCGCCCATGCTGATCACCCACTTCGGCTCCGGCATCTGGTCGTAGATCTGCCGCAGCACCGGCGCCATCTTCTTGCTCAGCCGGCCCGCGATGATCATCACGTCGGCCTGTCGCGGAGTCGCGCGGAAAGCCTCGGACCCGAAACGCGCCAGGTCGAACCGCGAGGCGACCGTGGCCATCATCTCGATCGCGCAGCACGCGAGCCCGAACGTGAGCGGCCACAGCGCGTTCGCGCGCGCCTGGCTCACGAGCGTGTCGAGGCTGGTCAGCACCACGCTCCCGCCCTTCTGCACGTCCCCGATCACCGGGGTCGCGCTGTCGTGCATCACGATCGTCTCGACTCGCTTGGGCATGTGTGGTCATTCTACCGGGGAGGGTGTCCGGCGTCGGGGATGTCGCCCCCCGCGTTCCCTCCCCCTTGGG
>CAMLDW010000020.1 GCA_946479035.1 uncultured Chthonomonadaceae bacterium | reverse complement strand
CTTTTGGGAGGGGTTCGACGGGCACCGCGACGCGCTCCTGCAGGCGCTGAAGACGAAGAAGCTCGGCGAGGGGTTCCGCGGGATCATCGACCCGATGGGGTCGGTCGCTCGGTTCCCGACGCCCGACATCATGTTCGTGCCGCGCTCGCCGATTTTCACGATCGAGATGGAGTCGTTCCTGCGCGAGAAGTACGGCGCCATCGAGACGTGTGTCAAGTCGTGGAGCCTAGGGGCGCACGACATCACGACGTGGGAACAATTGGCGCGGCTCGTGCCGCTGTGGTCGGAGACGAAGGGGGTGGAGAGCCTCTGGGACCCGGTCAAGGACCGGCTCTACCCGAGCAGCCGTACGGGCTCGACAGTGTGGACCGACATACGGACCGTGATCCGTTCCGCCGCGACGAAGCGCTACACGCGGTTCATCCAGGCGATCCGACAGATCGTGGACGTGCCGGTGATCCAGACGTGGGGCGGCTGGACGGGGCCCTACGACGACCCGCGCACGGGCGTCGCGGGAGTGGGGTGCGAGTTCACCGCACGAAGCATCAACGACGTGATCGAGGAGGCGAGCCGCCCCGCGAGCACGGTCTTGCAGAGCCCGCAGGGGCTGGTGATGATGGTGACGGGGCTCAACCTGGCGAAGGACGCTCGGATCGACCTGGAGACGGCGCTCGACGAACTGAAGGGAATCGGGGCGCGCGGCTGCTTCTTCCATCCGACGGACGACGCGCAACTGGCGCTGGTCGCGGACCTTGCAAAGAAGCACCGGGACGATGTGAGCGACGCGGGTTGGAAGCCGAAACCGCTGTTCTATCCAGAAGGCGCACGCGACCCCGCAGTGCCGGTGAAGATATTCGGCGGGACGTGGATGCTTCCATCGCCCGCGCCTGGCAACCGGCTCGACTTCGGGTCATCGATCAAGGGGTACTACTACGCGGGGCAGCCAAAACCGTACACGGTGATCTGGGCGACGGGAGACCCGGTGGACACGAAGCTTTTCCTCGGCGACCCGAAGGCCGTGAAAGTTGAGGCGCTGGACGGGAGCGAGGTGCGTATACGCGAAAGGAAGGACTCGATCGAGCTCCAGATCACGCAGGTGCCGCTGATCTTTTCAAACATCGAGGACGTGCCGATCCCTGAGATCGCCTACGAAGAGACCGTGCTGCTGACGACGGCGCTTTTCGGGAACTTTACGCTGCAGATCGATCCGGGCGGCGACCAGGAGTTCGTGTTTGCGCAGAACGTGCGGGCGTTCAAGCGGAACCCGATCGGCGGTTACTCGGCGCTAGTCAAGCACTTCCAGATGTTGTTGCCTCGCGCCGCGCCCTACTTGTGGATCGAAGCGGAGCGGAGCCCTGAGACGAACTTCGGCGAGCCGGGCTACGTGCCGGGCGCATCCGGCGGCGACTGCCTGGAAATGGACTCGAAGCTCTCGGACGCCAAGGGGTTTTATGCGCGCTACCCGCTCAAGCCGAAGGTGAAGGGCGTCCACGAGCTCTGGCTCTCCGGCGACATCCCGGCTTCGGTGCGCGACAAGGTGAGCCTGGTCGTGAACGGGGTCGTGATGCACGCGCCGGCGATGCCGGTGAGCTACTACGGGCTCGGCCTGGCTTGGTACAAGTTCGGGTCAGCCGACCTGAGCGACTCGGCGGACGTGAGGATCGTGGTGGACGCTTCTGTGGACGTGCCGATCCAGATCGATGTGCTAGTGGCGTCGCCGACGCCGTTCGTGCCGCAGGGCGCGCGGATGCCGACCGGGTTTATCGGGCCGAACAAGAAGCAAGTCCAAGGTCGAGGGCCTTGAGAAGAGTCGGTCACTTCTCAAGGAAGGGGTTCTTTCGTTTCTTGCGTTCGATGACCCAGAGGCGCTGTTGCTCCTTGTAGAGCGCCTCGTCTAGTTCGGCGAGCCCGTAGATGCACGTCTTGCGACCTGTGCGGACGGCCCAGCCTGCGTCGCCGTAGCTGTAGTGCCACCACTCGTCGCGGCAGTTGCTGAACCCGGCTGCGAGCATCGCCTTGACGAGCAGCGTCCGGTTCTTCTTCGCTTCTTCGCTCAGGCCGATCACGTAGGTCGGGCCCGAGTTGAAGCGCGTGAAGGGCGAAGTGACGTCGTACGGTTCGCCCTTCTTGTCGACAAGGTAGACGTCCACCGCCGCACCGGTGCAGTGGCCGGGCGGCGCCTTCTGGTCCACGGGCGCTACCCAGCGGTTGATCGTGCGCCGCAGCGTCGCGTGGTCGATGTTCGGTTTGACCTCCAGCAGGCTCTTGGTCATGAACTCGTAGATGAGCCTTTGGCGCACGAGGGGCCTCCAACCCTCGGTAAGAGCGAGGTGGTAACTGCGGGGGAGGGCGTCGGCAGCCCTCTTCAGCTTGTCTGCGACCGCCCTCCGGACGAAAGGGATCGTCGCCTCGCGAAAGATCTGGACTTTTGGAGCGATCTTCCGCACGTCGACGAGCGGCTCGCCGTTGTCGTATTCAACGACGCGGTTGAGCGCAGCGATCGGCTCTGGGCGGCCTTTAGTGCGGTCCCATCTCATCTGCCGATGAGTATGTACAGGAGCGCGAGGACTGTGAGGGACTGGAGGAAGTCGTTCTTCTTCGACTTGCGCGCACCGACGATGACCGAGTCTCCCGGGGCTAGGGTCGGGTCGTTCACTTTTTTCGCTGCGATCTGTGTGAGATCGTAGGCGACTCCCTTCGTCTGGCCGGTGCGCGTGAGCACGACGTACTTCTGGTCCGCCTCAGGCCTCAGGCCGCCCGCGGCGTTGAGCAACTGCGTGAGCGTCATGCCCTGCGAGAATTCGATGTAGCCGCCCTTTGCGACTGCACCAGCGATCTGAACGTAGAGCCTCTGGTCGCGCTGGGCGACGATGATCCGGTCGCCCTCGCGCACCGGCGCGTCGACGTCCGGTTTGGAGAGGTCGAGGGTCTGCGCGGGCCTCCCCTTCCTTTCCAGCCTGACGCTGGTAATGACGGCGAGGCTCGTGAAGCCGCCAGCCCTGGCGATCGCGGACCGGACCGTCATCCCTCTCTCGTAGGCGACTCCGCCCGCGTTCTGGACCGCGCCGAGCAGCACGACCATCCCAGGCGCGGACTTGACGAGGAACGTGACGGTGTCGCCCGGCTTGAGGAGCGGGTTGTTATCGTTGGTGGCGGGGTCGAACTGGGTGAAGTCCACGATGGTCGCGCCTTGTTCGTTACGAACCTCGATCCGCGAGAGGTCTGCGTCCTCCCTCGGCTGTGCCTTGCGGACGATGTCGGAGAGGCGCAGGCCCTGGCGGAACGGCTCTTGGCCCGTGGACTTGACCGCGCCCTTGTAAGTGACCGGCGCGACGTTCGCCTCGGCGATCTTGATCCTGACGGTGGCCTGGCGCAGGATGCGCTCGTTGACGAGGCGGTCGCTGACGGTCTTGGCGGCCTCCTGCTCGGTGAGGCCCAGTACGCTGACCGCGCCGAGGAAGTCGACCAGGATCACTCCCTGCTCGGTGACGGTGTACTCCTTGTTGAGGGTGGGCTCCTCTTCGCACGTCATGCGCAGGACGTCGCCGGGCTTGATCTTGGCGTCTTGCGCGAGCGCGGCGGCTGCGCAGACGGCGACGACGAACACGAAGAACCACTTGAGCATTCGACAGAATCCCTCTCAGTTCAGGGACGTTCAGGGGCGCGCGATGGTGTCGGTGTCCGGGACAGGAACAAAGTGGTGCCACAGGGCGGATTTGAACCGCCGACCCTCGCATTTTCAGTGCGATGCTCTACCGACTGAGCTACCGTGGCACACGAATCAAATGGCGAGGATGACGGGACTTGAACCCGCGACCTCCGGCGTGACAGGCCGGCGCTCTAACCACTGAGCTACACCCCCGCTCGCGAAGGGAGATTATCCCATTATTGAGCCTGAATGGGCAAGGAAGTCCCGGTTGGCGGCAGGTTCGGGTTTGTCCGAGTTTGCTCAGACGGATCGGACGGATTAGACCAGTCTGAACCAAACCGAACAGACCCGAGCCAAATCGAACTAGACGTCACCAAAGAACAGCCTAGCCAAGGCGCCTTGCTTTTCCCCGTCCAGCAAGAACGCGTCGTGGCCGAAGGGAAGGTCGATAACGTGGTGCGACGCCGTGCACCCCGCTCCGCTTGCCAAACGCAGCAGCTCTTCGCTCTGGTGCGAGGGGTAGAGCCAGTCGCTGGTGAAGGAAGTGAAGAGGTACTCGCTCTGCGAGCCTTGCAGCGACTTTCGCTCGTAGTAGTCGAGCGCGCGGGTCAGCACGAGGTAGCTGTTAGGGTCGAAGCGCTTCGTGAACTTTTCGGCCTGGTGGCTGAGGTAGCTCTCGACCTCGAACTCCGTGCCAAGGGTCCAGTCCGGCCTTTGCTTTTCCTGGTAGCGGCGCGAGAACTTGTGCTCGAAGCTCGCTTCGCTCAGGTAGCTCAGATGGCCGACCATGCGCGCGACTGCGAGGCCGTCTGTAGGCGGATCGTCGAGCGGATAGTCGCCGCCGCGCCACTTGGGGTCGCGCACGATCGATTCCCTGCCGATTTCGTTGAGCGCTATCTGCATGGCGTTGTGGGCGCGGGCGCTGCCGGTCATCCAGACCTTCCTGACGCTTCCCGGCTTTCTCAGCGACCACTCGAGCGCCTGCATGCCTCCCATGCTGCCGCCACAGGCGCCGCGCAGTTGTCCGACGCCGAGCGCTTTGACGAGGCGCATCTGCACCTCGACCATGTCACCGATCGTGACCAGAGGGAAGCGCGAGCCCCACGGCTTGCCATCAGGGTGCGCTGACGAGGGGCCCGTGGTGCCTTGGCAGCCTCCGAGGCAGTTGGTGCCGATGACGAAGAGGTTTTCCGTGTCGACGGCCCTGCCAGGGCCGACGATGCGGTCCCACCAGCCTACGGCGTGCGAATCGCCGCTGAGCGCGTGGCAGACGAGGACGGCGTTGTCCTTTGCTTTATTGAGCCCGCCCCACGTCTCATAGGCGACCGTCACCGAGGGGAGGTTCGCGCCGCACTCGCAATCGATTGGCCCGACGTCCAGGAACTGCCGCGCGGCGGCGACGGCCGCCTGCCGCTCGTTGTCCTTGAACAGCGAGGGGTCCATCAGTCAGTCGCGCTTGATGCTGGGCCGGTTGGGCTGGCCGCGCACGCCCGACGTCGGCGCCTTGGGGGGCTCTTCGACCGGAGGAGGCTCGACAGGCGGTGGAGCCACGGCGACGTGCGCACTGTCCTGCTTTTCCTTCGCGTCCTTGGCGAGGTTGAGCATCCTCAGGTACTCGCCGGAGTCCTTGGCACGGCTGCGCGCGTGCTCCTTGTCCACGAGGCCGTCCATGACAAGAATCGCAAGGCTTTGGTCGAGGGTGCGCATCTTTTGCTTTGCGCCTGTCTGGATGATCGACGAGATCTGATAGGTCTTGTTCTCGCGGATTTGGTTTCGCACGGCGGAAGTGGCGTTGAGGACCTCGAACGCGGCGACGCGGCCCGAGCCGTCCTTTTTCTTCACCAGCGTCTGTGAGATGACACCCAGCAAGTTGACCGAAAGCTGCATGCGGATCTGCTGCTGCTGGTGCAGCGGGAACACGTCGACGATGCGGTCGACCGTCTGCACCGCGTCCACCGTGTGGAGCGTGGCGAAGACGAGGTGGCCGGTCTCTGCGGCGGTGATGGCGAGGTGGATGGTATCCAGGTCGCGCATCTCGCCAACCAGAATGACGTCGGGGTCCTGGCGCAGGACGTACTTGAGCGCATTGGCGAAGCTGAGCGTGTCGATGTCGAGCTCGCGCTGGTTGATGAGCGCGATGTGGTCGTCGTGGATGAACTCGAGCGGATCCTCGACGGTGACGATGTGCAGCGGCTTGTTCCGGTTGATGCGGTCGATCATCGCTGCGAGCGAAGTGGACTTGCCGGAACCGGCGGGCCCGGTGACCAGCACAAGGCCGCGAGGGCGCTCGACGTAGTCGTAGCACGCATCGGGCAGGCTGAGCTCTTCCATGGTCTGGATGCGGAGCGGGATTACGCGGAAGGCGGCCTGCAGGTGGCTGCGCTGCTGGTACATGTTGCCGCGGAAGCGGGCTTTGCCGGAGATCTCGAGCGAAAAGTCGAGCTCCATGTCCGATTCGAACTTGGCGAGCTGTTTGGGCGTCAGTAGGCGCTCCATCGCCTCATTGAACTCCTCCTGCGTGAACGAGGGGACGTCATCGAGCGGGAGGAGGTCGCCGAAGACACGGACGTAGACCTTGCCAGTGTCGGTCTTGATGTGAAGGTCGGAGCCTTCTAGGTCGACGCACCGCTCTAGCAGTTTTTCAATTTGCAGCACTGGATGCCTCCGCTAAACCAGCGTTCGAAGCCCTACGCTGGAAGTCTGCCGGGTTCGAGCACTTGGCGAGCGCGTGCTCGTAGTCGATCTGCCCTGTCTGCAGAAGGTTGAGCAGGTGCGCGTCGAGCGTCTGCATGCCGAACTGGCTGCCTGTCTGGATGTCGAGGTAGAGCTGGTGGGTCTTTCCCTCGCGGATGAGGGTGCGGATGGAGGGCGTGGCGACGAGGATCTCGAAAGCAGCGACCCTTCCCTTACCGTCCGCGGTGGGGAGGAGCTGTTGCGAGACGACTGCCTGGAGCGTGACGCTGAGCTGGGTCCTGATCTGCTCCTGCTGGTCGGGCTCGAAGACGTCGACGACGCGGTCGATGGTCTGGGCGGCGTCGACCGTGTGCAGGGTCGAGAAGACGAGGTGCCCCGTCTCGGCGGCGGTGATAGCCAGCTGGATGGTCTCGAGGTCGCGCATCTCACCGACGAGGATGACGTCGGGGTTCTGGCGCATGACGTGGCGCAGGGCGTCGGCGAACGAGTGGGTGTCGGTGCCGCGCTCGCGCTGGTTGATGAGGCTGATCTTGTCCTTGTGGACGTACTCGATCGGGTCCTCGATCGTGATGATGTGCTTTCGCGAATTGACGTTGATGTGGTCGATCATCGCGGCGAGCGAGGTGGACTTGCCCGAGCCAGTGGGGCCGGTGACGATGATGAGCCCGCGCGGGAGCACTGCGAGCTTCTTGGTCACCTGCGGAATGCCGAGATCGTCGATGGTGCGGATGGAGAACGGGATGAGGCGGAAGACCGCGCCGATCTTGCCGCGTTGCCAGTACATGTTGACGCGGAATCGCGCGAGCCCCTCGATAGCGTAGGAGAGGTCGAGCTCCTTGAACTCTTCAAGCCTGAGCTTTCGCTCTTCGGTAAGGATTCCGAGAAGCATGTTGCTCAGCTCGTCGTCGCTGAACGCGGGCTGGTCTAGCCGCATCAGGTCTCCTCGCAGGCGGACGAGCGGCGGGTTGTTGGCCTTCAGATGAAGGTCGCTCGCATCCACCTCGACGATGTGGTGGAGCAGGTCGTGCAGCCTGGACATATCTGGTCACCTCAACGGCGCAGCATCTGTTTGAGCTCGGAGACGATGCCTGCGTAGTTCACAGCGGTCTCTTCGTCAATGACGCCGGCCTTCACATAACGGGCGAGGCCCTGGTTCATGGTCTGCATTCCCCAGAATCCGCCCTCGTTCATCAGATGGTACAGGTCGCCGAACGCGCCGTCCTCGATGGCCTTGGAGACCGTCGGGGTACAGATGAGGATCTCGGCGACGACGACGCGACCTTTGCCGTCGGCGCGGGGCACGAGCTTCTGTGCGATGATGGCCTTGAGCGAGCCGGCCAATCGCAGGCAGAGGTGCTTCTTCTCGTGCGGCGGGAACATGTTGATGATGCGGTCGAGCGTGTCGTACGCGCTCTGCGTGTGGACCGTGCTGAAAACAAGGTGGCCCGTCTCACCGGCCTGGAGAGCCGCGTGCATGGTGGTGACGTCGCGCATCTCACCGATGAGGATGACGTCTGGGGCTTCGCGGACGACGGCTCGCAGGGCGGGCATGAAGTCCTCGGTGTCCATACCGACCTCGCGCTGGCTGATGTAGGAGTTCTTGTCCTTGTGCTCGATCTCGAGCGGGTCCTCGATGGTGATAATGTGGCACTTCCGCTCCTGGTTGATGATGTCGAGGAGCGCGGCCAGCGAGGTGGTCTTGCCGCAGCCGGTGGGGCCGGTGACGAGGATCAGTCCCTGTCGGTGCCGGGTCTGTTCAGCGAGGACGGAGGGCAGGCCGAGCTCTTCAAGCGAGCGGATGCGGGTCGGGATGATCCGCATGGCGGCGGCCATGGTGCCGCGCTGGCGGTAGACGTTCGTCCTGACCCGGCACTTGCCCTCGTGCACGAAGGCGAGGTCCATCTCGTTGGTGCTGTCGTAGATGCGGCGCTGCCGCTCGGTCATGATGCTGTAGACGATCCGCTCGACGTCGGCCTCTTGCAACATGGGCCACTCGCCCGGGAGGTCTTTGACCTCGCTGTGGAGCTTCATCCTGGGCTTGCTCTCGGCCTTGATGAAGACGTCAGAAGCGACGACCTCGAAGCCGGCGTCGATGAGGTCGTGTGCAGAAATGGAAGCCGCGTCTCGCATCTGTTGTCGTCCTGCCCTGGGGCAGTCTCCACGCTCGAGCTAGGTTCGCCTGCCGAGCAGCGCGAAGTATACCAAAGCCCCGGCTGAAAGCCCGGCTGCAATAATGAGGCCCAAAAGGAGCGGGGTCCGGTCGCCTGGGCGGTCTTCGAAGTTCTGGACGGTCTCGTCGGGGATGTGCCGGGGCGGGATGGTGACCTTGCTCGGGTCGGTGGTCAGGACCAGGATCCGGTACTCGATGCTGGGCGCAACGGCGTCGTAGAAGGCCTTGAGTGCGACGGTCTTGGAGGAGTAGCTGGCCAGGGTCGTGTAGGCGTTGGGCCTTTGGCCCAGCAGACGGACGCTGAAGGAGTCGACGTTCTTGCCCGCCGAGCCCTTCATCAGGCTGCGGACTATGGGCTGTAGGCGGTAGTCGCCAAGCGCGGGGTCGATGACGTTGTTGGTGACGAAGAAGACCTTGGTGGGCTGGTCCGGCGCCTGCGGCGCCATGTAGCTGTAGCCCTCGATGGCCGCGTTGAGGCTCTTGGCGAGCTGATCGAGGTCTGCCTTCAGGGTCGGCTCGTCGTAGACGTCGCCCTGGAAGCTGATCTCGACAAGGTCGCCTTTGCCCTGAACGTGCTCGACCTGCACGACGACCTTGGGCTCGACGGCCCGTACGCCGTCGGCGCCGGAGACGTCCTGGGCGGCGACCGTGCAGACCGCTACGAGCACCGCCAGGGCCGCAGTCTTGCCGAATCTCAGCACTGTGGAAAAGTTACCAGGTTCAGGACCGGATTGAGCCGCTTTCCTGCTGATCTAGCACAATTCGCGGGCAGTAGTCGGGGGTACGGAACCCGATAGCCCCGGGAGGCGTTCGGAAGTAGGAAATCAGGTCCGTGGGCCTGGTTGGACAAGGGTTATAATGGCGAGCCGCCTGCAAGGTCTAGACATGGATGAGCTTGAACTCGAGAGCCTAGAGAACTCGGAACCGATCCTCTTGACGAAGGAGGGACACGACCGCCTGCAGGAAGAGCTTCGGCGCCTTTCGGTGACCAAGCGCGCCGAGATCGCCGAGCGCATGCGCGAGAGCATGGACCATGGCGAGTTTAGCGAGGACAACAGCGAGCTGGACGAGGTCAAGGTCGAGCAGGCGATGGTCGAGAACAGGATCAACGAGCTCAAGATCGTGCTGTCGAACTCCGAAGTGCTGGACGTGAAGAAGATCCCGACCAAGAAGGTCGGGCTGGGGTCGCGCGTGACGGTCCGCGAGTCCAAGCGCCGCACGGAGTTCGAGGTGCGGATCGTCGCCAGCGCCGAGGCCAACCCGGACATGGACAACATCAGCGAGGAGTCCCCCCTGGGGCAAGCGCTGATCGGGAAGGAGGTCGACGACAGCGTCGACTATGAGGCTCCTGCCGGCCTGCTTCGCTACAAGGTCATCCGGATCAGGCGGTAGCCCGACCGTGGCCCTCCCCCTTCGAAAGGGAGTCCCAAGGACGTCGCGCCGGGCCCAGAAGGCCTGGTAGAATCGCCGCATCCCCCGCACACCGGAGCCCGCAAACGTCGGTGGCTGGAGGTGGTGCTGAAATGAGCGAAGGACCGAAAACTGGCTCCGTGCCCGTGCCGAGGATGCGGCGCGGAATCAAAGGCTTCTACCGGGACGTGATCCGGGAGATGAAGCACGTCACGTGGCCGACCCCCCAAGAGACCACTCGGCTGACCGGCGTCGTGCTGGCGATCTGCACGATGATCGTCGCGATGCTGCAGTTCACCGCGTTGGTCCTGAGCAGTGTGATCCACGCAATCGTCGGTGGCGGGGCCCATGGCTAGGGCCTGGTTCGCGGTCCACACGATCGCGGGCCACGAGAACAAGGTCCGCGAGGTCCTGACGCGGCGGGCGCAGGTCGAGGGGCTCTGGGGGCTCGACATCTTCGAGATCCTGATCCCGATGGAGCAGGAGCTGAGCAACCGGAACGGCAAGCGCGTGGTCGTTTCGAAGAAGGTGTTCCCCGGCTATATCCTGATCCAGATGACGATGACCGACGATACCTACAAGATCGTCAAGAGCACGAGCGGCGTGACGGGGTTCGTGCAGAGCGGCAACAAGCCCGTCCCGCTGGAAGAGTACGAGGTCAAGCGCATCCTGCACAACCTCGAAATGAGCGTGGAGGCGCCGAAGGTGGCTTTCGACAAGGGCGACCTGATCCGCGTGATCGACGGCCCGTTCATCGACTACCAGGGCCGCATCGACGAGGTGAACCCGGACCGCGAGAAGCTCAAGGTGATGATCTCGATCTTCGGCCGCGACACTCCGGTAGAGCTGGAGTTCACGCAGGTCGAAAAGGCGTAGCGTCGTCGGATTGTTTGTAAGCGGCCCAGGGTTTCGCGCCCCGGGCCGCTTTTATTGTCTATAGTCACAGGCACACATGAGGGTCGCAGAGGAACAAGGGTCAGTCTGGGAGGTGCAGAGCCGGGACGCGCGCGCCGAGGCCGCCCTGCAGGCGGAGCTGGGGGTGCCTGCGCTGGTCGCTGCGACGCTCGTGGGGCGCGGGCTGGGGCAGCCAGAGGCCGCGTCGCGGTTCCTGGAGGCCCCCCTGGCCGACCTGCACGAGCCTTCCCTGCTGCCCGACTACTCGGCCGCGGTAGCGGAGATCCTCGGCGCTAAGGAGCGCGGCGAGCGGATCTACATTCACGGCGACTACGACGTCGACGGGGTGACGAGCGCGGCGCTGTTCACGCGGTTCCTTTCGGTGCTGGGGTGCGACGTGCTGCCTCACACGCCGCACCGGATGAAGGAAGGGTACGGCATCCACATGAAGGCGGTCGCAGACGCCGCGCAGAGCGGCGCGAAGCTCTTCTTGACCTGCGACTGCGGGATCTCCGCGCACGACCAAGTGGAGGCGGCGCACGCGGCCGGGATGCGCGTGGTGATCACCGACCACCACGAGGTCGGTGATTCTCTGCCTGGCGCGGAGGCCGTTGTCAACGCTCACCGGCGCGGCTCAAAGTATCCGTTCTCCGAACTGAGCGGCGTCGGCGTAGTTTTCAAGCTGTGCGCCGGGATCACGTCGGAACTGGGCATGAAGCGCGACCAGTACTATCGCGCGTACCTCGACCTCGCCGTGCTAGGCACTGTGGCCGACGTGATGCCGTTAGTGGGCGAAAACCGCGTGATCACGCGGCACGGGCTCGAGCAGCTCACCCACACGAAGAAGAAAGGGCTTCGCGCACTGATCGACGTATCAGACCTGGGCGGCAGGAAGAGGCTTACTGCGCGCAACATCGGGTTCCAGCTCGGGCCGCGCATCAACGCCGTTGGGCGGATCGACGACTCGGACGTCGCCCTTCAGCTCTTGCTCACGGATGACGCAAGTAGGGCGCGGGAGATCGCGGAGCGGCTCGACCAGTTGAACCAGTCAAGGCGCGATGAGCAGGCCAGGATCTTTGAAGAAGCTGCGGTCGAGGCGGAGCGCTCTGTCGGATTGGGTGACGCGGCGATCGTTGTGGCTAAGGAGGGTTGGCACCCAGGCGTGATCGGGATCGTCGCCGGCAAGCTCGTGGACATGTTCCGGCGGCCGACTTTCGTGATCTCGCTGGACGACGACGGGCACGGAAGGGGCTCTGCAAGGTCGATCCCGGGGTTCCATCTGGCCGAGGCCCTGGCTCTGGCCAACGACTGGATCCTGGGCGGCGGAGGGCACGAGATGGCCGCGGGGTTCTCGATCGAGCGAGGCGCCATCGCCGGTTTCAGCGAGGCCGTCAAGCGGCACGCGGCGCAGGAGCTGGCCCCGGAGGACTTCCTGCCGCACTACTACATTGATGCAGAGGTTAGCGGTGCGGAGGCGGGGCCCGACGCCTTGGCCGCGCTTGCGGGTCTCGAGCCGTTCGGCCAGGGGAACCCGGAGCCGCTGTTTGCGACGGCAGGAGCGAGGTTTACGGACGTTGTGCCGACCTCGAACCCGGAGCATGCCCGGGTGGTCGTGGAGGCCGCCGACGGCACCATGCGGCAGGGGATGGCGTTCGGTATAGGGCGCAGCTTGGCGAACTTGGACAGACGCGACCGGGTCGACGTCGCCTTCAGCATGGAGGAGAGCACGTGGAACGGCCAGTCGAAGTTCCGCTGGATCGTGCGCGGTTACAGGGCCTCTTCGGCCTGACCGCTGACGACCTTGACGTCCACGGTCTTCTTGTTCTGCCCGCGCGCGTACCGGACCTTGAGCTTTTCGCCGACGCTCTTTCGGAAGAGCATGACCGCCATGTCGACAGGGCTGTTGACGGATACACCGTCGAGCTCGAGGATCACGTCGCCCGGCTCGATGCCCGCGGCCGCGGCGGGCGAGTTGAGCATGACGGAGTCTACGAGCACGCCGCGCCCGTCTGGGCTGGCCTTGAAGAAGAGCCCGATCGTCGGGTGCTTGACCTCGTGGGAGGGGCTCTTGAAGCCTTGTACGACGCGCAGCAGCACTTCTCTTCCCAGCGCATAGGCCACTGTGGGGTTGGTGGGGCCGAACGCGTTGAGCGCGCCTGCACCGCCGCCACCGGCACCGCCGCGCGCAGCGAGAGCGCTTGCGTCGTGCGAACGAGTACCCTTGTCCGACGCGAGCGTGGCCCCTAGAACGCCGATCATGTCGCCCGCGGCGTCGAATACGATCGCACCCCCAAGTTGGTCCTCGGAGCCTTGCAGCCTGATCTCGCTGAGTGGAACGTAGCGCAGGCTTTGGCGCATGACGCCTGCCTTGCCGTCGGAAATGAACTCTCCTAGCTTTGGCCCGTCGGTGGTCACGGCGACGAGCTCGACGTTGGGCTGTGTCGGCTTGCTAGCGACGGTGAGCGGCCTGCGAACCCCGGTCGACCAGGTCATCGCCTTGAGGAGCGAGAGCTGTGTGTGGTCGTCGCTGGCGACCACGATAAGGTTGAGCCGCTCTCCGTCGGCGAACCGTCCAGAGACGTACAGGTTGGGCGGCGTGCCGTTTTTCTTAGCGACGGCGCCCGTCTGCACGAGGAAGAGCCCGGAATCGTCGATCAGTGCTGCGACGCCGACGCTCGTCTCAGCGCCATCGATAAAGAGGACCGATGACGCGACGTTGCTCCAGACGACGCTTTCCAGCGGTGGAGCCTGGTGCTTCACCGCTTGGGGCACTGCCACGAGGGCCAGTGCCAGCGCACTAACCGCCGAAAACGACATCTCCGTAAGCTGAAACCTCTGTCGCCTTTGCCGCTCCGTTGCGAGTCTTGCTGCTCCCATCGACGACGACGATCGGCGACTTCTCTTGCGCCCTGTCCGGCGCATAGACCGCGTTCTCCAGGCCCGTCTCCTCGTTCGGCGTAAAGCTGACGGGGACGAACTCCTTGAAGTCCTGGGGCTGGAAGTCGCGTTTGTCTAGCGCCGTCGCCATCGTGCGGTCGGAACCCGGGTCGTTCTTGGCGACCCTCTGGTCGCCTCCGTTCCCGCTGACGATTGGCGACTGCTTGGACGAGCCGTTGTTGGCGTCCGGCTGGACGATTGGCGCTCCGACGCTCCCGTCAGCCGTGCGGTTCAAAGCGGTCGCGTCCTGCCTTTGGGCGGGAAACCGCGTCTGCACGAAGAGCGCGAAGAGCGCAAGCGCGGCGATGCCGGCGCTGGCTATGCCCCACCCGCCGGCGCGGCGCGGCTTGACCGCGCTGCCCAGGATGGCGCTACTGAGCCGCTCGTTGCTAAGCTGGCACTCGGGGACTTCGCGCAGGGCGTTGAGCCCGTGCTTGATCGCGCGCAGCTTCTCGAACTCGGCGCGCTCAGTCTCGGTCATTTTGCCGAGGTCTGCGTCGAGCTCGCCGAAGGCGGCGCTCACGATCTCATCCATTCTCTTGTTCTTCATTGTTCTGTGCTCTCCGTAAGTAGTGGTGCCACGCGGTCCCTCAGTGCTCGCCGCGCGCGAAGGACGCGGAGCTTGGCTCCACCGATGGTGCAGCCGAGCGTCGCCGCTATGTCCTGGTATTCCATCTCCTCGATGTCGCGCATGACGATGACGTTCCTGTGGTGCTCCGGCAGCGCGCTGATGGCGCGCCTCAGGACCTCTTTCAGTTCTTCCTGCTGCAGGTTGTCTACTGGGTCCTCTTTGTCGCCGACCGTCATCCAGGTCAGAGCGCCGGCTGCCTCCTTTTGCTCCAAGGTCTGCCTTCGATTGAGCATGCGGGCCCTGTCGGTGCCGAGGTTGGTGGCAATGCGCAGGAGCCAGGTGGTGAACTTGGCCTCGTCGCGGTAGCGGTGTAGGTTCTGGTAAGCCCTGACGAAGACCTCTTGCACGATGTCCTCGGCGTCGTCGCGCCTCGGAGCCATCTGGTAGACGAACCGGTACACGAGGGTGCGGTGCCGCTCGAAGAGCAGCTCGAAGGCCCGGTAGTCGCCCTCTCGCGCTTTCGCGACCAGTGACTCGTCAGAGTCCCGGCTGCTAGCGATCGATCTCTGCGCGTCCCCGGCCGACACGTGCAAGTTCAGCCTCAAGGCTATCCTCGTCATGATCTTACATCTTGCTGACGCCCCAGGCCAGGCTGGGTTTCGGCCTGGCTGGGACTCCCGGTAAGGTTGAGGGGAGTTGGTGGCTTCGAGCGTTCGAACCCGGCTCCCCCTACATCCCCACGCCCGTGTAGTGCTTGAGTCCGAAGCGCCACATGAACCGAAAGGCCAGGGACATTACTAGCACCCAGGCGGCCTGCGCCAGCAGGACATGGCCCATTTGGGCGACCGGGGTACGGGAGACTAGGATCTCCGTAGGCGAGCCGACGGTGTAGTGGAACGGCAGCCAGTCGGCCAGGTTCCGCGCCCAGGGAGGGTAGAGCGCGACCGGGAAGAGCTGCCCGCTGAGGAAGAGCATGGGTAGGTAGTAGATCTCGAAGATCGACCACGCCTCCTGGACGAAGAGCGCGATGAGGGACATGGACAGTACGGTCATCACGCTGACCATGTGGCCGAGCGCGACAGAGGCCCAGAACTGCCACCCTAGATAAAGCTCAGCGCCGCCAAGGTAGTTGCGGTAGATGAACACGAAGAGCAGGAACCACGGTAGGAAGAGGCTGAGACGGATGCAGCGCCAGGTGAAGTTGCGGACAAGCATGAACTCGAGCCAGTTGACCGGGCGGACGATCTGCGCGGAGAAGACCCCCTCTTTGATCTCCGTCGCGACGTCCCACATAAAGTGGCTCTGCACGAACTGGTTGATGAGCAGAACGCCGAGGTAGTAGGAGACGAAGTCTCCCGCGGCGAAGCCCTGAATCGAGCCGCCCTTGGTGGCGGAGATCCACACGAGCGGCATCGTGACCGCGAGCGAGACGTCGGTCATGATCCAGATCAGGCCCTGGGCGCGGTAGGCGAGCCCGTCTTGCAGGAAGACGGAGAACATCGCGCGCCACTTGCGCAATCGGCTCATCGCGGGCTGCTCGACGACCACTGCGCCAATGATAGCCCTTGGGCGCTTACTTTTCGCGGAGCGGCAGGCCGAGCGCTTTCAGGAGCGCGGCGCCCTCGGCGTCCGTTCGCGCGGTGGTCACGATCGTGACGTCCATTCCCCGGATCTTGTCGAAGGTATCGTAGTCGATCTCGGTGAAGACGAGCTGCTCCTTGAGGCCGATGCTGTAGTTGCCGCGGCCGTCGAAGGCGCGCGGGCTAAGGCCCTGGAAGTCGCGGATGCGCGGCAGTGCCACTGTGCAGAGCTTGTCGAAGAAGTGCCACATGCGGTTGCCTCGCAGCGTGACGCAGCACCCGACCTTCATCCCTTCGCGGACTTTGAAGTTCGAGACCGACTTCTTCGCCTTTGTTATGACCGGCCTTTGGCCCGTGACGATCGCCATGTCACGGATGCTGTTGTCGACCTCCTTCTCTTCCTCGCCTGTGCCCATGTTGACGACGATCTTGGTGAGGGTCGGGACCTGCATGGCCGAGGAGTAGTTGAACTGCTCGATCATGGCGGGCGCGACCTTCTCCTTGTGGATCTGCCTCAGCCTCGGCGTGGGGAGCTTGGTCGGGACGGGCGGCTTTTCTATCGTGTCCTTTCGTGCCATGGCCTACTTCTTCTCCTTCTTGGGCTTCGCCTTGGCCTTTGGCTTGTCGGGCACGGGCTCGCCGGTGTTCGGAGTGTCCTTGATGGTCTTGCCGGTGCTCTTGGCGTAGCGCACGAGCTCGCCCTTTTCCAGGCGGCGGCCGATGCGCGTCGGCTCGCCCTTTTCGGGATCGAGCACCATCAGGTTGCTCAGGCTGATCGGCATCGGCTTTTGCACGCGCGCCGACTTCTCGCCTTGGAACTTGGCCTTGTGGTGCTTAATGACAGCGTTGAGCGGCAGCGGCGCGTCCGGGTTCTCCGGGTTGTCCTGGAGCACCAGCGCCTTGAGCTTCTTGGGGTCGACCGCGACGACGAACCCGCGCTGGTCCTTGTCCTTTCCAGCGGTCACGACGACCTTGTCGCCCGTGCGGATCTTGCACTTAGGCAGCTTGGCGATCCGTTTGAGTTCGGCCTTCGTCGGCATTAGATGACCTCCGGCGCGAGCGAGACGATCTTCATGAACGCTCCGTCGCGCAGCTCGCGTGCGACGGGGCCGAAGATGCGGGTGCCGCGCGGTTCCATGTTGAGCGGGTTGATGACGACGCAGGCGTTCTCGTCGAAGCGCAGGGTCGAGCCGTCGCCGCGACGGACGGGTTGCTTGGTGCGCACGATGACGGCCTTGACGACCTCGCCCTTCTTGATGGGCATGTTGGGCGTGGCGGTCTTGACCGAAGCGACGATGACGTCGCCCACGGTCCCGTACCTAGGCTGCGAGCCCTTGAGCACCCGGATGCACATCACTTCCCGTGCCCCCGAGTTGTCCGCGACCTTTAGCCTTGTGTACTGCTGAATCATTTTTCCGCTCCAAAATCTTTTCTAGTGTCACTTAACCTTCTCGACGATCTGCGTGACGCGCCAGCGCTTGTCCTTGCTCATCGGTCGCGTCTCCATGATCTCGACGGTGTCGCCAATGTCACAGCCGAGCAGGTCGTGGGCCTTGACAGTGCGCGAGTTCCTCACGATCTTGCCGTAGAGGCCGTGTTGGAAGCTGCGCTCCAGCTTTACGACGCAGGTCTTCTGCATCTTGTTGGATGTCACGACCCCGCGCCGCACTTTGCGGCCGCCCCTAGACGGCTTCTCGCTCACTCCTGCCCTCCGCGCTTCTTCTCGTTGATCACGGTGAGGATTCGAGCGATATTGTGGCGGCGCTGCTTTAGGCTAGAGACGTCCGTGGTCTGCCTAAAGACGAGGTCGCGGCGCGCCTTGTACAGCGACGCTCGCTCCTGCTCCAGCATCTGCTGCAGCTCGGGGACCGATTTTTCTCTCAACGAACCTGGTTTGACCGCCTTCATAGTTCCTCCAGAATCAATAGATCGCCTCTTCGCGCGCGACGAACTTGCACTTGATCGGAAGCTTCTGCTGTGCGAGCTTCATCGCTTCCTTCGCCGTCTTGAGGTCGACGCCGTTCATCTCGAACAGCACGCGGCCCGGCTTGACGACGCAGACGTAGCCCTCGACGTTCGCCTTGCCCTTGCCCATCCTCTGCTCGAGCGGCTTCTTGGTGAACGGCTTGTCCGAAAAGACCCTGATCCAAACTTTTCCGCCGCGCTTGATGTGGCGCGTCATCGCGATGCGTGCGGCCTCGATCTGCCTGTTCGTGACCCACGCTGGCTCGAGCGCCATGAGGCCGTAGTCGCCGAACGAGACGTCCGTGCCGCCCTTGGAATTGCCGGTCATCCGCCCGCGGTGCTGCTTGCGGTATTTCGAGCGCTTAGGCATTAACATTGTCTTTTTCCTCCTCGGGCGCTCTTTCGCTCGGTTTAGGCGGCTGCTCGGCCGGTCGTCCCTCGCTGTCGCGCCGTCGTCGCGGCGCCTTGTTCTCCGCCTCGATCGCTGCGAGGATCTGGCGCTCGGGGAGGACCTCTCCTCGATAGATCCAGACCTTGACGCCGACGGTGCCGTAGATCGTGTACGCGACGGAGAGCCCAAAGTCGATGTCCGCGCGCAGGGTGTGCAGCGGGATCTTGCCGACCATGTCGGACTCGGTCCTTGCGATCTCAGCGCCGTTGAGCCGCCCCGAGACCATGATCTTGATGCCGCGCCCGTTCATGCGCACCGAGCGCGTGACCGCCTGTCGCATTGCACGGCGGTGCGAGATGCGGCGCTCGAGCTGCACAGCGATGTTCTCGGCGACGAGCTGCGCGTCGAGCTCGGGCTGGCGCACCTCTGCGACGTTCACCTGCACCTGCGCGGAAGGGTCCTCCTTCCGGATGCGGTAGTTCAGTTCGTTGCTGATCTCGTCGATGCCTTTTCCGCCACGGCCGATGACGGCGCCGGGGCGCGAAGTGAAGATCGTGACCTTGATCCGGTTCGCCGCGCGCTCGATCTCGACGCGAGAGATGAGGCCCTTGCCGATCTTGTTGCCCAGGTACCGGCGGATCTTGTTGTCGGAGACGAGCAGGTCGCGGTACTGCCGCTTAGGGCAGATCCAATGGCTGTCGTGGCCGCGGATGATGCCTAGGCGAAGGCCGACGGGGTGGATCTTCTGTCCCATGGCTACTCGCTGCCCTCCTCGGCCACAGGGCCCTCGCTGGCCTGCGCGTCCGGCAGTGCCGCGGTCTCCATCACCGCCACAGCTTCTTCGGCCTTCGGAGCGTCCTTCTTCTTTCCCTTGCCGCGCGGTACTGAGAAGGATGGCCTGGACTTAGGCTTGGTGCCGTGCGGCTTGATAGTCTTCTTGCGCTCGCCGTCTTCAACGACAACGGTGATGTGGCTCAGTTTCTTTTCGATCCTGTTGGCTCGACCCATCGCGCGGGCTTGGATGCGCTTGATGACCGGCCCCTCGTTGATCTGCACGTCGGTGATGCGCAGCGAGTCCGGGTCAGCGCCGTGGTTCTCCTGCGCGTTGGCGACTGCGCTGCGGATGACCTTGCTGAGCAGGCGGGCGCCCTTGCTGGGATGGAAGCGCAGCACGTCGGCGGTCCGGACAGCCATTTTGCCGCGGACCTCGCGTGCGACCTGGCGCACCTTTCTAGGCTGCACCCGCACGAACTTTGCTATTGCTCTGACTTCCATCTTGTTGCCGTTCACGGCCGCGCTTTGGCCCCGCGCAAGGCCCCTGATTGTACCTTTGGGGGCCGGTCGGGCGGGACTGTGGGCTACTCGACCTTGACCCCCTTCTCGACCGCTGCGACGTTTGAGCCGTGGCCGCGGAACGTGCGGGTCGGCGCGAACTCGCCCAGCTTGTGGCCGATCATGTTCTCCGTGACGAAAACCGGGACGTGCTTGCGTCCGTCGTGGACCGCGATGGTGTGGCCGATCATCTCGGGAGTGACGGTCGATCTGCGCGACCAGGTCTTGATGAGCTTCTTCTCGCCGGACGCGTTGAGCGCGTCGAGCTTCTTTTGAAGGTGCCCGTCTATGAAATATCCTTTCTTGACGCTTCTTGCCATAGGTTCCTATCAGTGCTTCTTGACTGCGTGCCTCTTTCTGACGATGAAGCGCTCGCTGCGCTTGTTCTTGCGCGTGCGGGTGCCGCGCGCCTTGTTGCCCCAGCGGTCGACCGGGCCCTTCTTGCGGCCGACGGGAGACTTCGCTTCGCCGCCACCGTGGGGGTGGTCGCGCGGGCTCATCACGACGCCGCGTACGTGCGGCCTGCGGCCCAGGCCCCGCTTCTTGCCTGCCTTGCCGAGCTGCACGTTCTCGTGGTCGGAGTTTCCGACCTCGCCGATCGTGGCGGCGCAGTCAAGGTGGATCATCCGCATCTCGCCGCTCGGAAGCTTGAGCGTCGCGTAGTCGCCCTCTTTGGCCATGAGCTGCGCGGCGGCCCCGGCGGAGCGGACCATCTGCCCGCCACGGCCCTTCTTCATCTCTATGTTGTGCACGAGCGTGCCGAGCGGCACGTTGCGCAGCGGAAGGCAGTTGCCCGGCAGGATGTCGGCGTCGGCGCCGCTGAGCACCTTCGCTCCGACCTCGAGCCCCTTGGGCGCGATGATGTAGCGCTTCTCGCCGTCGGTGTAGTGCAGCAGCGCGATGTTGCACGACCTGTTCGGGTCGTACTCGATCGCGTTGACGAGCGCGATGACGCCGACCTTGTCGCGCTTGAAGTCGATGGCGCGATAGCGCCGCTTGTTGCCGCCGCCGCGGTGGAAGGCGGTGATGCGCCCCGTGGCGTTGCGCCCGCCGGACTTGCTCCGCGTGGTTGTCAGCGTCCTTTCAGGCTTTTTCCTCGTGATCTCCGCATATGTGGAGGCGACCATGTGCCTTCGGCCTGGGGACGTGGGTTTGAACTTTCTTGTCGGCATGGCTAGACTCCGTAGTCCTCCAGGACCTGTCCTGGCGCAAGGGTGACGACGGCCTTCTTGCGGTCGGGCCTGACGCCCTTCGCGCGCGCGCCGACGCGCCTCGCCTTGCCGTGTATGGTGATGGTCCGGACGTTTTGCACCGAGACCCGCTCGGCCTTCTCTCTCTTGCCGGCGTTGTAGATCGCCTCGACGGCCTCCTTGATCTCGATCTTGTTGGCGCTGTTGGCGACGATAAACGTGTAGGAGCGCACCAGCGCGTCCTCGTCGAGGATCTTGTGGTCCCCGTAACTGAGGCGCGCAGACTTCTCCGTGATGTGCGGCCTGATAACGATGGCGTGCGGGTCTTTCACTTGGTCCAAGCCTCCTCTGCCTTTTCGAGCGCTTCCTTCGTGATCAGGATCTTGTGCGCCGCCAGCAGGTCGCGCGTCGAGAGCGCGGCCGCCTTGCCGTCCTTTGAAGGCGCCGTGCGCACGTAGACCCCTGCGATGTTGCGGAAGCTCTTGATCGCGTTGGCGTCGTTCTCGGCGATCACGATGAGCACACGCGGCACACTGTCGAGCCCGAAGGCTTTCAGCAGCGCTGCGGCGGCCTTGGTCTTTGCTTCGCCAAAAGCGATCTTGTCTGCGACGACGACGTCACCGGACTCGACTCGCGTCGAAAACGCGCTGATGATCGCGAGCCGGCGCTCCTTGCGGTTGACCTTCCTGCTATAGTCGCGCGGCTTCGGTGCGAAGGCGACGCCTCCGTGCGCCCACTGCGGCGCGCGGATCGTGCCCTGGCGCGCGTTGCCGGTCTTTTTCTGCTTGTACGGCTTCCTGCCGCCCCCGTGCGCGTCGCTACGAGTCTTTGCGCTCTGTGTGCCTTGGCGCGCGTTGGCCGCCTCGGCGACGACGGTGCGGTGCACAGGCCCTTGTGCAAAACCGAGTTTTGCGATCGGCTCGGCGAGCTTGTGCTTGCCGACCGTCTTGCCCTGCGCGTTCTTGATATCGAGCTCTGACATCTCTACTTGCCCTCCTTGTTGATGGTCACGAGCGCGCCGTTCGGGCCCGGAACGCTGCCGGTCACCAGCACGAGGTCCCGCTCGGCGTCGACCTTGACGATCTTGGACCCGAGCTGCGAGACCTGCACGCCGCCCATGCGCCCTGGCCCGCGCTTGCCCTTGTGGACCTTGGCGGGGCCGGTCGGGCCGTTGGAGAGCGGCCTGCGGTGGGTCATGTAGCCGTGGGTCATGTGCTGGCCCTTGAAGCCGTAGCGCTTGACGCCGCCAGCGAACCCTCGGCCCTTCGTCACTCCGATGACGGTGACGTCGTCGCCCGCCTTCAGCACGTCGGCCCTGATCTCCTGCCCCAGCTGGAACGCGCCGGTGTCGCTGACCCGGAACTCGCGCAGCCACCTGAGGTTGCTGTTCACGCCGGCCTTCTTGAGGTGGCCGAACTTGGGCCAAGTCATGTTCTTGTCGCTCTTCTTGCCGAACCCGACCTGGATCGCGCTGTACTTGTCTTTTTCGACCGTCTTGATCTGCGTCACGAAGACCGGGCCCGCCTGGATCACAGTGACGGGCTGAAAACTCCCGTCCTCCGCGAAGACGTGCGTCATTCCTACTTTCGTGCCTAATATTCCTGGCAGCATTTCTTTCCTCCGGCTTCTCAGGAGCCTCCGCGCGTCTCTTGCGTTGCCCCGATCTTGTCGGGGTCGCCGGCGCGGCCTCCATGAAGCCTTCTTACTTGGATTCTTGTCTCAGACCGTCTTGATCTCGATGTCGACCCCGCTCGGGAGGTCGAGCCTCATCAGCGCGTCGATCGTTTTGTTCGTGGGCTCATGGATGTCGATGAGCCGGCTGTGCGTCCGCATCTCGAAGTGCTCCATCGACTCCTTGTCGATGTGCGGGCCACGGATCACGCAGAACTTGCGGATCTTCGTCGGCAGCGGGATCGGGCCCGCGAGCCGCGCCCCCGTCCTCTTGACCGTGTCGGTGATCTTGCCGACCGAGCTGTCGAGGATCCGGTGGTCGTAGGCCCTGAGCCTGATTCTTACTGTCGGTGTCTGTGCCATGTCTTCTCGCGGAGCGAGGGCCCCTGGTTCTCAGGGGCCCTCGTTACTTCTATCCTATAGGTACACCTTCGTGATCGTGCCGGCGCCGACGGTGCGGCCGCCCTCTCGGATCGCGAACTTGGACCCTTCCTCCATCGCGATCGGCGAGATCAGCTCGACGTTCATCTTGGTGTTCTCACCCGGCATGACCATCTGCACGCCTTCGGGAAGGTCGAGCGTCCCGGTCACGTCCGTCGTGCGGAAGAAGAACTGCGGGCGGTAGCCCTTGGTGAACGGCGTGTGCCGTCCTCCCTCTTCTTTCGACAGCACGTAGACCTCGGCGTCGAACTTCGTGTGCGGCTTGATCGATCCTGGGTGGGCGATGACCATTCCGCGCTCGACCTGGGCCCGGTCGATGCCTCGCAGGAGCAGTCCGACGTTGTCGCCTGCCTGGCACTGGTCGAGCAGCTTGCGGAACATCTCGATGCCGGTGCAGACCGTCTTCATCGCCGCGTCGCGCAGACCGACGATCTCGACCTCGGTGTTGACGTTGAGCTTGCCTCGCTCGACGCGGCCCGTGGCGACCGTGCCGCGGCCCGTGATCGTGAAGACGTCCTCCACGGCGCACAGGAACGGCTTGTCGGTCTCGCGGACCGGCTCCGGGATCCAGGTGTCGACCGCGTTCATCAGGTCGAGGATCGACTTGACGTTCGGGTCGTTCATGTCGACCGGGCCCTTGTCGAGCAGGTCGGTGACCTTGACCGCCGAGCCTTTGATGATCGGGGTGTCGTCGCCCTTGAACCCGTAGCTGCTCAGCAGCTCGCGGACCTCCATTTCGACGAGCTCGATCAGCTCGGGGTCGTCCACGAGGTCGACTTTGTTGATATACACGACGATGTACGGCACGCCGACCTGGCGGGCGAGCAGGATGTGCTCGCGCGTCTGGGGCATCGGGCCGTCGGTGGCCGAGACGACGAGGATCGCGCCGTCCATCTGCGCAGCGCCGGTGATCATGTTCTTGATGAAGTCGGCGTGGCCGGGACAGTCGACGTGCGCGTAGTGGCGCTTCTCGGTCTCGTACTCCTGGTGGGAGATGTTGATCGTGATGCCGCGCGCCTTCTCCTCGGGCGCGTTGTCGATGTCCTCGTAGCGGGCAGCCTTCGCCAGGCCCTTTTGGGCGAGGACGCCGGTGATCGCGGCCGTGAGGGTCGTCTTGCCGTGGTCGACGTGGCCGATTGTGCCTACGTTGACGTGCGGTTTGGTCCTTTGGAACTTTTCTCGTGCCATGACTAGGGTTCTCCGTGTTAGCGGCCGCCTTGGGCCTTCTCCATGATTTCTGTCGCGATGCTCTTAGGGACTTCTTCGTAGTGCGACGGGGTTACGTTGGGGGTCGCGCGGCCCTGAGTGAGCGAACGCAGGGTGGTGACGTACCCGAACATCTCCGAGAGCGGGACGTGCGCATTGACGATCGTGACGCCTCCGGTCGAGGGCTCCATGCCTTCGATCCTTCCTCGCCTGCTGTTCAGGTCTCCGACCACGTCGCCGACGTACTGCTCGGGCGTCGTGACCTCGACGTGCATGATCGGCTCCTTGAGCACAGGCTTGGCCCTCTTCATCGCCTCGCGGAACGCGATCGTGCCAGCCTGCTTAAAGGCGTTCTCGTTCGAGTCCACGTCGTGGTACGAGCCGTCGGTGACCTGCACCTTCACGTCCACGACAGGGTATCCGGCGACGACGCCCGCAAGCATCGCTTCGCGGACGCCTTTTTCGACGGCGGGGATGAACTCCTTGGGGATCGAACCGCCGACCGTCTTGTTCTCGAACACGTATCCTTTGCCCGGCTGCGGCTCGACCGCGAGGTAGCAGTGGCCGTACTGGCCGGAGCCGCCGGTCTGCCGCACGAACTTGCCTTCGGCTTTCGCGGGCGCCGTGATCGTCTCGCGGTAGGCGACCTGGGGCTTGCCCTGGTTCGCCTGTACGCCGAACTCGCGGTTGAGGCGGTCGACGATGATCTCTAGGTGCAGCTCTCCCATGCCGCTGATGATCGTCTGGCCGCTCTCGGCGTCGGTGCTCACGCGGAACGTCGGATCCTCTTCGGCAAGGCGCATGAGGCTGGTGCCAAGCTTTTCCTGGTCTGCGCGGCTCTTGGGCTCGATCGCGATCTGGATGACCGGTTCGGGGAACCGGATGGCCTCGAGCACGATCTCGTGCTGGAGGTCGCAGACGGTCTGCCCGGTCTTCACGTCCCCAATGCCGATGACGCCCACGATCTCGCCGGCGTACACCTCGTCCAGGTCCTGTCGGTCGTTGGCGTGCATCTCAAGGATCCTGCCGATGCGTTCCTTGCGCGTGCGCAAGTCGTTGGTCTGCGGGTCCCGGTAGGCGACCGTGACTTGCGTGCCCTTCTTGAGCATGCCCGAGTAGACGCGCAGGAACGTAAGACGCCCGACGAACTTGTCGGACATGATCTTGAAAGCGAGCGCGCTGAACGGCTCTTTGTCGGAAGGCTTGCGGATCACTTCCTTCTCAGTGTGCGGGTCGATCCCTTTCGTCGAGACGACGTCCAGCGGCGAGGGCAGGTAGTCCACGATCGCGTCGCAGAGCGCCTGCACTCCCTTGTTCTTAAAGCTTGACCCGCACAGGATCGGCACGATCTTGCTCGAGACCGTCCCTCGGCGCAGCGCGGCGCGGATGTCGACGTCCGTGATCGTCTCGCCCTCGAGGTAGCGGTTGGCGATGTCGTCGTCGAAGTCGGAGATCGCCTCGAGCAGCTTCTCCCGCAGTTCTGCGGCCTTGGCGCGAAGCTCCTCGGGAACCTCAGTCTCCTTGAACGTCTTGCCCGACAGGTCGTCGGGGTCGTACTGCGCGCCGCGCATTGCGACGAGGTCCACATACCCGCGGAAACCAGACTCGACGCCGATAGGGATCTGGATCGGCGTGCACGTGGTGCCGAGCCGTTCCTGGATCCTCTCGACGACGTTGTAGAAGTCAGCGCCGAGGCGGTCCATCTTGTTGATGTAGACGATGCGCGGGACGCCGTACCGGTTCGCCTGGCGCCACACCGTCTCCGACTGCGGCTGCACGCCGCCGACCGCGCAGAAGACCGCGACCGCGCCGTCCAGCACGCGCAGCGAGCGCTCGACCTCTACCGTGAAGTCCACGTGGCCGGGCGTGTCGATGATATTGATCTTGTGCTCGGGCTTGTCGCCCTTGGAGCCCTTCCAGAACGCGGAGGTCGCGGCGGACGTGATCGTAATGCCGCGCTCCTGCTCCTGCTCCATCCAGTCCATGGTCGCGGCGCCTTCGTGTACCTCTCCCATCTTGTGCGTCTTGCCGGTGTAAAAGAGGATGCGCTCGGTCGTGGTCGTCTTGCCCGCGTCGATGTGCGCGGCGATGCCGATGTTGCGGACCAGTTCGATGGGGTGAGAGCGCGGCATGTGTCCCTTACCCTAGAACCTGTAATGGCTGAACGCCTTGTTGGCGTCCGCCATCTTTTGGGTGTCTTCGCGCTTTTTCACCGCGCCGCCGGTGTTGTTGAAGGCGTCGACGAGCTCTCCCGTGAGCTTGTCGATCATGGTGCGGCCGCTGTGCTTGCGCGCGTTCTGCACGAGCCAGCGCAGCGCCAGGGTGCGGCGGCGGTCCGGCCGGACGTCGCTGGGGACCTGGTACGTCTGGCCGCCGACGCGGCGGGGACGGACCTCGACGTTCGGCGCGATGTTGGCCATCGCCTTCTCGAAAAGCTCGAGCGGCTCGACCTCGGCCTTCTTGGCCGCGTTGTCGAGCGACGTGTAGACGATCGTCTCAGCCTTGGACTTCTTGCCGTCGAGCATCATGCGGTTGATGAACCGCTGGAGCAGCTCGCTGCCATAGACCGGGTCTGGAAGGATCCTACGAGGGGGAACGGGGCCTTTGCGTGGCATCTACATCTCCTCCTTACTTGGCGACCTTCTTGGGCCGCTTGGCTCCGTACTTGCTGCGCGACTTTTGCCGGTTGGCGACGCCCGCGGTCTGCTGGGTGCCGCGCACGATGTGGTAGCGCACGCCGGGAAGGTCCTTGACGCGGCCGCCGCGCACGAGAACGACCGAGTGCTCCTGCAGGTTGTGACCGACGCCCGGAATGTAGGCCGTGACCTCGATGCCGTTGGTGAGCCGGACGCGAGCGACCTTGCGCAGCGCAGAGTTCGGCTTCTTGGGCGTGACGGTGCGCACGACGGTGCAGACGCCTCGGCGGAATGGGTTGCGCTTCAGCGCCGGCGACTTCGATTTGACGGTCGTGATCGACCGTCCTTTTCTCACAAGCTGGTTTACCGTCGGCATTCGTCCTCAGTTCTTCGCTTCGCTTGGGCGGCCCGACCGTGCTTTAACACAAGAAAACCCCGTGCTGCTCGCACAAGGGGCCCTGTTCAGTCTAGTCGAGTGTACGTCTGTATCCTCGTTCCGGAACCTTGCCTCCTCGGGAGCCGTCGCGCCCACCGGCGCGCACAATCCGCGCCAGGTAGCCAGTATGCTGTCCTAGGCTCAAAATTGTCAAGGTCCCGCCGGTTCGCGGCCCTTGCGTGGGCCTAAGGGCCAGCGCGGGTTTCACCCATCGCCGTTTTGAGCCCGTTTTGAATCTGGGCGTCAAGTAGAATCGCGCCCACATGAGCGAGGAGCAGTCCCTGCGAGAGATCCGTCTCGCCAAGCTCGCACGGCTGCGTGAGCTTGGGGTCGACCCTTACGCGGTCGAGCGGTTCGAGCTTTCAGGCTCGGCGCAGTCGCTCCTCGACGGGTTCGTCGCAGGCGAGATTGTGTCGTTCGCCGGGCGGATCGTCTCCACCCGGCTCATGGGAAAGGCGGCGTTCGCGCACTTGTCCGACGGCGACGCCCGCATCCAGGCCTATTTCAAGAAGGACGACCTAGGCGAGGCAGGTTGGGAGCTGTTCGGGCTCCTGGACATCGGCGACCACCTCGGGGTGGCCGGCGAGGCGTTCCTTACCAAGACCGGCGAGAAGACGATCCACGTGAGGGCGCTGACGCCCCTCAGCAAGTCGCTGCAGACGCTGCCTCTGGGCAAGGAGAAGGACGGGCAGCACTGGTACGGCCTGAGCGACGTGCAAGAGCGCTACCGGCACAGACACCTCGACCTGGTGTGCAACGCAGAGGCTAGACGGATGCTGCTCGACCGCTCGCGCATCGTGGCAGCGGTGCGCAGCTTCTTCGACTCGCGTGGGTTCCTCGAGGTCGAGACTCCCATTCTGCAAGTGCTGGCCGGCGGAGCCGCGGCGCGCACGTTCGAGACGCACTACAACGCGTACGACATGGACGTCAAGCTGCGCATCTCGCTCGAGCTCTATCTGAAGAGGGTCATCTGCGGCGACGTGCCGCGCGTGTACGAGATCGGTCGCGTGTTCCGGAACGAGGGGGTCTCGAACCGCCACAACCCCGAGTTCACGCTACTGGAATGGTACGAGGCGTATTCCAACCTTGAAGACGTGATGCTCACTGTCGAGGACCTTTTTCGTGCGGTCTCACAAGACGTCTTTGGGACGACGACGGTGCAAGGCATGGACTTCTCCATGCCATGGCGCCGCGTCGACCTATTGCAAGAGATCGAGAAGACGACCGGCCTCACCGCCGGCGACTTCTCGTCTCTCGAAAGAGCGCAGAAGGCGCTCGGGCACCGAGAGGTCGTCAACCCCGGCACCGGCAAGCGGATCAACGCTGACGACGAGCACCACTTGGGCGGGCTGATCGAAAAGCTGCTCGAGGTCTTCGTCGAGCCTAACCTCCAGGAGCCGACGTTCGTGGTCGGCTATCCGATCGAGACCTCCCCGCTGGCCAAGAAGGACCCGCACCGCCACGGCTTCACGCGCCGCTTCGAGGGCTACATCCTCGGCCGCGAGATCTGCAACGCCTTCAGCGAGATCAACGACCCGGTCGACCAGCGCGAGCGGTTCGAGCAGCAGACGGGCGAGCGGGAGCGCGGCGACGACGAGGCGCACCCGATGGACGAGGACTACATCTTCGCGCTCGAAGGAGGCATGCCGCCGACTGGCGGGTGCGGGATCGGGATCGACCGTCTCGCGATGCTGCTGACGGGGGCCGAGCACCTGCGCGAGATTATGCTCTTCCCGATGATGAAGCCCCAGCACGCGGCAGAGGAGGAAGAATAGACAAAGCGGGCGCCGCCTGAGCGACGCCCGCCAAAACTCCGGGCAGACCCGCGCCTACTCTTTCGCCTTGACCTTTGCAGGGATCTCGATTTTCTGCCCTGCTAGAAGGTTGAGCCGTTTGATGGTCCCCTGCTTCATTTCCAGCGCGTACTTGGCCGGCCGAATGCTCGTGTAGTCTGTGAAAGTGTCGAACGCCACCATGGTCCAGGTCTTCACGATATACCCGTTCGAATCGAGGTAAGCGATGTCGAGCGGGATGTACGTGTTCTTCATCCAAAAGCGCAGCACCTCAGGATCCTTGAACACGAAGATCATCGACTGGTCCTGCGTCATGTCGCCGTCGAGCACGAACATCAGCCCTTCGGACCGCTTGGCGTCCGTGTCCATCACCCACGTCTTGAGCTTCTTGTCGAGCTTCTCGCCCAGCTTGAGCTCTTCGACCTGAAGGTCCTTGAGCTGGAACTGCCGCTCCTTGATGTAGCGGGGCGGGTTTTGGTCCTGCTCTTGGCCTTGGCTGGCCTGCAGCTCGGGCCCCACCGTCGGCGCCATGAAGAAGATTGTCCAGGCGAATAAGAGTGTCAGCACTTGTCAGTTTCCTCCGGTCTGTCTCTAGGCGTTAGACGCCCCACGTCCGGCCTCGGTATCGCTCTTCGGCGCAAAGCTGGCCCATTGGGCCTCGAACGCCGCGATCTCCGGCTCGAGCAGCAGTGTTGTACCCACAAGGTCGAGCCCGGCCATGAGTTGGTCCTTGAAGGCGGCCTCGATTTCGAAGCGGTACGGCTCGCCACCAAGGCCCGCCGTCTGGTTGGGCAGGTCTATGGTCGCCTCTGCCCCGCTGCCCGCCCCGGCGAACGCCCTGTGCGCTTCTGGCGCCAGCTCGATCAAAAGCAGACCGCAGTTCGCGGCGTTTTGCCGGAAGATGTCGCTGTACCCCGGCGATCCGGCCTCGACCCTAGCGATCACCACTACGAAGCCGGCCTGTTGCAGCGCCCATACCGCGTGCTCGCGAGAAGAGCCGCAGCCGAAGTTCGTCCCCGCGACGAGGATGGTCGCCCCCTTCGCCTCTGGCTTGTCGAGCGGGAACTCCGTGCCGCGCACGTCTTTGAAAAGCAGGTCGCCGTACCCGGACCTGCTGACCCGCGTCAGGTAGCGCGCGGGGATGATCCGGTCCGTGTCGACGCTGTCCGCGGCGTACACGGCGATCCGTCCTGTGTGGGTCGTAAAGCCCGCCATCGCGGACGATTCTACTCGCACAAAAAAACCCCCGCGGAGTTTCCGCGGGGGAGAGGGAGGTTTGCTTATTGAGTTACTCGTGCGTACCGGCGGTCTAGTGCTGCCGTGTTAGCGTTCGTTCTCGCCTAATTGGAACCGAATATGCGAGGCTGCCCCGACGTCGCTGCGGAAGCGGGCGCGACCTCGACATAAATCGCTTGTGGTGCGAGCAGGAAGACGTTCTCGCCGACCTCTTCCCAAGACCCCTCGGCGTTGTAGTTCACGCCGCACATGAAGTCTTTGATCTTCTCGCGCATCTCGGCGGGCGCCATCGAGAGGTTGATCACCTGCGTCTCGCCCCGTTTGAGCCCGTCGGCTGCGGCGACGGCGTCTTGGAAAGACGCGACCTGGCCGCGCACGGTGACGTGGTGGCTGTGCTCGACCCCGATGCGGAGGTGCGTCGTAGGGACGGTGTCCCTGTCGTCTTCAAAGTCTTCGGCGTCGGTTCGGTGCACGAACCCAAATATGCGCTCGAAGAAGCCCGGCTTCCCTGCCATCTCATCCATGATTCAGTTTTCTCCGTCCGTGGATCACTAACGTTCGCCAAAGATCGCCGCGCCCACTCGGACGTGCGTTGATCCTTCCTGGATCGCTGCCTCGAAGTCGGCGCTCATGCCCATGCTGAGCCACTCTGCGCCGAACTCTTTTCCAAGCTCCGACATCCGTCGGAAGAGCGGTCGGTTCCCTTCGGGATCGGTGCTCAATGGCCCTACGGTCATCAAGCCCCGGTACCGAACGTTGCTACATTGTTGTACAAGCGTTAATGTTTTGTCAAGGGCTTCGACGAAAATCCCCGACTTTTGTGCCTCTCTAGCCAGGTTCAGTTCAATCAGGCCGTCGACCCTCTTCCCGGCTTTGTCAATCTGGACCAATTGCGAAGGTTTCTCCAAGGTATGGATGACCCGGAACGCTTCGGCCACAGCCCTCGCCTTGTTCGATTGGAGCGTCCCGACGAAGTGCCACTCGATCTCCCTTGGAAGCGCGGCGATCTTCGGCATGGCTTCTTGGAGCCGGTTCTCGCCGAACGCCCGCAGCCCCAGGTCGAACGCCTCGAGCACTCGGTCAGCCGAAACCGTCTTCGTCACGGCGACGAGCGTCACGCCGGCCGGGTCGCGGCCTACCGAAGCGCACGCGCGCTCGATGCGCCACCGCACGGACCTGACGCGCTCTGCAATGGACATGACTGCCCATTCTAGAGCAACGGCCCGAGCCTTGCGGACATAATCGCTGCGTGCTCTCACCCTCGCGAGACGAGTACATGCGCCTCGCCAAGTTCGGTTGCCCCGTCCCCATTTTTCGCGACGTTCTCGCAGACATGGAGACGCCGCTCAGCGCGTACTGGAAGCTCGCGCACGACGAGACGCACAGCTTTCTGCTCGAAAGCGTGACCGGGGGCGAACAGCTCGCGCGGTACAGCATCATCGGCGTGCGGCCGCGGTTGGTCGTCCGCTGCAAGGACCGCGCGGTCCATCTCAACCAGCGCGGCAACCAGTCTCGTCAAGAGCTGGCCGAAGGAGAGGACCCGCTGGCGTTCATCCGCCGCGGCGTCCGCACAATCGTGCCCGAGCTCTTGCACGACCTGCCGAAGTTCTGCGGCGGCGCGGTCGGCATGATCGCCTACGACTACGTGCGTTCGATCGAGCAACTGCCTGACCAGACGACGGACGACCTCCAGATCGACGACGTCGCGATGATGATGGTGGACAGCATGGTCGTTTTCGACCATGCGAAGAACATCGTCAAGATCGTCGCGCTCGCCGACGGCTCGGACGACGCCTACGAAGACGCAAAGGCGGAGATCGAGCGCATCATCTCAGTCCTACAAGGGCCCCTGCCGACCCTGCCGACCCTCAAAGCCGGCCCCAACCCGGTCCACTCGAACATCGACAGGGAGACGTTCATGGACGGGGTCGAGCGGATCATCGACTACATCGAGGCGGGAGACTGCATCCAGGCCGTGCCCTCGATCCGGTTCGAGACGGAGGTCGCCGCGCACCCGCTCAGCGTGTACCGCGCGCTCCGCTCGCTCAACCCTTCGCCGTACATGTTCCACCTGAGGTTCAGCGACTTCGAGATCGTGGGGGCCTCGCCCGAGCTGCTGGTCGGTCTGAGCGGTCGGACTGCGCGAGTGCGCCCGATCGCAGGCACGAGGCCAAGGGGGGAGACGCCGCAGGAGGACCTCTACCTCGAACAGGACCTGCTCTCCGACGAAAAGGAGCGGGCAGAGCACATCATGCTCGTCGACCTGGGCCGTAACGACCTCGGGCGCGTGTGCGAGTACGGGTCTGTGAAGGTGCACGACCTGATGACAGTCGAGCGGTACAGCCACGTCATGCACATCGTGAGCAGTGTGACGGGGACGCTGCGCGAAGGGCTGGACGGAGTGGACCTCGTGCGCGCGTGCTTCCCCGCTGGCACGGTGAGCGGCGCGCAGAAGGTGCGCGCGATGCAGATCATCGACGAGACGGAGACGACGCGGCGCGGCCTTTACGCCGGGGCGGTCGGTTATTTCAGCGCTTCCGGAGACGTGGACCTTGCGATCGCCATCCGCACGATCCTGATCAAGGGCGGAAAGGCGTATGTCCAGGCAGGCGCGGGAATCGTCTACGACTCGGTCCCGAGTCTCGAGTACGAAGAGTGCGTAAACAAGGCCAAGGCGTGCCTGCGGGCGATCGAAATCGCGCAGTCGGGCCTCGACCGCAACGGCTAGTCCTCGTCGACCGGCCTAGTCGCCTTGTCAGCCGCCGAGGTCTTTCTCTTGATCTGCCCGTACGCCGCCGCTGTCTCGTCCTTGTAGACTTTGTCGCTGTCCGTGTCCATGGCGATCTTGGCGCGGAGCTTGGCCTCGCGCTGCGCCTCCTCCATGAGGTCCGCCTGCTGGCCGTGACGCTTGATCGCCGCCTTGTTCCAAAGCCAGAGGATCGGCGAGGCGTTGAAGATCGAGGAGTAGGTGCCGACTGCGATGCCAGCCGCCATTGTGAGGCACATGAACTTGAGCTCGGGTACGGTCGTGCCAAAAATCACCAGAATGACAAGAGTCACGAACGCCGTCATCGAAGTGTTGATGGACCGGGCGATGGTCTGGGTCACAGACTTGTCGATGAGGTGCTCGAACGTCTCGCCCTTGTGCGGGCGGCGCAGGTTTTCTCGGATGCGGTCGAAGATGATGATCGTGTCGTGAACCGAGAAGCCGATAACGGTCAGCATCGCCGTGATGAAGAGCGCGCTGACCTCCCACCCGAGCGTCATACCCACCACTCCCGCGACGCCGACGACGAACAGCGCGTCGTGTAGCAGCGCGGCGATCGCCGAGACGCCGAACTTCATGCCGTTCTTCATGCCGCCGAGCGCGATACCGAAGCGCAGAGCGATGTAGATAATGATGAGGCCGGAGGCGATGATGATGCCGAGGTAAGCGTTTGTGATCGTTTCGCCCTGGATCGTCGCACCGATGTTGGTCAGACCAAGGCTGTTCTCTACCTTGAGGCCAGCGGCCTGCGCGATCTGGCCGTTGGCTGTCTCGATGTCCTTGCTGACGTTTTCGTGGGGGCCGACCCTGATGTACGCGACCGGTATCTGCTGGTGCGTCACCTTGTCCTCGGCCGTGCCGAGCTGGACGTTGGCCTTGCTGAGCCCGTTGTGCGCCAAGGAGGTACGGATCTGGCCGAGGGTGGCTCCTTGGTCGACCTTGTAGATCCCCTCATAGCCGCCGAGAAGCTCGACGTTGGGCTTGATGCCGCCCATCGCGACAAAGGTCCAGCCGATCACGATGAGCGCGGCAGAGATGGTGAACCAGAGCTTCGTCCTGCCCAGGATGTCGATCGGCTTGGCGTCCGCGCCTGCCTCGAACTTCTCACCGAACCAGTTGCGCCCAAGAGCGTAGTACTTGGGGTCGTTTGCGACGCCGATCTTCATGCCCGTCAAGACCAGCGCGCGCGTCACGGTGAAGGCCGTGAAGAACGAAATCAAAACGCCGTAGATGAGCGTCGTGGCAAACCCCTTGACCGGCCCAGAGCCTAAGATGAACAGCACGAGGCTCGTCAGGATCGTACAGGCGTTCGAGTCAATGATCGCCGAAAGGGCGCGCTTAAAGCCGAGCTCGACCGCGGTCGCCAGCGGCCTCCCGGCCCGCAGCTCCTCCTTGATGCGTTCGAACACCAGGATGTTCGCGTCCACGGCCATCCCCACCGATAAGATGAACGCCGCGATCGCGGCCAAGGAGAAAGTCGCGCCAAGCAGCTTGAGCGCAGTAATAGTGAACAGGCAGTACAGAACCATCGCGAGCGAAGCGATGACGCCGGGCACCGAGTAATAGACGATCAGGAACGCGCAGATCAGCACGAAGCTCGCCACGCCTGCGACCACGATCTGTTTGAGCGCGCCCTTGCCGATGCTCGCGTCGACCGACTGCTCGCTCTCGGGCACCATGATCACCTCGAGAGCACCGTCACGGAGCAGACCTGTCAGTAGGCTGACCGCGGCAGGCTCGAACTGCCCGTCGATGAACGCCTCTTCGCGCAGGATCGCGCCGTCCTTGAGCGGCGCAATGTTCAGAACCTTGCCGTCGATGACGAACGCGAGGTTCTCGCCGCGGTTGAGCACGCTGCGGGACCACTTTTCCATCTTTGCCGCGCCAGAGGAGGAAAAAATGAACTCAGGCACGACCCGCCCGTTCCCCTGCGTGAGCGGGTGCGCGTCCGCAAGGTCGGTGCCCTGCAAGATAGGCGTGCCCCACTCTGCGATGATCTTCTGGTACTCAGGGTCCTTCGGTCCTATCGGCGTCTCTTGGCCGAACTTACGAAAGAAGACCACCGGCATCCCGTCGACGACCTCTTCGTGGTCCTCGGTGTAGCGCCTGGTCTGAAGCTTCGTCGAGACGTTTGTCGCGTCAAATGCCTGCAGCCGCGCGGTCGAGCCCATGATCTTGCGCGCCTCGGCCCTGTCTGTGAACCCCGGCAGTTCGACGACGATCTGGTTCGCGCCCTTGGCCTGAACCGTCCCCTCAACGACGCCGATCCCCTGTTCGACACGCCGACCCAACACCCGGATTGCGGCCGCCCGGTCCGTATCGAGCGAGTGCTTCGCGGCGATGCTCTCCGGGGTCTGCGAGATGGAATAGACCATCCGGATGCCGCCTTGGACGTCGATGCCGTAGTGGTACTCCGACTTGAAGTAGCCCAAGATGGCGAGCGCCGTCAGGACGAGGACGATGGGCAGGAACAGGCTGTTACGAGACTGCAAGGTCGGTGCTCCGAGACGGCTGGCGCCAGGGGCGGATTATACCGGGCCCAGACTCAAGCCCTGGACCTGCGAACGCCGCAGGAAGGCCTAGTCCTTGGCCCAGAACATCGCGCCGGCAGGCTCGCTGATCACCGCCATCTTCAGGATCTGCACGGCCTTGCGCAGCCCTTCCATCGGCGACATCAGCCCGTCCTCGTGCTCGATGCTCAGCACCTTGTCATAACCGACCGTGCGCAGCACCGAGACGAAGTCCTTCCACCAGCCGAGCGTGTGGCCGTATCCGACCGACCGAAACACCCAAGACCTTTGACCGATGAGGCTGTAGGACTTTGTATCGAGGTTGCCGTTGAGACCGCAGTTGCGCGGATCGATGCGGGTGTCCTTGGCGTGCACGTGGTAGAGCGCGCCCTCTTCGCCAAGCTGTCGCGCCGCTGCGATCGGGTCGATCCCTTGCCACCAGAGGTGCGAAGGGTCGAAGTTCGCGCCGATCCGGTCGCCGTTCTTCCCCACCGCGTTGCGCAGCTTGAGCAGCGACTCGTTGTTGTAGCACACGAAACCGGGGTGCATCTCGATGCAGAAGTTGACCTTGTGCTTCGCCAGGAACTCGGCCTGCTCCTTCCAATAAGGAACGACCTTCTTCTTCCACTGCCAGACGAGCACGTCGCGGAACTCGTCCGGCCATGCGCACGTGACCCAGTTCGGGTTCTTCGCCTGCTCGTGGTCGCCGGGGCAGCCGCTGAACCCGTTGACGCACTTCACCCCGAGCGCGCGAGCGAGCTTGACCGACTGAACGAAAGCCCGGTGGTGCTCTTCCGCGATCGCCTTGACCGGGTGCAGCGGGTTGCCGTGGCACGAGATCGCCGTCAGTTCGAGCCCGCGCCGCTCGATCTTCTTCATCAGCTTGTCGCGCTCGGCCTTGCTGCCCAGCAGTTTCGCCATGTCCAGGTGCGCGGCGCCGGGGTACGCGCCGCCGCCGAGCTCGACCGCCTCGATCCCTTCCGCCTTCACGATGTCCAGCGCCTGGTCGAGGGTCCTGTCGCCGAAAAGCGCGGTGAAAATGCCGATCTTCATGTTCCGGCCCGATTCTATCCGAACCCCCGGCCTGTACAATGATGCCCAGGAGAACGGAACATGTTCAAAGCCTTGATCTTGCTTATCGCCATCTGCCCGATCCAACAGAGGGTCGAGAAGATCCGCCTGAAGTACGTCGAGCCCAACACCGTGATGCAACAGCTCCACCTCGCCGGCCCGAGCGCCGTACTGCCTGTCGGCATCTACCAGGTCGTATTCGACCCGACCGACAACTCGATCATCGTTAAGGGCGAGGCCGACGCCATCGCCCAGCTCAAGGCGGCGATCGCTCGTTTGGACGTGGACTCGGCAGGTAAGGTCGTTCCAATCAAGAACGTCGCAGCGCAGTTCATGTTAGAACGTCTAGTCGGCACACCGAGCGAACCGATTGCCAGCTTGCTGCCAGCCGGCGTTACTATTGCGGTAGACCCTTCTAGAAACGCGCTCCTCGTCCGAGGGACGTCAGAGGGCATCCGCGAAGCCGAGCAGCTGATCTCTCTCCTCGACGTTCTGCCCGCGACCGTTGCTCTCGACGTTTCTGGGTCGATAATCTCGATCAACCGCAACTTCTCATCATCGGCCGTCGTTGCGAACGCCTCTTCTTGGACTTACGAGGACAAGTCGTCTCAGACGCGCATCCGCATCCGGCCGATCATCAATGGCGATGGTAGCGTGACAATCGTCTTCGTGGGAGGAGTGTTCGGAGAAGAGGCGACCTTTTCGCTCGGTCTCCGGGCTGGCCAGTACACAGCGATTCAAGTGCTGCGCAAGAGCCAACTAGATAGCGGTGCCGTCCCTACGATCTATACGATAGGCGAAGGCGGGCCAGAGCCCAAGTTCGACGTTGCGAGGTTCTTGAAGGGCTTGGACAATCCAAAGGGCCAACATGCACCGATGGACGGAGAACTGCGAATCGTCATACGGGCCAAGGTCCAAAGCGACTAGGCCCAGTTTGCAGAAACGATGAAACGTCCCCGCGGCGCCTACCGTTCTCAGCGGTGAGGAGGAACGCACCTATGCCCAACCTACTTTTCGCCGCCCTGGCCCTGGCGCAGGCCCAGACCACAGGAGCCACAGAGCTCAAAGTCCCCTACAAGCCCGACGACGCCACCGTCTACAAGGTCGCCATTACGGTAACAGACCCCAGCGGCGGCGCGGACACCCAGGTAGACATGACCGCCCACTACAAGGTCGCCAAGAAGACCGACAAGGGCTTCGAAGGCTCGTTCGCCTGGACGAACTTGACCGTCGGAGGCGAGGGCGAGCAGCCCGACGAGACCTTCAACGTCGTGCTCAAGCCAAACGGCATGCTCAAGTCCGTCGATTCGACCTACGGCCCCGGAATGCGCCGCATGCTCATACCCTTCTACTTCGTCTACCCGGACAAGGCGATTGAGAAGGGCGCTACTTGGAAGTACGAAGACGAGAAGGCCGACGAGACCGACGGCCACACCGAGAGCATCGAGTACAAGCTCGTCGGCACCGAGAAAGTGAAGGACAAGGACGCGACCAGGGTCGATTTCAAGATCACCGAAAAGGGCCCCGAGCCGATGAAGGGCGACGGCGCGTTCTGGGTCGGCGCAGACGGCCGCGTGCTTAAGTTCGAGATCAACATCACCGGCTGGCCCGTACCCGTCGCAAGCCAGGTCTTCGACGCAAAGGTCAAGGGCGAGATCTCCGGCTGAGAAACGAAGAGGCGCGCCGGCACAGAAGCCTGGCGCGCCCCAAAACCCTACTTGAGCGACGACACAGCGGCCCTGACCGCTTCGAAGTTCGGCAGGTCGCCGAGCGCCGGCGTCTCCTCCACGTACCGCACGATCCCCTTCTTGTCGATCACGAACACCGCGCGCTTGTTCCCGGGCCCAAGCCCGGCAAAGTCCTCGAGCCCCACGCCGTACGCGGCCGAGACCGTGCGTGCATAGTCGCTGAGCAGACGGACAGAGATTCCCGCCTGGTTCGACCACGCCTCCTGCGCGAAGGGGCTGTCCGGGCTGATCCCGTACACCTTCGCGTCCATCTCGTTGTACACCGACATCCCGTTCGAAACGTCGCACAGCTCCGATGTGCAGACCCCCGTGAACGCTGCGGGAAAGAAAAGAAGAACGGTGTTCTTGTTTCCGAAGTTGTCGCTGAGCTTGATTTCCTTCAGCCCCTCCGAAGTCTTCGTCTTCAGGACAAAGTCCGGTGCCTGGCTGCCTACCTCGATCGCCATGTCAGGCCCATTATAACGACTCTCCGCGCTCTCTTGCCGAGCGGTACCATCGTCGCGTGGGCGCGCTCTGGGGCATCGACCTCGGCGGAACCAAGATCGAGGGAGTCGTGGTCGACGAATCGGCTCCTGCGCGCCCTCTGGCGCGCCTCAGGGTTCCTACAGAGTCGGAAAGAGGGTACGGGCACGTCCTTGCATCGTGCGCGGCGCTCGTCGCCTCGCTCGCGGCTGAGACCGGACTCGAACGACCCAAGGTCGTCGGCTTTGGCACCCCCGGCTCGTGCGACCCGCAGACCGGGCTAATGCGCAACTGCAACACCGTCTGCCTCAACGGCAAGCCGCTCCCCAAGGACCTCGGCGCAGCGATCGGCTGCGAGGCGCTCGTCACAAACGACGCCAACTGCTTCGCGCTCGCCGAAGCGGAGCTAGGTTCGGCACAGGGCGCGCGCTGCGTGTTCGGGGTGATCATCGGCACGGGCGTCGGCGGGGGCGTGGTCTTCGATGGGCAGGTCTGGGCTGGCGCGAACGGCATCGCCGGCGAATGGGGCCACAACGTAGCAGACCTGGAGGGCGACGAGTGCTACTGCGGAAGGCGCGGCTGCGTCGAGACCGTCCTTTCCGGCCCCGCCCTCGAGCGCCGGTACAAGCGCCTGACCGGCGAAGCGCTCCCCTTCACCGAAGTACTCACCCAGAGTAGGACCGGCGGAAACACAGCCGCCAGCCAGATCGTCGGACACCTTTGTAGGGAGTTCGGCCGGTGCCTGGCCACCGTCCTCAACGTCCTGGACCCCGACGTAGTGGTCTTGGGCGGAGGCGTGGGCCAGACCGACGAGCTCTACGACCAAGGAACTGCTGAGCTGCGAAAGTACGTTTTCCATGAGGGGCCCCGGCTGGACGTTCGCCGTCCGGCGCTAGGCGGCTCGGCGGGCGTCTTTGGCGCCGCGCTCCTGGCGAACTCCGTTGCGAAAGATCGTCATTAAGTCAGACTAGAGACACACACTATGAAAAAGACCGCGTTTTTGATCCTGGCGACCCTGACGGCGTCGGCCTCCTTCGCCTCGGACAAGGCCGTCGAGGACCTGCTCTCCAAGATGCGGGACGCCTACCGAAACATCGGCACGGCGACTTTCAGCCTGGAAGCCACGATCCTGGGGGAGAACGGGGACTTCGTCGCCAAGATGGACGGCAGCTTCAAGTCGCCCAACCTGGTCTACGTCTCGATGTCGGCCGAGGGCGAAAAGGCGACCGTGGCGAGCGACGGCGTAAAGATCTACGCGGTCGCCGGCGACAACAAGAAGATCCTCGAGGTCCCCTACGACGACCAGACGCTCGGCCAGATCCTCTCGGGCGCGAACCTGGAGGTGATCAACCTATATGACTGGAAGCGCCAGCTCTCGACAGCCGAGGGCGACAACATGCACGACAGCAAGCTGGCGATCAAGAAAGACGTCAGTTGGAACGGCAAGAAGTGGACGGTCCTACAGGAGACCGCGGCGACGGTCGGCGTCTACGTAGAGTACTACGTCGACCCGAAGACGAACCTGATCTGGCGCACGGTGCAGATGTCGCTGGACAAGGAGTTCACGCGCGGCGACTACGTGCTCAAGTCGCTCAAGCCCGGCGCGAAGGTGGACGAGGGCAAGTTCAAAAAGCCGGTCATCACGGACTGAGCCGCACCTGAAAAAAGTTTGGCCCCGCCCTCTCTCGAGGGCGGGGCTTCACATTCATCAATCCGCGCAACGTGCATATCTCCCAGAAGGTCGCCCTCCAAGTACATCCGCCGCTGAGAGTCTTAACTTCCGTGTTCGGGATGGGAACGGGTGTTTCCCTCTCGCCATGGCCACGCGAAAAGAATCCTTATTCGGCTTTGCCAAGCGCCAAAGCACTTGGACAGTCGCACGGGTGAGTAGATTGCGCGCTAAAGACACCGAGGAAGGGACTCTAAAAGCCCTCGGCCAATTAGTACCGCTCAGCTGAACACGTTACCGTGCTTACACATGCGGCCTATCACCTTGTAATCTTCAAGGGGCCTTACTTGATATGGGAGACCTAGTCTTGGAGTGGGCTTGGCGCTTAGATGCTTTCAGCGCTTATCCCGTCCCGACGGTGGCTACCCAGCGTATGCCCCTGGCGGGACAACTGGTACACCAGAGGTCAGTTCGCTCCGGTCCTCTCGTACTAGGAGCGACACTCCTCAAGTCTCCTACGCGCGCAGTGGATAGGGACCGAACTGGCTCACGCCGTTCTGAACCCAGCTCGCGTGCCTCTTTAATCCGTGAACTCCGGAACCCTTGGGACCTTGTGCAGCCCCAGGATGAGACGAGCCGACATCGAGGTGCCAAACCATGCCGTCGCTATGAGCGCTCGGGCAAGATCAGCCTGTTATCCCCGGGGTAGCTTTTATCCGTTGAACCCTGGCGTGCCCACGCACCACCAGAGGGTCACTTAGACCTGCTTTCGCACCTGCTCGACTTGTTTGTCTCACAGTCAAGCGCACTCTATACCTATACGCTCAGCGGCTGATTTCCGACCAGCCTGAGTGCACCTTTGTACGCCTCCGTTACATTTTAGGAAGCGACCGCCCCAGTCAAACTACCCGCCACGGAATGTCCTTACGCCCGATCAGGGCGCGAGTTAGTTATCCAGATGAAGAAGGGTGGTGTTCCATTGGTGCCGAAGCTCCCACCTACGCTCTACATCCACACCCAAACAACAATCCGAAGTTGTAGTAAAGCTCCACGGGGTCTTTCCGTCCTACTGCGCATTCCCCGCATCTTCACGGGGACTACAATTTCACCGAGCTTCTCGTTGAGACAGTGCCCAAGTCGTTACGCCTTTCATGCGGGTCGGTATTTAGCCGACAAGGAATTTCGCTACCTTAGGACCGTTAGAGTTACGGCCGCCATTCACCAGGACTTCACTTCAATGCTTCGAGTTGCCTCTAACATCTCCGATTAATCTACTGGCATTGGGCAGGCGTCGGCCCCTATACGTCGGTTTTCACCTTAGCAGAGACCTGTGTTTTTGGTAAACAGTCGCCTGGGCTGCTTTGCTGCGACCCCGATAAATCGGGGCGTCCCTTCTTCCAAAGTTACGGGACTCATTTGCCTAGTTCCTTAACGAGAGTTCTCTCGAACGCCTGAGTCTCCTCGACTCACCTACCTGTGTCGGTTTGCGGTACGAGTGGCAACAGTGTAGAGCCTTTGGAGCTTTTCGCGGCCCCCGTCAGATCCAGTTCGGTTCAGCCGAAGCATCCCCTTCCCCCTGTTCGGCCATTACGCCGCCCTTCCAGGCGACCAAGCCTCCCAGTAACCCGGAACTACCAACGGTCCGGGATGGATCATTCAGAAGCGTCCTTCCAGTGCACACTGCGCCAGGTCCGGAATATCGACCGGAATTCCATCGGCTACGCCTTCTGGCCTCGCCTTAGGGTCTCGCCTAACCTCCGTCTGACGAACATAGCCGGAGAAACCTTAGGTTTTCGGCGCTGGGGATTCTCACCCCAGTTATCGCTACTCATGCCTGCATTCTCACTCGCGTACGCTCCACCCGTGCTTCCGCTCGAGCTTCACTGCCTACGCGACGCTCTCCTACCGATCACCGCTCTTGCGGGATCCCGAAGCTTCGGAAGACGACTTTAGCCCCCATACATTTTCCGCGCAAGAACACATTCGGCCAGTAAGCTGTTACGCACTTTTTAAAGGATGGCTGCTTCCAAGCCAACCTCCTGGCTGTTTACGCGTTCTCACATCGTTTCACACTTAGTCGTCGTTTAGGGCCCTTAGCTGTCGATCTGGGCTGTTTCCCTTTTGACCACGGACCTTATCGCTCGTAGTCTCACTGCTGCGCTGATCACGCGGTATTCGGAGTTTGAATGGGTTCGGTAAGCGGGTAAGCCCCCTAGCCCAGTCAGTGCTCTACCCCCGCGTGAAAACACACAACGCTGCACCTCAATGCATTTCGGAGAGAACCAGCTATCTCTGCGTTCGATTGGCATTTCACCGTACTAACCACAGTTCATCCCGAGACTTTTCAACGTCAATGAGTTCGGCCCTCCATGAAGTGTTACCTTCACTTCAGCCTGACCATGGCTAGATCACGCAGTTTCGGGTCTGCTGACACTGACTTGTCGCCCTATTCAGACTCGGTTTCCCTTCGGCTCCGCGGCTGCGCCGCTTAACCTTGCCAGTGCCAACAACTCGCAGGCTCATTCTGCAAAAGGCACGCCATCGCACGTGACGGGATTGCTCCCGACATAGTGCTCTGACAGATTGTGGACGTCACGATTTCAGGTTCTATTTCACTCCCCTCCCGGGGTTCTTTTCACCTTTCCCTCACGGTACTGGATGCACTATCGGTGACAAGTCGTACTTAGCCTTGCCCGGTGGTCCGGGCGGATTCACACGGAGTTCCTCGTGTTCCGTGATACTCGGGTACATCCTGAACTCGGTCGGAATTTCGAGTACGGGGCCATCACCCTCTATGGCAGCGCTTTCCAACGCTTTTCCTCTTTTCCTTCCTGATGCTCGTTTCTGACCACTCAAGCCCAGAGCCCTTGCGGACCCTCGGTTTGAGGGATCAGTGGATGCCCCACGACCCCAGCCGGCATGCCGACTGGTTTAGGCTGATCCGTGTTCGCTCGCCGCTACTTACGGAGTCTCTTCGGTTTCTTTTCCACGGGTTACTTAGATGTTTCAGTTCACCCGGTGCCCTCTGACACGCCCTATGGATTCAGGCGTGAGTGTCCCGGTATTAACCAGGACGGGTTTCCCCATTCGGATACCCTCGGATCACAGCTCTTGTGCAGCTCCCCGAGGCGTTTCGCCGCTTCCGCGTCCTTCTTCGGCAACTTGTCCCTAGGCATTCGTCGTGCGCCCTCAGTAGCTTTTAATTCGAGTCACTTCACTCGATGTCTTTAACGCACAGACTACTCACCACTATGCGACTGTCAAAATGCTTTGCCACGCTTGGGCACCGGAACAGGCAGAACACCCACCGGCAAGACGAAATCATACCGGAACGCGGGCCCGGAGTCAAGCTCCCTGAACCTATTCGGCAAAAACGGGACCAGTGGCGGTTCGGCCGCTACTTCCGCCTGAACTCCAGCCGGCTGCCGTCCGGGCCGGGGGGCGTCAGAAGCGACTTCCCCTTCTCCGCGACCTCAAAGACCGGCGTCCGGTACACCTTCGGGTCCACCTTCTTCCCAAAGGCTGTGTCCACCCTCAGGCTCACCGTGCTGCCGCTCACTTCGAAGCTTCCGGACATCTGGCCCTCGGGCTCTGAGAAGATGAACGACCCGTCCTTGCCCAGCGAAAGCGTCGGCAGGCTCGAATCGATGTCGAGCCCCTCGCGCTTAGCCTGTCTCCTCTCCTCCTCTGTAGCCAACGCCTTCCACACGCCGGCCAACTGCTCGGGGCTATAGTCGCCCGCGATCGCTTGCGCGTGGTCCTTGCCCGGGGTGATGCTCTCGGTCCCATCCGGGCTGGGGGACGCTGACTTGTCCGTGTCCGTCGTCGGGCTGGTCGGCGACGCCTGGCCGCCGAGGCCGCATCCGGCCAGTGACAGCGAGGCGCACAAAAGGGCGAATAGGGTCGCTCTCATAGGGATCAGACCTTCGCCCTTTCGAAGATCGAAAGGCCAGCCTTGTTCCAATCGTCTATGAAGCGCTGCAGCCCGGCGTCCGTGAGCGGGTGCTTGAACAGCTGCTCCATCACCTTGTAAGGCATCGTCGAGATGTGCGCGCCACAGGCAAGCGCGTCCGCGACGTGCTGCGGGTGGCGGATCGAAGCCACCAGGACCTGGCTCTTGTAGCCGTACGACTCGACCATCTCCACTGTCGCCGCGACCGCCGCCATCCCGTCTCCGCTCAGGTCGTCGACCCGCCCCACGAAGTTGCTGATGAACGTCGCGCCGGCCTTCGCCGCCAGAAGGGCCTGCGAGACGCTGAACACGAGCGTCACGTTCGTCCTGACCCCCTTCTCGCTCAACGTCCTGACGAGCCGCATCCCTGGCTCGATCATCGGCACCTTCACAACGATCTGCTTGTGCCAGCTCGAGATCTCCAGCGCCTCCTTCAGCATCGCGTCGTAGTCGGTCGCTACGACCTCGGCGCTGATCGCGCCGCCTGGCACCAGCTCGCAGATCTTCAGGACCGTCTCGCGGAACCCCTTGCCGCTCTTGGCGATCAGAGTCGGGTTCGTGGTCACGCCGTCGAGCACGCCCCACTCAGCGGCCTTGCGGACCTCTTCGACGTCGCCCGTGTCCAGGAACAGCTTCATCGTCCCTATTCTATAGGGACGCCGCTCTCCTGTCCAGTCCAATGGCGGCTATCCTTTCCCCATGTCGCTAGAGCGGCACGCGGACACCATCGTCGCACCGATCACCGCCCCAGGCGGGGCCGTGGGCGTCGTTCGTCTGTCCGGGCCGATGGCCTTCAAGATCGCTCAGGGCCTGTTCGAGCCCTGGCCAGGCGAGCCAGTGTCCCACCGCGCGGTCTATGGCCGTTTCGCGCACGGCGACGACGGGCTCGCGCTCCCTTTCGAAGAGGGCCGCTCCTACACAGGCGAGCAGTCGGTCGAGATGTCCGTCCACGGTTCGCAAGCCTCGGTCGGTGCGCTCGTTACGGCCTGCATCGCGGCCGGAGCCCGCGCCGCGGAGCCCGGAGAGTTCACGCTCCGCGCCTTTATGAACGGGCGGCTGGACCTCACGCAAGCGGAGGGAGTGCGCGACTCGGTGACTGCAAGGACGGACGCGCAGCTCCGTCAGGCCAACCTGCTG
>CAMLDW010000019.1 GCA_946479035.1 uncultured Chthonomonadaceae bacterium | reverse complement strand
TCCCCGAGGCGCATAATGCTCCATGCGCGAGTTTCGGACGTTCTTGCTCGATGAGTTGAAGGCGAGCCAGAAGTACGACCTGCTCTCGGGGCTCGTGGTGCCGCGTCCGATCGCGTTCGTGAGCACGCTGAGCAGGGAAGGAGCGCCGAACCTCGCACCGTTCAGCTACTTTATGGTTGGAGGGATCCGGCCAGCCAGCCTGATGTTCTGCCCGGTTCTGGACATGGAGGGGCGGCCGAAGGACACTCTGCGAAACGTAGAAGAGACGGGCGAGTTCGTGGTCAACCTGGTGACGCGCGAGATGGCGGAGGGGATGAACGCGACTTCTTTTGCATATCCTCCTGGCGAGGGCGAGTGGATCATATCGGGCTTTACGATGGTGGAAAGCCGCGCCGTCAAGCCCTCCCGGGTGGCAGAAAGTCCGGTACAGTTCGAGTGCCGACTGTTCCACGCGCTGCGCCACGGCGAGGGCCCGAGCGCCTCGGTGTACGTGGTGGGCGAGGTGCTGGTGGCGCACGTCGAGGCGTCGCTGGCGGACGGTTCGGCCAGGCTCGGCGACAGGTTCACGCCGATCGCCCGGCTGGGTGGAGCGGGCTATTTCGACCTCGCGGCTGGAGAGGTCTTCGAACTGGCGCGTCCGAAAGGGCCCGCCGGATCGTCGCTAGATTGACTGAGATGCTTGTTGTTGCAGTGCGCGAGTGTGGGGGTCCGGCCAGGCGATGAAGCTCAAGAAAGTCCAGATATTCGGCTTCAAGACGTTCGCTGACCGGACGGACATCAACATCGACGCCGACCTGATCGCGGTCGTCGGCCCGAACGGCTGCGGCAAGTCGAACATCGTCGACGCGATCCTTTGGGGCCTTGGGGAGACGAAGGCGAGCCACATCCGCGCCAAGACGAGCCAGGACGTGATCTTCGCAGGCTCGACGCGGCGGCGCAAGCTCGGGTACTGCGAGGTGACGCTGGTCTTCGACAACGAGGACGGCTCGCTGCCGATCGACACGCCGGAGGTCGCTGTGACGCGCAAGCTGGACCGGGGCGGCGGGGACAGCGACTACCGGATCAACGGGCGCGCGTGCCGGCTGCGCGACGTGAACGACCTGCTTGCGGACTCGGGGATGGGCCGCGCGGGGTACGCGATCGTGGGGCAGCAGGAGATCGACCAGGCGCTGGCGGCCTCGCCGCAGCAGCGGCGCGACTGGATCGACGAGGCGGCGGGGGTGATGCGGTACCGCGCGCGGCGCGTGGAGTCGTTGCGGCGGCTGGAGGCGGCGGACGAGCACCTGGCGCGGGTGAGCGACATTTTGAAGGAGATCGAGTCTCAGCGGCGTCCGCTCGAAAGGGAGGCCGAGGCAGCGCGCAAGTACAAGCAGGTCCGCGCGTCGCTGCGCGAGATGGAGAGCGGGCTGCTGATTCTGGAGGTCGCCGACGCGGTCGCCAAGCTGGACGAGCTGGACGAGAAGCTAAGGAACGCGGTGCGGATCGCGGACGAGGAGAACTCCCGGGCGGAGCGGCTGGAGGCAGAGGCGCGCGGCGCGACTGACGAGATCTCGAAGACCGACGAGCGGATCGAAGCGATGCGCTCGGCGCACCACGAGGCGCAGACGGCGTTCGAGCACGCGAGCGCGGCATTGCAGGTCGCGGTGAGCAAGCTCGAGAGCCTGGGAGTGCTACAGGAGACGCTGAGCGGCGAGGCGGAGGCAGGGCTCGAGCGCGTGCAGCAGGCCGAGAGCGACTTAAAGAGGGCGAGGGAGGAAGAGGCTGCGGAGGCGAAGGCGCTCGAGGCCCTTCGGACCGAGCTTTCCGGCGCAGACGTGGCGGCGCGCAAGCTGACGCACGACCTGCGCGCGGCGGAAGCGGCGCTGCAAGAAGCGCGCGAGGCGGCCGGGCGCAATCAGCGCATCGAGCTCGAGGACGCTCACAGGCAGGAGCGCGCGAACACGATCAAGGAGGAGATCGCAGGGGTCGTGGGGGCGCTGCCGGATTTGAGGAAGGGGGTCAAGGACGCGGATTCGAAGTTCAAATCGCTCGACGCGATCGTGCGTGAGGCTCGCGAATCGAGCCGCAAGGCGGAGCAAGAGCTCTTGAGCCTTCGGCAGCAAGAAGAGGAGCACGCCTCGCTCGTGCGCAAGCTGCTTAACCAGGTCGCTGTGCTCGACGGGCGGCGGCGCGGCATCCAGGACACGATCAAAGAGCACGAAGGGCTGGCGCAGGGCGCGAAGGCGGTGCTCGACGCGGTCGCGAGCGGCGAGTTAAAGGGCTCGTACACGCCTGTCGGCGAGGCGGTGGACGCGGACGCGGAGTTCGCGCTGGCGATCGACACGGCTCTCGGCTCTTCGACGAACGACCTGATCGTGAAGGACGAATCGCTCGCCAAGAAGGCGATAGAGTATTTGAAGGAGAACCGTCTTGGGCGCGCGACGTTCCAGCCTGTGACGCTGGTCAACGTGCCGGCGCGCTCGGCGGAGCTGAAGCGGCTAATCGACGAGGAGGGCGTGCTTGGTTTCGCGAACGACCTGGTGGAGTGCGACGAGCGGCACAGGCCTGTGATCGACTCGCTGCTGGCGCAGGTGCTGGTGGTCGAAGACCTGGACACGGCGCTAAGGCTCGCAAAGACGAAGGGTTGGAAGCGTTTGGTGACGCTCGAGGGCGAAGTCGTGCACTCGAGCGGCGCGGTGACGGGCGGACGGTATGAGCACGCGACGGGCATCGTGCAGCGCCGGGCGGAGCTGGAAGAGATCGAGCGGACGATCAAGGAGCTCGAGACGCAGGTCGAGAAGTCGGAGAAGGGGCACTCGGGGCTCGAGAAGGCGCGGACAGACCTAACGCAGAGGTTCGAAGGCGGCAGGGAGGCGCTGGCGCGGCACGGAGCGGAGCACGAGGAGTCGCGCGCTTGGCTCGTCAACCTGCAGCACGAACTGCAGGCGACGGAGCGTGCGAAGGAGAAGCTGGAGGGCGAGCTGTCGGCGCTGCGGGGGGAGAAGAAGGCGCAGACGGTCAAGGTCGACGAGCGCGGCGCAGAGGAGAGGCGCGACACGCTGCTCAAGCAGCTCGCGGCTAAGTCGGCGGACGCGGACACGGCGGTGCAGCGGCTGAGAGAAGTGGAGGCTCGGGCCGTGCAGGCGACGAGCCGGCGCATCGAGGCGGAGCGGCGCTCGAACAGCCTAACGGAGACGGAGCAGCAGCGCGCGAGCAGGGCTCAGAACCTAGGGCCTGAGCGCGCGCGGCACGCGCAGGCGATCGAAACGGCGTCCAAAGAGAAGCACGCGGCGGAAGGGAAGGTCGCGCTCCTGCAGGGCGAGCTGGACGAACTGACCGCGAAGAAGCGCGAGCTGATCGGGCAGAACATCTCTTTGAGCGACGAGGCGAAGGAGTCCCAGAAGAACGCTCGCGCGATGTCTGAGACGGCCCACAACGCGGAGATCCAGCGGACGAGGATCGATTCCAAGCGCACGGTATCTGTGCAACGGCTGCTCGAGGAGTACGGAGTGACGCAGGAAGAGGCGGTCGGGCTCGCGCCGAAGACCCAGGTGCCTGAGGACGCGGCGAAGCTCGTTCCGCAGTTGCGCAAAGAGCTGAAGGAGATGGGCGACGTCAACTTGGGCGCGGTGGAGGCGTTCGAGCGGTTGACGGAGCGCTATGAGGAGCTGACGCACCAGACGCGGGACATCCTGGCGGGCAAGGCGGACATCATGGAGAGCATCGCGGAGCTCGACCGGCTCACCAAGGACCGTTTCGAACAGACATTTGCACAATTGAGGACGGCGTTCGCGGAGATGTTCGTGAAGATGTTCGGCGGCGGGGAGGGCGAGATCGAATTGCTCGACAAGGAGAACGTGCTGGACAGCGGGGTCGAGATCAGGGTGACGGTGCCTGGCAAGAAGCGGCAGCGGCTGGAGCTGCTGAGCGGCGGGGAGAGGGCTCTGAGCGCGACCGCTTTCCTCTTCGCACTCCTGAAGGTAAAGCCGAGCCCTCTGGTGATCCTGGACGAGGTGGACGCGCCACTCGACGGGCGGAACGTGGAGAGGTTCGTGGGGGTGGTGCGCGAGTTCACCAAGAACTCGCAGTTCATCCTGATCACGCACAACGCGGTGACGATGGAAGAGGCGGACATATGGTTCGGCGTGACGATGCAGGAGCCGGGGGTCTCGACGCTGGTGCCGGTGCGGGTGCCGAGCCGGGACCTGATCCAGCACATGGGCAGTGGGCCTGGGAGCACGAACGGGCACTCGAAGCCGGTCAAGGAAGCCTACGCCAAGGCCAAGTAGCACGCGCTATACTTGGGCTGGTTCGGAGGCATGAAAGATGCGTGTCAGCCCTTTTGTTATTGCGGCCTGTGCGGCCGTGCTCGTCGGATGCGGCGGTGGGGACGTACAGAACTCTCCCGCCCAGACGCCCATAAAGAAGGAGGGGAGTAGCGTGGTCAAGTTGCGGATGTACGCGGACGACGTTGCTTTTCTCAAGCAGCACGTCGAGACGGTGGAGCTTGGCGGCGGGGACGGGCCGGGGCTCGTGATCGTGCCGAAGTACCAGGGCCGCGTGATGACGAGCACGTTCGACGCCTCGAAGGGGGACGGGATCGGCTGGATCAACTACGACGTTGTGGCGAAGGGCGAGTTCACGCCTCACATGACGGTGTTCGGCGGTGAGGACCGGATCTGGCTGGGTCCGGAGGGCGGTCAGTTCTCGATCTACTTCCCCAAAGGGGCGGAGCAGGACCTGAACGCATGGCAGACTCCGCTCATCGTCGACACGATCGCCTATGACACGGTGAGCCAGGGGCCGAACGAGGCGGTGTTCTCGAAGAGCGGGAGCGTGACGAACTTCTCAGGGACGGAGTTCAAGTTCGAGATCCAGCGCGCGGTCGAGCTGTTGCACAACGACGGGATCGTCGCGAGCCTCGGCGTGGACGTACCGGCGGACGTGAAGTCGGTGGCGTACGAATCGCGCAACACGCTCAAGAACACGGGCGACAAGGCGTGGACGAAGGAGTCGGGCCTGCTTTCCGTGTGGATCCTGAGCCAGTACAAGTATTCGAAGACGACGAGCGTCGTAGCGCCGTACGAAGCTGGCGCGAAAGGGAAGGTCGTGACGGACGACTACTTCGGAAAGGTGCCGCCGGAGAGGCTGAAGGACATGAAGGGATACCTCGTGTTCAAGTGCGACGGCGAGTACCGAAGCAAGATCGGTCTGCCGCCGCAGCGTTCGAAGGGAGTGATCGGCAGCTGGGACCCGGCGCGCAGCCTTTTGACGATCGTGCAGTACAACAAGCCGAAGGACACGGACTACGTGAACTCAAAGTGGGGCAAGCACCAGGACGACCCGTTCGCGGGCGACGCGCTGAACAGCTACAACGACGGGCCGCCGACGCCGGGCGCGAAACCTCTAGGGCCGTTTTACGAGGTGGAGTCGAGCTCGCCTGCTCTTGCTCTCAAACCTGGGCAGTCTTACACGCACATCCACCGCACGTTCCACTTCACGGGCCCGAAGGAGAGCCTGCAGAAGATCGCGACGGCGGTGCTGGGCGTTAATTTGGACGACGTGGCAGGCGCGCTGAAGTAAGCCTAGTCCTTGTCGCTCGCGCCGGACTGGGTCGACCGATCCTGTCCGGCGCTTCGCGTTAGGAGGTCGGTGCACCCGCGGAGCAGCGAGAGGAGCACGCTGACCAGGACGATCGCAAAGATGTAGCGGTAGGGGCCGGCGAACAGACCTTTGAAGGACGCGGCGACGTCGTGGAGCACGCCGCGCGCGCGGACCGGGACCTTGTTTCGCCCGCACTCGGGACAGCGCGGCCCCGCGGGGCCGATGATGGCGCAATCGGGGCAGATCGCTCGGCCGCAGCGCCCGCAGCGCAGTCGGGTCTTTTCCTTCTTGTGACGGTAGCAGAGGAAGAGGCCCTTTTCGTCGCCTGCCGGCTCGGGGGTGTACTGCGGGACGACGCGCTCGCCGCAAGACGGGCAGACTTCAGCGGTCGGCTCCATTGCGGCATCGCACTTGGGGCAGCGGGGCTGGTCCATTCCTTGCTCAGCCGCTTGCGCGGTTAGAAGGATATTGGCACGTCTACGATCAGGCCGCGCTGGCTGGGCAGTGAAGGATCGTGTGCTTGCGCGTCTCGTCTACGAGCTCGCACAGGCGCGCTTCTGACAGCGCGACGAGGTCTGCGACCGCGCCTGAGACCGTGAACTCCACGGGCCATCGCTGGAGGCCGAAGCCGGAGGCGTCGGCGACGTTGCGCGCGAAGTTGAGACAGGCCAGCGGATGGAAGTGGTCCATCGCGCCTTGCGGATAGTGGACGTGCTCGATGACGAGGCGGAAAAGCTGTGGAAGGCCGAGGGCGTGGGCGGCCATTGGGCCGAGCTCAGCGATCTCGTGCTCGTATCGGTCGTAGAAGGCCTTCTCGAGGGTGCACTGGGTTTCGCGCGAGGTGACGTAGACCGCGTCGAACGCACCGGGGTGCAGCACGGCGAGCAGTCCGAGGCTGATGTTGCACAGGACGCCTCCCGCGTAGACCTCTTCTGCTGTCCAGCTGGACCTGCCGTGTCCGAGCTCTCGGAAAATCGCGGAGCTGAGATAGCCGACGAAGCTGCCGTTCTTGGTAAAGCGCCCGGCGTCGAAGAAGGACTTCTTGCTCGCCTCGACGATGAGCGACTGCGTCCAGAGCGCGATGGCCATGGAGCGGAGCGAGCGGAAGCCGAGGACCATGATCGACTCTCGGACGGTGGTGACCGGCCGAGAGCGGGCGTGGTAGACCGACGACGCGGATCGGAGCAGGCCGGCAGTCAGCGCGGGGTCGGAGAGGATGAGGTTCTCGATCTCGACGGGGTTGGAGTCGGTGGAGTCGAGCATCTTGGAGAGCCGCAGCGGAGACTTGGGGAGCTGCGGCAACGAGCCAGCGCTTTCATAAAGGCTGACTAGATGCTGATACTCGGCTTGAACGGTCAATTGCCCACCTACCGAGGTCATATGTTCCACACTCGCCCCGGCACAAATGCGGCTGGCAAGAACAACCGGTAGATATGCGAGGAGAAGTCCTACCGTATACTCGGACTCAGGCTTGGGAAACCCCTATGAGAGCCGTTCGGGCGGCGAGGGCGGCGCTTTCCGCCCGCTTCGGAAGATCGGGCTGGAGACGCCTCTGGTCGGGAGTTTTTGGGGCGAAGACAAGAGGCTGGTCTTCGCGCCGCCGCGGTGGTACCAGGCGCTGGTCTCCGGGTGTCTGGCTTTCGGGGTCATGGTGTCGTTGGGCGCGTACCTCGGTTGGGAGTGGGTGCCGTTCTTCCAGGCCGGTGCTTGGCTGGGCCCCGCGGTGTTCTTGGCGGGCGTGTGGGCCGTGCTCTCTATGGAGTACGTCGCGTTCGACCTGAAGTCGCGGACGTACTTTCGTCGCGAGGGCGAGGGGCTCATCAAGCGGACTCGGCGCGGGTCGGTGATCGAGATCGACGCGGTCGTCGTCTACTGCGAGCAGTACCCACTTACGTTGGTCGGGGGGCTGGTGGTGTACCGGACGGTGGTGCACTGGAAGAACGCTTCGTTGCCTCTGCTCGTGACAGAGAGGGAGCAGTCGAGCATCCCGCCGGGCGAGCCGCTAAACCATGGTGCTGGGGCGATCTGCTTCCGTGCGCAGCGGTACGCGAAGGCGCTGGGCGTGGCCTACTTCGATAACTCCTACTTCCACAGTCGCGCCCCGCAGTCGGCCGTTTGAGGCGTAGGGCGTGCGCGTGAGGTCAGAATAGGGGTTCATGAACGCGCCAGAAATCGCTGCCTGGAGCCACTTGGACCGCGCCGTCAACAAGCTGTGGCGGATCGAGGCGTCGATCTCTGGCGCGCTCTATCTTGGTCTGCTCGTCGGGGTCGGTTTCATCCTGAACGAGGCTCTGGACGGCGAGGTGGCGATGAAGGTGCACCCGGCGCTGCTCACGGCGGGGCTCGGCGTCCTGTTGGTGGTCTGGCTCTTCGTGGTCGCGGGGATGCGGTACGAGTACTGGCGGTTTCTCTTGGGCACGGACGACCTTGCGGTCGCGCACGGCATCTGGTGGCGGACGCGCATTTACGTTCCACGCGCGCGGATCCAGCACGTGGACGTGACGGCCGGGCCGATCTCCCGCGCGCTCGGGCTGTCGGTGGTGAGCGTGTTCGTCGGCGGTCACTCTGGCGCGGTGGCTACGATCCCGGGGCTTCTGGCGGAAGACGCGGAGACGCTGCGACGCCGGCTGTTGCACGTCGAGGCGCCCTCGGTCGTTCCTCCGCCTGAGGGGATGAATGGCTGAGGCTGTGTTTCGGCGGCTGAACCCGCTTACGATCGTGCTCGAGTTCGTGCGGGTGCTCGGGCGTTTCGTCTACTTTATCGTTCTCGTGCTGTTCACGAGCCACTCCTCGGGCGACTTCGTGGTGGAGGCGATCGGCGGCGTGATCGTGCTAGCAGCCGTGGCGCGGTACCTCACGTTCAGCTTTGCTGTCCACGAAGGGAACCTGATCGTGCGTTCGGGCATCCTGGTGCGCAACGTGCGGACGGTCCCTCTCTCGAAGATCCAGAACATCAACGTATCGAAGAACCTGATACACCGGTTTTTCGGTCTTGTGGACCTAAAGATCGAGACGGCCGCAGGGAGGCACGCAGAAGTAGCGATCTCGGCGCTGAGCGAGCGGGACGCTGACGCTCTCAAGCGCGAGCTCACGCAGGGGGTCGTGCGCGAAATGGGCGGCGCTCCGACCTCTGGAGAGGTGCGGGGAAGGACGGTTTACCGGATCAACGGAAAGGAGCTGTTCCTGGCTGGAGCGACGGAGAACCGGACGCTGGCGATCATCGCGACGTTTCTTGGCGGTTCGGCCGCGTTTCAGTCGAGGCTGGAAGAGCTCGGGCGTCGATTCATGCCGGACTTTCACGGCTCGTGGCTGGCAATCGCGGTGTTCATCTTCATGGTGCTGCTGGTCGGTTGGGTGATCTCGATCATCTCCGCCGTGATCAACTACGCGAACTTCGAGCTGACTCTGGAAGAGGGTCGACTGCGGCGGCACTACGGCCTAATCAACCAGATCGAGAGCGTGGTGCCGCTGCCGCGGGTACAGGTCGTGCGCATATCAGAGACGCTGCTCCAGCGGATGCTCAACATCTGCAAGCTGTACGTGGAGACGGCGGGCACGTTCGACAAGAAGGACATGCACGGCGCTTCGTTGGTGAGCCCTCTGCTCGAGCAGGACAGGCTGCCGGACATCGTCCACACGATCCTTCCTGGGCGGAGGATCTATCCGGTGATGTGGCAGCGGATCAGCCCGAAGACGATCCGGGTGCACGCGCAGAGGTCGGTGATCACGTACGGGGTGATCGTGGGGGCTGCCAGCCTTTACTTTGGGCCCAAGGCGCTGTGGTCCCTGGTGCCATTGGCGGCGTGGTCGGTGTTCACGGCGTGGGTGCACTACCGCACGACGGGGTTTCAGGACAAGCTGGACGTCTTGGCGACTCGGCTGGGGGTCTTTTCACGCGGGACGCTCTTCGTACCGACGGAGAAGATCCAGTGCGTGGCGGTGCACGAGAGCCCGCTGCAAAGACGGCTGCACCTTGCGACGGTGGTCGTGAACACGGCGGCGGTGGGTCACGGCGGGACCGGGCGCGTGGTGGACATCGAGACGAGCGCCGCCGGCTCTCTCGCGCTCTCTTTGCACGGCCGCAGCACGGCTTCCGTGCGGATGACCGGCGAAGCGCTGTGACAAACCGCGAACGGACGCCCGGCCGGGGCGGTATAAGTGCATATCGTCCTCGTTCCTTGGAGAGAAGACCCAGTGCAGACTAAACGCCTTTTCCTTGCCTTTCTCGCCGTTGCCGCCCTTCCGTGCGGGCTCTATGCGCAGTACAAGGGCTCGGTCCCGCCGCCGAGCGAGTACCAGACAGGCTGGGACCAGATCTCGGCAGCCCTGGCGCGCCAACACCTGGGGTACCTCGCCGGGCCAGAGTGCCAGGGCCGCGGATCAGGGCAGCCGGGGTTCTATAAGGCGGCTGAGTACGTCGCGGCGCGGTTCAAGGAGATGGGGCTCGTGCCGATCGGCGAGAACGGGACGTACTTCCAGGGCGTGCCGTTCAGCAAGACATCGGTGGACGAGTCCGCGAGCGGCCTGACAGGGCCATCGATCGACCTGAAGATCGGAAAGGGTCTGGGCGGTTCGCTGACAGGCGACGCGGACGTGAGCGTCGAGGAAGTGGTGTTCATCAAGCTGCCGACGACGTTGCCGACGGCGCTGCCAGAAGGGCTCTCGGTTCAGGGCAAGGCGGTCGTGGTGGCTTCTGCGACCCCACTCGACTTTCGGACGCGCAACCTGTTCATCCAGGGCGGTGCGGCGATGGTGATCACGGTGGTCGAGAAGGCGCCGGCTCCGTTCGCGTCGGTCTCTCCGGGCAACCGAACGGCTGGGGGCGGACGGGCGGGACGGGCGCCCGCGCTCTCGATCGATCGCCGGTACGCGCTCGATCTTGCTCGCGCTCTGGGAGTCGATCCGACGATGGTCGTGGCGGGCAGCACGGACTCGGACGGAGTGGAGTTCAAAGAGGCGAAGGGCGCGCTGCACCTGACAGTGAAAGTGAAGACGGAGCAGATCATGGTGCCGAACGTGGTGGGGATGCTGCCCGGGAGCGACCCAGTGCTGAAAGAGCAGTACATCGGCGTCGGCGCGCACCTCGACCACCTCGGTGTGAACGCGAGCGGCGTCGTGTACCCAGGCGCGGACGACGACGGCTCCGGATCGACGGCGATGCTGATGATCGCGAAGGCGGCGACGAGCAACCCTGTCAAGCCCAGGCGCAGCGTGGTGTTCATGGCTTTCTGCGGCGAGGAAATGGGGCTGATCGGCTCGGGCTACTACACGGCCAACCCGCTGATCCCGCTCGACAGGATGGACTGCCTATTGCAGATGGACATGGTGGGCCGGAACGAGGAGAAGCCGAACGAGAACCCGCCGGAGAAGGCGGAGGACAACATCAACACGATCCACCTCGTCGGGAGCAAGCGGATCTCGATGGAGCTGCACAACGTTGTGATCGACATGAACAAGTACTTGAACTTCGCGTTCGAGTACGACGAGGAAGGGGTCTATGAGCGGAGCGACCACGCGAACTTCGCGCGCAAGGGCGTGCCGATCACGTTCCTCTTCTCAGGGTTCCACCCGGACTACCACCAGCCGACCGACACGATCGACAAGATCAACTGGGACAAGATCGTGAGCACGGCGCGACTGAACTACCTCGTGCTCGAGACGGTGGGCGGCATGACGGAGATGCTGAAGCACGATGCGGGCGGGTAGGTCCGCTCGGGTCTGGATCGCTTGCTGCGGACTCGCGCTCGCAATATGCGGGTGCGGGAAGCCAAACATGCAGGGGCGCTGGAGCCAGGTGGACGCGAAGTCGGGCACGGAGATGGGGAACGTGCTGACGTTCACGGGGAACAAGTGGCACCTGACCGGCCTGCCCGACATGGACGGGAGGGTCGACTGGCGGGACGGGCGCGCACACCTGCTCGTCGAGAAGGTAGCGGGGCAGGACCGCGCTGCGGCCGTCAAGTCCGCGGGGGGGCAAGTGGACATGGAGGCGCAGCTCAAGCGCCTGGACGAGCAGATGGTGTTCGACGTCGTGAAGGAAGGGGGGAAGACGTACCTGAAGCAGGCGGGCCCGAACTCTTTGTTTGTCGAGCTGCGTTTCCGGAAGATCGAAGGCAGCTAACGGTCAGGTTGACCGTGCACAATTCGCACCGTCAGTGTGCGCCGCTGAGAATCCCGTCCAGCGCGTCGCGCGCCTCTTGGGGCTTGAACCCCGCGGGCCCAGGACGGCCCTGGAACGCGACTTTTCCGTCCGTCCCGACGATGTAGATGCGGTCTGGCCATCCGGCGTAAGCGTTTTGCACCGCGTCGTCCATCTTGTCGACGACGATCGGGATCTTGAGCGATAGGCCGACCTCGCACAAGCGCGCGATCTCTTTACGCCGTTCATAGGACTGCGGATCGTTGAACACGACGCCGTCCTTGATGTTCTGGGCGACCTGGCGGCCGTCGTCGGGGTGCGCCTCACGGACATAGACGACGATGAACTCGGCCCTGTCCTTGGTCGCTTCATACCATCTGTTTAGCGCGCCCACCTGGGCGCGGAAGGGCGGTCACGTATAGCTGCCGAAGACGAGCACGACCGGACGCTTGCCGAGCTTTTCAGCGAGGTCGAACAGCTTCTCCTCACGGACGTAGTCGAGCTTGAACGTGGGGGCGGTCTCTCCGGTCAACACGCCGTCCTTTTTCTGCTGTCTGTTCTGCGATCCGGCCGCAAGCGGCAGTGCCGTCATCGCCAGCACGAGCAGTGTCTGAACGTAGCGCACTTGGCGGCAAGGACGCCACCCGGCAGAGGCAGTTCAGTACAAATGCGCAGGTAGAATCGCACCGTGGGAAGCAGGTTCGTTTGGTTCGCGCTGGGAGTGGCGAGCGGCATGGCGATCATGGCGGCGCTCAAGCGCGTGCAAGAGGAGAAGGTCGGAGAGGACGTGGAGGACATCACGGAGTCCATCCGCAGGCGGCTCGACCAGTTCGAGCGCGAGTACGGCCCGGCCAAGTGATATGATCCGGGCATGTTGTGCGCTCTTGTCGCCCTTGCCCTGGTGGGACCGTTGCCACAAGAGCACCCGGTCGTGGAGATGATGGTGTACCAGCGAGGGGTTTTCGAGATCGAGCTGCTCTCGGACAAGGCGCCAAAGACGGTGGCGCACTTCCTCGACCTCGTGGACCACAAGTTCTACAACGGGATCTTGTTCCACCGGGTCGTGAGCAAGTGGGTGGCGCAGGCGGGCGACCCGCTGAGCAAGACTTGGACGCGCGAGGAGGCGCTTGCCGCGCCGGTCGGCTCCTACGGCGAGATCCAGGGGCTTGGCGACGGCGGGAGCGGCAAGACGATCCCGTTCGAGGACAACGACGTCTCGCACAAGCCTGGAACCGTGGGGATGGCGCTGGAATCGCCGGCGAGCGCGACGGGCGACAGCCAGTTCTTCATCAACCTGGAGGACAACAAGCGGCTGGACCACAAGTACTGCGTTTTTGGAAGGGTGACGGTGGGGCTGGAGAAGATCAAGACGATACGCCGCGGGGACCCGATCGTATGGATGCGGCGGAAAGGCTCTGCCCCACCCTAGGCTCCACACAGCTCCCTCCCGGCACCAACTTTTTGTCCTGTGAAAACGTGCGAAGCCGGGGGAGGGGTCAGAGCTCTTGCTTAGAGACCAGCTTGCCTTCCTTCGTGACTTCGTAGAGGTACGGCGCACCGGTGGCGATTTCGACCTTGACGATCTGCTCCGGGGTCAGTTCTTCCAGCGCCATGACGATCGAGCGGTTGCTGTTGCCGTGCGCGACGACGAGCACGTCCTTTCCCTGGCGCACGTCGCCCATGATGCAGCGCTCGAAAAAGGGAAGGGTGCGCGCGCGCGTGTCCTTGAGCGACTCGCCTCCCGGCGGTGCGACGTCGTAGCTGCGGCGCCAGATATGGACCTGCTCCTTGCCGTACCTTTGCGCGGTCTCCTCTTTGTTCAGGCCACTAAGGTCGCCGTAGTCGCGCTCGTTGAGGGCCTCGTCTTTGATGACGGGGACTTGGAGGTTGTTCGCCTGCATGATCGCGCTGAGGGTGTCCTGTGCGCGACTGAGGGCGCTCGTGTAGGCGACGTCGAAGTGGAGGTGCTTGATCTTGCCTGCGGCCTGCACAGCCTCTTCGACCCCCAGCTGCGTGAGGGGCACGTCCACCCATCCGGTGAAGCGGTTTTCGAGGTTCCAGAGCGACTGGCCGTGTCGGATGAGCACGATCTTGGGCATCGGGCGAGAGGATACCGAGGCGCGGCGGCGCCTCCCAAGAGGATGGCCCTCCTTCCCTAGTGCGGGCGCCAGAAGCGGTACTTGAGCAGGGTCCAGAACGCCTCTGGCGCGTCGGTCCAGCGGATCTTCTTGCCGGCCTCTTTTGAGCGCGGCTCGTAGGCGATCGGCTCTTCGTGGATGTACTCGCCTAGGCGGATCGCCTTGGCCGTGACTTCGGGGCAGAACTCGAAGCGTACGCACTCCAGCTCCATGTCGTCGAGCAGTTCTCGCTTGAACGCCTTGTAGCAAGTCGCCTCGTCGGTGATGCGGCGGCCGTAGAGCAGCCGCACGGTTGCGCGCAGCAGGACGTTGACGAGCTTGTTGGGCAGCGCCATGCCCGCGTGCATGCCGTGCGCGAAGCGGGTGCCGTAGACGACATTGTAGGTGCCGTCCAGGATGTGCTGCGCCAGCTTTGGGATCTCTTCGGGCGAGTACTCGAGGTCCGCGTCCTGGATGACGACGACCTTTCCGTGCGCGAACGCGAGCCCTCGCCGCACCGCCATCCCTTTGCCGCTGGGCGAATCGTTGCGGACGACGGTGATGCTGTCGCCGAAGCGGGCCAAGATCGCCGATGTGTCGTCAGTACTGCCGTCGTCCACCACGACGACCTGCGTACTGAGCTTGAGCGCGAGCAGGCGGTCCACGACCTCCTTGATCGTGGCCTGCTCGTTCAGCGCGGGGACGATCACGGTGACGTCGGGGTCCAGCACCTGGCTCATTGGCTGGGGAGGATCATACTCCCCTCTCTGCATCGCGACTGCCACACAAGGTTCAACAAGGCACTGGGTCGGCGGGGTTCCGGTCGAAGGGCGTATCCTAGCGGGGATGCCGGCTCGGTTCGACCTGATCGTTCGTGGGGGCACAGTCGTCTCATCTTCCGGACGGAGCCGTGCGGACGTTGGGATCGTCGACGGGAAGATCGTCGCGGTCGGCGAGCTCTCTGACATCGCATCCGCAGAGACGTTGGACGCGGGCGGGCTGTACGTGCTGCCGGGCGCGATCGACACGCAGGTCCACTTTCGCGAGCCGGGGCTGACGCACAAGGAGGACATCGAGCACGGATCGCTCTCGGCGGTGATGGGCGGCGTCACGACTTACTTCGAGATGCCCAACACGGACCCGCCGACCACGACTCAGGACTCGCTCGCGGACAAGCTCGAGCGCGCCAACCAGACCTCGTGGGCGAACTACGCGTTCTTCATCGGCGCATCTTCTGGGAACGTCGAGGACCTTGCTCGCATGGAGATGCTGCCGGGCACGCCCGGGGTCAAGATCTTTGCGGGCAGCTCGACGGGGACGCTGTTGGTCGAGGACGAGGAGCTGCTGAGGCGCGTGCTGCAAAACGGGCGCCGCCCGTGCCCGGTCCACTCCGAGGACGAGGCGCGGCTGCGCGAGCGCAAGAGGCTGCTTTCGGACGAGCCGAACGTGCGCGAGCACCCGTTCGTGCGCGACGCGGAGGCGGCGAGGCTCTGCACTGAGAAGATGGTGCGGCTGTGCGAGGAGACGCGAAGGCCGGTGCACATCCTGCACGTCTCGACGCTGGACGAGCTGCCGGTCTTGCGCGAGGCGAAGCACCGCGGGCTGCCGGTGACGTGCGAGGTGACGCCGCAGCACCTGACTTTCTCGGACAGGGACTACGAGTCGCTCGGGACGCTCATCCAAATGAACCCGCCGATCCGGGCGGAGGAGCATCGGCTCGCGCTCTGGGACGCGCTCGACAAGGACCTGTTCGACGTCTTCGGCAGCGACCACGCGCCGCACACGCTGGAAGAGAAGGCGCGCCCTTACCCGCAATCGCCGAGCGGGATGCCGGGCGTGCAGACGATCCTGCCCGTCCTGCTGGACTTTGTCGCGCAGGGAAGACTGACGCTGGAAAAGGTCGTGCGAATGGCTTGCGAGCGGCCCGCTCAGCTCTATGGCTTGAAAGGGAAGGGAAGCATTGCACCGGGCTTTGACGCGGACCTTGCGATCGTCGATCCCGACGGGGCGCAGCTCGTGGAAAGGGAGTGGATCAAGAGCAAGTGCGGATGGAGCCCGTTCGAGGGAAGAGAGCTGAAAGGGAGACCGGTGCACACGGTCGTGCACGGGCGTGTGGCGGTCCGAGACTCGCGGCCCGACCACGCTCACGTCGGGCGGATGGCCGAGTTCACTTGGAAGCCGTGAAGAAAGCGGCGCGCTCTTTGCGCCGGCTCAGCACCCGCACTTGGAACAGGTCCTCGTCGGCACCCTCGACCCATGCGAGGTACCACGCGCGGTAGTAGTCTCCGACGCAGAGCGGCTCCTCTCTTGCGCCGTTCTCGAACTCGCCCGTCAGTTGATCGCCGAATTCGATCTGTTGCCACCAAGGGAAGCCCTCGAGGTCTTCGCGCTCGCGCGACTGCCACGCGGCCAGCCTTGCCGCCTGCATGCGCTGCGACTTGCCGCCGGCGGTGTAGACGAAGCGCACGTCCTCGATCTCTTCCGGGCTCGTGAGCTCGTAGTCGCCGACGCCGTAGAGCGGCATCTTCGGGAACGCTGTGAGCTGCACGACGAAGTAGCGGCGGTCCTTGACCTGCGCCGCGATCGACTTCCAGCGTGCTGTCAGCTCGCCGTCGTCCCAGTATTCGCGCGCAGAGAGGAACCCGAGCCAGCGCGAGAGCAGCGCGGGCGAGAGCCACACGGCGAACTCGACCGGGCGCTGAATGTATCCGTTCGCCCACCATCCGATGACTTGGCGCTCGTTGCCCCAGACCCCGTTGAACGTGCTGCGCGGCTCACGCGCGCCGAAGACGTCGGCGAGGCTGATCTGGCGCCCTGCGGTCGCGATCTTCCGCCCCATCGCGACCTGGTCGACGAGCGGTGATTCGGGGAACGCGGTGGCTGCGCAGAGGGCGAACGCGGCGAGCATGCACTCGGATTATCGGTCGGGCGGGCTTGTGGGCTTTATGGGGACTCTCGTCTTTCCGCTGGCTAGGACGAAGCCGTCGCGCAGGCGGACGTCTGTGACCGAGATGGCGTCGAACAGGCCGAGCCCGGAATAGAGGTCGACGACCGGGTTGAGGAGGTCGAGGAGGACCTTGGCGGCGGCGGGCTCGGCGCGCACCCAGTCGAAGTAGATCTTGGCGTCGGTCAGTTCCAGCTTTGTGCCTTCCACGGGCTTTAGCTTGGCGATGATCTCGAACTTGGAACTGACTATGAGGAACTCGCCATACCCTTCGACCCAAACGACGTCGTTGAAGACGCGGACGTTGCAGGACTTGACTTCGGCGTACTTGGCGTCGATGTAGTCGGCGAGCGCCGCCTCGTCGACCTTGACCCAGCCGGTGCCCTCGCCGCTCTTCGAGATGCGGAACGCCTTCTTCCTTTTGGCAAGGCCGAAGTCGTATCGGCAGTCGGGTATGTCCGCGTGCAGCTCCGCGACGCGGAGCCCGCGCAGGTCGAAGTCCGTGAGCCGGAGGCGCAGTTCGCGGAGGCGGCCCGCCTTGGACCGCCAGGGCTCGGTGAAGAAGGGAAGCTCCTTGAGAGAGAAGTGGTCTGCGGAGATGGTCGCGCTCGCCAGCCCGCCGCTCACGATGGCGATCCCGTCCGGAACTGCCTCGACCTTGACGGTCCTGCCTTCTCCGGAGAGGTTGGAACTGATCTCGTTGGCCGCAGCGCGCTCGAAGGTCGCTATCTGGTGGTCGGCGTAACCGAGCCCGAGCGCAAGCAGGGCGAAGGGGAGGAGCGTGTTCATCTTGCGTGGCACAATGGGCGTGGTGGATTGGCGCGGCGTCGACTTGAGTATGGCCCCGGCGGGGTATCGCGCGTTGCGGCTTTCGCAGGCGCGCGTCGTGCTTTCGGGGATGACGTACTTCGTTCTTTCGGGCCGCGACCACCGCGAGTGGCTGCAAGGGCAGTGTACGAACGACGTGCTGTCCTTGGAGGGGCGGCCGTGGCTGGACTTCTGTCTGACGAAGCCGACGGGCCAGCTCTTGGCGCTCTGCCGGGCGTGGGTGCGCGGAGGGACGCTTGTCGTTGCGACGGACAGGCCGGAAGTGCTGATCGAGCGCGTCGAAGGGACGGTCATTTTGGAGGACGTCTCTCTTCGGCGCATCGAAGAGGCGTTCGCCTGCATCCAAGGTCCGTCGGCGGTTGCGACACCTGGGTCGCTGCCCTCGGACCGCACAGGCTCCGGTGGCTTTGAGCTGCCACTGAGCCAAGCAGCCGGTGCCGAACATCTTTCGCAAGACGGGTTTGAGCTTGCGACGCTCGAAGCCGGCGTACCCCTGACAGGCCGCGACGCAAACGAGAAGACCCTGCCGCCCGAGCTTGGCCCGAGCTTCGATTCCACTCACGTCAGCTACACGAAAGGCTGCTATACGGGGCAGGAAGTGCTGATGCGGATCAGGTCGCGCGGGCACACGAACAGGACTTGGGTCGGATTACGCGGCGATGCCGAGATCAAGCCCGGAGCGAAAGTGACCCTGGGCGGGAAAGAGGTCGGAACCGTTCACCGTGCGGCGCTGAGCCCGGCGTTCGGGCAGGTCGCGTCGGCGACGCTCCGCAACGAGGCGACGGCTGCCGGAACCCGCGTCGTCGCCGCAGGAGTCGAATGCGAGGTCGTCGAAATGCCGTTCTTGCGCTAGGCGGTCCGCTTCTTGGCCAAAACCGCGCCGAGGTGGCCGCCGAACAAGAAGAGGACGAGCAGGGCGGAGAGAACGACGATGACGAGGTGCGGGTACGGCTTGCCGTCCACCCTTAGGTACTTGGGCAGGAACATCCCAATCCCTGCGAGCGCCACGAGCGCCGCGAGGATGTAGCCGGCGCGGGGGCTCGCCATCTTGAGCGACATGAAAAGCGCGAGCAGCACGACGAGACCCATGCCGCCCCCGCCCGCAAGCGACATCCACTCGTGCGCGACCACCGTGCCGTGCACCCCCATCGCGATCATCGCCAGGCCGTAGACCAGCATCGCCGACTTCGCCGTAGTCATGCCTATAGGCTACCGTGGAGGGGCGAATGGCAGCGGATATACTAGTCCTATGTCCGACGCCTGGCACGACGACCGCGCCAAAGAGGAGTGCGGGGTCGTAGGTCTGCGCGCGCCGGACGGAGACGCGGCGCGCCTTGCGTTCTTCGCTCTGTTTGCGCTGCAGCACAGGGGGCAGGAGTCTGCGGGCATCGCGGTGAGCGACGGCGGCGCCGTCAAGATGCACAAGGACATGGGCCTGGTCAGCCAGGTGTTCACCGAAGAGATCCTGCAGTCCCTTCCTGGCTCGCTCGCGATCGGGCACAACCGGTACAGCACCAGCGGCTCGAGCGTGCTGCGCAACGCGCAGCCGATCTTTTGCACCAGCACGACGGGCGAGATCGCGGTCGCGCACAACGGCAACCTGATCAACGCGCGCGAACTTCGCAAGGAGATGGAGGAGCAGGGCGAGCGCTTCGACACCACCGCGGACAGCGAGATCATCGCGCGGCTGCTCGTCATCAATATGGCGCGGGGAGTCGAGAACGCCGTGGAGGAGGTGATGAAGCGCCTCAAGGGCGCCTACAGCGTGATCGTGCTGACGCCGAACAGGGTCATCGGGTTCCGCGACCCTTACGGAGTTCGCCCGCTGGTAGCGGGCCGGCTGGGCGAAAGCTACATGCTTGCGAGCGAGTCGTGCGCGTTCGGGCCGGTCAACGCAACAGTGGAGCGCGAGCTTGCGCCCGGCGAGATGGCGGTGATCGACGCCGACGGAATCCGATACCATCAGGCGCACAAGACCGAAAAGCCATCGATGTGCATGTTCGAGTTCATCTACTTTGCGCGTCCCGACAGCCATATGCAAGGCACGTCGCTCTATGTCGCGCGCGAGAGGATGGGAGAGGAGCTCGCAAGGGAGCAGCCGGCCGTGGCCGACCTAGTCGTGCCGGTGCCGGACAGCGGGATCCCTGCCGCGATCGGCTTTAGCCGCGTCTCGGGCATCCCGTTCCAGGAGGGGATGATGAAGAGCCGGTACATCCATCGGACTTTTATCCAGCCGGACCAGCGGATGCGTGAGATGGGCGTGCGCATGAAGCTCACACCGATCATCGAGAAGATCGAGGGCAAGAGGCTGGTGGTCGTGGACGACTCGATCGTGCGCGCGACGACGACGAAGCAGATTGTGAAGATGCTGTTCGACTCGGGCGCGAAAGAGGTGCACGTGCGCATCACGGCTCCGCCCATCAAGTTTCCGTGCTTTTACGGCATCGACATGGCGAGCAAGGGAGAACTGGCCGCCGCGAAGTGGACGGTCGAAGAGATACGCAAGCACCTTGGCGCGACGACGCTGGGGTACCTCTCGATCGAAGGGACCGTGCGGGCGGTGGGGGGCGAGAAGAGCGGCTTCTGCCTCGCCTGCTTCAACGGCGAGTATCCGATCCCAGTGCCGGCCGACCTGACGAAGCTGGCCTTCGAACAGCCTCCGGACGTCGGCGAGATCGGCGTGGTCACGCGCGGACAGATGACGCTGACCGGTCTGGAATAGGCGCGTGCGGCCTCAGTTGCCGCAGTCAAAGCTGTCCTTGGTCGACTCGTGCCTTTGCAGCACGCGCTTTGACTGCTCAAAGACGGCCTCGGTGAGCTCGTTCCACAGGTGGTAGATGCCCGGAAGCTGGTCCGTCGTCACGAACTGCCTGCCCATCGATTCGAACGCGGGGTCGAGGTCGGTGAGGCCCTCCACGTTGGCGGCGTAGACGTCTGCCCAGCGCACCTCGTCGCGCTGCGTTACGCGGTAGCAACCGATGTAGTGGATCTCCTTGAGCACGGCGCCCGCCTCCTCCTTCGCTTCGCGGATCGCGGCGTCGAGCGAGCTCTCGTTGGGCTCGACCCGTCCGCTAGGGATGCACCAGCCGCGGTCCTCGATGTTGCACACGAGCACTTCGTCGCCCTTCCACGGAAAGACGAGAGCGGCGAACGCGCGGAGGGGCGCACGAAAGGGGGCCGGGAAGAACTCCAGCCGCTGTTTGCCGTATTGGCCACAGGGGAAACGCCGCATTTCAAAAAAAGGGACGGACCATCTACGGGCCGGATCAGTCGGACGTCCCGAGCGCAGACTGCACGACGACCACTTTTCCGATCACAGAGGACGAATCGAACGGGCCGTAGAACCGACTGTCCTGAGACACCGCCGGATTGTCACCCAGCACGAAGATCGTACCCTGAGGAACCACGTATTGGCCCTGCGTAACGTCCCAGGAGTCCGGCACGTTCTGCAGGTCGACGGTCTCGCCCTGCGTGCGGTAAACGCGCTTAATGATGACTTCGTTCCGCTCGAACGGGTTGTTGATGACGACGATGTCGCCGTCCTTGATTTGCCCGACGAGCCAATACGCCTTGCAAACGAGGAGCCTTTGTCCCGGTTTGAGCGTCGGCTCCATCGAGTTGCCTTCGACCTCGACGGTCTTGAAGTTGTAGTAGAAGAAGACTGAGACGGCGAGCAAGAAGAGCAGGAACCCGCCAAAGCCGGTGTAGATGACCGTCTTGCGCGTGGGACGCTTGGTCGAGGCAGCGGGCTCTGTCTGCTCGGGCTGGCCTTCGGCAACTACCGGTTCTTCCGTGAAATCTGCTTGGGCCATGGCGTTGGGGGGCTAACTTCCGGGCCTGGACAAGTTATACTTCAATTGTCGGTTTATGGAGCCCTTTCTCGACCAGTACGGGCCTTTGATGGGCGTTGTCGGCCTTGTCGTCTCCTTTGTGCTCGCGGCGCTGGTCGTCGTGCAGGGCCTTCGACTCAGGACAATCGCACGGAAGTGGGCAGAGCTTATGAACGGTTCAACAGGCGGCAACATCGAAAAGTTGCTGCAGGACCACGTTAAGACGTTGGTCAGCGTGGATGGACGCCTGGACTCGTCAGAGTCGCGGCTGAACACGCTTGAGTCCAAGATGGAGTCTTCGAAGCGGTACCTGGGTCTGGTGCGCTTCGACGCGTTTGAAGACGTTGGGGGCCAGCAGAGCTTTGCGCTTGCGATCTATGACGAGCGCGGCGACGGGACCGTCGTCACGAGCATGGTCGGGCGCACGGACTGCCGCGTCTACGCCAAGGAGATCAAAGGGGGCAGGGCGGGTCGGGACCTGAGCAGAGAAGAGCAGGGCGCGATCGAGGCGGCCATTGCGCAGCGCGAGGCTGCCTCGGCCGCCAAGGGTGGGCGATGAACGACGACGTCCTTTTGATCGAGCTGAGCCAGCAAGGAGACAGAAGCGCCTTTGACGCGCTGATCCGCAAGTACGAGGGGCGCGCCTACCAGTACGCGTACCGCCTGACCTCGAACGCGGACGAGGCCGCCGACATCGTCGCGGACGCGTTCGTGCGCGTTTATAATGCTCTTAAGAACTTCCGCGGGCAGAGCAGCTTCGGCACCTGGCTCTATCGCATCCTCACCAACTGCTATCTGGATCTGCGCAAGAAAGAGCGCTCGCGCCGGCACGAGAGCCTCGAGGCGACGCTCAACCTTGAAGGCGGGGAAGTGCAGCGGCAGTTCGAGGACGAGTCCGACGGCCCGGAGGAGCTGCTCGAGCGGAGCGCGCGAGACCAGGCTGTGCAGTCAGCCCTCGGCAAGATGCCGGAGTACCAGCAGGCGATGCTAGTGATGTACCACGTCGAGATGCTGACCTACGAAGAGATCTCGGCCGCCCTGGACCTGCCGATCGGCACGGTCAAGAGCCGGCTGAACCGAGCCAGGCTGGCCTTGCGGGACCATTTGGTGCAGGACGTGGAACTATTCCAGCTCGGTTGAAGTCGAACTGCCAAAGAGCTTAGAAATGAACCTGAACAAGGCACGCGACTTCTACTCGGCTTACTACGAGGGGACGCTCGACGACGGGCTCAGCCAGGCGTTCGAGCGGGCCATGTCTTTAGACGCCGCGGTAGGGGCGGAGTACGCCCAGTTCGTGCGCATCATGGGTGAGCTCAAGGCGCTCCAGACGCCGGTGGAGGTCCCCGCCGACCTGCACCTGAAGATCAGGGAGCGGGTGGACGCCCACATTATCGGGCTCGAGGGCAAGTCGCGTGGCGCAGCCCGGTTCTTTGCCTGGCGGCCAATTGCCTATGGCGCAGTCGCCACTCTTGCCATTATCGGCGCCATTGCCTCGATTTCAAACGTTTCCGACCGCAACCGCGTCGAAGTCGCCAACTTCGTGCCTTCAGTGGAGGCGGCTCCCAGGATCGTCTTTACGGACGGTGCGGTCCGACTGACTTACACGGCTTCTGGGAAGAACTCTGTGACGGTGACGAAGTTGGGTTCAGGTCAGGTGCTTTTCGCCCGCTCGCTGAACGGCCAAGGGGTGGACAGCCCGCTCAGTAACCACTCGGACGGTGCGAGCGTGGTCTCAGTCAGTTTTGCGCGCGACTATGCGACGATGTACGTCGCAGTGCCGGGAAGCAAGGTCTCGACCAAGAGCGAAGGCGCGGGTACGGCCGTGCAGTTCGCCGCCGCCGTGGCATCAAGATACGCCGTCCCGGTAGTGATCGAGTCGGGAAGCCCTGACGCAACGGTCGTCTGGCGCCTGGAAAGCACGGATCCGCTCTCGTCCATCGTTGACGAGATGAAGGCGCTTGGCTTGAAGGCCGAAGTCCGCGAGGGCGGTCTGATCTGGGTCAGCGCTAACTGAGCTTCGTCCGGCCCTTTGAAAAGAGCTCGATCGCTTCCTGTACCTTCCGCTGATAGCGAGCGAGCTGTATGTACGCGAGTCTGCTCCTGCCGTAGAGCGGCGTAAGCTCCTCGTCGTTCCGGCTCAGGCGCTCCCACGCGCTTATCTTCGACTGGAGTTCGTCTTCCGCGCTTGCGAGGGTGCCAGAGTCCATCGCAGCGACGAGGCCGGTCGGTGCCTTGTGCTGCCGTCTGAGGTCGCCCTGGTAGGCGAAGGCGATTCGGTCGACGACCTTACTGAGATTGCGTGACGAGTCGGCATCTAGGGTCAATAGACATCCTAGGACCTCTTTGCGGTCCGCCTCGTCGAGCTGCGGCTCGACAATCATGAGCTTCTTGAGCGATTCCATCTGCACGACAGAGGAGTCGGCGACCGAGGTGAGCTCGCTGTACTTGGCGATGTTTGCGACCTTGAGGGCATCTGCGTAGAGCATGGCGGCATCGTGCGGCTTGTTCGCGGCTCGCTTTTCGTCAGCAGACCGGATCAAGCCTTCCAGCACCGTCATTCGCGAGTCGAGGATCTGCTGGTAGACGGTAGTGGCGCAGTTGTTTATGGTGGTTGCCGGTGGGATGTCCCTGAGCTTGCCCTGGTCGTAGCCCTGAAGCCACAGGTCTGCGACGGCTCGGACGTTTTCCTCGGTCACTGGCGAGAGGGGCGAAAGGGAGCTTCGGACCGCCCTTACAGGCTGGGCGTAGGCTGCGATCCGAGCGTTGGTATCCGGGCCGTACTCCGTGAACTCCCACGTGCTGTAGTACAGCCGGGAGTTGATCGCAATGATCCCGATGAGCAGGAGCGGCCCCGACGCCAGAAAGTAGCAGACGGCCTTTTTGACCATCACCTAGGATCTTCGGTAGGCCGTTCGGCTTTACCACGGGGCGTTGGGCCAACTCTCTCCACATCCCGGTAGTTCGGCGGGGGAGGGTCTTTGGCACCAATCCCGGTCCCGGGGGTTGTTCCTTTCATACAATGGGGTCGTGGGACGAGGAATCAAACTCGATAAGAGGGCCGTTGCTGCCTGGGAGAACCATCTCGTGCAGAGCGCCCAAGCCGGTGACACGGTGGCCATGGAGCTGGTCGCCGACCGCTACCGGTCTCAAATACGGGGGCACGCCTTGCGCATGCTCCGCGACCAGGAGGACGCCGAGGACGCCGTCCAAGACACGTTCGTCAAGGCCTTTCGGGCCATCCGCACGTTCGAGCCTGGCAGGCCCCTGCTGCCATGGCTGATGCGCATCTGCTCGAACTGCTGCGTCGACATCATGCGGGGCAGGCGCCCCGGCCAGGAGTGCCTGGAAAAGCACGAGCACGCCATCTACGACGTCCGCTCCGACGTCGAGTCCGGCGTGGAGTCTCGCATCCGCATCGAGCGGGTGCGAGAAGCCGTCTCGCGGCTGCCTGAGCGGTACCGTCGCATCATCGAGATGCGGCACTACGGGCACATGGACGTCAACGAGATCGCCAGCGCGCTGCACGTGCCGGAGGGCACGATCAAGAGCTGGCTCTTCCGGGCCCGCGCGATCCTGAAGAAGGACCTGCAAGTCGCGCTCGGCTAGAGGCGAGGCCTGCCAAGGCCGGTGCCGCGCTGGAACTCAGGTTCCGGCGCGGCACTAGCTGGTTCAAGTGCCCCCAGGTAACCTCGCTGGCGATGCCGGTCACCAAAGAACAGGTGCTGGACGCGCTCCGTTCCGTCAACGACCCAGACCTCCACAGGGACATCGTCACGCTCGGGTTCGTGAAGGAGGTCGCGATCGACGGCTCGAGCGTCGCCCTCAAGATCGAGCTCACCACGCCGGCCTGCCCGGTCAAGGACCTGCTGCAGGAAGAGGCTCGGCAGTGCGTGCTTGCGATCGGTGGAATCAACGACGTCCAGGTGGAAATGACGGCGCGCGTGCGCGAGCGCCAGGCGAACAAAGAGGACTTGGCGCCAGGCGTGCGGCAGATCGTGGCGATCGCGAGCGGGAAGGGCGGGGTCGGTAAGAGCACGGTCAGCGTCAACCTTGCGATCGCGCTTGCCCAGCAGGGCGCCAGGGTGGGCCTGCTCGACGCGGACGTCTATGGCCCGAGCGTGCCTATGATGATGGGCGTGGCGAACGAGAAGCCGCTTGCGATGAACCAGAAGATCGTGCCGATCGAGCGCTACGGCGTGCGGATGATGTCGATCGGCTTCTTGCTGGAAGAGGGCCAGGCCGTGCTCTGGCGAGGCCCGATGGTCCACTCGACGTTGAAGCAACTCTTGGCGGACGTACTCTGGGGCGAGCTCGACTACCTTCTCGTCGACCTGCCGCCAGGCACAGGAGACGCTCCGATGTCGCTGGGGCAGCTCGTGCCGCTCTCGGGGGTCGTGATCGTGACGACGCCGCACAGCGTCGCTGCAAACATTGCGGGAAAGGCGGCGAAGCTGTTTACGCGGCTCGAGTCGCCGCTCCTGGGCGTCGTCGAGAACATGGGCGCGTTCGTCTGCCCAGGCTGCGGAGAGGAGTCGCGCATCTTTTCCGGCACGACCGGCGAGGAGCTGGCTGGCCGGTTAGAGGTGCCGTTCCTCGGTTCGGTGCCCCTAGATCCGAAGGTGAGCGAAGCGGCCGAGAGGGGCGAGCCCTCCGTCATCGCTTACCCTGAAAGCGTACAGTCTAAGGCGTTCGCCGAGATCGCCGGCAGGCTGGCGGCGCAGTTGAGCATCCGCGCTGAGAGAGTCGAGGGGCCGAAGGCGACGGCCGGCGCCTAATGAGTGACCGGAAGCGCCCGCTTGTTTGACAGGGAGTTGCGCATCATGACCGAGGAGCCGAGCGGCTTCTGAGGCGGGAACGTCGTGGTGGACTCGGCAATGCGCTTCTTCACATTGTTGATGCGACGGTCAAGGTCCGGGTGGTCGCTGAGCCATTCCTGGGTCCTCTTGCTCCCGCCCTTCTGCTTGAGCACAGTGAAAACATCGACCATTCCCTGAGGGTTGTAGTCTGACTTGACCATCAGGTCGTAGCCGACGCTGTCCGCCTCGGACTCGTGCTTTCGCGAGTAGGGAAGCTGGAAGATGAGCGCATCGCTGACGCCAGCGATGTCGAACACCGACCGGTTGGCGTTGAGCAGGACCAGGACGACGGACAGCCCCAGCTGGCGCTTCTGGTTGTCAGCATAGGCGCTGGCCCAGTGCTCCCTTCGGACGTGCGTGAGCTCGTGGCCCAGCACCGCCGCGATCTCGTCCTCGGTCTTCAGGTTCTCAATCAGGCCCGTGTAGATGAAAACGGGGCCACCGGGCAGGGCAAAGGCGTTGACCTCCTTGCTGTCCACGACGTCGAAGGTGTACTGGAACGGCTTCTTGTCGCGCTCGCTCTTCGGGATCAGGGACACGAGGTGCTCACCGATGCGGCGCACGGCGACGACCCGAGGGTCTGAGTCTGGCAGGACCTTCTCCTCCGTGCGAACCTGGGCTGCGGCCTTCTGGCCCAGTTTGATCTGGTCCTGGACGCCCGGCTTGAACATGTCCGCGCTAGCCGTGGAGCCTACGAGCGCCACGCCGAGGATCGACAAGTGAAGCCAGGTTCGCCTCATGTAGGTTTAGACGCAACTCGAAAGGGCCGGTTCCCGACCGATAGGACTCATCGGATCGTACCCGGGGCAGCAGGGAAGACAGGCAAATGTGCAATGAGTAGGTTCAGGCCCAAGTGGAACACAGGACTCGCGGGTCATGGGTATCCGCACTCACTTGAGTCCGGAGGATCAGCAACAAGAATGAAGCGCAACAAGAGAACCGGTTTCACACTGGTCGAGATCATGATCGTGGTCTTGATCATCGGCATTCTGCTCGCGATCGCGGTGCCTAACTTTATCAAGGCCCGCCAGAACAGCCGACTTCAGACCATCATTGCGAACCTGAAGCAGATCGAGACGGGCAAGGAGCAGTGGGCCATGGAGAACGGCAAGACGTCGACCGACGTCCCCGTCCAGGCCGACCTCACGCCGACGTACATGAAGTCGTGGCCGTCCGGCCCGATCACTGGCGTGTACCTTGCGAACGCCATCAACGCCGACCCGACCTTCGCCGGCAAGACTGCGGCGGAGTGGAAGGCCGACCCGTCGGGCCTCTAACAGAGGAACGACTCGACTTGAGCGGACAGGCGAAAGCCTGTCCGCTCAGCTCTTTTTGGGACGCTAGCCCAACGGGCCCATGTCAGCCCGGTAGGACTCACAGGATCGTAGCTAGGCAGAGGGAAAGACCAGTAAATGTGCGATTGGTGGGTTCAGCCCCGAGTGGAACACGGGACTTGCGGGTCATGGGTACCCGTACTCAACTGAGTCCGGAGGATCAGAAACAAGAATGAAGCGCAACAAGAGAACCGGTTTCACACTGGTCGAGATCATGATCGTGGTCTTGATCATCGGCATTCTGCTCGCGATCGCGGTGCCTAACTTTATCAAGGCCCGCCAGAACAGCCGACTTCAGACCATCATTGCGAACCTGAAGCAGATCGAGACGGGCAAGGAGCAGTGGGCCATGGAGAACGGCAAGACGTCGACCGACGTCCCCGTCCAGGCCGACCTCACGCCGACGTACATGAAGTCGTGGCCGTCCGGCCCGATCACTGGCGTGTACCTTGCGAACGCCATCAACGCCGACCCGACCTTCGCCGGCAAGACTGCGGCGGAGTGGAAGGCCGACCCGTCGGGCCTCTAACAGAGGAACGACTCGACTTGAGCGGACAGGCGAAAGCCTGTCCGCTCTCTATTTAGGGCTCGTGCCCGAATACAGGCTCTAATGCCGTGTGGCCCGAACAGAGGCCGTGGAACATCCGAAGCGGAGTCTTCTTGCTTCGACGCCTGCCAGGCGGTCACAAGGGCCGATTCAGGCAATTCTGACAGCCAGGCGTCTGAGCAGGGACTGGTGAGGTACCGAACCTTATGAATATGCGCCCGAAAGTACGAAAAGCCCCCGCCCGGAGGCTCAAGCGCGGTGCCCTGCTCGTCGACGTCGTGATCGGGATGTTCTTCCTGGTGACCGCGACGCTGACGCTGATGTCGCTGTTCCCCGTGATCAAGAAGGGGGAGCAGGTCAGCACGGAGGAGAGCAAGGCCGTGCAGATGAGCAACAGGCTCCTCGAGCACGTCCAGATGCTAGGCGCCAAGGACATCACGCTGCAGAACCTGACGGCACTGAACCTGATTGACGCGGGCCAGACCGCGCAGCCCTACAGCTTTACGCACGTGCCGCTCGACGAGGCCTCGCGCTACAGCCCGGCCCAGGTGCTACGCGCTGCGAACGGACAGATGACGTGCACGACGATCGGCGGCAACTCCGTGAAAGTGCTGATCACGCTGACGTTCACGTCTGACACCGGCAAGGTGACGACGGTCAAGACAGGGACCATCGTTGGAGCGTTCCGATGAACAAGAAAGGTTTCACACTGGTCGAGCTGATGGTCGCCATGACGATCATGGGGCTGCTCGTGCTCGGCACGATGACCGTGTTCTCGCAGGCAATGACGGGCTTCTACCGGACCAAGACGGACATAGACTTGGCCGGAAAGAACTCGCTCGGAGTGCAGCGAGTGGCCGAGACGCTGCGAAGCGCCTACAGCATGACCATCACGAACGGCGGCAACCAGGTCGTCTACTTCTTGCCGAAGCGCAGCAACCTCGTGGACGCGGACACGGGCGAGAAGGAGCTTGTCGACCCGATCCAGTCCGACCTAGTGCAGCGGTCCTTTACTGTGACCGGCGGCAAGCTGATCGACGACTACTCCGGCCGCACACTGGCCACCAACGTGGTCCTGATCGACCCGGACCCGAAATCGAGCCAGTACAACCAGACGTACGCGCCGTTCCAGCTGACGACGATCGGCTCGCGAAAGGCGCTCTCAATCAACTTCATCACGCAGGACCAGGTGCTAGGAACGCCCCGGTATCAGCGGATGAAAACGACAGTCATCCTTAGGAACAGCTTATGAAGACACGCAAGAACCTCGGCGTCACATCTGTCCTGGTCTTGTTGCTCATGTTCGTGGCATTGACCGCCATGCTGGCCCTCGCAGGGCTTTCCATGACGGCCGTCAAACGGGCGAACAACGAGGCGGGGAACATGCAGACGTTCCAGGTCGCCCAATCGCTCCTGGAATACCAGACGAACCTCAGCTACCAGGCCTCGAAGTCGAAGGGCGGCAACATTACGGGCGGGACGTTCTACCTGAACGACCTCGCTAGCACCCTGACTGCGAACGCGACGGGCTACGTCACTGTAGTCCCGACGAGCGACAACACGCGGGCCTGGGTCACGAGCTACGCGACTTACGGCGGTAAGAGCCGCAGCGTGCGCATGCTGATCAAGACCAAGGACGTCTCGATCTGGAACAATGCGATCTTCGCTGGAACCGGCGCCGCTGGGCAGTCCATCAACGGAAACGTCGACATCCGCGGTTCCGTGCACATCCTCGGCGAAGGCGAGCCCTACTCCGACCTCAACGGCAACGGGAAGTGGGACAAGGCCGAGACGTACACCGACACGAACAAGAACGGCGTGTGGGATCCGGGCGAGCCGTTCGTGGACGCCAACAACGACGGCGTGTGGAACTCTGCAGAACCGTACAACGACACGAACTTCAACAACATGTACGACCCGCCGCTGACGACGACCGACCTCAATACCAGCCTTGGTGGTACCGCGCACATCGGCAACAACTATCTCAACATGCCGGCGTCGCTTCTAGCGATGATCCCGAGCGCTCCGACGTTCAACGGAATGCAGACGCTCAGCGCCGAAGTCCGTGCGGCGCACGGCAAGATCTCGATCAGTGGCAGCGCGACGGTAGGAGACTCGAGCAATCCAAACCCTGGCATGAAGGGCAAGCTCGACGGTACTTTCGTCAGCGACGGATGGACCGGCAACCAAGGCTCGAGCTCCGTGTTCAGTGACAACGGTTACGGCAACAGCTACGACCTAGGCTCGCTGGGCATGACCTTCCCGATCATCTCGGGAATCGGTGCACAAGACTACACCGACGTGAACGGTACGGTCTGGAGCAACATGCAGACCTACTATAACAGCCAAGCGATGACGATCCCCGTCAACTCGATCACGAGCTCGACAGCCGCGTTTACATACCTCGACCTCAAGGGCAACTCGATCTCGTACACGCCGCAGGTCAAGGTCGGCAACGTGATCGTGTCGCCGCCGACTCTCACGGTCACCGGCATCGTCAAAGTCGTCGGGAACCTTGCGATCAACGGACAGTCCGAGCTGCGCTACGCGGGCAAAGGCACGCTCTACGCGACGCAGGACGTCTACATCGGTAACAACCTCCTTCCGAAGTCTGGTCTGACGTTCCCGACCTCGACTTCGCTCGGAATCGTGGCAGGCCGCAACATGGGGCTCGCCACAGGAAACGGCGACTCGCAGCTCAGCATGGCCGGCGCGTTCTACGCACAGGGCACGATCACGAGCGCGAAGCAGAACCAGATCGCTGGCACGTTCGTCGCCAACTACTTCGACATGGGCCAGAACGTCCCGAACATCTATCAGGTCCCGAGCCTGAAGGACAACCTGCCGCCCGGCATGCCGGGCGACCAGCCGTACATCACGATCAAGATCAAGAGCTGGCGCGACAGGCGCTGACTCTAGTCTGGTGAGTTCAAGCGGGGCCGCCTCGACCGAGGCGGCCCCGCTCCGTGTTAAGTGGGCAGAGGGAGCCCGATGTGGACAACCTGGGAACAAAGTGTGGAAAACCTCGTCTGAACTAGGTACAAGGAGCCTCAAATAGCATTGACTAGAGTGAGGTACCGCTTATCCCCTTTCGCCCCGGGAGGAAAGTCATGTCTTCGCACAGTACAGCTTTGGTGGCCATAACTGAACAGATCGACCAGCAGGTCGGACTGCTTCGGCAAGATCAAGGCGCTCTGTCCGACCTTCAGACCATGCGAGCCCGCCTCGAGGCGATCCTGCAGTTCGCCTCCCAAGGCATCCACCTTATCGAGGAGAGGCAGCACGGCCCGGCCAGACAGCGCCCGAACAGTAGTTCCCACCCGACCGTAAAATAGCGGCATGGCGGCCAGTACTGGCAGAGACCTCGGACGCTTCGGCCCCTATGGCGGCCGATACGTTCCGGAGACGCTCGTGCCTGCCCTCGACGAACTTGCGGCCGAGTTCTACAGCGCATGGGGCTCCGTCGAGTTCCGCAGCGAGCTTGACTCCTACCTCCACAACTACGTCGGTCGCCCGACGCCGCTCACGGAGTGCAAGCGCATCGGCGAGGAGCTCGGCCTGCACGTCGCAGTCAAGCGCGAAGACCTCAACCACACGGGCGCGCACAAGATCAACAACGCGCTCGGCCAGTGCCTGCTCGCGCGCAGGATGGGAAAGAGGCGCATCATCGCCGAGACCGGCGCCGGCCAGCACGGCGTCGCGACCGCGACGGTCTGCGCGCTGTTCGGCCTGGAGTGCGTCGTCTATATGGGGACCGAGGACTGCAAGCGCCAAGAGCTCAACGTCTTCCGCATGAAGCTCCTCGGCGCGACGGTCGTGCCGGTCGCCAGCGGCACCAAGACGCTCAAGGACGCGCTGAACGAGGCGATGCGCGACTGGGTGACCAACGTGCGCGAGACGCACTACATCATCGGCACTGCGGCCGGGCCTCACCCCTACCCCGAGATGGTGCGCGAGTTCCAGTCGGTGATCGGCCGTGAAGCGCGGCAGCAGTATCAAGAAGCGTACGGGTGCCTGCCGAACGTCGGCGTCGCTTGCGTCGGTGGCGGGTCCAACGCGATCGGTTTCTTCCATCCGTTCCTACAAGACGACGTGCGGCTGATCGGCGTCGAAGCCGCGGGGCGAGGCCTGGAGACGGGCGAGCACGCAGCGCCGCTCAACGCCGGGTCCCCTGGCGTGCTGCACGGCTCCTTCTCCTACGTGATGCAGGACGGGGAGGGCCAGATCCTTCCCACGCACTCCGTCTCGGCAGGGCTCGACTATCCAGGCGTCGGCGCGGAGCACTCGTTCCTCAAGGACTCTGGCCGGGTCGAGTACACGAGCGCGACGGACGACCAGGCGCTCGAGGCGTTCCGCTGGCTTTCGCTGAAGGAAGGGCTGATCCCAGCCTTCGAGTCCGCGCACGCCTTCGCCGCGCTCAAGTTTCCCGGCCTGCTCAAGGAGGGCGACCGCGTGGTGGTAAACCTCTCCGGGCGCGGCGACAAGGACATGGAGCGCGCGTCTGTCCTGCTCAAGCTCTAGTCGCGACCCTTCCGGTCCCTCCCCCGACACGGCGCTCCACCGCCTAAAGTCCTGTCCCGCGTCGGGGGAGGTTAGGAGGGGGCGTGAACGAGGCGTCCTTTAGTCGCAACGCCCGATTCCCATCGTCCATCATAGTGCGAGATGTCGAAGCCTCTCAACGTCGCAGTGCTCGGCGCGACCGGCGCCGTGGGGCAGGAGTTCGTGCGGCTGTTCGAGCAGCGCAACTGGCCGATCGGCACCCTGCGCCTGCTCGCGAGCGAGCGCTCGGTGGGGAAGAAGCAGCGCTTTCGCGGCGAGGACCTGTGCGTCGAGCATGCGACCCCTGACGCGTTCGAGGGGATCGACGTCGCTTTCTTTTCTGCGGGGGCGTCGCGCAGCCGCGAGTTCACACCGCACGCGGTGGCGGCCGGTGCCGTTGTGATCGACAACTCCAGCGCGTTCCGGATGGACCCTGAGGTGCCGCTGGTGGTGCCAGAGATCAACTTCGACGCGGTCAAACCGGGCACGAAGCTCGTCGCCAACCCCAACTGCACTGCGATCGTCTTGCTGATGGCCGTCGCGCCTCTGCGTGCGCTCGGCAAGATCGAGCGCCTGATCATGAGCAGCTATCAGAGCGCGAGCGGCGCAGGCGCGCTAGCGATGCAGGAGCTGGTGGAGCAGTCGCGCGTGGTGCTCGCCGGCGGTAAGGCGGAGCCAAAGGAGTTCCCGCACCAGTGCGCGTTCAACGTCTTCAGCCACAACACGCCGATCGACGAGACGGGCTACAACGAGGAGGAGCGGAAGGTGATCGCCGAGTCGCGCAAGATCCTCGGCGACCCGGGCCTTAGAGTGAACGTAACATGCGTGCGCGTGCCGGTGCTGCGCGCCCACAGCGAGTCGATCACGGTCGAGTTCGCGGGACCTGCGCCGAGCGTCGAGGCCGCGCGCGCCGCGCTTTCACAGGCGGAAGGCGTCAAGGTCGTGGACGACCGCGAGAGCAACACGTTCCCGATGCCCGCCGTCGCATCGGGCACCGACGATGTCTATGTCGGGCGCATCCGGCAGGACCTGAGCAACCCCAACGCGCTGTGCCTCTTCGCTTCCGGCGACCAGCTGCTCAAGGGCGCAGCGCTGAACGCGGTGCAGATCGGCGAGCGGATGTTCGGCCTGCGCTAGGCGCGGAAGAGCCCGACCGGCTTTTCCGCCAGTCCGGGGAACACCTGCGTCGTCGTCGTGCTGCCCAGGCGGTTTTGCAGCATCTCCGAGAGCACGTTGCGATAGTCCGTCGTCACGCGCAGGTCGCCTGGCCCTTCGAGCTGGTCGTCCTCCAAGCCCGGCCACTCGCCATACACGCGCCCGCCATTCACTCCGCCGCCCATAGCCAGCATCACGCTCCCGCGCCCGTGGTCCGTGCCGTAGCCGCTGTTCTCGGCGACGCGCCGACCGAACTCGGTCAATGCGACGACGGTGACGCGAGAGACCTCTTTTCCGAGGTCTTTGCGGAACGCCGCCAACGACTTGCCGAGGTCGTTGAGCAGCCCCGTCAGCCAGGGCCCCTGCGCGACGTGCGTGTCCCAAGAGCCGCGGCCCGAGGCGTCGACCGTCGCGACCTCGAGCCCAAGGTCTTTGCGCACGAGGTAGGCGACCTGCGCCAGCGCCACTCCGAGCGAGCTCTTTGGATAGTCGGCGCCGTTCTCGGGCTTCGACTTCTCAGGGTCGTAGTCGCGCAGCGCGCGCAGCGCGGCGAGCGTGTTGCGCCCTGCCTCGGCGAAAACGTCGTCGTGCCCGGCGTAGAGCGCCTCGAGCGCGCGCTCGGTGTCGTCACGCTTTTCCTCAGCGACGTTGAGCCGGTAGTCCGCCAGCGACTCGATCGCGACGGCCTGCGTCGCGCCCGAGAGCGACTGCGGCATGGTGCTGTCGAACGCCACGGCGCGCATCGGCCCGCCGCGCTCGCTCGATGCGAGCAGGTGCCGCGCCAGCCACCCGCCGTCCTCGGCGTCCGTGTCGTCGCGCGCCCCGCGCTCGATCGCGGACATCGCTTCGAAGTGCGAGCGCGTGTGGTCGCCAGAGCCTGCCGCGTGTACGATCCCGAGCTCTCCGTCTTTGAAGAGCGGCAGCAGCGCGGCGAGGTCGGGGTTGAAGCCGAAGAGCCCGTCGAGCTTGAGCACCTTCTCGCGCGGGACGGCCAAGGTCGGGCGCGCGCGGTAGTAAGCGTCCTCGCCGTGCGGCACGACGAGGTTGAGCCCGTCCGCCCCGCCGCGCAGGAACACGACGACCACGACGTTGCCGTTCTGGCGGACCAGCGCCTGCGCGAGCGCGGTCTTGCGCGTCGCCCACATCGCCGCGCCGATCAGACCGCCGGCGAGCACCGCGCGCCGGGTGAGCCTCTTGCGCTCGGCGTCCTGAAAGTTCTGGCAGCAGTTCATCTCCATTGGAACTCCGGTGAGCAGAGGCAGAGGGCCGTGGCCTCGGCCCAGTCCTGCTTGGTCTTGGGGACGGTGCTCGTGTACTCCGACAAGGAAGAGCGCAGCGCGGAGAGCCTCTCAGACCCCGCGGAAAGCCCGAACACGGCTCCGACCCAGGTGTCGCGGTCGCCCGCGCCATAGCGCTTGGCGAGCGCCTGCGGGTCCACGCGCGTGCCGCTGATCTTCCCGCTGCACAGGCTGATCGCGAAGTTCCACCGCCCGAGCACTGAGCCGTTCCACGCCTCGGCGTCCATCGGGTAGCCGTCCGGCATCGGCCACAGGTGCGTCGGCTGGCCCATCAGCTCGAGGTGCCGCAGCACGGGCTTGTTGCCGTCGGTCGATGCGTCGAGCGCGCGCAGGGAAGAGACTACGAAGTCGAACGGCCTTTTGAATGTCGGGGTGCCACCGAGGAACTTGTCCGAGCGGAAGATCGTGCGCAGCATGCGCGGGATGTCGCCGACCGGTTCCTGAAGGTACGCGGCAACGACTTGGGCCTCCATCGCTGGCCCATCTTCGCCCAAGAAGTACTTGCACAGTTTGTGGGCGATGTGCTTGGCCGTGCTCGGGTGCTTGGCGAGGATCGCGAGCACCTGCCTGCCGTCCTCGACCCCGCCTTTGGCCGGGATGGTGTTGCCCAGCACGCTCTTGGACCCGTCGTCGTGCAGGGCCTCGTCAAAACGAAAGTGCCCTTTCGGCTTGAGGAACCCTCGCTCCTCCGTCCAACCGGTGAAGCACCGTGCGACCTCCATCACGTCCTTTTGCGTGTAACCGCCACCGACGCCGAGCGTGTGCAGCTCCATCAGTTCGCGCGCGTAGTTCTCGTTCGGCTTTCCATAGTGGCTCGCCTGTTGGTCGAGGTAGAGCAGCATGGCCGTGGACTGCGCGCTCGCGTTGAGCATCACGAGGAAGGAGCCGACCGCGTTCTTGCGCACGACCTCGCGCTGGTCGGTCGGGATCCGGTACGCGGCCAGTCCCTTGTTGCCGTAGATGTTGAAGTGGTTGGACCAGAAGTCGACCATCCTCTCTCGCACCTGCCACGGCGAAAGCGCGGCGTAGAGCAAGTCGGTCTGCTGGCACTGCCGGACGACGTCGTCCTTTGGACAGTCGCGCAGCTCCCACGCCTGCAGGCTGGTCACCTCGAGCCTCTCAAGTCGGATCAAGAGCTCGAGCGGCTCGTCGTCGGTCGGCGCGAGCTGGTCGTCGAGCCAGGCCTCCCTTCCTCGCATGCGCAGCTCTTCGAGGTCGCCGGGCCGTGGACCGAAGCCTGTTCGGGCCAAGAACCGCGCGTCGGGGTCTGTGACGGCGCTGGGCTTTGCGATTTTTCCGCCCCCGAAGCTGCACCCGGAGGCGACCGCCGCTCCCGCCCCAGCCCCGGCCAGCAGACCGAGCGTCTGCCGCCGGGTGAGCTTCATCTCGCCTCCGCGCTTCCGTTCACCGTCACGCGCTGCGTGCCGCGCAGGATCGCCATGACTCCCGCGCCGAACGAGCTGATGAGCACGTACGGGAGAAGCAGGAACCAGCCGAAGAACGGCAAGAGCTCCGCCGCCACGACGAGCATCCCCGCCTTTGCCAGCGCCTGATACGACGACGGCGCGCCGCTGTGGTCGCTGACGCGGCGCGCGATCAGTCGGAACAATCCGCCAGAACCGAACACACCGACGCCAAGAATCGCGGCATAGAGGCCAAATCCGATCCCGCGGGTCGCGGGTATCCCTACGATAACGGTGGCAATCGCCGAAGCGACGAGCATCATCCCGAGCCCGATCCAGAAAGTGACCCACGGCCGCTGCTCAAAGTCGAGCGACGCGCGCTCGGTCCTTTCGGGAAAAAGGATCGCCGCGAGCAGCCCTCCGGCCCACGCGGCCAGTCCGCTGAATACGACGATCGCTACGGTGGCAAAGACGTCTCCGAGTACCAACATGAGAATCCTCCTGGATCGCAATATAAGACGGTTTCCTCAAACGTGTTGGAAGGCGACAAAAAGGCCCATGACCAACGGCCTTCCGGTCCCACAGGCTAGCGCAGCGCGGCGACGAGCTCGTTGAGCGGATCGACCAGCATCATTCCCAGGGAAGTGAGGCCGTACGACACGGCCGGTGGGTAGGAGTGTTCGACAAAGCGCTCGACGATGTCGCCGCGGGCCAGAGACTTCAGGCAGATGGCCAGCGCGCGGTCCGTCGCTACGGGGATGCGGGCGGCGATGTCGCGGAACCGCAACTGCCCACCGCGCAACGAATAGACCACGGCCATCGACCACTTCGACCGGGCCGCGTCCTCGAGCTCGGAACCTGCCAGGAGGAAAAGGAGGTCGAAGCAGGACTGCCCGACCAGACGCCCCCTCTCCGTCAGGACGTACTCCGGCCTCATCGGGTGGCCATACCCCTGGTTCCTCTCCACCCACCCACGGGCCGCCAGCCCGTCCACGGTCGCCCGCATGGCCCCTTGGGATGCGCCCAGCGACCGGAAGAGGGTCACGAACTTCGAGCCCTTGCCGCGCCAAAGGGAGGCCAGGACGGGCATCGCCCACTTCCGGCTGAACAGGTCGCTCAGGCTCAAAACGTCGTCCATAGGCCACTATTGACAGCTACTATACTTTATGTGTATTATACCGCTCTGGCCTCAGAACGGCCACAGGAAAACCCTATGTCTAAGATCGTTTTTGATGGAGGTCTGACCGTCGCCTACAGCGTGAGCGACTGCGCCAAGAGCATTGCCTGGTACCAGGACGCCCTGGGATTCAAGCTCCAGTACCACCTCGAGGAGATGGGCTGGTGCGAGCTAGAGTCCCACATTCCCAGGGTCAACGTCGGCCTCTCGCAGGTCGAAAAGCCCGAGGTGAAGGGCGGGCCGACCCTGACCTGGGGAGTGACGGACATCGACGCCGCCCGCAGGGAGCTGGAGGGGAAGGGCGTGAAGTTCGACGGCGAGACCCGGGAGATCCCGCAGATGGTCAAGCTCGCGACCTTTTTCGACCCGGATGGCAACCACCTGATGATGTACCAGAGCCTTGGCTCCATGTAGCCTAGGCCGGAGTCCCGGTTGGTTGAACTTGGGCGGCCCTGAAGAGTATCATTCGAGGCCGTCCACAACTTTTTTGGAGAGGCGAGCCCATGGCAAAAGTCTGTCAAGTCAGCGGAAAGAGAGGCAACCACGCCAAGCACATCCGGCACCGCCACTCCGGCCAGTGGAAGTTCCGTGCGCCCAAAAAGAACCGGATGCAGGCCGCCAACCTGCAAAAGGTGACGATCCAGACCAAGAACGGAAAGGTCCGCATGACCGTGTCGACCTCAGTCCTAAAAAGCGCTGACTTCGCCGCGGTCGTCTCCGGCGTCCGGCCGATCCCAAAGGCGTGGCTAAAAAAGCCCGATTACGGGATCTAAGAAGGCTCACTCTGCCGTTCTGAGGGGTCAGTTCGCTTTGACCAGAGTCCCCGGATAAGCTGCGAGCGCAGCTTCCAAGACGTCCATCGCCTTGCCCAGGTCTTCACAGTTGAGCACGTACGCGATGCGCACTTCGTCCTTGCCGAGCCCCGGCGTCTCGTAGAACCCAGAGGCCGGCGCGAACATCACCGTTCGCCCCTCGTGCGAGAACTCCGAGAGCAGCCACTCGCAGAACCTATCCGTGTCGTCGACCGGCAGCCGTACCGTCGCGTAGAACGCGCCGTTGATGTCGGGAACGAGGACGCCAGGCATCGCGCGAAGCCGCTTGAGCAACAGGTCGCGCCGCTTCCGGTACTCCTCGCGCACGCCGTCGAGATAGGACTGCGGCGTGTCGAGCGCGCCGATCATGCCGTACTGTTCGAGCGTCGGCGGCGAGAGCCGCGCCTGCGCGAACTTGAGCGCCGCAAACGTCACGTCCTTGTTGCGCGAGACGAGGAACCCGACCCGCGCGCCGCACAGCGAGTACATCTTGGAGGCGGAGTCGATCATGACCGCGTTCCTCTCGAGCCCTTCCATCTCCAGCACCGACCGGATGCGCCTTCCTGTAAAGTTGAACTCCCGGTACACCTCGTCAGCAATGAGGAAGAGGTCGTGCTTCAAGACGATCTCGCGGATCCCTTCTAGTTGGGCGTCGGTGTAGACGGTGCCGGTCGGGTTGCCGGGGTTGTTGACCAGGATCGCCTTCGTCTTCGGCGAGATCCTCTTGGCGAACTCTGAAGCAGGAGGAAGCGCGAAGCCGTCCTCGATGCGCGTCGTGATCGGCACGACCTTCACGTCCGCTATCGTCGCAAAGCCGATATAGTTGGCGTACATCGGCTCCGGCACGATCACCTCGTCGCCGGGGTTGAGGCACGCGAGCATCGAGAAGATCAGCGCCTCCGAGCCAGCCGTGCACGTGATGATGTGCTCCGCCTGCACGTTGATCCCGAGGCCCTGGTAGCGCAAGGCGAGCTTTTCGCGGAGCTCTTGGATCCCTTGTGAGGGGCTGTAGGCCAGCACCTTCCGGGAGGGGTCGCGCACCGCCTTCCAGAACCCCTCCGGCGAGTCGATGTCCGGCTGGCCGATGTTCAGGTGGTAGATCTTGACGCCGCGCTTGACCGCGGCGTCGGCGAACGGGCCGAGCTTTCGGATCGGCGACTCGGGCGCGCGCTTGGCGCGGTTAGAGGTGTCTGGCATGGCTCTGCACCCATGATACTGGGCGCGGTCCTCGCGGCCGGGTGCGCGAGAGGCCAAAATCCCTGTGATGCCGGTCAGCTATCAGGACGTCTTGGACGCCGCGCGACGGCTCGAAGGCGTAGCAAAGAGGACCCCTGTCCTTACCTCGCGCACGTTTGACGAGATGACCGGGTGCACCGCGTTCTTCAAGGCGGAGAACACCCAGCGCGCCGGCGCCTTCAAGTTCCGCGGCGCGTATAACGCGTTCGCGCAGCTTTCCCAAGAGCAGAAGAAGAACGGCGTGCTGACGTTCTCTTCCGGCAACCACGGCGCGGCGTGCGCTCTCGCAGGAAGGCTGCTCGGCGTGCCGGTCGTCGTGGTGATGAACCACGACGCGCCGCAACTCAAAAAGGACGCGGTCGCGGGGTACGGAGCGGAGGTCGTGCTCTACGACCGCGAAGAGCAGGTGAGGGAAGAGCTTGGCAACAAGATCGCACAAGAGCGCGGGATGACGATCGTGCCGCCCTACGACCACCCGCACGTCGTCGCGGGGCAGGGCACGGCGGGGAAGGAGCTGTTCGAGCAGGTACCGGGCCTCGACCTGCTGATCGTCGGCGTCGGCGGCGGAGGGATCCTGAGCGGCTGCTGCCTAGCAGCCAAGCACCTCTCGCCGAACACGAAGATCTATGGCGTCGAGCCAGAGGCCGGCAACGACGGCCAGCTCTCGTTCCGCAAGGGCGAGCGCGTGAAGATACCGATGCCCGACACGATCGCGGACGGCGCGCGCACGACCTCGCTCGGCGAAATCACGTTCGAGATCATCAAGCACAGCGTCGAAGACATGCTCACGGTCTCGGACGCGGAGCTGCTCAGGGCGACGCGGTTCTTCTTCGAGCGGATGAAGACCGTGGTCGAGCCGACCGGGGCGCTGGCCGCTACGGCGGTCATGTCGGGCAAAGTCGATGTCAAAGGCAAGCGCGTCGGCCTGCTGGTCACCGGCGGCAACGCGGACATCGCCGATCTAGTCCGAAAATGGTAATTCCGGCGACCAGAAAGCCATGGGCAGCCACCGGGTAGCGCTTTGGAGTGGGTGCGGGGGCAGGATTTGAACCTGCGACCTCCGGGTTATGAGCCCGACGAGCTACCGGACTGCTCCACCCCGCGGGGTCATTATCCACTTTGCGGAGCCAACAAGCAACCAGGGCCTACTTGGGCTTCCGGAACATCGATGCCAGCTTGAACACCACGGCCAGACCGATCGCCACGGGAGCGTAGCGCTCCACGACCTCGAAGGCGCCTGAGGCGATGTCGTCCACCGACCGCATGATCCCGGTCGTGCGCGTCCCGACCTCCGTCGTCACGTGCTCGACCTGCTTGGCGACCGAGTCCACGCGGCTCGCCACGCTCTGCACCCGCTCGGAAACGTTGGCGATCCCCTTCTTGACCTCGAGCAGCAGCGCGACCATCACCACGGCGATGACCATCATCGCGACGCACAGAAGCAGGATCGCGATCGCCGCGCCGCCGGTCACCTGCAGCCACCAGGAGGGCACTTCGCTCACTTCTGCACGTTACCTGTGACCTTCACCGTCTGTCGAGCCGGAAGGGTCACCTGGGTCACCGCCCTTCCGCCCTCGCACGCCACCGTCTTGCCTTGCACGCTCAAAGAGACGCCCCACATTCCTGAGACGGTCAGCTCCGCCTTTACTTCTTTGTCGCTCGGGTTTTGCACGTCGGCCTCGAACCAACGCTTGCCGCGGTCCATGCGCAGTTCGATGAACCGCCCGAACGAGAGCCGGAACTCCGCGCCGATCTGCCGCATCACGATCTTGCGCCCCACTCCCTCCCACGGCCGCACGACGTACTCTTCGTCTGCGATCTCGAAGTGGCACCCGAACGTGTAGGTCCCCTGCTTCTGGTTCGGCAGAACGTAAGACCCGACTTCGCGCAAGTAGTGGAACAGCCCGTGCCCGCTCGCGCCGGTGAACGAGTTGAACCCCGCGTGCTTGCTCGAGAGGTCGGGGCAGTAGCACATCGAGGCCGCGCCGTCGGACCGCACCAGAGCCCACGGCCCGATCATCCCGCCGAACGCCATGCGCATGTACGCCTCCGGGATCGCGAGGTAGTCGCGGTCCATCAGCCCGAAGAAGATCAGCGAGTTGGGGATCGTCGTGTGCGCCAAGCAGGTCTCGCCCCGGTCGGCCATCGCTCGCGTCGGCGTGCTGTCCGCGCCGTCCCAGTTGCGCTTGTCGCTGCCGTACCACCACCACGAAGGAGCGAGCGAGCGCGTCGCGTAGGCGCAGCGCACGGTCCGCTCGAGGTGCGCGTCGTCGTCCAAGAACTTCGCCGCGGCGAACACCTCCTCCATCCCCGAGGTGTCGAGCACCGATTCGCCCGCGTAAGGGAACAGGTTCTGCGTCAGCTCTGCGGCCTTCTCGACCACGAACCGGCGCAGCTGGTCCGCCTCTTCGCCCATCCCTTCCTTGCGAAGGTCCTCGAGCAGGTCGTAGATGCGCGCGAAGCCGAGCACGCCCACCGTGCGCACGTAGTGCCGCCAGCCGAAGCGGAACATCGCCATCGCGGTCTGGAACGCGCGCGTGAGATACGCGCGCGGCCTTTGCTCCGTCTCGCCGTAGGTCGAGGCGATGCGGTACATCGAGTGGTACAGGTTGATCACGTGCGGGTAGCAGAGCGGCCGCCCGAAGTACGCGCCCTGCGCCATGTCCTCCTGCAGCACGCTCGCCACCGAGTGGTCGCCGGGGTTCTGCACCTTCTCCAGCAAGAACCCGCCGATGTAGCGGTCCAGCGTCGCGATCTGCGCGCGCTCAGGGAACACGGTGTTCTTTTCCGCCAGGAAGAGCGCGTCCGCCAAAGAGCACTCGATCCCCGCCGACTCGTCGAAGTCCTCCGCGCCCGTCACGCGATCGCCGGTGGCGATGTTCGTCATGACGATCGCGTTCTTGAGCCGCGCGTCCTCGGTCTCCACCTGGTTCTCGCAGATGTACTCCGCGCGCGCCTGGATCAGTTGCTCGATCGGGTCGGTGAACATCAGGTGCGTGTGGCACGGCCGCCCCTGCGAATCGCGGAACGAGACGCGCAGCGGCCCAGGAGTCGACGGGCGCACGAAGCAGAACCCGCCCTGCTCGTCGCTGTCCACTTCACTTTCTGTGTCGCGCGAGAAGTAGAACTCAGAGGGCGAGGCGCCGCTCACCTCGATCGCGATCCCCACGTCGCGCGGCGCGACCGCGCCCGGCAGCAGCCGCACCGAGGGGCGCCCGCACGCGACAAGCGTCTGGTGCACGCCTTCCTGCTTGTCGCTCTCGCACGGCACGAAGCGCAGTTGCACGTTGCGGCTGTCGCCCGGCTCGAGGATCAGTGAGGTGTGCTCGTTGCTCCACCCTTCGACCTTCTCCCTCTCGATCGTCGCGCGCGAAAAGACGTACACCACCGGGATCCCCTCCCACTGGTACGGCGTGTTGAGCGAGGCGGAGACGTGGTTGTAGAACTCCCACGAAGTATCGTCGCCGGGGAACACGAGCAGCCCGGGCGTCATCGCGGTCATGCGCTGCGCGAAGACCCACGACGCGCCGCCGCCGATGAACTTGTGCACATAGACGCGCGAGTGCCACAGCCGCTGCAACTGGTCGTCGCTCCAACCGAAGCCGTCATATAGGTTGTTGAACGCAAGCGGGAAGCCGAGCTCGCCGATCTCCACCGCGCGGCGCCCCTTGTTCTCGATCTTCACGTCCCACACGATCTGCGGCAGCGCGCCGGCGACCTCGTAGTAACGCCCCGTGACGCTCAGGTCGTCGATGAGAGGGAAGTCGTACTCGAAGACGACGGCGCTGGGGTCGAGCCGGTCCTCTTCGCCGCTCGGTGGCGTGCGCGCGCGCGTGTTGCGGCTGACCATCCAAGGCCCTTCGGGGTCGGTGCGCACGCCGAGCAGGATCGTGCCGGGCGCGTAGTCGTCGCTGGTCTCTTCGCCAAACGTGATCGGCGGCAGCACGAACTGGAAGTCCTCGCCCTCGTCCGGCAGCGCGGGGTCGCTGGCCCAGAGCTGTTGGATGCGCCCTCCCGGCCCGAACTCCATCGAGACCAGGCTCCCCGTCAGTTCCGGCCTATCTTCGTCGAACCGATCCATCCGCCTGGGCAGGATACCGGGGGGCGAGGTAGCTGGCGAGCGCTACCGCTCAGCGCGCAGGCCGCTTCTTCGGAAAGGCCGCTCTTTATCCCTCGACCCCTTGGGGTTGAGGGTCTTTATCCGATCGCACAAGCCTCAACCGCAAGCAGCTGAGGCATAGAATGAAAAAACCGTCGGAAAAACGTACCCCCGTTTCATCACGGTGCGCTTTCTATCGCACATTGGCAAGCCCCGGCCCGACTGGTCAATCGGCGACCACCAGTCGACTATTTGGCGACGCCTCCAAAGGGCGTAGAATAGCGGTATGCGGCGCAGGGTGGTGACGGTGGTGGGGGCGGGGAGCCTCAGGTGCGCGCCGCCCGTGTTCGCCTCGATCGCCGCGCCGCGCTTCGAGCACCCGCTGGAGATCAGGCTCTTCGACGCAAACCGCGAGCGGCTCGACCTGATGACGCGGCTGATGGCAAGGCTCGTCGAGGCGAGCCGCACCGAGCACGAGGTGGTCGAGCAGCCGAACCTCACGCTCGCGCTGCGCGAGGCGGACGCCGCGATCGTGTGCCTTTACGAGGACTGCGCGCGGCGCATGACCGGCAAGACCGCCACGCGCATGCTGCTTCCGCCCGACCAGGCGGAGGCGCGGCGGCTCATCGACCTGAACCGCGGCGACCTGAACAGCCCAACGCCTATCGAAGAGCTTTCGCCGATGACGCTCGCTGCGCTCGCCGTGCCGGAGAACGACGAGACCCGCACGCGCGACGAGGCGGTCGCGAACGCGCTCGCGCTGACGCTCGAACGGATCAAGGACGCGAGGATCCTCAACCTCACGCGCAATGCGCCGATCTCGCCTTCTGTGCCGCACACGGCGTACGATTGGCCGGCGACGCTCGACCCGGAGACGCACACTTCGCTGCCGCACAGGATCCTGCGATGGATCAACGGCGACCACGAGCTGGACCGTTACCTCGAGGAGTATCGGGAGAGCCCTGTCGCTAGGTGGCTGATCACCGACCTTGGAGCTTTGTAAGCGTCGCGTGGTCGGTCCAGTCCACCGTGACCGGCGTGATCGAGACAAACCCCTTGCTCACTGCCTCAACGTCGGTGCCCGGCTGGTCGGGGTTCATCACCACGACGCCGCCCTGCCAGTAGTAGGGCCGGCCCCACGGGTCTTCGCGCTTGACGACGCGGTCCTCGTACACGCGGTCGCCCATCGCGACGAACTTGTGCCCTTGCAGCCCGCTCTGCGCGATCGCCGGGACGTTGACGTTCCAAAAAGTGAGCGGCGGCGCTTCGAGCGACATGAGCAGGGGCCAGTTCTCTTCTAGCCAAGCCTTGCCCGTCTCGAAATGGAACGGCGCGCCGTCGGTGAACACCGCCATCGAGACCGCGACGCCGCGCACGCCGTTAATCGCGGCCTCCATCGCCGCGGCGACGGTGCCGCTGTAAGTGACGTCAAAGCCGAGGTTCGGGCCGTTGTTGATCCCGCTCAGCACGAGGTCGCAGCCTTCGGGCCAGCAGACGGTGAGGCCCACGTTCACGCAGTCCACCGGCAGGCCGTTCACTGTGAACGCCTCGGCGCCGCAGCACGGCGGCGCTTCTAGCACGCGCAGCGGGTCGCGCATCGTCATGCCGTGCCCGCAGGCGCTGCGCTGCACGTCCGGCGCGACGACCTTCACTTCGCCGAAGGACTTGGCGACTTCGACCATGTGCACGAGCCCCTCGGCGTGGATCCCGTCGTCGTTCGTCACCAAGATGCGCATCGACGCCGAGAGGATACCGCTCGTGATTCCCTCCCCCT
>CAMLDW010000018.1 GCA_946479035.1 uncultured Chthonomonadaceae bacterium | reverse complement strand
CGCCCGAAAGTAGAGTAGGGCGTGCGACCGGGTTAAGAGCCCGGAATCGAACTCCAGATTCCCACTCCCTCTCGCGCAAAATACGCTGAGGGCGTCCACAAACGGCTCCCTCCCCCGCTCCTGCTCCTGCTCCCTCTTGCGCGGGAGTGGGTTATGGAGAAGGCATCCACGTCCCCCGGGCGACGCCCCCAAGAATCCCAATAAACTCCCATTTGAAATGGGAATTCAGGTCGCTGAGCAAACGCAGGAGCCCTCCCCGAACTACCCAAGCCAGACGTGTACACTCGACGCGTGCGCAGGGCGGTGGTGGACGTCGGCTCCAACTCGGTGCTGCTCACCGTCGCAGAGCGCGAAAAGGGCGGGTGGCGCGAGGTGTTCGGGAGCAGCCAGGTCACCGGCCTCGGCACCGACACGAAGGCGACCGGGCTGCTCCAGAAAGAGGCCCGAGAGAAGACCCTTGCAGCGATCAAGCGGGCCTTTGAGGAGGCAAGGGTGCACGGCGCGCCGTGCGCAGCCGCCGCCACCATGGCCGTCCGGATCGCGACGAACGCGGACGAGTTCCTGGCCCAGGCTCGAAAGCAGGGCACGCCGGTCTCCGTTCTGAGCGGCGACGACGAGGCGAGGCTCGGGCTGGCGGCGGTGATGCGCGACCCCGAGTTCGCCGGCCACCCGCTCATCTCGGTGATCGACCCGGGCGGGCACTCGACCGAGCTGACGACTGCGGTACGGCATGGCGAGGGCTATGCGGTCGAGTTCGAGCGGAGCTTTCCGGTAGGCGCGCTCGGGCTGCGCGACGGCCCGATGGGAGCGGAGAGCCCCGACCGTGCCGCAAGGCTCAAGGCAGTGCGCGAGATCGACGACATGCTCGGCTTGCAGTACCAGTCCGGCCAGGCGGGGACTGCGGTCGCGCTCGGCGCGACCCCGACCAACCTGGTCGCGATCCGCGACGGGATCGCCGAGTTCGACGCGGGCAGGATCCACGGCCAGTACCTGAGCTATGAGGAGGTGAGCAGGTCGGTCGGGTGGATGTGCGAAATGTCGGAGGCCGAGCGGGCGGATCTCGCCGGCATGGAGAAGGGACGCGAGAAAACGCTGCACATCGGCGCGCTGATCCTGGAGCGTTTCCTCAGCGCGCTGCACGTCGACGGGTGCTTCGTCAGCACGAGAGGGTGGCGCTTCGCCTTGCTCGACGAAGACGTTTACTTTCGATAAGCTCTTGTGCGCATACTGCGTGCCAGAGGTTTGTCTTGCTGCAAGGTCTGGACTCGCGGCAGAAGATGGGCTCCTACGCGCTGATCGCGATGGTGCTTTTCGTCTTCGGTGTTATCGGCTCGAGCTACATGCACCAGCCGCAGCCCTTCCCCTTGAGCCGCGAAGCGGCGGTCGGCAACCCCGCGCCTGCGACGACGCCGCCCGGGGCCGGTGCGAGCCACGACAGTTCTCCCCCACTGAGGGTCGGGCAGCAGGTCTCGATCAACACCGGCACGCTCGAGGAGCTCGACACCCTGCCAGGGATCGGAAAGGTAAAAGCCAAGGCGATCATCGACTTCCGAAACCAGATAGGCGGCTTCAAGTCGCTGGAGGAGCTCAAGGCGGTGAAGGGGATCGGCGACAAGACCTACGCAAAGCTGTTGCCGTACATCAGGCTGTGAGGCTCAGGGGCCGCCCGGCGGAGCGAGCGGGTCAAGCCGCCAGAGCTCGTACTTCTTGGTCTCAAACGGCAGTTCGACGCGCGCAGGGGCGAATCCCCCGAGCCGGAGATCCATCATCAGTTCGGGTTCGACGCGGCCCTTTTGCACGACCAGCCAGACGGGGCCGGTCATCTTGGCGACGGCCGTGACGTCTCGCGTCATCTTGCCCTCCCTGCGCAGATAGAAGAAGAACGAGGGCTTGCTCGAATCGTTGATGGTGACCGCGGGGGCGACGTCGCTCTCGTGGCGACCGACGTCGAACATCACCACCGCGCCGGGCTTGTCGCGCAGGTAGGTGGCCACTTGATGGACCTCGGCGAAGCGGTCTTGGTAGTCGAGCGTGAAGGCGACTGTGACGAACGAGAAGAGGACGAGCGACCACGCGAGCGCGCATTTGAGCCAGAAGTCGGCGCTCGCTTCGTCCGCGCGCCTCTTGAGGACAGCGGTAACGGTGACGACCGTGAGCGGCGCGATGGCAGGCAGGACGTAGTGCGGAAGCTTGGTAAGGCTCGCGCTGAAGAAACCGAGCACGACGAGCCCCCATATCCAGAGGTACCTCGCGAGCGCGTCTTGCGGCCACTGGAACCACTTGGCCCTGAGCGCCCAGCAGGACCAAGGCATGAGCGCAAGGAAGAGCACCGCCGGGAAGTAGAACGGAACCGCCCACAGCGGCGTCTTGTGCGCGAGGTCGCCGCCGGAAAAGCGGCCGAGGTTCTGCTCGATGAGGAACTTCTGGACGAAGAGGTCCTTGTTCGCGAGGTAAGCGGGGACGTACCAGGCCGCGACGACGACGGAGAACAGCGCAAAGCCTGTGAGCCAGTAACCCTTGAAGCCCTTGCGCAGGTCCGCCATGCGCCAGTAGGTGAACCCAGCAACAAGAAGGAAGAGCACGCCGGCGACGGGGCCCTTCGCCAGCACGGCAGCGCCGAGCGCGACGGCGGTCCAAAGGCGCATGCGAGGGGTACCGGTGATCGAATCGTAGAAGGTGGTGAGGGCGACGGTGAGAGCGAGCACGAACGGCGCGTCGGTAAGGAGCATCCGCCCGACCCCGACGACGAGCAGCGAGCCGCAGTAGGCGGCCGTGGCGATCCTTGCGGTTCGCTCGTCCAGGTGCCGCTTGAGGAACTTGAAGAGCACGAGCGCGGTGAGTAGGGTGGAGAGGACGCTCGGCAGCCTTGGGCCGAGCGCCTCTCCGAACGCCGCGACGCTCGGCGCGGCGAGCCAATAGAGTAGAACCGGCTTTTCGAACCACGGCGAGCCGTTGAAGTGCGGGGTGATCCAGTCGCCGGTGCGGAGCATGTTGGCGACGACGGCGCCGTAGTAGCCCTCGTCGAGGTCGGTGAGGCCGGTCGCCCAGAAGCCGAGGAACGGCAGCACGCAGGCGGCGAGGAACGCGAGCTTCCGCCAGTCCTTGAGCGCAGGCATCGTGTGAAAGTGTGACATGCGCCCCTCACCCCTAGCCCCTCTCCCCCGGAGGGGAGAGGGGTACCTTTCAATTAGCATGGACGTGCTGGAGCAAATCAAGTGGAACGAGGCGGGGCTGGTGCCGACGGTCGTGCAGGACGCCGAGAACGGCGACGTGCTGATGATGGCGTGGATGAACAAAGAGTCGCTAAGGCGCACGGCACTGACGGGCAAGGCGACGTACTGGAGCCGTTCGCGGCAGGAGTTTTGGGTGAAGGGCGAGACGAGCGGCCACACTCAGCGGGTGATGAGGATCGCGGTGGACTGCGACATGGATACGCTGCTGCTCACGGTCGAGCAAACGGGCGCCGCATGCCACGAGGGTTACCGGTCCTGCTTCTACCGCGACCTTGAGGGCGAGGAGCTCGTAGTGAACAGCGAAAGGCTCTAGGCCCTACTTCCACTTCTTGGCGATCTTGTCGAGCCCGGCCTTGCCGAGGTCGCCGGGCGACATACAGATGTGGAACTCGACCTTGGCGTCGAAGAGGAGGAACCAAGGCTCGGAGATGGCGGGCACGCTGGACGCGCTTGGGACGTCCACGATGATCATTGCCGACCTTCGGCCCTCGTTCTCGATGAAATAGACCGCCTCTGGCTTGATCGCGCTGAGGATCTTGTCCAATTTGGGGCCGGCCGAGCCGTCGCGGACGGCGGCGTTGAACTTCTGCACATCGGGTTCGACGTAAACGAGCATTCTCATGGCATGTCTCCTATGAAAGCCGTCGGGCGATGCTACCCTCGGGAACGGGGCTCAGAGAACGAGCGGGTTGAGGGTGCTCCACTCTTGGGCGAGGGACTGGACATGGTGGATTGCCTTCATGAGGACCTCGCCTTTCTCGGTGAGTCGGTACTCGACGCGCGGGGGGACCTCCTGGAAGGTCTCGCGGGCGATGAATCCCTCGACCTCGAGCTTGTTGATGCACCGGTGCATGACCTTGGTCGAGATGCCGTCGAGGGTCCTTTCGATGCGGCTGGGTCGGGCGACGCCCTGTTCGATCGAGGTCAGGATCCCCATGGACCACTTGCAGCCCATGATCTGGGTGAGCCGCTCGAAGGCGGGCGTGACCGCGGCGCCGGCAGCCGTCTCCATGGCTCAGATTCTACACCTGTCTCGGTGACATTTCTGACAGCGACTTGAAATCCTCTGGCGGCTGGGACAGGATAAGATAAAGTTGTGACGGCGAGGGGGTCCGGAGCGACTAGGAGGACAGTATGGTGACAGCACTAGTTTTTGCGGCTGCGGTGGCCATGGCCCCCGCCAAGACGTTCGAGTTTTCGGGGAGCTATGTGGAGGGGTGCTCGTGCAACGGCCCTTGCCCGTGCGAGCTGACCGGAGTGAAGATGGGGTGCCAGGGCATCGGCATTTTCAACGTGCAGAAAGGCGCCTACAAGGGCAAGGACATGTCCGGGTGCCGGTTCGCGTATGCGACGCAGCCAGGCGAGTGGATCGAGTTCTACGTCGACGCCCCTAACGCGACGAAGCGCGCGACGTGCGTCGCGTTCATCACTCAGTACCTCGGCCCGTTCGGAAAGATCACGGGCACCCACGACGCGAAGATCAAGCTGACGGTATTGAACAACAAGCAGTACGCGCGTGTGGACGACGGAAAGGTGATGGGGCTCGAGTCGTCGACCGTCTACGGTCTCGACAAGAAGAACCCGCTGATGTACTCGAACATGAACGACGCGATCCACCCGATCGTAATGCAGGGCAAGGTCTCGAAGTGCTTCTACAACAACGGCGACAAGTCGTTCAAGCTGGAAGGCACGAACGCATACTTCAACAGGAACATAGCCTCCAGCCAGTAGGGGCGCTGTTTTAATAGGGCGGCGCGACGGGTTCGCGCCGCCCTTGTTCGCGCCTGGTACTCTTGCGCGCCGTGGCTGAAGGACGAAGCGCGCTGATCGTATGGGGCGGATGGGACGGGCACGAGCCGGAGCAGGTGGCGGCGCATTTCGCGTCGGTGCTTGAGCACGAGGGATTCGACGTCCGCGTCTCGGACACGCTCGAGTCGTTTGTCTCCTCCGACCCGACCAGCCTGTCTTTGATCGTTCCGGTCTGGACCATGGGGGAGATCACGAGCGGGCAGTGCAAGGCTGTTTGCGACGCGGTCTCTCTGCACGGCGTCGGGCTCGCGGGCTGCCACGGCGGGATGTGCGACGCTTTCCGGGGCAGCACGGAGTGGCAGTTCATGACGGGCGGGCAGTGGGTCGCTCACCCGGGCAACGACGGCGTGCACTACAAGGTCGAGCTGCGCGGCGCGCACCCTGTGATCGACGGGCTACCGGACTTTTGGGTGCGGAGCGAGCAGTACTACATGCACGTGGACCCGGGCGCGCTCGTGCTTGCGACGACGCGGTTCCCGCACGAGGAGTTCCCTGGCCCTCACAGCGGCAACCCTTGCGACATGCCGCAGGTTTGGACGAAGACGTTCGGAAGAGGGCGCGTGTTCTACAACGCTCTGGGCCATAACCGCGCGGTGTTCGACGTGCCGGAGGCGACGGAGCTGATGCGGCGCGGTTTCCTGTGGGCCGCACGAGAGACGGGTTAGTCGCTCAGTCCTCGTTCTGCTGCCAGAAGAACCAGAGCGCCCACGCGATCCCGAGGGAAAGCGCGGCGAGCCCCAGGTTCTCCAGCCCATACTTGACGGCTTCCGTTCCCGTGAAGAGTTCCGTGCTGGACGCGCCCATCTGTCCGTAACCACTCGCCGTCTTTTGCAGCACGATCCCTTGGAACGCCTTGAAAAAGCAAGGCAGCGAGGCGATGATGAAGAGCTACTTCAGCACTCCTGCAACCGACAGGTTCGTGGTGTTCTCAGGCCAACTCATTGCGGTGCCCCGCCCGTCAACCGGGTCACGGTCTCGACGCTGGCAGAAAGGTACCCTTTAGGCCTCTCATGTCCCTGCTCCAGATTATCCCTTTAGGGGGCGCCGGCGAGATCGGCAAGAACTGCACCGTCGTCCGCCAGGGCGACGAGATTATCGTCGTCGACTGCGGAATCAGCTTCCCTCACGAGGAGCACTTCGGCGTGGACATCGTCATCCCGGACTTCTCCTATCTGCTGGAGAACAAGGATCTCGTGCGCGCGATCTTTATCACTCACGCGCACGAGGACCACATCGGCGCGCTGAGCTTCCTCTTGCCCAAGCTCGACGTGCCCGTGGTGGCGACGCGCTTTACCGCGGAGATGATCAAGAGCAAGATGGACGAACGGCTGCGCGACTACAAGCCTGAGATCCAGATCGTCGAGCCGGGGGACAGCGTGGACGCGGGGCCGTTCAGCGTCGAGTACGTGCGCGTGACGCACTCGATCCCGGAGACGTGCGCGCTGGCGATCAAGACGGACCACGGCACGGTGTTCTTCACAGCAGACTTCAAGTTCGACTTCACGCCTGTGGACGGGCTGACGAGCGACATCGCACGGCTGACGGAACTGGGCAAGGAGGGTGTGCTGGCGATGATCAGCGACTCGACGAACGTGGACCGTCCTGGCTGGGGTCCGAGCGAGAGCTCGGTGAGCGTCGGTCTGCGCAAGGCGTTCCGCGAAGCGCCGGGGCGCGTGCTGATCACCATGTTCAGCAGCAACGTACACCGGATGCAGCAGGCCCTGGACGTCGCAAAGGAGACGAAGCGAAAGGTCGCGGTCGCCGGCCGTCGGATGGACACGACGCTGCAGCTCGCCTCCCGCACAGGGTACGTCAACGTTCCGGAAGGAACGCTGATCCGCCTCGACGACATCCAGAAGCACGCCGACAAGGATCTGGTGATCTTGACGACCGGCAGCCAGGGCGAGCCGATGGCGGCGCTGAGCCAGATGTCGCGCGAGGAGTACGGACGGATGCAGATCAAGCCTGGGGACACGGTGATGTACTCGGCGCGGCCGATCCCCGGCAACGAGGGGGCGATCTGGCGGACGGTCAACCGGCTGTTCTTGCTCGGCGCGAACGTGATCTACGACAGCGAGGTGCCGATCCACGTGAGCGGCCACGCCTACCAAGAAGAGATCAAGATGATGCTGAGCCTGACGGACCCGTTCTACGTGATCCCCGTTCACGGCGAGCCTCGGCACCAGCACATCTACCGCGAGATGCTCAAGGAGATGGGATGGCCGGACCACCGGGTTTTCACGATCCAGAACGGGCAGACGCTGCTGATCGACGACAAGAAGGCCGAGTACGGCCCGGACGAGGACTGGGGCGAGCAGCTGATCGACCAGCACGGAAACGTCGCTGTGACGGAGCCAGTGCTGGCGCAGCGCACGGCGCTGGGGCACGACGGGGTGATCGTTGTCTCAGTCGGCATTGACCTGAAGCGAGGGGAGGTCAAGACACGGCCGGAAGTGGTGACCCGTGGGTTTAGCGGCCCGACCGAGGTCGTGGACGCGGGGATGGAGGCGGTGTGCGAGGCGCTGGACGGCCTTTCCCAGACGGCGCGCTGCGACGCGACTGTAGTGAAGGATACAATCGAGGCGGCGGTGAAGAAGACGGTCCAAAGGGCGTGCCAGCAACGGCCGGTGGTCATCGGGGTGGTCGTGCCTGAGCGGAGCTAGGAATGGGTCGCAGAAGCCATATCTAGTAGAATTGCTAGCCAGCTAGGTACGGATTGGCCGGTAAGGTGCTGGAACCTGTACGTAAGTGTGGCATTATCAAGGATACGTTTGAGGCTGAGGATCGACATGAGGAGACGCTTTTATTTCGCTATTACAGCAATCTTTTGCGTTGCGAGCAGCCAGGCTGCCATCACGCTATCTCACAACGGGAGCATCGTAAACATCGATGAGACGAACGCCACGATCAACAACTGGCTGGTCGGCGGGACAGACAACGTTTTTCAACACAGCTACTACTACCGCCTTGGTGACACGGGCTCGGCATCGCTGATCAGTACGCTTGGCGCGCCTTCGGTGACGCTCTTCGGCACGCGCGGCGCTGAAGTGAAGTACCAGAGCACGTTCCTGCGGATCACAGTGAACTATTTCTTGACCGGCGCCTCTGGCACAGCCGACCTTGCCGAGTCGGCGCTGGTCGAAAACCTGGGCAGCGCAGCCGCGGTCCGGTTGTTCCAGTACAACGACTACGACATGAACGGCACTGCCGGCAACGACAAGGGCGAGCGGTTGAACAGCTCGACGATCAAGGTCAGCGACGGCAGCGTCACCGCGCTCAACGCGGTCGAAGGCGGAACGCCGATCCCGGACTTCACCGAGATCGCAATTTGGCCGAACACGCGAAACGGGATTACCGGAACGGCCGGCTATAACCTGAACACTCCGGCCGGTAGCGGCATCGGTCAGGTGGTCAACGGCGACATCGCGTACGGGTTCCAGTGGAACAGGAACGTCGCGGCAGGCGGCTCGTTCCTCGTGAGCACGGACAAGATCACGTCCGTGCCTGAGCCGGCTTCTATGATCGCGCTCGGTCTTGGTGCGGCAGCGCTGCTAAGGCGCCGACGCAAGATCGCCTAAGCAGGCAAGCCTCAAACTGTAGCCGCCGCGCCGGATCCGGCGCGGCGACTTTGTATTCGTTCCGTTGAAACCGGCGGCCCAGGGGCTTGCCATATTCGAAGATTGCAAGCAAAATGGCGGTCATGAGAAGCCGCCTCTGCCGAACGTTGCTAGTGCTGACCGCCTGCCTGCCGGGCATGGCCAGGAGCCAGGAGTGGCACGACGAAGGGAGCATCACGTCGCGGCAGTACCAGAACCAGATCCGCGAGGGGAACACGGTAGCCGCGACGGAGTTCTATACGCTGCAGTACTCCGTGCAGACTTGGGTGGAAGACACGGGGCTGAAGGGCGGCCCGTTCCTGACCTGCAGCAACAAGTGCAACGGCAAGGTCCACAAGAACCACGAGGCCTGCGACTTTTCCTGCGACGTCCGTTGCACGGAGACCCATCGCCTGACGATCAAGGGGACCTACACGCCTGACCGCGCGGCGATGAATGCGGCGACGGCCGCGGCGAACGGGCTAGCACGCCAGGGCGGCGGCACGACGTCTCCGGACGACTGGTCGCACGAAGTTAGCCAGGCGCTCGCCGAGTTCCGCAACCGGGCGAAGAAGAAGAAGACGTTCGACATGCCGCACGCGGGGCCGTGCTCCGGGCGGAGTTGGTGGGTCGGGACGAAGCTCTATGTCTTCCACGTACGAGGCACTATGACCAAAGTGGGGTACAGCATGAGCCGCGGCGTCCGAACGCCGATCAAAGAGGTGGTTGGGACGCACGAACAAGCGGTGGCCTCCTTAGACGAAGTGCAGGACGAGCCGATGGATAAGCGCGACTGGACGTGGTGCGAGTGCAAGGGCGCCGACGCTCCCAAGTTCGACTTCAAGGCGTTCATCGAGAGCATTCACGAGTACTTCAACCGCGACGACGATGAAACTCAGGACGAGACGGAGGAAGAGGAATCGATCTCCACGGGCCCCAAGGGCGTGATCATGGAGAACAAGGCGGGCGAGCACGTGGATCCGGGCGATTCCAAGTTCACAGTGCTGCCGAACGACATGAACTCGTGCGTGGTCAAGGTTGAGAACGCGACCGGGCAGGACGTGAACGTCACTATCCCTGTCGGAACGTTCTTTGACGCGGTCGATGCTAGCGCACAGGACATGTCCTCGACTGTCCGGACCCGGGGCTGGGTGCTCGCCGGACGGATCGGGTACCTCCAAGTCAGCCTGCGGCCCACGATTCAGGACCCGACCACGAAGGAGTTCCCCGTGCGTTGGGCGTGCCTAGAAATGGCGAAGCACGAACCCCGGCCGGGCGCGAAGTACGTTTTGCGCGCTCCGCAGGACGACGTGCTCGTTCGCCTCGGCGCGATCGCGAACCGCGAGCGCATACGCGGGCCGCACGACCAGGCTAGGACGTGGATCTACTCCGACAAGGCGACGATCGACGAGGTGAACAAGCGGATGCTGCCGGGCGTGTCCGAAGGCCGATTCGCGACGCTGCTCTGGGAGGTGGCGACGAAAGGTGGCGTGGACCTTACGACGCCCGACCGCCTGCGTTGCGTCGAGCCGAAGCTGCTAAACGGTGTGCCGCTGGACGAGAGGGCCACGACCTGGCTCGTGAATGCGCTCGCGGAGAACAAGCCGAACGAGCTGGCGAAGTACGTCGACGCGAACGGCAAGGACCTTTCTGGGCTCATGTCCGCCGACACGCAGTACGCGCCGGGCCACATTGCGGCGATGGTGACGGCGATGCTCTCTCAGGAGAACCCGGCCGTGCGGAAGTCCGCGGTCAAGTTCCTAGCGGGGGTGCCTCAGTCTCTGCGCGGCGCACTGGCTGAGGCGGGCGGCCTGGCTGGGCTGCGGTCGCTGCTCTCTTCGGGGAGCGCGGCGGATGTCTCGTCAGCCGTCGACGTGCTGGTCGCATACCCCAACGGGGCCGCGACCGACCTGCTGGGCGCATCGTGGGAGCAGTTCCCCACTGACGCGCTGAAAGCGAGGGCCAAGAAGTCCCTTGGGATCGAGGGGTGACGGGCGGGCCTGGTAGGCTTGAGACCTTGGACGGGCACGGAATATGAGCAAAGTCAGAGTCCTCGTTGGAACTAAGAAAGGCGGCTTCCTCTGCACCTCGGACGGTGCGCGCAAGAGCTGGAAGATCGATGGGCCGCACTTCGGCGGATGGGAGATCTATCACATGAAGGGCTCTCCTGCAGACCCGAACCGGATCTACGTCTCGCAGACCAGCAGCTGGTTCGGGCAGGTCATCCAGCGCTCCGACGACGGCGGAAAGACGTGGAACACGCCCGGCAGCACCGAGGAGGAGCGCATGACCTCTTTCGGCTTCCCTGGCGGGGAGAGCAACAAGTTCGTGTACGAGGGCGAGGCAGGGACGCACAAGTTCTTCGACGGGACGGAAAAGCCGTGGGAGTTCAAGCGCGTGTGGCACATCGAGCCTTCGCTGACGGACCCGGACACGGCTCTCGCAGGGGTCGAGGACGCCTCGATCTTCAAGACGACGGACGCCGGAAAGACGTGGAAGGAAGTTCCCGGCCTGCGCAAGCACGCGACTGGAAAGGATTGGCAGCCCGGCGCAGGCGGGATGTGCCTGCACACGATCCTGGTGGACCCGAAGAACCCGAAGCGGATGTTCGTCGCGATCTCTGCGGCCGGTGCGTTCCGGACAGAGGACGGCGGCGACACGTGGAAGCCGATCAACAAAGGACTCAAGTCGAACTTCATGCCTAACGAAGAGGCCGAGGTCGGCCACTGCGTCCACCGCATCGCGTTCCACCCCTCAAAGCCGGACACGCTCTTCATGCAGAAGCACTGGGACATCATGCGGACTGACAACGCTGGCGACCAGTGGACCGAAGTGAGCGGCAACCTGCCTTCGGACTTCGGTTTTCCGATCGACGTTCACGCGCACGAGCCGGAGACGATCTACGTCGTGCCGATCAAGAGCGATTCGGAGCACTTCGTGCCGGACGGCAAGCTGCGCGTCTATCGCAGCCGCACGGGCGGCAACGAATGGGAGGCGCTGACGAACGGCCTGCCGCAGAAGGACTGCTACGTGAACGTGCTGCGCGAGGCGATGGACGTCGACGAGATGGACGATTGCGGGATCTACTTCGGCACGACGAGCGGGCAGGTGTATTGCTCGCCCGACGGCGGCGACCACTGGAACGCGATCGGCGAGCACTTCCCTGGCGTGCTTTCGGTCGAGGTGCAGACGCTGAAATGATCCGCGTCGTGCTGCCGCACCATTTGCGAAACCTCGCGAGGGTCGGGTCGGAGGTGTCCTTGGACGTCCCCGGCCCTGCGAGCGTGTCGTCCGTGCTGGACGCAATCGAGACGCAGTATCCGATGCTGAAGGGGACGATCCGCGACCACGTGACCAAGAAGCGGCGCGCGTTCGTGCGGTACTTCGCTTGCGGCGAGGACATCTCGCACGTGCCGACGGACACGGCGCTGCCTGCCGCCATCGCTGACGGCAGCGAGCCGTTCTTGGTCGTCGGCGCGATCGCTGGCGGCTAGCCCCGTTTCTTCTTGCTGGCGGTGTTCTGCTTGATCTTCTCTCGGACGATCTTCTCCACCAAGGCGTCGGGGATCGGGTGCTCGGGCATGAACTGGATCGTTCCCTTGGAAGTCTTGAACCCCTTCAGCTCTTTCTGATAGGCCTCGACGATTGCGGACCCGGGAAAGAAGCTGCAGTGGTCCTTGAAGGCGGCGAAGTACGCGATGGCGCGACCGTGCAGTTTAAAGGTCGGCATGCCGTAGCTAATGACCTCTTCGGCATCGGGCGCGAGCGCTCTGACTTTCTTGCGGAGCCTTTCGAGCGCCTTTCTCATCCTTGGAGAAAGCCCCGCAAGGTATTCCTCCACATTAGCAGCCACTTCCCGCATGGTCTGCCCTACTTCGACACGCCCGTGACGACGATAACTGGAGCGGTGACGTTGACGATCCCGTTCTTTTCCAGCCCACGCAACCCTGCCACGGCCTCTTGTTCCGCGTCGCTCCTATCGCTTTCGGACAGAGTTGCGGCCGCGTTGCGAAACGGAGCAGCGATCTCCATCATGTCCGAGAGCAGCCTTTCGGGCGTGCCCTTGTAAGGCGAGGGCAGGTTGTGTACGGCCTCGGCCACTCCCGAAAAGCCAGCTGCCTCCACGACGCGCTTCAGCTTTCCAGGCTCGGCAAAGCGCATCGGGCCAGGGCCGTCGGGATCGGGCTTCTCTGCCAATCGCTTGACGAACGGAAGCACGGCCGTGCCGAAGTAGCTTCCAGGAATCGGTCCGCCCCAGACCGTGAACGCGATGCGGCCGCCCGGCTTCAGCACCCTGCGGACTTCCGACAGGGCGCAGTCCACTTGGCCGAAGAACATGAGCCCGAATCGCGACGTGACGCGGTCGAACCGGGAATCTGCAAACGGCAGCTCGTGCGCGTCGCAGGGCTGGGTCTCGATGTTGGCCAGGCCGTCGGCGTCGGCGTTCGTGCGCAGCGCTGCGAGCATGGCGGTGCTCAGGTCGGTCGCCGTCACTGTACCGCCTGGCAGGACCCTTCGCGCCAAGGTAAGTGAAGGATCGCCTGTGCCGGAGGCGAGGTCGAGGACGTGCATGCCGGGCTGAAGCCCAGCGGCGTCGGCGAGCGCGCCGGTCACAGAGGCGAACTGCTCGCGCATAGTGGCGTAGTGCTTTTGCCAGGCGGCGGCGGTCTCGTCCCCCGCCCACTCCGCTTGAACGCGCTCCTTGAACGCTGCTACTTTCGGGTCCAACGATTGAATGGTCTCCATAGGATCCTCCGTACTATGAGTGCTAGGATATCCGCTCGGCGGCGGAAAGGGGGAGGCTATCTAGTAGTTCGGCAACTTGGGGTCGACCTGTTCGATCCAGGCACGGATGCCGCCCTTCAGGTTCTTGACCCTCTTGAACCCGGCAGAGCGGAGGAACTCGCACGCCTCTGCGCTGCGGCCGCCCATGAGGCAGTGCACGACGATCTGGTCCGCGGTGTCCAGTTCGCACACGCGCGCGGGGAGGTCGCGCAAAGGGATGAGCTTTGAGCCCTCGATGCGGTTGATCTCGTGCTCGTGCGGCTCGCGCACGTCGATGAGCACAAAGCGCTCGCCGCGGTCCATCATCGCCATGACCTCGGTCGGCTCGACCTCCGAATCGAACATCGCCTGGTTGACGCCGTGGCCCGGCAGTCCGCAGAACGAGTAGTAGTCGATCAGCTTTGTGACCGTAGGATTGTCGCCGCACACGGGGCAGTCCGGGTCGCGCTTGATCTTCACCTCACGAAAGCGCATATTGAGCGCGTCGTAGAGGAGCAGGCGGCCGGAGAGCGTTTCGCCCTTGCCGAGGATGATCTTGACCGTCTCGGTCGCTTGGATGAGGCCGATCACGCCCGGCAGGATGCCGAGCACGCCGCCCTCTGCGCAGCTCGGGACCGTGCCGGGCGGCGGCGGTTCGGGATAGAGGCACCGGTAGCACGGCCCTTTTTCGTGCGCGAACACGGTCGCCTGGCCGTCGAAGCGGAAGATCGAGCCGTAGGCGTTCGGCTTTTTGAGCAGGACGCAGGCGTCGTTGACCAGGTAGCGCGTCGGGAAGTTGTCGGTGCCGTCCACGACGACGTCGTAGCCCTTGATGATTGCGAGCGCGTTTTCGCTGGAGAGGAGCGCCTCGTGCTTGACGACCGCGACGTTGGGGTTGATCGCATTGATCTTTTGTTCGGCGGAGTCGAGCTTGCTGCGCCCGACGTCGGGCGTGCCGTGGATGACCTGGCGCTGCAGGTTTGTGAAGTCCACGGCGTCGCAGTCGACGATGCCGAGCCTCCCCACTCCGGCGGCTGCGAGGTACATGAGGGTCGGCGATCCGAGCCCGCCGGCGCCGACGACCAGCACGCTGGCGCGCTTGAGCTTGAGCTGCCCCTCCAGGCCGACCTCGGGCATGATTAGGTGCCTGCTGTAGCGCAGGATCTCTTCGTTCGTCAGCCCAACCGTTGTTGCTTCCGTCACGACCTCACTCTAGCGCGAACGTCGCGCTTTCCTTTCGCATGCCCGTTCGGCGTCGGAAGGTTCTTGTCGTTCAAGACCTTCTTCAGGTACTTGCCCGTGTACGAGGCAGCGACCGCAGCGACGTCTTCCGGTGTGCCCTGAGCGATGACGCGGCCGCCGGCGTCGCCGCCCTCGGGGCCGAGGTCGATCACCCAGTCCGCAGTTTTAATTACGTCGAGGTTGTGCTCGATCACGAGCACGGTGTTTCCTTTCTCGACCAGGTCGTGCAGCACGGCGAGCAGCTTGCGCACGTCCTCGAAGTGGAGGCCGGTCGTGGGCTCGTCCAGGATGTAGAGGGTGGAGCCGGTCGCGCGCTTGGAGAGCTCGGAGGAGAGCTTGACGCGCTGCGCCTCGCCGCCGCTAAGCGTCGTCGCGGGCTGGCCCATGTGCAGATAGCCAAGTCCAACCTGTTGCAGGGTCTCCAGCTTGCGGAAGATCTTGGGGATCGGTTTGAAGAACTCGCACGCCTCTTCGATCGTCATCTCGAGCACGTCGCTTACCGATTTGCCCTTGTACTTGACCTCGAGCGTCTCGCGGTTATAGCGCTTGCCCTTGCACACCTCGCAGGGCACGTAGACGTCCGGCAGGAAGTGCATCTCGATCTTGATGATGCCGTCGCCCTTGCACGCCTCGCACCGCCCGCCTTTGACGTTGAACGAGAAGCGGCCGTTCTTGTAGCCGCGCATCTTGGCGTCCGGGGTCATGGCGAAGAGCTCGCGGATCATGTCGAAGGTGCCGGTGTAGGTGGCGGGGTTGCTGCGGGGGGTGCGCCCGATGGGGGACTGGTCGATGTCGATGACCTTGTCGAGCTGGTCCGCGCCTTCGATCGCGCGGTGGTCCTGCCAGGCCGAGCGCGTGCCGTAGACCTCGTACATCAGCTTTGGGAAGAGGATGTCCTGCACGAGCGTGGACTTGCCGCTGCCGCTGACGCCGGTGACGCAGACGAAGAGCCCCAAGGGGACCGCCACGTCGACGTCCTTGAGGTTGTGCCCGCGCGCTCCGCGGATGACGAGCCAACCGCTGGCACTCATGTTAGATACGCGGCAAAGGACGAAGTCGAATTCGGGAACATGTGGACAGAAGTATAGCTGAATACCGACAGCAATGGCGGGGCCAGTGTGCGAAGATGAAGCAACTGAGTTTTCGCCTGACTCTATGAATGGAGGTAATCCACGACACCGTCGCTAGGGATATGAGAAGGCTTTTCAAGTCATTCGTCCTCGGAGTCATGGCTCTGGCGAGCGTCGGAGCCAACGCTCAACATTCCGAAATGTGGCTGAACCGTCTGAATGGCGTTGCCGCCAGCTTCACCGTTCCTTCATGGATGGAAATTTCTTCTGCCTCCGTGAGTACGGCGGGGGCAAATACCCAGGTCCAGTTCACTATGGGAGCTTCCGTTCCCGGCACGATCAGCGACGTTGTTTGCTTTGAGGCACAGTTCGGCAATCGCCTGATCGCGCTCCCTCTCGGCGGATACACCTTGGGCTCATCGCCGAACCTGGGTCCGGGGCAGGTCGGCGTGATGGACATTCCCTCAGGAACGATCGTCGCCTACGGCTCATATTCGGTCAACGGATCCGAATTGACAATTCAGGCCCCTACGTCCTCTTTGGGCGGCTATTCGGCGCGCATTGCTGCGACGTGCTATCTCCCAGGCGGAACCGAACTCAGCCTCAACGTAGGCAACTTTGGCGGCCAACTCGGCGACTACTATGATCTCGACCCCGCGCTTGCCAATGTCCACACGCTGCTTCCCATGCATCCCGAAGGTTCCGGGGGCTCTCTGCGTTTCAACGAACTTCCGCAGCTTCCAGTCCACTTCCCTTGGATCATTCCGGGCGGTATCACGTTTCCGCCTCAGCCGGGCCAGGGAACTTGGGCGGCAAGCATTGGCCCTACCCATGAGGGCGGCTATGACTTCGGCGTGAGCGCCCCTTGGCCTGGCCGTCCGGGTTACTATGTCAACCTGTACAGCATCGGTGGGGCATTTCGGATTGGCTACGGTTACGACACGAACGGAAACGGACGGCTCGATCCGAGCGAAGTCACTCAGTGGGTCGCCAAGTGCGGCTACGACGGAGGTCGCAACGGATACTTCGGCTGGTTTCAGGGCGCGGATGGTAAGTGGTATTTCACATGGCGCAACTATTCTCATAACCTGCACCAATCGATGACGTATGTCTATGATCCCTGGAACAACATCCTGAAAGTCTACAACCAGAACGCCATACTTGTTTATCAGGGTCCCCCAAATGGCTATTGGGGTTGGCCGGGCTGGTAGAGTGGACCATGATGTCTTCTGCCGCTATTAGAGGCAATGGTGCGATTCTCGCCGTGGCCCTTCTCTTGGGACTAGGCATGAAAGCCCCCTCACCGAACCAGGAAAAGATTTTGGCGCGGGCCGAGGGGGCCTCGGGCTCGGAACCGGGCCCTGTGCAGTCAAGTGTGATCGTTCGCAAGACGCAGAAGGCGACGTCGTATCCAGTGCCCGACTATGCGCGAATGCGGCGTGCTGCCTACGTGGAGGTGAGCCCTACGTCCGTACGTGTTGACATTGACCTCGTTGACGCAATGCCCGCAAAGACTCAAGGGACGTTGGCTTTTCAGCTCTTCTTCCCAGGGCCGGAACAGCAGCAGTACGTGCTCGTGTATGCTGCGAGTCGGTACGTCTACAACTCTCGCCCGCGCATTTCGCCAGGCAAAGCTGCCATTGTGAGGACGAGCGATTTCCACAAGCTGGGTGACGTGAAGATCAATCACACGGGCAAGCGGGTGTCCTTCGCAATTCCCAGAGCGCTCATCCCTGGTTCGGACACGCCCTCGTGGCTAGTCAGCTGCTACCTTCCCGAGTCCATTAGCGCCGATACAGTGGTTGGTGAGTTTGAGGAGCAGCTTGCCGATTTTGCAGAGTTCAGAAAAGGTTCTCCTGGCGTTTCGACCATCATGAAATCCACGCTACTGCCAAGGTTTCTCGTGCCTCCGCCGCGCTAGGTTCCAGCGTCTCGCGGTTATAGCGCTTGCCCTTGCACACCTCGCAGGGCACGTAGACGTCCGGCAGGAAGTGCATCTCGATCTTGATGATGCCGTCGCCCTTGCACGCCTCGCACCGCCCGCCTTTGACGTTGAACGAGAAGCGGCCGTTCTTGTAGCCGCGCATCTTGGCGTCCGGGGTCATGGCGAAGAGCTCGCGGATCATGTCGAAGGTGCCGGTGTAGGTGGCGGGGTTGCTGCGGGGGGTGCGCCCGATGGGGGACTGGTCGATGTCGATGACCTTGTCGAGCTGGTCCGCGCCTTCGATCGCGCGGTGGTCCTGCCAGGCCGAGCGCGTGCCGTAGACCTCGTACATCAGCTTTGGGAAGAGGATGTCCTGCACGAGCGTGGACTTGCCGCTGCCGCTGACGCCGGTGACGCAGACGAAGAGCCCCAAGGGGACCGCCACGTCGACGTCCTTGAGCTTGTGCCCGCGCGCTCCGCGCACCACCAGCCAGCCTTCGGTCATGTAGACACAACGATACTCATTTTTGGAGAGCGCCGTGGGTTCGTCGGGTGCCCAGATGAGGAGCGGTATGGCGCTGGAGACTAGCCTGTCTGATAACTCGTCCCTGGATCAAGCCGCAGGCTATATCATGAAGGCGGGTAGGCATGCGTCAAGAGAGTGACCTAGCGAGCGGTCGGTCTGCGAAAGGGCGCCGTCTGTTCGCGCTTCTCCCCTACCTCCTTCTTCTCCCCGTCTATGTCTTTGCGGCGAAGCTCGGGCTGCGGCTGGCCATCGAGAACCCGAGCGCGACGCCGGTCTGGCCGCCGACCGGCATCGCGATCGCGGCGATCTTGCTGCTCGGCTACCGAGTCTGGCCGCTCATCCTGGTGGGCGCGTTTCTCGTCAACATCACGACCGCGGGCAACTTTGCTTCGTCGCTCGGCATCGCCGCCGGCAATACGCTCGAGGGGCTCGTGGCGGCCTTTCTTGTCCAGAGGCTTGCCAACGGGCGCTTTGCCTTTGACCGCCCGATGGACACGGCGAAGTTCGTCTTGTTCGCCGCACTTCTTAGCACGACATTGAGTGCGACGATCGGCGTGGCGAGCCTTGTCGCAACCGGCTACGCATCGTGGGACAGTATCGCCTCAGTTTGGCGCACATGGTGGCTGGGTGACGCCACGGGCGCACTCATCGTCGCTCCACCCATCATCGTTTGGGCGGCGCACCCAATCGTCCGGTGGAGTTTCAGACGTGCGATCGAAGCGGGATTCCTGTTTGTGCTCATCGCCTTTTCGACCTTGATCGTTTTTGACAGCACCCACTCGATCGAGGGGTCGCCGTTCGCCCAGACGTTCTTGTGCCTGCCGCCGATGGTATGGATCGCGTTCAGGTTCTTTCCCAGGGTCGCAACCACTGCGACTCTGGTCTTCGGGACGATCGTGCTCGCCGGCACCCTGGCACGGCACGGGCCGTTTGCCAGCTTTGATAGGGAGACTGCGCTGTTGCTAGCACAGGCGTTTACCGGAGTGGTCGCGGTGACCGCGATGCTGCTCTCCTCTGCGACTCATGAGATGTTGCTGGCGGAACAGGCGGTCCGCGAGAGCGAAGACCGCTTCCGGACCCTCGCTGACAGTTCTCCCTCAATGATCTGGGTCTCCGATCCTAGCGCGCGGTGTACGTTCTTGAACAAGACTTGGCTCGACTTCACGGCGCGCAGTGAAGAACAGGACTTGGGACTCGGCTGGATAGAGAGCGTGCATCCCGACGACGCAGACGCACTCCTGAAGAACTATAGCTCGGCTTTTTCGACCCAAAAGAACTTTCGAGCAGACTTTCGGCTGAAGCGCGCCGATGGAGTCTATCGGTGGGTCATGTCCACCGGCAACCCGAGGTTCCTCTCCGACGGATCGTTCGCGGGATATGTCGGAATGTGCGTCGACATATCCGACAGGAAGAGACACGAGGAGGAGCTTGAGCAAGAAGCGCTTCATGATCCGCTCACGGGCCTGCCCAATCGGACGTTGTTCCTCAATCGCCTGGGCCAGAGCCTCCGGGCTAGCAAGCGGCAATCGGCCAAGTCCCACGGTCTCCTATACCTCGACATAGACCGGTTCAAGCTCATCAATGACACGCTCGGACACGGTGTCGGCGATGAGCTCCTGGTGGAGACAGGTCGGAGGATCGAGGCGATCCTCCGACCTGGCGACACCGTCGCGCGGTTGGCGGGTGACGAGTTCGCAGTCCTGTTGGAGGACGTTTCGGACCTGTGCTACGCGGAAGACGTGGCGAAGCGCATCGAGGGGCTGTTCCATAAGCCGTACTTGCTTTCGGGAGAAGAGTTCTTCGCGAGCGCAAGCATAGGGATAACGCTGATCGGGCCGAGGCACAATAGACCGGTGGACGTGATCCAGGACGCGGACACGGCGATGTACCGTGCGAAGGCTCTGGGGCGCAAGCGCTACCAGGTCTATGAAGGCGACAGCCACAAGCCGGTCGTCGAGGTCCTTCGGCTTGAAGCGGACCTGAGGAGGACGCTCGAAAGCGACGGGCTCGACGTGCACTACCAGCCGATCTACTCGCTCGAAACCCGGACGATCGTCGGCTTTGAGGCGCTGGTGAGGTGGGAGCATCCACAAAAGGGGATGTTGCTACCAAGCGAGTTCATCCCGGTCGCCGAGCAGACCGGCCTGATCTCGGAGCTCGATCGGCAGGTGCTTCGGAAAGCTTGTCAGCAAATGGGCGATTGGCACAGGCGACACCCGGGCATACGCCCCCTTACGATCAACGTCAACGTCTCGGTGCGGCTGTTCTCGCAGATCGACGTGGTCAAGATCGTGGCAGAGGCACTGGCAGCCGCCGACCTGGACGGCTCGCACTTGCGGCTCGAGGTGACGGAGAGCGTCTTCATGGAGAACAAGGACTCGGTGGCGGACGCGCTGGGCAAACTGCGCGCGATCGGCGTCGGCGTCGCGCTCGACGATTTTGGGACGGGGTATTCCTCGCTGAGCTCCCTCAGCGTGGTTCCGATCGACTCTCTCAAGATTGACCGGTCCTTTGTTGCAGACCTCAAGGACGGTGGCAGTGGCGCGATGATCGCTCAGGCTATTGTGAACCTTGCTCACGCGCTCAATCTTTCGGTGACGGCGGAAGGGGTCGAGAACGATCAAGAGCTCGCCGCGATCCGAGACTTGCATTGCGATTTTGCGCAGGGCTACTACTTCGGGCGGCCCGTCCCGAACGGCGACGCCGCTGCGATGTTGCGCTAACCCTAAGCGGGCAGACAGATGGGGGATAGAATACAGTCCATTGAGGACTCCGATCGCACTGCTCGTGGACGACCCGTGCCCCTTGGTGCATGTTTACAGACGCCATTGGGAGGACGTTCACATGAAGCCGCCGACGACCGGCTACGGCGCGCCGCTGCACGACGCCGTCCCGAACGCTTTCCTCGACCGGTTTTGCGACGTGATGGAGCGGCACGGAATCAAGGGGAAGTTCTCGATCGTCCCTGCACCTGCACGGATGGGCGACGTCGCGCGTGGCATCGAGGGGTTCGACCCTGCGTTGACCTTTGAGTGGATCGCGACGGTCAAGAGGCGGCTTGACCGATTGTGCGACTTCTGTCCAGAGGGGATCACGCACAACTTTGCGATCGACCTTGCTACCGGGGAGGACATCCCGCTCGGCGAGTCGCAGTGGTCGCAGACGCAGACCCGCGAGACGCTGACCCCATACCTCGTGCAGGCGCTCACGCTCTTGAAAGAGGCAGGGATCGACGCAAACGGCGTGACTTCGCCTTGGGTTTTCGGCATCGAGGTGCTCGAAGAGTATGAGGCGTCGATCGTCGCGGCGCAGAAGCAAGTCTACGACCGCGATTTTTCGTGGTACTTCCTACAGATGATCTTCGATAGGCCGGAGCAGCGGCCCTGGATCGCGGTGCCCGGTCGCTTAGTCGCCGTGCCTGCAACGGTGCGCGACTGGTGGTGGGAGACGATCGACTCGCCGCGGACAGACGACGAGTTCCTGCTTGGGATCGTCGACAAGATGCTGACCGAGGACGGTCGCGGAGACGTTCCGCGCATCCTCGCCGCTGGCGGGACGCCTGTGCTGCTGACGCACTGGCAGTCGCTCTATTCGAACGGGAAGGAGACCGGACTGCGCGCGCTCGACCTGCTCGCAGAGCGGATCAACCGCATTCTCGGTGCAGAGGTCGACTGGTGCAAATGCTCGGAGATTGCGGCGCGGACCGCTGGAACAGTCGCTACCGGAGATTAGATCGCTGTCGTCGCGGGAGCAATTCGGACGACCGACTTCTTGTACTCTGGGATCTTGCTGAGCGGGTCGAGCGCGCGCTGAGTGAGGTTGTTCGCGGACCTCGCGCCGGGCCAGTGATAAGGGATGAACACCGTGTCCGGGCGGATCGTCGTTACGACCTTCGCCTTCAGAGTGACGGATCCTCTCCGGCTCTCGACCTTCATCCACCCGCCGTCCACGATCCCGTACTGGGCCGCCAAGGTCGGATGGATCTCGACGTAGGGTTCAGGACACATGTCGACGAGGGCGCCGATGCGTCGCGTCTGCGTGCCGCTCAGGTACTGCGACACAACGCGGCCCGTTGTGAGGATGACCGGGTACTCGTCGTCGGGCTCCTCGGCGCTCGGGCGATAAGGAACTGCGTGGAAGTGCGCCTTTTTGTCGGGCGTGAAGAAGACGTGGTCTTCAAAGAGGCGCGGTGTGCCGGGGTGGCCGACCTCGGGACAGGGCCAGAACACGCCCATCTCGTCGACGATCCGCTCGTAGCTTATACCGAAATAGTCGGCGGTGCCGCCCTTGCTGGCGACGCGAAGCTCGTTGAAGACGTCCTCGCTCGTCTCGAAGTGGTCGAAGTACTTGCCGCGACCGAGCCTTCGCGCCAGCTCCAGAACGATTTCTGTGTCCCGTTTTGCGTCGCCCGGCGGATCGACTGCCCGGTTGATCTTAATCACGCGGCCTTCGGCGCTCGTGCTCGTTCCTTCTTCCTCTTCGTGCAGCGAGCCGGCGAGCACGACGTCGGCGTGGTGCGCGGTCTCGCTGAGGAAGAAGTCGATGGCGGTGAAGTGCTCGAGGCGAGAAAGCGCCGCGCGCGTGTGGGCCAAGTCAGGAAGCGAGACGAGAGGGTTGAAGCAGATCGAAATGAGAGCCTTGATCTCGCCTTCGTGGATCATGTTCATGATCTCTTGCGCGGTGTGGCCCTTGACCGGCATCTCGCTCTCTTCGATGCCCCACACCTTGGCGATGTAGGCGCGGTGCTCTGGGTTTTCAATGTCGCGGTTGCCAGGGAGCTGGTCGCACTTGTGCCCGTGCTCGCGCCCGCCCTGCCCGTTCCCTTGGCCCGTGATGGTGCCATAGCCGCAGCCCGGGCGGCCGATGCGCCCGGTAGCAAGGACCAGGTTGATGCAGCTCAGCACGTTGTCCACGCCCTTCGTGTGGTGCTCGATCCCGCGCGCGTGCAGCAGGAAGCTCGAAGCGGCCTCTCCCCACATGCGGCCCGCCTTGACGATGTCGTCGAGCCGAACTCCGCTGATGCGCGATGCCTCGTCCAACGATTGAGCAAGCGCCGTCCTCTCGGCGCCCTCCCATCCGCTCGTGTGTGCGTCGACGAACGGCTTGTTTACAAACCCTTCTTCGATCAACACACGGAGGAGGCCGTTGAATAGGGCAGAATCGGTGCCCGGACGCACTGGAAGGTGGAGGTCGCACGTGCGCGCCAACGGCGTGACGCGAGGATCGACCATGATGAGCTTCGCGCCCCGGTCTCGTGCGCGCCAGATGTAGTCCGTCGTGATTGGCGAGCACTCTGCGACGTTCGTGCCTGCGCAAAGGATGACGTCTGCGAGCAGGATGTCCTGCCACGAGTTCGCGGCGCGGTCGATGCCGAACGCCTTTTTGTTCCCAGTCCCCGCACTGACCATGCAGAGGCGCCCGTTATAGTCGAGCTCTTTGGTTTGCAGGGCGACGCGCGCGAACTTGCCCATCAGATAGCTCTTTTCGTTCGTGAGGGAAACGCCGGAGAGCACGGCGACAGCGTCCCTTCCGTACTTGGCTTGCACGCGCTGGACCTCGGACACCGTCTTTGCAAGTGCATCCTCCCACGAAACTTGCACGAAGCCCACGCCCTCTTCTCTCTTTAGTGGGCCGAGCAGTCGGTCAGGGTGGTTCCCTTGCATGTACCGTTTGACGCCTTTAGGGCAGAGCTTTCCGCGGTTGAAGGGGAACTCCTCCCACGGTTCGAAACCGATCACCTTGTTCTCGCGGACCTTGAGCTGGATCCCGCACTGCTGGCCACAGAAGCAGCAGTGCGTCTTGACCACGCGCTCTGGCTCGCCGCGGCCCTGCCATCCGCCCGGAGGCTCATAGTTGAGATGCGGGCCGAACTGCTCGATCAGTTCCTCGACTGGGAGAGGGGGCTTTGCCATGTTTAGCTACCCCGCAAAGGGCCTCTCACCGAGTTCGTTCGCCTGGTTGAGCGCGACGAGCCTGCGTTTCTCAGCAGGAGAGAGGTCCTGGTGGGCGCCGAAGTCAAACCCGATCTCTTGCATGAGGCCGACGAGGTCATCGTGGTGCATCTTGGACTGGAACGCTTCTCCGCTGCGCGGACAGACGGACTGCTCTCCCTCGGCGCCCTCTTTCTTATAATAAGCGACACCGAGCTGGGCCGGCCTCTGAATGACATGAAAGAGCTTGCCGAACGGCAAATAGAGCAAGAACAAGATGACTGTGAAAGCGTGGAGGAGCGAAAGGAACGAGTAGTTCTCGCCCTGCATGAGCTTTGAGCTAGCAGTGAGCATCAGGCCCGTGACCGCGACCGAAAAGAGCAGGAAGAGCGGCAGCAGGTCGGACTCGAAGCTCTGAACCGCTTGAGCGCCGCGCTCGTGGATGCGGCGGTGCATCGCTATGGAGACGCCCGCCAGCACCATGACTGCACTGAAGTTGAGGCCATTGAAGACGAAGAACGCGACGAGCCCGCCGGGGTCGAACGAGAACTGGCGGTGGCCCATCACTTCGACGACATACCGCTCGCCGTCGGCGCCGAACTGGACCCATCCCCAACTGAGCGGGAAGGTGATCGCAAAGGCGATGAGGCAACCCCACGCGATGCACAGGTGGCCCATCCAGCGCGAGCGCCCACGCTCTTCGATAAAGCGCTGCGCGATGATGTCGTCGAAGACGAGACGAAACAGCAGTAGCACGTTTGCACCGAGCTTGCTGCGACGGAAGAACAGGCTCCATCCCCTCTTGAAATAGGGCCAGGTGGGTGGGCGCTGGACCCACATCGAATACCGATAGGTGACGGCGAACGCGGCGAAAACGGTCGCTGCCGCATACGCGCTCAGCGGAGGATCAAACCGCGAGAACCTGCCCGAACCAAACCAGATCAATGCAACGACGAGGAGAGCGGCGACTGACGCTGCAAGATACGCGATTCGCACGCTGCGCGGGGTGTTCACTTCTCGGCCCCCAGGTGCGCGGCCCTCTCAGTCTTTTCGTGTTCGGCTGCGCTGCGAGCGATGACGAAGTGCATCCAAACAAGGCAGACCGCGGACAAGACCGCCAGGATCAGGAAGCAGGTCGTCCACACGCCAGACGCCTTGAGCGCATAGCCGAAAACGATCGGCATCACGAAGCCGCCAAGACCGCCGATGACGCCTACGAGCCCGCCGACGACAGGCACGTCGTTCGGATAGTACTCGGGGATGTGCTTGAACACCGCCGCCATGCCAAGGCCCATCAGAACGCCGGCGACGGAGAGGAGAACAGTGAACACCGTGCGGTTAGCTTGGAAGTAGATGTGTGTCACGCCTCGTGCAAGGACCTGCTTCTTTGTGACATTGTCGCCGACTGCTACGGCCGGCTCGTGCCAAGAGGCGAACTGGGGCCATACGACCGCCGTCCCGTCCATTTTTTCACTAGATGAGTGCTTCACTCGAAGCGTATATACTGTTCCGCCGGCGACAATCTTCTCTGGCCCCACCTCCGATACGACTCCTGGGCGGTCCGCCAGCACCCCTTCGCCGGGCGAAGTGATGTCCATCCGTGGCGCAACGAGCAAGAGGAACAAGAGCAGCACGCCCGAGAGCACCCAGTAGAGTGTCGCGCGCGCGCCGAAGCGGTCCGAGACGAAGCCACCGATCGCGCGAGTAAAGGCGGAAGGCAGGCTAAACATCGTAGACAACAGTCCGGCGGAGGCGAGCGTCAAACCGTAGACGTTGAGCGAATAGGGGATCAGCCACTGCGAGAGCGCGACGAACCCGCCGAATATGAGGAAGTAGTAAAGGCCGAACCGCCAAACGCGAACCTGCTTGAGCGGCTGCAGCAGCAAGGACATCGTCTTTGGTGGACCCTCCTGCTTCTTTGCGACTGCGAGCAGCCAGAAGGCGACCGCCATCACCGCCAGCGCGCCCGCATAGATCTGCGGAACGCGGCGCCACCCTTCGATGTTCGCGCCGTCCTGCGTCGCCCACTTGAGCAGAGCCGGCGCGCTGAGCGCCGTGACCGCCGTGCCTACGTTGCCGAGGCCGAGCAGGCCGAGCGCCGTGCCCTGCCTGCTCTTGGGAAACCAGACGGAGGTGAGGGCGACACCGGAGGCGAAGGACGCGCCCACCACGCCAAAAAGGAGTCCGACGAGCATGAGCTGCCCAAATCCGTTTGCGAAGCTCACGCAATACATAGCGACTGCCCCGACAAGCATGATGCCGACGCTCGCTGGCTTTCCGCCGTAACGGTCTGAGAGCAGTCCGACGGGGAGCCGCAGTACGGACCCGGTCAGGATCGGCGCACCGATGAGCCAGCCGACCTGTGCCTTGTCGACCACGAGGGCTCGGTGGTCGACGAGGAACGTAACGAGCACGCCGAACAGAGTCCAGGACGCGAAGCAGAGCGCGAACATGAGGACGTTCATCGCTAGCACGCGGTTCGCCGGGCTATTCGGCACGGTCGATCCTCCACACGCCGACAAGCATCCAAGCGTTGGCCGCGAAACAGAGCAGGCTAACGACGGTCGCCGTGAAACCGATCTGGCTCGCCCCTGCGACTACGCCTTCAAGCACAGATACGAAGAGCCAGAGTTGTAGCAGCACGATGACGAGCTGGAACATGATCAGGGCCGAGACGACCAACGCCCTTTGCCGCCTACGGTCTTCGTGGACGCTCTTCACGCCCTTGTCACTCCTGTCGCATACACGACGCCGTGCTCGACCTCGATATCGATCCGGTCGAGGGCGCGCCGCGGTGGGCCCTGGGTCGGCCTCCCGTTCTCAAGCGAAAACGCACCGTTGTGGCACGGGCAGAAAAGTCGTGCCTTTTCCGCTTGGTATTGCACAGGGCATGAAAGGTGCGTGCACCGCCGCGAGAATGCTGCGAACTCCCCGTCCGACCTGTGGACCAAGATGCACAGGTCGTCCTTTCCGGGATAACTGAACTGCAGCGACTTACCGACGGGCAGATCCCGCACGCGTGCGACCTTGGTCCGCACTGCCTTCGTCGTCCCTCTTCCCGAACGCCACACGGCAAGGATGGCAGTGCCAAGGGCGAGCCCCGCGCTCGCGACCGTCATGAACTTGAAGAACTCGCGACGAGAGACGAAGCGGTCTTCATCCCACTCGATCGAAAAGTCGTCCTTGATGCGCTGTTCCATCTCAGGACGTCCTCGCTGTAGCGAGCAGGTCGCTCTTTCGCATGAGCGCGCCGGGCTGAACGTTGAGCCGCGTGCTTCCCTGCGGCATCATGATCGAGACTTTTGTGCGGACCGTGCGTGCGCCGAACTGGAACTCATTGACAGGGGTCGACCCTCTTTGCTCGGCGATCTCTTCCGGCGTTCCAAAGAAGAGGGCCCCAGAGGGGCAAACGGTCGCGCACATAGGCCGCAGCCCCACTGAAGTGCGGTCGTAGCACATGTCGCACTTCATCATTTGGTCTATCTTTGCCTCATACTTGGGGACGCCGAACGGGCAAGCGTAGACGCAGTTCGTGCAGCCTATGCAGCGGGGCTTGAGCGAGCTTTGGACGACGCCGTCGTGCGTGCGCTTGATGGCGTCCGCGGGACACACAGCCGCGCAAGCTGGCTCTTCGCAATGCATGCAGACTATCGGAGTCGTCTGGACGCTGTCGGCGCGCTCAATAGTCTCGAGATGGATCATCGAGACGCCTGCGTGCGTGTCGCACTCCGCGCACGCCGCGACGCACGCGTTGCATCCGATGCACCTGCTGGGATCGATGTAGAACTGCTTTTCCGACATCCGCCGACTTCGCTCCAAACCCAGTATGGCCCAGACTTGGCACAACGCGTCGCTACTGAGGACACCGATCAAATGAGGGCGTGTACTCAAGACTTACCCGGGTACTGCGCCGAGTCCCGCGCCAGCATGAACATCGCCAAGTATTGGACTGTCAGTGCCGATGCTAGGAACCTTGGTGAAGACGCGGCACTTAGCGTTTGGATTTGGAGAGCGGGCTCGGCGTCCTAGGAGCGCGCCGCACCGTAGGCACAGGTATCTTCTCCCGACCGTTCAGGAAGTCGCTAGTGGGAGAGCTCTTCTTCAAGAACTTCTCGATCGGACCCTCGTTTACCACCCTTCCGCCGTGCTCTCCGGCGCCGGGGCCAAGGTCGATGAGCCAGTCCGCAGCGCGCATCGTGTCCTCGTCGTGTTCGACAACGATCACCGTGTTCCCTAGGTCGCGCAGCCTTTGCAGCGTCTCGATCAGCTTGTGGTTGTCGCGCTGGTGGAGCCCGATCGATGGCTCGTCCAGGATGTACAGGCAGCCCATGAGCCCAGAGCCGATCTGCGTCGCGAGCCGTATCCGCTGCGCCTCGCCGCCTGCGAGAGTCGTCGCGTTTCTGTTCAGTGTCAAGTAAGAAAGCCCTACGTCAAAGAGGAACCTGAGGCGCTCGATGATCTCCTTGACAGCGCGCTCGGCGATCGTGAGCTGGCGCTTGTTCATCTTCCTTGGCAGGTCCTTGAAGAACGCAAGCGCGTCCGTGACCGCGAACGCAGTCACCTCCGAGATGTTCTTGTCGCCGATGCGGACTGAAAGCGACTCGGGCTTCAGCCTCCTCCCGCCGCACACGGGGCACGGGTTCGTCCGCATGTACTGTTGAAGGTCGGCTTTGATCCATTCGCTCTCCGTCTGATCGTACTTCTTGCGGAGCACCTTCAGCACGCCCTCCCACTTCGTCTGGAACTTGCGCTCGCTCTTGCCGTACTTCATGAGGACTGTCACGGGCTCCGGCAGCCCGTCCCACACGGCCTGCATGTTCTTCGCACCGATCTTCTTGACCGGCAGTGTCGCGTCGAATCCGAGCGTGCGGCCCACGCCGTCCAGGACCTGCGGCCACCACTCCTTCACCTCTCCCGACTTGTAGACGAAGGGCACGATCGCGCCGTCGCGCAGCGGCAGAGAGTCGTCGGGGATGATCAGCGACGGCTCGAACTCCGTCTTCGTCCCTAGCCCAGTGCACTCAGGGCACGCGCCGTAAGGAGAGTTGAAGGAGAACATGCGCGGCTCCAGCTCGGGCATTGAAAACCCGCACTTTGCACAAGAGTAGTGCTCGCTGTAGAGCCGGTCCACCCACTTCCCCTTGGCCTCGTGCGAGACCGTCACCATCCCCTTGCCCATCTTCAGCGCCGTTTCGACCGAATCGGCCAGCCTGCGCCCGATGCCGTCCTTCATCACCAGCCTGTCGACGACGACCTCGATCGTGTGCTGCTTGTACCGGTCCATGGGGATGTCGTCGGTGACTTCGCACATCGTCCCGTCCACGCGCACGCGCACGTAGCCCGCCGCCTGGATCTCTTGCAGCTCCTTCTGGTACGTGCCCTTCCGCCCGCGCACGATCGGCGAGAGGATCTGTAGCTTTGTGCCCTCAGGCAGGGCGCTGACCGCGTCTACGATCTGGTCGGTCGACTGGCGCTCGATGGGCGTGCCGCAGTTGGGGCAGTAGGGAGTGCCGGCGCGCGCGAACAGGATTCGCATGTAGTCGTAGATCTCGGTCACCGTGCCGACCGTCGAACGCGGGTTGCGCGAAGCGCTCTTCTGGTCGATGGAGACCGCTGGCGAGAGCCCGTCGATGTGGTCGACGTCCGGCTTGTCCATCTGCCCAAGGAACTGCCGTGCATACGCCGAGAGCGACTCGACGTAGCGCCGCTGCCCTTCTGCGTAGATCGTGTCGAACGCCAGCGAAGACTTTCCGCTGCCGCTGAGCCCCGTGATCACGACTAGCTTGTCGCGCGGGATCTCGACGGTCACGTTCTTCAGGTTGTTCTCGCGCGCGCCGACGACGATGATCTTTTCCTGGGCCATTCGTGCACGATTCTACCCACAGAATGGTAGACACATGTTCCAGGGCCCCCGACTTTGCACACGGCGGGACAAGACTCCTCTAACATATGACGACATGAGGGTTTTCGCTATTGTGCTCTTTGCGGTAGTGCTCGCTGGATGCGCCACGAAACCGGAGCCTCTTGCCGAGCCGCCTGCAAAGGGGGACAAGACCGGCACGCAGGCTTCTGTGCAAGGCGGCAGTACAGATGGGATCGGGATCACGTCGCCAGAGGTCGGCGGCATATCACCCGTATCTGGCTCTGACTCCGTGGCGGGAGGCGGTGGAGGCGGAATCCAGCAGGCGGCCAAGCGCCAAGCGATGGGTGCCGCGGCAAAGGAGAGCGGCGGGTCCCTTAGCCAAGGCGGCGGATCGGACGACCAATAAGGGAAATGGGGCGGATAACGGGACTTGAACCCGTGACCTCCTGAGTCACAGTCAGGCACTCTAACCAACTGAGCTATACCCGCCGCGCCGGTCACAAATTATGGCCCACTTCCGGCATACTGTCAATGAAGGCCGAGCGAACGGCCTGGCAAGGAATGCCGAACCTGATCCATCTGCCGGGTGTCGCAGGAGCGGACGAGGCCGGTCGCGGGCCTTTGGCCGGGCCCCTCGTCGTCGCAGCGGTCGTTCTTCCTGAAGGGTTCGACGTCGCAGGGATCGACGACTCTAAGCGGCTCGCTCCGAGCCAGCGAGAGGAGCAAGCGGAGAGGATCAGGAAGGGAGCCTCGTGGTGCATCGAGGTCGTCGACGTCCCTGAAATCGAGAGGCGCAACATCCTGCGCGCTTCGCTCAACGCGATGGCGCGCGTGCTCGAGCTCTTGCGATCCACGCGCGCGCTCGTGGACGGCAACCAGCTCCCACCGACGAAGCTCAATGTCGAGGCGGTCGTAAAGGGGGACGCGAAATACGCCTGCATCGCCGCGGCCTCGATCCTTGCAAAGACAGAGCGCGACGGAATCATGTGCGAGTACGCGCACCAGTACCCAGAGTACGGGTTCGACGTGAACTTCGGGTACGGGACTCCCCAGCACCTCGACGCTTTGCGCGAACACGGTCCTTGCGCTATACACCGCCGGACCTTCTCGCCCATATCGGACATGGTGAACCAACCGTGCCTAACCTTCGACGACTAGGCGCAGAGGCGGAAGACCGGGCGGCGGAGTTCCTGCTCGGGCTCGGCTATACGATTGTGACGCGGCGCTTCAAGTCCTCGCGCGGGGAGATCGACATCGTCGCGATGGACGGTGAGACGCTCGTCTTCGTCGAAGTGAAGTCGAGGCGCTCAAGGACGGCCGTGCCCGAGGAGGCCGTCGACGGAAAGAAGGTCGCGCACTTTACCGGCGCTGTCGGCGAGTACCTGCACAAAGCAGGAATCCCCGAGGCGGTGTGCCGCTACGACCTCATCGCCGTCACGCCCGCTGGGCTCCGGCACCACATCGCGGCGTTCCGCCCGCGCTACGAGTGACGCGCGCTCAGCCCTGACCATATAGTTTATCGTCGCTGGAAAGGTAGCGGTGGTAGTCCATGCCGCTCAGGCCGCGCAGCGCTGCGATGCGCTGCTCCACGGGCGGGTGGGTGCTGAAGATGCCGCGCGCCTCGAGCGACTGGAACGGGTTGACTATGTACATGTGCTCGGTCGCCTTGTTCGCCGAGTCCATCTTGATGTCCGACGCGGCGATCTTCTCCAGCGCGCGCGCCAGACCGTCCGGGTTTCTCGTGAACTGCGCCGAGCTCGCGTCGGCCATGAACTCCCTTCTCCGCGAGATCGCGAGCTCGAGCAGCGAAGCGAAGATGGGCGCGAGGACCGCCAGCGCGATTGCGATCACGAAGAACACGGCCGAGGCGCCTCCGTCGTTGCTGTCGCGGCTGCGCCGGCCTCCGCCATACCACTGCGACCGCCAGAAGAAGTGCGCGAACATCGGGATGAGGCCGACGACGATCGCGAGCGTCGCCATCAGTTTGATGTCGTTGTTTCGGATGTGGCCGATCTCGTGCCCGACCACGCCTTGCAGCTCTTCGCGGTTCAACCGCTGCAGCAGGCCGGTCGTCACGCACACGATGCCAGTTTTGGGCGAACGTCCTGTCGCGAAGGCGTTTGGCGAGGGGTCGTCGATCACGTAGACGTGCGGCGTAGGGATTCCTGCAGCGATCGCCATCTCTTCCGCCACGTTGTCCACGAGCAGTTGCTCTTCGGGAGTGGCAGGGTGCGCATGGTTCATCTTGAGCACGATGTCGCTGCCCGAGTTCCACGCCACCAGCCCGACGACGAGTCCGAGCCCCGCCGCTGCCACGACGCCACCGATCCAGTAGTCAGGAGCGTAGTAACCGACGATCGCGCCGCCCAGCGCTGCCAACAGCACGATCTCCATGAGAACGTAGAAGAAGCTGAGGCGGTTGTTCGCCGCGACCTGCTGGTGAATCGTGCGGCGCATCGCTGACCATTATGCGAGGCGGGAGCGCTCCGCGTTGCGGCCTTCGCCGTTCTTCCCAGCGCGCTTGCCCTCGTACATCGCCGCATCGGCGCGGGCGAGCACGGAGCCAGCGCCATCCGCGCTGTGCGCCACACCGACCGACGCCCAGAGCCGCACCTCGGCCCCCCCGACCACGGCCAGGAAGTCGAGCCCCTGCTTGAAGCGCGCGGCGGCCTTTTCAGCCATCGCGCGGTCTGCGTTCATCAGCACGACCGCGAACTCGTCGCCACCGATCCGCGCCGCGAGGTCCGTGTCGCGCACCAGGCTGTCCAGCCTCTTTCCAAACAGGGACAGAGCCTCGTCCCCCGCCTGGTGCCCCATCGCGTCGTTGATTTCCTTGAAGTCGTTCAGGTCGATGAGCAGCACCGCGAACGGCTCTTTGTTCGCGCCGGCGGCCGCGCCCTCCAAGACCATGTCGAACGCGCGGCGGTTCGGCAGGCCCGTCAGCTTGTCTTCGCCCGCCATGCGCGCCATTTTTTGGATCTCTTGCACCAGCCGGTTCTCGATCGCGCGGCCCGCGGTCACGTCGGTCACTACCTGAAGCGCACCTAGCGCCATGCCGTCTGAGTGGCGCAGCACGCGGGAGGACACGACTGCCACCCTGTGCACGCCGGTCGCGGTCTTGAACTCCGATTCGAACGACTCGTCGCGCACGATGTCGACGTCGATGACGAGGAATTCGCGCACGTTGCGCCCGACGAGCTGCTCGATCGGGACTTCCAGCCACTTGCACGCGGCGCCGTTCGCCTCGATCACTTTTCCGGTCGCATCGAGGCGCCAGACGGCGTGCCGCATGTGCTCGACGAGGAACTCGTACTCCGAGACGATTTCTTCAACCGGCTGCGACAGCGCGTGGACGCTCTTGGGGCTACCGCCCTTCACACTGATTAATACGCGCTACCGGCTTGGCGCGATTCCGACTGGGCCAAGCGGTTTCCCCGCGATTGTCCACAGCTTGCCGGGACGAGCCCTCAATGTACGCTTGCGCCCTCGGGCGCCTCATGTTCCGGTTCGAGCAGGATCGCCTGCCCGTCCGCGTCGTCCGCCGCCAAGACCATCCCCTGGCTCTCGAGCCCCATCATCTTGCGCGGCTTGAGGTTCGCGACCACCACGACCTGGCGGCCGATCAGGTCCTCTGCCGAATACTTCTGCTTGATCCCCGCCAAGATCTGCCGCTTCTCGTCGCCGATCTTCACGGTCAGCTTCATCAGCTTGTCACTGCCCTCCACGGGCTCGGCCTCCATGATCCGCGCTACACGCAGGTGCACCTTCATGAAGTCCGCGAACTCGATCGTCTCGTCTTTCTTCTCTTCTGTCTGCACTTTCTTTTCCTTCTCGGTGGTTGCCGGACTCACATCGTCGCCCGCACGCTGCTCCCTCCCCACTGGGGGATGGTTAGGGAGAACCTCCTTTTGGACTGACGCTCCACTCTGCTTCTTTGTATCCAGCCTCGGGAACATCGGCACGGGCTGCCCCACCTTCGTCCCCGCCGGCAGCGACGCCTCGTCGCCGATCAGCTTCCACTCCTTCAGGGGCGCAAGACCGAGCTGCGCCGCGATTGCGTCGGCGGTCGAAGGCACGAACGGCCGAGCCATCCCTTCTCCGGAACGCAGCAGGAACAGCATCGAGCGCAGGACCTGCGCTAGCGAAGCGTCGCCGCTCTTCGCCAGCGCCCACGGCGCCTTCTCGTCCACGTACTTGTTCAAGAACCGCGAGGCGTCGACGGCCGCGTCCAGCGCCTCGTGCAAGCGGTGAGTCTCCATCGCCGCTTCGAAGCGCGACTTGCAGCCGCGCACGTGCGCGACGGCTGCCGCGTCGCACTCGCCGCCGGGCACCGCGCCGCCGACGAACTTGTGCGCCATCGTCAGCGTTCGGTTCAGCGCGTTTCCCAGGTCGTTCGCCAGGTCCGCGTTGTACATCCGCTCGATCTCGGACATCGTGAAATTCGTGTCGTTGTCATAAGGCAGCGCTCGCGCCAGACAATAGCGCAGCACGTCCACCGCGAGAGCCTCTGCGCAGCCCGCCTCGACGAAGCGATCGACGACCGCCGCCTGCGAGAGCACGTTCCCCTTTGACTTGCTCATTTTCGAGTCGTTGAACGTGAACCACCCGTGCGCGATCACAGCCTTGGGCAGCGGCAACCCAGCTCCCATCAGCATCGCGGGCCACAGCGTCGCGTGGAAGCGCGTAAAGATCTCCTTTGCCATCCAGTGCACGTCCGCCGGCCACAGGTCCTTCCACCCCTTCGATGGCCAGCCGGTCGCTGCGAGATAGTTGATCAGCGCGTCGAACCACACGTAAATCACTTTCGTCTCGTCGCCAGGCACAGGAATGCCCCATCCGGGGTTCGCGCGCGAGACGCAAAGGTCGCGCAAGCCTTGGTTGATGAAGGAAACGACCTCGTTCCGCCGGCCCTCCGGCAGCAGAAGCAGCTCGCCGCTGGCAATCTTCTCTAGCAACGGCCCTTGAAAGGCCGAGAGCCGGAAGAACCAGTTCTCCTCCTCGACCCACCGTACGTCGTTCCCGTCCGGGCTCTTGCCGTCGACGAGGTCCGACTCCTTCACGAACGTCTCTGCGCTGACGTCGTACCAACCCAAGTACTTGTCGAGGTAGATGTGACCGTTCTTGCGGAGAAGGTCGAAGAGCGCCTGCGCCGCCTCCTTGTGCCGCGCGCTCGTCGTGCGGAAGAAAACGTCGTAGCCGATGTTGAGCGAGTCGAACGCCTTCGACCAGATCGCGCTGATGCGGTCGACGAACTCCTGCGGCGTCTCGCCGGCCGCCTGCGCAGCCTCCATCACCTTCAGCCCGTTCTCGTCCGTGCCGGTGAGGAAGAACGCATCCTCCCCTTTCATCTGGTGCCAGCGTTTGGTCGCGTCGCACACGAGCGTCGTCAGCCCGTGGCCCACGTGGGGCACCGAGTTGACGTAGTAGATCGGCGTCGTGATGTAGAACCGCTTGGCCATCCAGCCCTTGATGATACCGGCGGCGGTTCGGGGCTATCGGCAGTCAGCCGACGAGCATGACCGCAAAGCCGTCGTACCCCTTGCTCCCGACCGTCTGCACGGCAGTTCCTGTTACGCCCGAAATAGAAGAGAAAGCGTCGCAAAACCGCTGGATCCCCTTCACCATGTCGCTCTCGCTGGCAGAATCGGCGACTTCGCCCTTCCGAACCACATTGTCCACCACGATCAGCGAGCCCGGTCGCGAGAGGCGCAGCGCGTGCTCGAAGTAAGCCAGCGTGCTTTGCTTGTCCGCGTCGATGAAAACCAGGTCGAACGGGCCAGTGAGCTTGGGCAGGGTCTCGATGGCGGGACCGAGCCGCAGTTCCACCCGGTCAGAGACGCCCGCGCGCGCGATGTTCTTCTTCGCCACCTCCGCGTGCTTGGCGTCGATCTCCAGCGTCGTCAGCCGTCCGCCCGGGCCCAAGGCTCGCGCCATCCAGATCGTGCTGTAGCCGCCCAGCGTGCCGACCTCCAGCACCCGCGAGGCACCGAGCATCTTTACGAAGATCTGGAGCAGCTTCCCTTGAGTGGCCGTGACGCTGATCGGCGGGAGCCCGCCCGCCTCGCTGTCTGCGAGAGCGGCCTCCAGCGCCGCGTCGCGTCCGATCAGCTTGTCTTCGAAGTACCGGTCGACCTTGTCCCAAAGCTCCTGCGACATCGCGCAGCCACTATACCGCCAGGCTCAAACGGGCCCAAAACCTGACGGTTCCAGCGACCTAGCGGGGCCCAACCTGCGGATTCGGACGACGAACAGCCGAAACTAAGTAGGGGCAACCCCAGAACAACCGCAAGCGATGGTCATGGCACAGCACCCTGAGTCGAAGATCTTGGTCGTCGACGACAATATCCAGAACATCCACTTGAGCCTCCGCGTGCTCGAGTGGGCGGGGTATGAGAACCTGCGCTCGGTGCTCGACCCGACCACCGTGATCGACGTCTATCGCGAGTACCAGCCCGACCTTGTGATCCTCGACCTGCACATGCCGAAGATGGACGGGTTCCAGGTCCTGCAGCAGATCCGCGAGTTCAAGTCCGTGGGCGCCTACGTGCCGATCCTCGTCTTCACCGCAGACGGCACGAGCGACGCAAAGACCCGCGCGCTCGAGCTGGGCGCGACCGACTTCCTGACAAAGCCTGGCGACGCGACTGAGATCCTGCTGCGCGTCCAGAACTTTCTTGAGCTGCGCCGGCTTCAAAGCGAGATCGAAAAGCAGAACCTGCGCCTTGAGCAGCGGGTGTTCGAGCGCACCGAAGAGATCTTGATCTCGCGCCAAGAGACCCTGGACGTCCTGGCGGCCGCCGCCGAGTACCGCGACGACGTGACAGGCGAGCACACGCAGCGCGTGGGAGCGCTCAGCGCCGCGATCGCCGAAGGAATGGGGCTGAATGCCGCGTTCGTCGACCTGATCCGGGACGCCGCGCCGATGCACGACGTCGGCAAGATCGGCATCAGCGACGAGATCCTTCTCAAGCCGGGCAAGCTTGAGCCGCACGAGTACGAGCAGATGAAGCTGCACACCTTCATTGGGTTCGAGATCCTTTCGCGCGGAAAGTCGCCGATCCTCATGCTCGCGGCAGAGATCGCGCTAAACCACCACGAGAGGTGGGACGGAAAGGGCTACATGAACAGCCTGATGGGGAAGAATATCCCTCTTCCGGCGCGCATCGTCGCAGTCGCAGACAGCTACGACGCCATGACGAACGACCGGCCGTACAGGTCCGCAATGTCCCACGAAGAGGCGGTGGAGGAGATCCGTTCCTGCAGCGGAACTCAGTTCGACCCGGCCGTGGTCGACGCGTTCATGCTAGCCTGCGAGACCCACGGCAGCCAATTGCGCAAGTCGGCGTAAGCCTGCTCCCGAGACACACGGGAGCGCGCGGGCTCTCAGAAGAGCACTATTCGATCAGCCTTTCTTAAGACTGTCCGCGACGAACCAGCCGACCGCTCCGCCTAGGTAGAGCACGTTGCCGCCCCAAAGGAACGTCTGGAACGCCGCCTCCCCGTTAAGGTTCCAGGACGCGAGCGTGAAGACGAAGAGCGCGGCGAGCACGCCGCTCATCAGGCGAGACATCGAGGCGTTGAAAGCGTGCTGCGTCACGCCCACGAGCAGGTAGAACCCCAGCGCGACCCAATAGCTCATGAGCGCGACGACGCCGAGCGCGGTCGCAGGAGCGACCCGCATAACCGCCGAGCCGCGGTTCGCGTCGTACACGTCCAGAAAGCCGCCGATCGACAGCGAAACGCCGATCGAGAGGCCAGCCACGACCAGCATGAAAAGAAGCGACAGGGGCCACGCCGCGATCGGCTTCACGCTCGGGAACGCCGGCGGGTCGGCGGCGAGCACCACGTATAGCGAAGACACGAGCACCACGAACGCGCCGCCACCGACGGCAATCGGCGCGTTGCGCTGTATCCGGTCCGGGTGCGAGCCCCGCGCGCGCCGTTCGAGCGCTTCCTGCGCCGCGATGCTCTTTTCGCGGTACACGCGGTTGTCCGGCGCGTACTGCGCAGCGAACGCGAAATAGCGCGCGGCGGAGTCCAGGTCGCCGCGGACCTTTGCAACCTCTGCGAGGGTCGCATAGGCCTGCGCCGACTTTGGCTCGACCTGCAGCACTTCCCTTGCGACGGCCTCCGCCTCGCGAAAGCGATGGCTGTTGAGCAGCATGCTCATGCGCAATAGCTCGGAAGAGGAGGCGCGCTCGGCCCTGGCCTGTTGCATCCTCCTTTTGGCTTTGTCGTCGCCGTGCTGGACGTTGCGGCGCTGGCTCTCCTCGATCCGCCTCTGGTGTGCGAGCGTCTGGTCGTACGTGCGCCTGCGCTCCGGGTCGCTCAGGACTTCATAGGCCTCTTTCGCCGCGAGGAACCTCTCTTTGGAGTCGTCCGACCCGGAGACGTCGGGGTGGTGCTCTCGCGCGACCCTGCGGAACGCAGAGCGGACCTCATCCGGCGTCGCGTTCCAACCGATCCCGAGCGCATCGTAGTGGTCGCGCATGGCCTACATCTGGTCTTGGTATTGGTTGGCGAGGCCGCCGTAGAACTGTAGCGCGACATAGAGGACGTACGCTCCTGTGAGCAGGAGCACGGCGACTCCAAGGATGACCGCCGCCTGCCTCGCGCGCACGGCGCCGTCCTCTTCGTAGTATTCGCACATCTTAAGGACCATCTCGTCGACGTTTCCAGTCGTCTCGCCCGTCCTCAGCATGTCCAGGGCGATGGGCGTGACGATCCCGGTGCGCGCAAAGGCTGATCCGATCCCCTCGCCGGTCTCGAGCGCCTGACCGGCGGGATACATGCGTGAGCGCACGTACTCGTTGCCGCACGCGTCGGCGGAGAGCTCAACCGCCCTTCGGATCGGCACGCCGCCTTTGTAGAGCGCGCCGAATGCGCGGCCGAACTTCGCCATCGCAAAGCCGTGCGAAGTGTTGCCGATGAACGGAACCCTCAAGACCATTGCGTCCCACTGGTACTGCATCCGCGGCTGCTTCTTGATGACCTTGAAGTAGATGAAAAGCGCGATGATGACAGGGCCGAGGATGAGCCACGTTCCCGGCTCAGTCAGTGGCGAAGTCAAGTGCGTCTCCTTTCCGTAAGAGTGGACGATCGCCCGCGCTGCCAAGATCACGATGATCGAGGTCGCGAGCGTGACCTTCGGATAGAGCGTCTCTTTGCGAATGAGGTTTCGAAGCTCGATGTCGCGCTGGATGTACTCGCTGATGAGCTTGCACTGGTCGACGAGGAAGCCGCCTTGCTCGCCCGCACGAACAAGGCTGATAACCATCGGCGAGAAGACCTCCGGGTAACGCTCGAAACCAGAGGAAATCGGTTGGCCCACGGCGACCATGCCTTTTGTTTCAAGGAGGACCTGCTGGAGCTTGGAGCTCTGCGACTGGTTCGAAAGCGTTTCGAGCGCTTGGGTCGCGCCGATCCCCGCGCTGAGCATCGCGGCGAGCTGCCTGAAGAAGAACTGCAGTTGGGACAACGGCACTTGCTCCAAAAGGGGCCCCAAGACGTCCGTCTGAAACCGCGAACGCTGGCCCGTGTTGTGCGGCTGCTCGCTGAGCGGGTCGCTGCCGGACTGCGCAAGCGAAACGTGCGTAACCTGCAGGCCCTTGGCCTTGAGCTTGCTCATGACCGCATCGAGCGACGCACCAGGCATCATGCCGCGCTCGGTCTGTCCTTCCGCGTTCGTTCCGCTGTACTCGAAGATCGGCATCGTTTCCACCCTTATGGACGGATCAGTCGTCCAGGACTTTGAAGGCGCTGTGCAGATAGCTGCTGTACATGATCATAAACGCGATCATCCCGCCCCCGAAAATGAGAAGGGTGGCCCAACAGCCGGCCTTGATTTTGAGGGTCGTGTCGGCGACTTGCTGGTCGGCGCGCGCGTAGTCCATTGCCTGGTCGAGCGAGGGCCCCAGGTCGCCCGTCACCTCGCCCGTCTCGACGATCGCCGAGATCTCGTGTGGGAACAGGTTCGACTTGTAGAGCATCGACGAGAGCTTTGTGTTCTCCCCCATCCCCGCGCCAGCGTTGCGGAGCTTCTCGCTGAACGCCGCGTTGGGCACCGCGTCGGCTGCGAGGTTCCAGCTCGTGTAAGGGCTGATCCCGGCCTTCCCGAGCTTGTTTAGGTGCCACGAGAAGAGCGCGAGGTTTTCGCTTTTTGCGCGCTTGCCGACGAGCGGCACTCCCAAGGCCATGCTGTGCCGCCGGAACCGCGAGTCCGTACGCCTCAGCCAAGCCTTCGTTATGAAATAGAAGACGAAGAAGAGCACCACGCCAAGGCCGACCGGCCCGAGCATCGCGTCTCGCATTCCCGCGCCGAGCGAGTTCTTCGGGTCGTTCGGTTCGTTGATCGACATGATCAACCGGTCGATCCCGACGCTGCCGGAGAGCGCCACGGCGAACGTCGTCACCGTCGCGATCAAAGCGAGCCCGAGCCACCAATAGGCGCGCATGAGCTTGTGCGTCTCCTTGCACTGATCGCTCATGACCTGGAGCGCTTCGGGAAGGTACCCACCGTTCTCGCCTGCGCGCACAGCCCCGACGTGCCCGGGGGAAAAGAGGTCGGGGTAATGCTCCATTGCCGCCGCCAGACTTCCGCCCTCGCCCGCCATGCGCGCCATTTCTTGCAACGGCTGACGGAACTTCGAGTTGTGCGTGCGCTGGCTCATCTGCGTGAGCGCTTCGGCGGTCGTGATCCCGCTCCTGATCAGGTTGCTGAGCTGCGCGAAGAGGAAGAAAAGCTCGTCGTTCTTCGAGGAAGTTGTCTTTACGGTGTTGGCGACCTTCGTCAGCGTCGGCGCGACCGGTGCGCGAACGGAGACCGTGTTCATCCGCACCTGTGGCCGAGCGATGGGCGGCGCAGCCGCTTGGGCTTGGTACGTCGGAGGCTGCACGACGCTCATGCCCTCCTCGATGCTCTTCAAGCGCAGCCCTTGGCGGCTCAGTTGCACGACTGCGGCGTTCGCGTCGGCGGCGCTCATCGTGCCTTCCAGATCGTGCCCCTGGCTATTTGTGGCCCGGTACCGGAACTGCGGCATCCAACCTCCTGACGGACTGCGAGGCCACGTCTTCCCTTTCCAACAGCGCATCGACCGGGCCAACGAGGGGGACGAACTCCTCCGGGGCGACCTCGTGCAACGGCTCGAGCACGAACCGCCGCTCGGCCAAGCGCGGGTGCGGCACGACGACCGAAACCGAGCCTTCAGACCGCAGGACTAGGCTGCCGTAGAGCACCAGGTCGAGGTCGATCTCGCGCGGGCCGTTCCGCTCGGCCGGCGTCCTTCCGACCACCCTCTCGATCTGCTTGAGCAACGCGACGAGCGCAATCGGCCCGAGGTCCGTCTCGCCGACCGCGACCCCGTTCAGGAACGACGGCTGGTCTTCGACGTACATCGGCGCGGTCTCATAGAGGCTGCTGACCAGCTCGACCGCGACGCCGCGCTCGAGAAGCTTCAGCGCTTCGCGCACGTGGCGCTCCCGGTCCCCCAGGTTGCTGCCGAACGCGATCGCGACGCGCGTCATTGGCCGAACTCCCCCTCCTTTGCGGGAGCGCGCTCCATGAGGAGCGAGACGGCCTCGCGCGGGGCGACGCGGCCCTTGATCACGGAGTCGACCACTTCCGTGATCGGCGCCTGTACTTGCAGTTCTCTGGCGAGCCGTACCGCCGTGTCGGCGGTCGGCACCCCCTCCGCCACTTGACCGAGCTCGCTCAAAACGTCTTCGATGTGCCTCCCTTTTCCGAGCCCGAGGCCGACCCGGTAGTTGCGGCTCAGTCTACTGGCCGCCGTTGCGAAAAGGTCGCCGACCCCCGCGATACCGAGAAACGTTCCGACCCTCGCACCCATTCTTACGCCGAGCCGCGCAATCTCGTTCAGCCCGCGCGCGAGCAGCGCTCCCTTCGTGTTGTCCCCATACCCGAGGCCGTCGCTCATGCCAGCGGCGATCGCCATGACGTTCTTCAGAGCGCCCGCCAGCTCGACGCCGCGCATGTCGTCAGAGACGTACACGCGGTAGCTCTTGGACATGAACAGCCCCCGTATCTCTTCGGCGAGCGCCTCGTCGGGGCTTGCGGCGACTGCGACGGTCGGTACGCCCTGGGCGAGCTCGACGGCCAGGTTGGGGCCGCTCAGGGCGACGAGCTTGGCGCCCGGCATCCGCTCTGCGACGACGTCGGTGAGCACTGTGCGCGAGACGGCGTCGAGCCCCTTGCTGGCCATGCAGACCGTCTTGCCCCCGGCGAGCGCCGGCAAGACGTCCCGGATCGCCCCAGACGGGACTGCTACGACGACCGTCCCCTCCGCCACCGGCGCCCCTTCCAAGATCGCGTACTGAACCTCGGCGGGCAGGATGTAGCCTGGAAGGTACGTCAGGTTCTCGCGACAGGCCCGCAGGGCTTGAAAGTGCTCGTCCTCTCTGCCATAAAGAGTGACGTCGTGGCCGTTCCTTGCAAGGACTAGGGTGAGCGCCGTCCCCCAGCTTCCGGCACCGACGACCGCGACCTGCATGGCCGGAGTTTACTGAAGGATCGGGGGAGGCAGGCTGGAATGGCGAGTCCCGAGACCCTAGACCCTACTCACCTCTGACCCCGGCCTGGTATCATGTGAGCTTGGGAAGAGCCCACTGTGTGCCGTTGTCCGGAGTCCCGCTCGCGGGATTGCGCAGAGCGGCATCGATAGGCTCGGCCCCAAACCCGCGAGAGCGGGACTGACTCACCGGAGGCTTCGCAGCTAACAACATGCCGCTGGAAAAGGCCAAGAAACAGGCAGTCATCAAGCAACACGCGTCCAAGGAGGGCGACACAGGGTCTGCAGAGGTCCAAATCGCCGTCATGCAGGCGCGCATCGAGCAGATCACCGAGCACTTGCGGACCAATAACAAGGATCGCCACTCTCGCATGGGTCTGCTGCGGCTCGTCGGAAAGCGGCGCCGCCTTGAGGGCTATCTGCGGAAGACGGACATCGCGAAATACCGCGAACTCGTCCAAAAGCTCGGCATTCGTGAAGTGAAGCCTCACTGACAACCCCGGCGGAGCCGGGAAAAAGAGGCTATATGATCCATACCCACACATTCGAGGTTGGGGGCAAGACCCTCAGCATCGAGACGGGTCGCGTGGCCAAGCAAGCGGGAGGGTCCGTGCTACTAGGCATGGGCGAGACCGTGGTGCTTGGAACGGCGACCATGTCTAAAAGCGCCCGAGAGGGCATCGATTACCTGCCGCTGGTCTGCGACTTTGAAGAGCGCAAGTACTCGATCGGCAAGATCCCCGGCGGCTTCGTCAAGCGCGGCGGACGACCTTCTGAAAAGTCAATCCTGACTAGCCGTCTGATCGACCGGCCGCTCCGGCCGCTCTTCCCCAAGGGGATGCGCAACGACGTGCAGATCATCGCGATGGCGTTCTCCGTCGACAAGAACGTGCCGCCCGACGTACTGGCGATCAATGCCGCGGGTGCTGCCCTGGCCGTCTCCGACGTCCCGTTCGCCGGCCCGGTCGCAGGAGTGCGCGTCGGGCACATCGACGGCGAGTTCGTGCTGTTCCCTTCCAACGAAGACCTCAAGGTCTCCAAGCTCGACCTCGTGGTCGCTGGGCACAAGGGCGCGATCTCGATGGTCGAGGCAGGCGCCAACGAAGTCAGCGAAGAGATGATGGTCAAGGCGCTGACGATCGCGCACGAAGCGATCAAGCTGATCTGCGGAGAGTTCGAGAAGTTCGCCGAGAAGGCAGGCAAGCCGAAGCGCGTACCGATCGTCCTAAAGACAGACGACGCTCTGATCGAAGAGATCCGTTCGAGCGAGCTCCAGGCGATCAAGGACGGCATTTTCAACCCCGACAAGGCGACTCGAGAGAGCGCGATGTCGGAGCTCGAGGACACGCTAGTCGTGAAGTACAAGGCGAAGTACGCGGAGGACGCAGTGCTTCTGCCGCAGGTGAAAGACGCCGTTGACTCTGCGGTGAAGAAAGTCATCCGCAAGTCGATCATCGAGGACGGGATGCGGCCGGACGGCCGCAAGCCGGACGAGATCCGTGCGCTGGAGGCGGTCGCCGGCATCCTGCCGCGCGTGCACGGCTCGGGAATGTTCACCCGCGGCCAAACCCAGGTGATGACGATCCTGACGCTCGGAATGCCCAAGGACGCACAGATGGTGGATACCATCGACGAGAGCATCTCCGAGAAGAAGTACATGCACTTCTACAACTTCCCGCCGTACTCGGTCGGCGAAGTGCGCATGATGCGCGGGCCTGGCCGCCGAGAGGTCGGCCACGGCGCCCTCGCTGAGCGTGCGCTCGAGCCGGTAGTCCCGGCCGGAACCGAGGACTTCCCGTACACCTGCCTGCTCATGAGCGAAGTGCTCGAGTCGAACGGCTCGACCTCGATGGCCTCGGTCTGCGGTTCGACGCTGGCACTCATGGACGCGGGCGTGCCGATCAAGGCGCCCGTCGCAGGAATCGCGATGGGGCTGATGTCGGACGGCAAGACGTTCCGCGTGCTCACGGACATCCAGGGAGTCGAGGACTTTACTGGAGACATGGACTTCAAGGTCGCGGGAACCCGCGCGGGCATTACCGCGCTGCAGCTCGACACGAAGCTCGACGGCATCCCGGAGAAGGTCCTGGCCGACGCGCTCGCGCAAGCCAAGACCGCACGGATGAAGATCCTGGACGTCATCGAGGCTGAGATCCCCGCGCCGCGCGCTGAGCTCTCGCCCAACGCTCCACGGCTCTACACCGTCAACATCGCGCAGGAGAAGATCGGCGCGCTCATCGGACCTGGCGGTGCGAACATCCGCAAGATCACCGAAGAGACCGGCACCGAGATCGACATCCAACAGGACGGCCGAGTTCTCATCGCCGCGACCGACGGAATATCGGCGCAGGCCGCGATCGACAGGATCAAGGCGAGCACGATGAGCATGGAGGTCGGAATGCAGTTCAGCGGCCGCGTGACGCGCCTCATGGGGCGCGGAGCGATGGTCGAGATGCCAGGCGGGCGCGACGGCATGGTGCCGACCGAGCAGCTCACCGACAAACCGATCCGCAGGCCGGACGACGCCGTGCAGATCGGCGACCTGATCAACGTGCGCGTGGCTGAGATCGACGACATGGGCCGTGTGAACCTTTCGGCGCTCGGGCTCAACCCGGACCACGAACGGATCAACAACCCTGTTGCGACTGAGGGCCCGAGCCGCGACGATCGCGGCGGCGGATACGGCGGACGCGGGCGCGGCGGACGCGACGGCGGCCGCGACAGGGACCGCGGCGGACGCGGGGGCCCTGGCGGCGGCGGGCGTTCGCGCGAAGGCGAAGACGTGAACGCCCGGTTCAGACCGCGCAACTAGGCGTCGTTCGACGGGCCCCGCGCCTCCAGCGCGGGGCCCGTTTTGTTTTGAGTTGTGGTAAAAGGGGCGATCGTGCGGTACTTCGTGTTCGGGAGCGACGGCAACAAGTACGGCCCTGCCGATGTACCGACGCTCCAGAAGTGGATGCAAGAGGGCCGTGTGCGGCCAGATACCCCTTTGGAGGAAGAGGGGACGGGCCGAAGACTGACGGCCGCGGACCTCGGCTTGGGCGCGACGCATCAGCCCTATCAGCCGCAGCAGCCGCAACAGCCGGGGCCGTCGCCGTACGTGCAACCGCCGGGACCAGGTTCGCCCTACCCACGTCCGCAGGGGCCGGACAACACGGACACGCTGGTCACCATCGGATGGGTCTGCGCAGTTGTCGGTCTTTTCTGCTGCCCGCTCTTCCTCGGTGGCGCGGGCATCGTGATGGGCGCCGTTGCGACTTCGAGAGGAAACCCGAAGGGCAGGCCGCTGCTCATCGGCGCGATCCTGCTTACAGTGGCTGGGATCGTCCTTGGCATTGTCCTCAGGATTGGGATGATGGGGATTCTCGACCAGGCGCGCTAGCGCCTGTATGCCCGGAACGACTCGGCCATCCCAAGTCCCGCGCGGTTGCCTTCCTCCATCGCGCGCTCAGCCAGAAAGCCGGTAACGAGCTCCAGCCGCTCGCCGTGGAACTGGCTGGCGTGCGTCTTGAGCAGGTCGACCTTGCCGAGCCACTGTTTGTCGATGTCGATGAAGCAACTGGGGGCTCGCGTGTCCATTAGCGCGACCCAGCAGTGCCCGCCCCATAGGTCGAGGGCGCGCAGCGCGTTCCTGCCCGCGTCGATGTGGTCGCTGTGGCTGATGCGCTGGCGGTACACGGGGTCTTGCGCAATGACGATGTCGGGCTGGAACTGTCGCAGCTGCGAAACGATGTCGCCGACTGTCTGCTCGTTCACTGGCAGCCTTCCGTCGCGATAGCCGAGGAAAAAAACCTCGCCGTTCCATTTCGCAGCGGCCCTCCTTTCCTCGGTGCGGCGCGTCTGCGTCAGGCTCGGGTCGACGCCGAACGGATAGTACGCCTTGTCGCCGTCCGTCATGACGACGAGCCTGATCTTTGCGCCAGTCGATGCTATGCGCAGGAGCGTGCCGCCGATGAAGAACTCGCTGTCGTCCGGGTGCGCGGTGATGACCAGCACTCGGACGCCCGGTGTAAGTAGTCCCACTTCCTCGGGCGAGACCCGCTTGAGCTCGGGGGCCGCTGGCGGGAAGAACTCGTACCGTTGTGGCTGCCAGTAGTAGAAGCCGACGAGGAGGCCGAAGAAGCAGCCCCAGAACGCCAGCCGCCGCCGCCAGGAGACCCTTTTCTTGCCGATCAGCGGCCTCGTCAGCCAGCCTCGCATGCCCAAGACTACCGCCTTTAGGTTCAAATGAACCTGTACTGACTTGTACATAGAATCGAAGGAAATGCGGGTCGGAACAGTCTCTCGCGAGCCGACAATTTGAACCAGACAGGAACAAGAGCCACCTCCCCTTGAAGTCCACCTCACAGCGAGTCACATTCTGGCTGGTAGTTGTGAGCGTCGCCATCCTTGGCGCGCTCGCTGTCGCTCGACTTATCGGATACGAGATCGCCGGACGCGAGATGGACCGCGCCGCCAAGACAGTTGAGATGGCGAATCTCGTTGGACGCCAGCGCATCCTGGGCGAGACAGCCGTCAGCTACTGCAACGAGTCCCCCCCGGATCGCGCGCGGATCAAACAGACGATCGACGAGCTCGGCGCCAACCAGATGACGCTCACGCAGAGCCCGGTCATCGACGGTGAGGCAAAGCTGCTCCTGCGCGACATCAACGTGCCTCTCGCGCACATCGTTGGCGCCAGCAACGGGATCGCGGAGATGGGGGCAATCGGCGACCCGAAGGCTGTGCGCATCGAACTCCGCACAAACCAGCAGAGGTTTGACGTCGAAATCAAGCGGGTCGAACAGGCGCTGGACCGCGAGTCCATGCAGCGCCTCAACCACGTTCGGACGACCCAAGTGTGGATGCTCGTGGTCAGTATCGTTTTTGTCGGGCTCGTCGCCCTGATCGTCCTCGGGCCCTTGAGCAGTCGGCTGCGCGAAACACTTAGGCAGCTCGAAGACTCGCAAGCCAGCGCGAGCCAGCGCGCCGACGAGCTCGAGGTCGTAAGGGGCCAGCTCGAGAAAGCGAACAACGAGCTCAAGGAGCGGCACCTCGTACTCAGCACAGCCTACGACGAGACCACGTCGAGCAACGTGTTCCTGAAGCAGGCCTCCGCGCGCTTCGAGGACCTCTTTCACGGAGTCCCGTTCGCGTGCTTCTCCGTCGACGAGTCCGGCACGGTGTTCGAGTGGAACGACGCCGCGACGAAGATGTTCGGCGTCGACTGGCACCAGACGATCCAAAAGACGATCTTCGGGCGCTTTTTCAGCCTCGACAACGACTTCGTGCTCAAGGGACTGATCGCAGAAGCGTTCAGAGGAAACCACCTCACGAACATCGAGCTCGAGGCCCGCACGCCAGAAGGGCAGAGGCGGTTGCTCGTCAGCGTCTTCCCGATGAGGGCATCGAGGCAGGAGCCGACCGCCGCGCTCATCGCCTGCGCCGACATCACGAAGCAAAAGGAAGCGGAGCAAGCGGCGCAAAAGGCGAACGAGCGGGTCGCTGCGATCCTGGAGAGCATTAAGGACGCCTTCGTCACGTTGGACAGGGACCTCGTCTACCGCTACGTCAACCACACGGCAGCAGAGTGGCTCGGCATGTCGGTCGAGGAGGTGATCGGCCGAACCGTGCTCGACGTCTCGCCTTCGCTCGCAGGCAGTGAGTTCCTCGCGGTGATCAATCGCGTGATGGATCAGCGCGAGTCGGCGATCTTCGACCAGTTCTTCGGCGAACAGGGCATTTGGATCGAGTTCCGCATCTACCCGTCGGAGGAGGGCGTCAGCGTCTTCTACAACGACGTCACCGAGCGCAAGATCGCGGTCGAGACGATCCGCGCTCAGCAGGAAAGGCTCGAGATGGCGATGCTGCAGCTCAGCGAAA
>CAMLDW010000017.1 GCA_946479035.1 uncultured Chthonomonadaceae bacterium | reverse complement strand
GGGCGCCGCTCCCAGGCACCGAGAATGGAGGGCCGACCTAATGGAGGGCCGACCTAATGGAGGGCCGACCTCCTGGGCGGCCTCTAATGGGGGGCCGACCTAATGGAGGGCCGACCTCCTGGGCGGCCTCTGAAGAGCGGACCTCCCGTGCCTCCGCCACGCGACGAGTGGTGGAGGCTGTCACCCATCAGAGGGCACTGCAAGTGCGCTTCCAAACCCCTACCCCCACAAACACGACACAGGCGCCATGCACAGCTTCTCCGTGACCCGCCGCTTCTCCTCCCCCGCGTGCAGCACGATTCCTTGCGCGAAGTCCGCGCCAGCGATCTCCGCCAGCACCTCCAGGCCGCGAAACGCCTCCGCCCCGGGCGAACGGTCCAGTGAGAGTGCGATCCCCACGGCCCGCTGGTCCGGCGCGACCACCACGACCGGAACCGACCAGGTCCGCACCGAGCGGAAGTGCTGAACCCGCCACCGCGCCGACCGCGCGTCGCACTGGCGCAGCACCTCCGCCGCGACGAAGCACTCCAACGAGCGCTGCGCGGCCACCTCGTCCTGCGGCAACATCTCGGGCGACGTCCCCAAGAGGTGAGTCAGCACGCCGGGGTCCGCGAACTGAAGCTTCGCCGCCTTCGCACCGGACTTCCACGAAGGCAGCGGCCGCAGCAAGAACACCGACTCGAGCAGCGACACGTACCGCGTCAGCGTCGTGTGCGGCACGCCAGTCTCGCGCGAGAGCCGAGAGACGTTCATCGGCTCGCCCGCGTGGCGCGCCAGCGTGCGCAGCAGCCGAGGCATCGCGGTCAGCCCCTCGATGTCCGCGAGGTCGCGCACGTCCCGCTCCGTCACCGTCGTGACGTAGGACGAGAACCAAGCCTCGCGCCGGTCGTGCGAAGCGCGCCCGAGCGGTTCTGGGAATCCGCCCGCGCAAACGCGCTCCCACAAGCCGTCTGCCTCAGCGTCCGATGGCAGCTCGCCCATCAGCAGGTCATCCAAGAAGAACGGCTCCGTACCCGCGACCTCCGACTGCGCCAGCGGCCACAAAGGCACGACCTCCATCCGTCCCGCAAGCGATTCGGAAAGCTTCGGCAAGGTCAGCACGTTCGAAGACCCCGTCAGCAAGAACCGCCCCGGACGTCGGTCCGCGTCCACCGATTTCTTGATCGCGCGGAAGAGCCCCGGCGCGCGCTGCACCTCGTCGATCACCGCGCGCCCGGGGAACTGAGCGATAAAGCCGTCCGGGTTGCGAACCGCCGCGTCCAGCGCGAGCGAGTCGTCCAGCGTAACGAAAGGCGTTCCGTCGCCGCAGAACCCCCGAACGAGCGTGGTCTTGCCGCACTGTCTCGGCCCCTGCACGACCACCACGGGCGTGTCCGCCAGCGCCTCCCCCACCCTCTTTTCCGCCAGCCTCTTGAACACCCGCTGAGCCTACCTGAATGGTGGTGAAAAACTCACCACAACTTGGTGATATCTGCAAAACACGCGAAAAAACGGCAATAAAATGGCAAAAAGGCGCTCGGGCCTTAACAATCGGTGGAGGCTTTCATCGCCGGGGCGCGCTCACTCACTGCCCCGCGAGGAGCCGCAAGAGAGAGGGACAAAGGGCGGGCTAGCGCCGGGCCGCGACCAGGATCTTGCGCCATTTGTCGTTGCGCAGGTCGTCGGTCGCCACGCCGTGGTTGGTGCTCGACGAGTGGATGAAGTACGCGCCGCCGTCCTCGCGCCACCCGATGAAGATCCCCGTGTGCCCGATCAGGTGCCGCTTCCTGTCCCAGAAGTACAGCCGGTCGCCGGGCTGCAGGTCTTCGATGCGCGTCACGGGCTTTCCGACCTTGTACTGCTCGGCCGCGGTGCGCGGCAGGTCCTCGCCGATCTGCGCGAAAACGTCCTGCACGAACGCGGAGCAGTCGATGCCGTTGTCGATGTTCGTGCCGCCGTACTTGTACGGCGTTCCGAGGTACTGGAACGAGTAGTTGAGCGCGCGGTTGATGTCGCCGCGGCTCGACTCGACCGTCGTCGGCTTGGGCATCGTCACGTTGTAGGGCAGCGCAGCGACGCTCTCAGAGAGGATATAGCCGTTCTTGCCGTTGGTGAGCAGCACCTTGAACCACTTCTCGCTCGGGCCGTCGTTGATGACGAGGTACTCGAACTTCTTGGTGGTGTAGTACGACTGCGACTTGGTGCTAGCCGTCTTGTAGATCTTAGAGGGGGCCACCGCCTGTCCGAGCTTGCCGAGCACGACCTTCTGCGGCTCTTTGGCCGGGGCGTCCTGCGCGGGGGCGACGACGGGTGAAAGGAGGGCGCACATCGCGAATACAAGCATGGCTGGTCTCCACATCCTAGTCGGTCACCTCAGATTATCGGCAGAACTACCGGGTTTTGTACCCGGTTGAGACCAGGTTCAGGGCCCTCAATATCACTAGACCGTCCGAAGAACCCAGAAGGTTACGGGTAGCCCGCTCCGGGTGCGGCATCAGGCCCAAAACGTTCCCCTCTGGGTTCAAAACCCCCGCGATGTTGGCCATCGAGCCGTTCGGGTTGGCCCCGTCGGTAGGCTCCCCTCTCTCGTCTACGTACAGGAACGCCACCCTGTCGCCGTCCTGCAGCTTCTTGAGGCTGTAGTCGTCGCAGACGTAGCGCCCCTCGCCGTGCGCCACCGGCACGCGGATCAGCCCCTCCGCCCCGCGCGTCCAGAGCGAGGCCCGGTTGACCGCCTTGAGTACGATCTGCCGGCACACGAACCTCTGGCTCGCGTTCAGCAGCAGCGCACCCGGCAGCAGCCCGCACTCGCACAGGATCTGGAACCCGTTGCACACGCCGATCACCGGCCCGCCCTTCTTGGCAAACTCCTTGACCGCCGACATCACCGGCGCCTGCGAGGCGATCGCGCCGCAGCGCAGATAGTCGCCGTACGTGAACCCGCCCGGGATGAAGACCGCGTCGAACCCCTTTAGCGAGTCGCTCTCGTGCCATAGGTAGTCGGCCTGGTAGCCGAGGTCGTCGCGCAGCGCCCACAGCGCGTCCTGGTCGCAGTTCGATCCGGGGAACTGCACGACCGCGACCCTCACGCCTTGACCTCTTCGAACCGGTACTCCTCGATCACCGGGTTGGCGAGCAGACGGTCGCACATCTCCTTGATTCGCACCTCGTCGTACTTGTCGACCTCGAGCTCGAGCAGCTTTCCGATCCTCGCCCCTTTCACCTCGTGGAACCCCAGCTTGTCCAACGACCCCGCCACCGTCTTGCCCGCCGAATCGAGCAGCGAGGGCTTGAGCGTGACGTACACGCGCACCTTGGGCATGGCCCGATTGTGGCAGAGGCCAGTTAGAGTCGAAAGTCGAAAGTCACGAGCAGTTTGCGCAGGGGAATCCCCCGGCTAGCGGACTCTTCACTTTCGACTTTCGACAATTGACCTTCGACTCAGCGAGAACTCATTGGACCCGGATGGCTCCGTACATCCCCGCAGCGGCGTGTCCGGCGACCGTGCACACGTAGTAGTAGTTGCCGGTCGACTTTGGCGTGCGGAACACCATCTCCTCGCCATAGATCGCCTTGGCCGTGCGGTGCCTCAGCTCCTTGGAACCGATCGAGGTGACGCCGGTCATCTTCGCATCGTATCGCGGCGCCTTGTCCGTGACGCGGAAGTTGTGGAACATGTCCTCGTCGCTGTTCACGAAGAGGACCGTCAGCTTCGATCCTGCTGCGACCTTGATGGTAGGGTTCCTGAGTCCCTGGATGCGATAGGACAGCATGTCTTCCTCGGGGCCAGTGCGAACGACGATGTGCACGTCGGCTCCCGCGAAGCTCAAGGTCTTCTTGTCAGCGCTGACCACGCCCGCGGTCGCGCTCTTTTCTGCCTTTGCAAGGCTGGAGACGGTCATGGTCTTGGCGACGCTGCCTTCGACCTTGAAGCCGTTGTTCGCGCCTTGCGGGACCGCGAGCGCGATCACCGAGACCAAAGCCATGGTCACGAGGTTCATGGCCTTGCGCCCCCGCCGCCCTTCGCTTTGTCCGGCTCGGACGCCATGGCTTTTGGCGTCTGGACGTGCGACTTTGCATTGGGCGCATACTTTCCGGGATCGCTAGAGAAAGGCCCGTCGCACCCCGCGCAGCAGAAGTAGTAGCGGACGCCCTGATAGTCTTCGTAGCCGACGGACTTGCCGTAGCTCGATACCGCCTCTTTGGTCACAGGACAGAACAGAGCCTCCTTCTTCGGCAGCGCGCCGAACTTCTGCGGCTCTTTGTCGAACGCGGCCTTGTTCGACTTGCTCTCGAAATAGAAGCGAAGTCCGTGGTAGTCGCTCGAACCGCCGTCCGCCTTCTTCGGCTCGATCCGCTTTTTGCTGATCGGGTCGAAGAGGAACTCGCCGACGGTCTTGCCGCTTTTGATCGACTTGTCGAGCGCTGCCTGCGGGTTCTTTTCGAACTGCTCGTCGCATCCGGCACAACAGTAGGTGAACCGAGCGCCGTTGTACTCGGTGACCTTCATTCCGTTGACTACGGGCTCGCCCGTTATCGGGCAAGCGATGGGTTGCGCCTGCGGCGCAGGAAACAGGATCGCCGCTGAGGCGATGAGGATTGAACTAACCATGTGATTTTCCAGTTGTTGGGTCGTAGAGACGTCGAAACCTGGAGCGCCTCGTCGGCGTCCAGAGCGAAGTTTCTACGCAACCGGAGGAGCGCGCCCAAGATCGGGCGGCCACGGCATGTGCCCTGGCGGCCGGACGTTCCGGCGGCCGGTTTCGCCCCTGAAACTAGCCTGCTCGATCAGCTCGATCGGTCGTGCCGTCGGCAGCGCGCAAGCAACGCTGGGGCTAGAAGAAAGATTGGCTGGCGAGTGCGGCGCGAGGCCCTGTCCGCACACCAGTGCGCAGCTTGAACCCGCCGAACCGCCCTTGTGGCCCCCGCTTTCCTTGTCGTGCCCGCTGCACGACTTGCAGGAGTGATGGTCATTGTGCGTTTGGTCGCAGCAGTCGCAGTCCGTGTCTGCCGCAGTGGCCAGTGTGCCCGTGCGGGCCAAGGGCGACTGGTGAGGCGAAGCAAGCGCAACGCTGCTCAAGTTGAACCCGGCGAATACCGCCAGGAGCCCAACTACAAGGGCAAGCCACTTAGCCAGCGTAGCCACTACCGTATCCAACGTTTTACTAGCCGATCAGGTTCCATTGCTAAGCGCACCGCAGGGCCTGTGACCGCTGCAGGTCTGGCCCGGGTCCAAAGGTATCGTGCGCCCATGCCCCTCCGCCTGGGAATCCCGAAAGGCAGCCTGCAGGAAGCGACGTTTTCTCTCTTCGAGAAGGCGGGGTGGCGGTTCCGCGTCGACTCGCGCAGCTACCAGCCGGTGGTGGACGACCCGGAGATCGAGCCGACCCTGCTCCGGCCGCAGGAGATCCCGCGCTACATCGAAGAGGGGGTGATTGACGCGGGCCTGACCGGGCTCGACTGGATCACCGACTGCGGCGCGGAAGTGCATGAGGTGTGCGAGCTGCGCTATAGCAAGCTCACCACCAACCCGATCCGAGTTGTGCTGGCGGTCTCGCGAGAGAGCGGCTACAAGGCCTTGCCGGACCTGGCGGGAAAGAGGATCGCCACCGAGTACGTGCGCTTGACCGAAAGGTTCTTAGGCGGGCGCGGGGTGCAGGCGCAGGTGGAGTTCAGCTGGGGGGCTTGCGAAGTCAAGATCGCGCAAGGCGTCGCCGACGCGATCGTGGTCAACACGGAGACCGGCTCCTCGCTGCGCGCGCACAACCTCGAGGTGATCGAGACCCTGTTGACCTCCACGACGCGCTTCGTGTGCAGCCACGCGGCGTGGGCCGATGCGTTCAAGCGCGAGAAGATCGAGGGGATGGCGATCCTGCTGCAAGGGGCGATGAACGCCGCCAGGCTCGTGGGGCTGAAGATGAACCTGCCCGCGTCTGCGCGATCGGAGGTGCTGGGGCTGCTGCCGGCGCTGCAGAACCCGACCGTCTCGCCCCTGGCCGACGAGCGGTTCCTGGCGGTCGAGGTGATCCTGAGCGAGGACGAGGTGCGGGAGCTGGTGCCGAAGCTCAAGAAGGCTGGTGCTACCGGGCTGGTCGAATACCCGCTGAACAAGGTGATCTTCTAGCCCTCGGGGGTCCGGGCCCGATTGACCCCCGCCCTAACCTTTGCGCGGGCGGCCGTCGTTTCTACCTCTTTTGGCAAGTCAATCCAGGTTCAAACTGGGCCGAAAGTTGCACAAGTTACAGTATATGTGCAAATGTGCAGTAAGATAGGTGCATGGCCGCAGCGGCGTTGCAAGGCACGACGCAGGACCTCATTCTGGACGCCACCGACCGGCTGGTCGGGCGGTTCGGGCTGCGCAAGATGACCATGGAGGACGTGGCCAAGGAGGCGGGGGTGAGCCGCAGGACCGTGTACGGCTACTTTCCCAACAAGGCGGCGCTGGCGCTGGCGTCGATCGAGCGGGTGGTGCGGGAGGCGCAGGCCGAGATGGCGCAAGAGGCGGTGGCGGGCCACTCCGCGCCGGAGCGGCTCTACCGGATGCTGGTCGCGCGCGTCGCGGTGCGGATCGAAAAGGTCCGCGACATCACGCAGAGCCTGGACTCGGTCTTCTCGGTCGTGCGGCCGGCGTACATGAAGGTGCGGCGGCGCTACTTTGAGGAGGAGGCGGCGCTGCTGGCCAAAGTGATCGTCGAAGGGCAGCGGAGCGGCGCGTTCGGAAGCGCGGACGCGCAGGAGACGGCCCAACTGCTCGTGCAGGCCACGAACGCCTACCTACCCTACAGCCTCAGTCTAGAGGAGATGCAGCAGCGCGGCAACCTCCGTGAACGGATCGAAAAGATGGCGGCGATCTTGGTCGCCGGCATCAGCAGATAACAAGCAAGAACAAGGACACGAAGCCATGCTTTCCACCCTCATCGCATTCGCAGCCATCGGATTCACGCAGCAGCAGGCGCCGACGATCTCGGAGGACGAGAAGCGCAGCGCCATCGAGTCGCTCATCTCCGCGCTGAACGAGTCGTACGTGTTCCCGGAGCTCGCCAAGAAGGCGGAGGACGTCGTGCGAAGCGCTCTGAAGGAGGGCGCGTACAAGGAGATCAAGGACGGCGCATCGTTCGCGTCGCGGTTGGCGAAGGACGTGAACGCGGTGCTCCACGACGCGCACTTCCGGATGCGCTACAGCGAGCAGAAGCTGCCTGAGCGCGAACAGGCGGCCGAGCCGTCGCAGGCGGAGATGGACGAGTTGAACCGCATGGTCCGGCGGCACAACGGGGGGATCGCGGCGGCCGACGTCCTGATGGGGAACGTCGGATACATAGACGTCGAGAGCTTTCTGGCCGGAGAGGAGATCGGCCGGCCCGCGGCCGCGGCGTTCGAGCTGCTCAAGGACACGGACGCCCTGATCATCGACCTGCGGCGCAACGGCGGCGGCGACCCGGAGGCTGTGCGAATCCTGTGCTCGTACCTGTTCGGCGAGGACCCGGTGCACCTGAACGACATCTTTTGGCGCCCGACCGGCGAAACCAACGAGTTCTGGACGCTTAAGGACCTGCCGGGGCCGCGGTACCTGAACAAGCCGGTGTTCGTGGTGACGTCGAAGCGCACCGGGAGCGGCGCGGAGGAGTGCGCCTACAACCTGCAGACACAGAAGCGCGCGACGATCGTGGGGGAGGTGACGTGGGGCGGCGCGAACCCCGGCGGAAACGTGCGCCTGAACGACCACTTCGCCGCGTTCGTGCCGATGGGCCGCGCGATCAACCCGGTCACGAAGACGAACTGGGAAGGGACGGGCGTGAAGCCGGACGTGGAGTGCGCGGCATCGGACGCACTCATCCGTGCGCAGATCCTGGCGCTACAGGAGCTCGTGAAGACGGCGGACCCAGGTTGGAAGGAGGAGCTGGAGAACCGAATCGCGGACTTGAAGGGGTCCAAAGAGAGGGTGCTCTACCTGCTGCGCGGCGTTTCAGACATGTGAACGCGCGCGGCAGGCGCGGTGCCGAAGGATCGGCACCCTCCCCGTTGGGACTTGCGAATCGCAATAGGAGATAATGGGGCATGCGCAAGCGTGCCATCAAAGCCGACGACCTTCTCCGTCTGCACTTCGTGAGCGACCCGCAGCTCTCGCCCGACGGAAGCCAGTTGCTCATTACGAAGGCGACGATCGACAAGGAGAAGAACAAGTACGTCTCGCACCTCTTCACCGTGCCGGTGAAGGGCGGCGCGCCCAAGCAGTGGACGCAGGTCGAGGGCGGCGCGGCGATGGGGCGCTGGTCGCCGAACGGCAAGTCGGTCGCGTTCGTCTCGGGCCGCGAGAAGCCCTCGGCCCAGATATACATTGTTCCGATGGACGGCGGGGAGGCGCGCAAGGCGACGGCCCTGCCGGAAGGGAGCATCGGCGCGTTCGCGTGGTCGCCCGACGGCACGAAGATCGCGTTCACGTTCCGCGAGGTGGACGCGCTTCGCACGACCGATGCGGAGAAGAAGCGGAAGGAGAGCGGCGGGAGCCCGCCGCCGTGGGAGCTCGACGAGCTCTGGTACCGCTGCGACGGAGACGGCTACTTTGGCGCGCAGCGGCACGCGGTCTACGTGCTCGACGTCGCAAGCGGCAAGCACACAAAGCTCTATGACAAGGACAAGCTCGGGTCCTACAGCTTCGATTGGACGCGCGACTCGAAGGCGCTGATCGTCGCGCACTCCGCCTCGCGCGAGCCGCTGCTGCAAAAGCCGAACGACAGGCTCTACCACGTGCCGTTGCGTGGCGACGCGAAGATGCTGCCCGGGCTGAAGAAGGGCACAAAGGGCGCCGTGCGCGTCTCGCCCGACGGAAAGACGGTCGCCTACCTCGGCGACGTGAGCGGCGACGACCCTTGGGGCATCCGCAACGTGCGGCTCTTCGTCTCGCCGATCAAGGGCGGATCGCAGAAGTGCCTGACGCCGAAGGACGACTACTGCCTGGAAGCCTCGACGCTGAGCGACACGGGCGCGGGCGGGAACGGAATCGCGGAGTGGTCCGCAGACGGGAAGCAGATCCTCGTGACGGTGGCGACGCACGGCACGGCTCAGGTCGGCTCGGTGGACGCGCGCAAAGGCGGCCTTCGCTTGCTGACCGGCGGCGAGCACGTGCTGGGCGTGGGCAACACCGCGCGCGGCGCGGTCGCGCTTACGCGCGGGACGCCGACGGAGCCGGCGGAGGCCGCGGTGCTAAAGGACGGGAAGGTGAAGGTCCTGACGTCGTTCAACGCGCCAGTGCTGAAGGAGATCGAGATCTCAGCGCCGACGGAGACGTGGGTGCGCTCGAAGGACGGCACGAAAGTGCACACGTGGTGCCTCAAGCCGGCGGGGTCCAAAGCAGGGAAGAAGTATCCGGCGGTCATCGAGGTGCACGGCGGCCCTCACGCGCAGTACGGCTGGGCATTCTTCCACGAGTTCCAACTGCTCGCGGCGCAAGGCTACGTTGTTTTCTACAGCAACCCGCGCGGATCGAAGGGGTACGGCGAGAAGTTCTGCGCGGCGATCCGTCGCGACTGGGGGAACAAGGACTGGGCGGACGTCTCGGCGGTGAAGGCGCACGTCTTCAAGCAGCCGTTCGTGGACAAGAAGCGCGTGGGGATCATGGGCGGTTCCTACGGCGGGTTCATGACGAACTGGGCGATCGGCCACACGCAGGACTTCGTGGCAGGGATCACGGACCGCTGCGTGTTCAACTGGCTCTCGATGGCGGGGAACAGCGACTTCCCGCTGAACCGCGACGGCTATTTCGGCGGTTGCGCGTGGGGCCCGATCTCGAACATCAAGGAGCTGTGGCGCCAGTCGCCCAGCGCGTACTTCGACAAGGTGACGACGCCCTGCCTCATCATCCACTCGGAGGGGGACCTGCGGTGCAACGTCGAGCAGGCGGAGCAGGTGTTCTACGTCTTGAAGTCGCTTGGGGTGAAGACGCGGTTCGTGCGCTACCCGGCGAACTCGTCGCACGGGCTCTCTCGCAACGGCCCGCCGGACCTGCGGATGCACCGGCTCGGGGAGATCCTGGCCTGGTGGAAGAAGTGGATGCGGTAGTGACCGGCGAGGTGCCGAAGGGGCGGCACCCTCCCCTCCCTCCCGCTTGCCAAGGGGCCGGCGACAAAAAAGGTTAATACATAGGGCCCGTTCTGTCGTCAAACCTGGCAGGCCCCCGATGAAAGGGGCCGGGATCGGAAGAGTGCGGTCGTAGGAGCCAACGGCCATGCAAGTTGCAGAAGACGTCAAACTGACCTGGGAAAAGCTCCGGGTCTCCGAGCCTCGCTACGAGTTTGGGAACGCGACCATTTACCGGGCGAAGGTGCCGGGCGGGTGGCTGATCACGATGTTCTACAGCTCGGGGCACAGCGACTTCGGTATCACGAACACGTTCATGCCGGACCCCGACTACAGGTGGGACGGCGGTTCGCTGCCCTAGGGCGGGACTGGGCGGGGTATTGGGGAGCCGGGCACGGTTGCGCCCGGACGTCTCGTTTTGCCCCCTGGTCCGGGCATGATGGGCTCTAAATGCCGACGGAGAGGATCGCGCGGGCGCTGCTAGAGGGGCCGGTCGAGCTGGCCCTCGAGCGCGTGTTCGTTGGCGAGCTGGGGTGGGAAAGGGGTAGCGGCGCGATCGCCGAGCGAGGCGGGCTGCGACTCGTGACGACGGGCGAAGGGGACATCGTCGCCACTGGGAACGCGGACGCGATCGAGCTATCTTGGAAGAAAGGCAGCGTCGTCTACCGGCTGCCGCTGCACCGCAAGCGTCCGGGCGCAGTCTCGCTTGCGCAGCTGACTTGGCTGAAAGCGGCCAGCACGGTGCGCGAGGGGCGAGGAAAGACGGGGCTCGAGGAGTGCTTCGATCCCAAGGCGATCGCCGTGTCGTTCTTGCGCGACTACCGCGCGCTGTTTGCGACTTACGAACTGCAACTGAAGACGGAGCGCGGCGAGGCCATACCGCGGGAGGAGGCGCGGACCTTCCTGAACAGGTTCCTGCTGCGCGTCATGATCGTCGCGTTCCTGCAGAGCAAAGGGTGGCTCGAGCTTCGCGGAAGGCGCGACTATCTGCAGGCGCTCTATGAGGACTGGTTCCAGCACCCTGGCTCGCACCTCTTCCAGCAGCGGCTTGCGCTCGTCTTCTTCTACGCGCTGGACGAGCCGCGCACGGCTGCCCGCAAGCTGCTCGTCGACCAGATCGGCGAAGTGCCGTACATCGGTGGCGGGATCTTTTCTCCGGAGCAGTTCCAAAAGGAGTTCGAGACGGAGAGGGGGCTCGTCGTGCTTCCGGAGCCGCTCTTTGAGGACCTGTTCGCGCCCGCCGGCCTGCTTTCGCGCTATGAGTTCTCGGTGAGAGAGAGCGCGCCGAGCGTCGCGATCGTAGCGGTGACGCCGGAGGTGATGGGAGCGGCCCTCGGCGCAATCTTAGAGAAGGAGGACGCGCCTCTGTTTGAGGACACGGCATCGCACAGGCGCGCGTGCAGCCGCGTGGTGAATGCGCAGCTCGGTACGGCTGACAGCACGAAGCTTCCGGAAAAGCGGGCCGAGCTGAAAGCGTGGGCAGAGTGCCTGCGCGGCATGAACGTCTTCGACGGAGAGTGCGGCCCGGGGACCTATCTGGTCGCTGCGCTGGAAGAACTGACGGAGATCTCCGACCGTGTGGACGAGGCGCTGAAGGTAGAGACCGACCGGCCGACGACGAAGAGGCGAGTGGCGACCGAGAACCTGCGAGGGCTCGACCAGAACGAGCTGGCCGTGCAGGTCGCGCGCTTCCGCCTTGCGCTTGCGATGCTTGCCTCGGACGAGGTGCCTCGGCCGCTGCCGGACCTGCGCCAGATCATAAGGCGCGGCGATATGCTTTCGGCCTCAAGCGCGCTGCCCCCGGAAGGGTCAGTGGTTGAGTACAAGGCGAGCTTCGAATGGGACCCAAGAAGGGGCGTAAGGAGCCCGGAGATGCGCTTCGGCTCGCAGCGCACGGTCGTCGCCTTCTTGAACTCTGAGGGCGGAAACCTGTACATAGGCGTCGGAGACGACGGGGTGCCTGTGGGGCTCGACGGCGACCTCTCGCTGATCGCAGGGAGAGCGACGCAAGACGCCTTCGAGGCGCGCTTCCGGGAGCTCCTCAAAGGCGTGATGGATCCGGTCCCGCTCAACTACGTTTCGATGAGGTTCGTGGAGATGCAGGGAAAGAAGGTGTGCATCGTAAGCGTGCGCCCCCGCGCGTGCGTGACGTACCTTTCGCACAAGGACAGGTCGGGGCAGGAGGTCGAGTCGGTGTTCGTGCGCGACGGGAACCGGACGGTCTCGCTCAAGGGCCGCGCGCGCGACGCGTTCGTGCTCTCGCGGAGCGGTGCTCCTCGCTGAACCGATCAATGTAGAATCGCCGAATGTCGCACACGCGCGAAGACGCCTTTCGATTGCTCGGTGAGCACACTCCGAGCGAGGCGCTGCGGCGCCACTGCATGGGCGTCGAGGCGTGCATGCGCTGGTACGCGCGCAAGCTGGGCGAGGACGAGGAGAAGTGGGCGTGCGCGGGGCTCTTGCACGACTTCGACTACGAGCAGCACCCGGAAGAGCACCCGCTCTGGGGGATGGCGCTCTTGCGCGAGCAGGGCTGGCCGGAGGACGTGGTGCTGGCGATCGGCTCGCACTACACGGCCAAGACGGGCGTCGTGCCGAGCGCGCCGATGGACAAGCACCTTTTCGCCTGCGACGAGCTGAGCGGGTTCATCACCGCGGTGACCTACGTGCGCCCCTCGCGCAGCGTGATGGACGTGGAGGTGAAGAGCGTGACGAAAAAGCTCAAGACGGCGGCGTTCGCGGCGGGGGTGAACAGGAACGACGTCTATCAGGGCGCGGAGCTGATCGGGCTGCCGCTGGAGGAGCACGTCGCCAACTGCATCGCGGCGATGCAGGCGAGCGCGGAGGAGTTGGGGCTGGCGGGGAGCCTGGTCTCGTAGCTCTCGCTTTTCAGCGCCCGCCGGTGCCGCCACCGGTCGTGCCGCCGCCGGTCTTGCTCGGTGGGACCTCGTCCTTGTCGAGGTACGCGACGCCCTCGACGCCGTTGCCGCTCATGGACTTGTCGCCCTCTTTCGTCGAGAGCGTCATGTCCTTTGCCTTGTAGTAGTCGCCGATGGAGAGCGCGATCTGGACGGTGGACTCGCCCTCCTTGCTCTTCATCGTAAGCTTCTCTAGTTCGCCGTCGTAGAAGGCCGCGAACGCCCACCCGAGCCGCCAGCCCTCGGTGAAGTCCTGCCGCGCGAACGGGCTGCCTGTGATGACCGCGTGCCGCTCGCCCTTCCTGTACCAGTACTCGACCTGTTCGGCGACGACCTTGATCGGGTACTTGCGCATGTTGTCGGAGTTGCGAAGCAGGTCGATCTGTTCCTGCGTCGCGCCCTGCGGGTTCGTCTTGATGGACTCCGGGGTGACGCGCTCGACGCTCGGGATGTCGGTCTCTTCGACCTTCTTGTTGTCCTCGGACTTGAGCAGCATGCGCACGACGCCTGTCATCAGTGCGCGGCGCTCTTTGTGGAAGACGGTGGCCTGGTCGCACAGGACGTTGGCGTCCACGCCCCAGTACTTTACGTTTCCGGTCGCGACGAGCACGTCGGTGTCCTTTGTGTACACGACCTTGTCGGCGACGACGATGACCTCGCCGTCGGTCGCGCGGCCCGGCGTCCAGGTCTGCGTCTTCCCGTCCGCCGAGACTGAAAGTTGGTTGCCCTTGCTGCCGAAGGTCCACTGTTTGCGCTGGCCCTCTTGCGCCAGGGCTTCGATCTCGCCCTGCCAAAGTACGTCGCTCGCGCTGAGCGCCTTGGTGTCGGAGTGCAGGAGGACGTCGCCCGCGGTGACGAGCCCGTCGTAGAGCTTTCCGCGCACGGCGCCTCGCACGAGCAGCGACTTCGACTCCTCTTCGTACATGAACTTCTCCGAGAGCAGGTCCATGTCCTTGCCCGCGACGTGGGCGCCGTTTTCCGCGGTCAGCCGGCCAAGGAAGTAGTAGTAGGTCGCGCTCTGCATCTCGAACCCGACGGGGTCGCCGTCGGCGGGGAACAGGCGGCCGTTGTGGACCCCAGTCATCGCGAACTGCGAGCGGTCGCGCCGCACTTCGACCTTGTCGACGTCGGCGGTCGCCGTAAGGCGGCCCTTCTCGTACGAGTCCATGTGAAAGCCGGTGAGCGTGACGCCCGCTTCGGCACCGACCGGCATCGAGGTGCGGTGGAACTTGGCAAAGGCGTCTGCGCGCAGGATCTGCGCCAGGCTGAGCCAGGCCATCGCAAACACGCCCGCGCCTCCCACGATGAGCAGCGCGTTCCTCAGCCAGGGTCTAAGGGTACGTGACATTGACTACTACTTGGACGTTCTGGGAGGTCACGGTGACACCTGCGGTCCCGTCGTGACCAGAGCCGTCGAAGGCGTGCACGGTGTAGGTCCCGACCCCGGCGAAGAACCCGAACTGGCCCGAGCCGTCGGCGGTCGTCGTGCGGATCACCGTCACGCCCTGGAGCAACTGTACCGTCGAGCCCGCGCCGAAGTTGACCGGCAGGACCGTGCCTGTGACGTTTGCGGGGAACGGAGGCGGCTGGTCCTGCGACTCCGGAGAGATGAGAAGCGAGCCGACCTCGACCACCCCTCCGATCGCGACTGTCGGGGGGTTGAACTGGCGCGTCACGTAGAGCGGCTTGCTGACCTCGCCGATCAGGTCGCCGAAGGCCGCCGAGTTCGACGAGGAGTAGGCGACGTTGAGGAGGTTGAACTCTCCGTTGGCGTCCGTGGTCGCGGAGCGCCCGGCGAGCTTGACGAGCGCTCCCGGCAAGAGCGAGTCGTCGGAGGCGTCTTTGACCGTGCCGTGGACCGTCACCTTCTCGGGGCCGATGTAGACGTCGCCGAGGTCCACTGTGCCGCTCGCGGGCGGAAAGCTGAACGTGAACACGATGGGCGGTCCGCCGTTGGAGTAGCTGACGGTCACGCTCGTCTCGCCGACCGCGGCCGTCAGCGTGAACGAGCCGTCGATGAGGTCGGTCGTGGTCGCGTTGCCAGAAGCGGAGACGGTCGCAGCCGGGTCCGGCGCAGCGTTCGTCTCGATCCACAGCACACGGCCGACGAGGATCACGGCGTGTCCACCGCCGCCGCCGCCGCCACCGCCGCAACCGACGAGGATCAGCGCCAACAGAGCCAGGGGCCAGCTCGTTTTCATCGCAGGTCCGTCCATATCTCAAAGCTCTGCGACGTGCCGGCGGCCTTGAAGAAGTAGCGGCCGCCGTGGGTGAACCACGTGCGCTTTCCCGTCGCCTTGTCGATGAGAGTGAGCATCTTGGTGCCTTTGGTCAGGATCACGTCGAGCGTCTCCCGTTCGCCCTTGTAGAGCCCTGTGACGTCAAGGTTGAACTTTTGTACGCTCCCCCACAGACCGATGTCCTTGAACATCCGCCTAGAGGAGATCAGCGCGGCCTGAAACCCGCCGGGCGATGGAGGCAGCTCGGAGTCGAACATCGGGTCGAACCCGAGCGTGGCCCTGTTGCTCTGGCCGATCACGACCCAGGTCTTCTTGAATCGCGGGTTGGAGACCTGCACCTTCGCCTCCCACGCGTGGTCGAGCGTTTGCAGTTGCGACGTCCTACTGACCGGCGCGCTCACGTTTGCGGTCCCGAAGTCGGTCGGCGTGAAGATCATCACCGCGCCCTCCGGCCGCAGGACGCGCACGAAGTATCCTCGCCCCGGCACGAACGACGACGCCGGCAACAGCGTGCCCGTGTCAGGGTTAGCGCCGTCGGGCGTGAAGTCGAACACGGTGTTGCCGATGATCGTTCCGACCGCTTCGGCGAAGGTCGAAACGGCCTCCGTCGCGACCGTGAAGGTCACGTCCGTGGAATCGAGCGACTGGTTGAAGGGGACGGTGACCATGTTCCACCCTGGTACCAGCGCGATCGAGATGGGCGTCTTGGGCGGCGAGTAGCCATGGATCGTCGTCGTGCCAGAGGATGCCGGCCGCAGGTAGAAGCCGAACCCAGGAAGGATCTGCCCTGCGGTCGGAAAGATGTCGTACCGGTTGAGCGTCGAGTTCCAGCGCGCGAACAGCAGGTCAGGGTCCGCGATGGCGAACGCGTCGGTCGGGCGAACGCGGTACTGCTGCAGCGGGATCCCAATGAAGTCGAGCTGCGAGAGCACCGTCGCGTCGTAGGAGGTGTCGGACTCCGGCGGACTGAGATTGAGCGCGAGCATCCCGAACCCCTTGTTCACGCGGCGGCTGAAGATCTCGCTCGGCGATCCCGCGTTGACGAACACGCGGACCGTCACCGCCTGCGCCTTTAGGAAGTTCGGGTCGGTAATGTTTGCGCCAAACGCGAAGTTGTCGACTGTGACGCCGGTCTGCGAGCCGCCGGGCCACTCGACCGAGACCTCGTACGTGCCGAGCGCCGGCGCCGAGAGCCCGGTCAGCGTCCCGATGAAGTTGTTCGGCAGCGGGTTGGTGCCGGTCGAGAACGACCCAGCCGGGACCACGACCCGCGTGTCGGAGTCGCCGAACGGCACGTCGATAGCGACCCGGTACTGCTTGTTGTTGAAGGTCGCGCCGGGGAAGTTGGGGACGACCGCACCGTACGCGCCCGCGAGCTTGATCTGGTCGTCCTGCGCCGCCATGAAAAAGCGCGAGAAGTCCGGGCGCCAATAGATCGGGTACGAGGTGCCTGCAAGCAGCGACTCGTCGCCGTTGGCCGCGGTGCGGAAGACGTTGACGTCGAACCCGTACACGCCGAAGTCGCTCGTGCCGCCCGTCGCGTCGATCGGGAACGGCTGCACCATGATTTTGAGCCCGCCCGTCGTCTGCGCGTCCAGGATGTACTGCCGCTCGACCCAGTCGGCGAAGCTCATCGCCTCGACGGTCGAGTTCGGCGCGCCGCCGACGAAGTCGAGCGCCTGCTGGCCGAGCGCGACCAGTTCGGGCATCGTCTGGAACGCGGAGGGGTTCGCGTAATAGAGGCTGTTGAACTCCGCGATGAAGCCCGGGTACTCAGCGATCACCTTGTGCCACGCGGTCCCCGCCATCAGGTACCGCACCAGATAGATGCCGCCCGTGCTGCCGCCCGGCGGGAGCTGGGTGTTGAGCAGGTTCGGCGCGATGAAGTGCTCGCAACCGAGCGCTGGCTGGTTGTACCAGTCGTAGAACCCGCTCACGTCGTAGAGCGACTCGAGCGCGTTCTCGACCGCGACCGGGTCGAACGTAGCGGGGAGCGAACCGGCGGTGCGCGCGATCTTCATCGTCGCCGCGCGCACGAGACCTTCGTTCACCGCGTCGAACGGGTACGGGTTCTGACCCTGGTACGCGAGCAACAGACAGTGCAGGAAGTTGACGCCCGCGCCCTCGGTCGAAAAGTAAACGGGGAAGCGGATCTCCGGCTCGCCGCTCGGCCCGCCGTTCGCGACGTAATAGCCGCCGCCCACCGCATACCGGTCCTGGATGTCCGCGTCGTAGTTGCTCACGAGAACGGGCCCGCCCACCGCCGGCGGGCCGAAAACGGCGTTCATCGCGGGCTTGGCCTGAGTGAACACGCCCTGTAGCGTCGTCTGGTATCCGGCCGGGAAGGGGCGCGTCAGGCTGAAGGTCAGGGTGATGTCCGAACCGCCCAGGAACGGACGGTGCGGCGGGATCGGCACGCCGTTCCGAGTCAGCACGACCCGAAGCGGCAGAGTGTAAGGCGTGCGCAGGCGCCCGCGCGAGGCCCAGTTCTCGAGCTGCGCGTGACCGAGCAGTGCCGCCCGCCGGGCGAAGGTCCGCACGGCCGCGTCGGTCAGGTCGTGCACCGCGTCGAGCGAGCGCGTCTGCCCGATCTCGACGCGCAGGTCCGAGCCCAGGGCGAACGGGGCGGCTATCAGGCTTACGGCCGCTACCAGTAGCGGCCGCAGGTTCCAGTCCGAGCGAAGCACGATAAAAAAGCTACCTCTATGTTTGGAAGGATCCAATCTGGCTGATCGTTCGACTCGACCCGCCATTTGCCTCTCCAAGCACGATGTAGTAGTATGTCGCGCCCGGCGTCAGGGCCGGCCCGTTGTAGCTGTAACTGGTGCCATTGGCAGGGTCGCCCAGGTTGTCCCAGATCCAGTCCACGCCGACTCCGGGGAACTCGTCGAAGAGGAACACGAAGAACTCCGTCCCGCCCGAACCGCTGAGCCAGCGGAAGGTCGGGCCCGCGGTCACGTCCGTCAGTTCCAGCGCGTCGAGCGTCTGCACGACCACGATGTTGCTGAGCGGGCTCTCGGTGTTCGGCTCGTCGGGGAAGAGCGTCGCCACCGCCGTCACGCCGTAGCTGTAGGTCGAATCGAGGTTGGGCCCGATGTCGACGTAGTAGGCCGAGAGCGGGTCGGACGAGAAGTCGAGGAAGTTGAGCGAGTTCGTGTTGCCGGGCGAGCGGTAGATGCCGTAGCCGATCAGTTCGGGGTCCTGAAGCTCGTCCCAGAAGAGGTCCGTCTCGACGATCGACTGCCCGATCGGCGCGCGCCCCTGCGACCTGGTTGCCGCCGCGACGAACGCTTTGGTCTTGTACCGCTGGTCGATCCGCTCTTTGATCTTCGCGTAAGGGTCGGAGAGCGCGGCGAACCCGCGCGTCGCGACGTCGGGCGAGACCCACGTCACGGCGTCGAGGTTGGTCGGCGCGTTGAACGTCGTTCCGGTCGGGTTGCCGAGGATGAAGTTGAGTATCCGGACCTCGCCTGGGTCCAGCACGGCGCTGTCGGTGTCGTTGCTGTAGGTGCGCGCCGAGGCGGTGACGGTGTAGTTGATGTTAGAGAGCAGGTCGTCGAGCTCGTACTGCCCTAGCGAGTTCGTAAACGCGCGCGCCGCGCTGCCTGCGCCGTTGAAGGCGTAGACCGTCACGTTCTCCAGCATGTTGCCGTTGCGGTCCTTGACCGTGCCTTTGATCTTCGCCAACTGCGAGAGCGGACCGACGATGACGTTGATGTTCTGCGTCTGCTCGTTGTCGAAGTTGAGCGCCCAGTTGGTCCCGCGATACGTCACCCCGTTCTGGACGATCTCCGCGTTGACCCTCACCTCTCCCGGCCGCACGTCGTTGAGCACGAACGCGCCCGACGGCGAGGTGTGCGTCGAACTGTCGACGCACCAGACCCGGGCGTCGCGCACGGGGTTGTTGTCTATGTCCAGTACCGTGCCGGTAATAGTCGCGGTCTTGGGGCCCGTAAAGCCGCCGCAGCCGGACAGAAGGGCGAGCGTGCCCAGCGAAAACAAGGCGAAAAGAGCTGATCTCGTCATTGAAACCACCTGTGTCATGAGAAACGTGCGAAGTGCCATGAGGTTACGACCCGAAGTTGAAAACGAGCCCGATGTCGAACCCGCGCGAAGTATAGGCCCCCGAGGTCGAGAGCGGGTCCTTGTTCACTACGTCCCGCAGGCGGTACGAAGCCTGGACCCCCAGGCTGCGCCATACCTGGTAAGTGTAGTTGAGCGAGACGTCGGTGTCGTCCTGGGCGAGCGCACCGTTGCCTCGGTTGCTGTAGAGCGCCACCGAGAGCAGCTGCCGGGTCGTGAGCCTGTAGCCCAGTATCGTGTCCAGCGTGAACGAGTTCTGCCCGAACCCGCTGGAGCCGTTCGAGACGAACTGGTTCAGCCCGAGGCTGTAGCTCCACGGACCGCGCGGGGCCCAGTTGAAGAACGTGCTCAGCACGAGGTTCGTGCTCTCCGTAGGCGAACTGAGGAAGGTCGTCTTGCTGGCGTCCACCGATCCCTGCAGGCTCATCTCGCCGTTGAGCTGCCAGTTCGTGTCGAACCCGACGCCGTCCGTGCGCGCGTTCGAGCTGAACGAACCTGCGGTCTCGCGCGTGTAGGCGCGAGCGCCCAGGCTGAGCGAGCCGCTAGGGTCCCAAGTGCCGCGCAGGGTGTAGGACCGCACCTTCGAAGCGCTCGTGAGTCCGCTCAGCCCTGTTCCGTTGCTAAAGCCATTGCCGTTGTATCCCAGCCCATAGCCGTTGATGAACCCGAGGGCCGCGACCTTGCCCGCGTCGCTGTCCTGCGCGATGAAGCTCCAGTCGAGCTTGTCGTTCGGCCGCCATCTCAGGGTCGCCTGCACGTCGCGGCCGAGCCCCTGCTCGCCGCCTGACTTTACTTGGCTCAGGCCGGTGCTCAGGCTCATGGTCCACTCGTTGCTCGAGCGGTACGTCGTGCGCAGGGCCATGGTCTCTAGCGAGAGCTTCTTGATCGTCGTGCTGCTCCCGTCCGTCACCGGCCCGCTGGCGTCCTGGTGCTCGAGCGAAAGGCTCGTCTCCCACCTCTTGTCTGAGCGCGAAGTCGAGAGGCCAGTGGAGCTCACCAGCGAATCGCCCTGCGGGCTGCGCGCCCGCGTCTGGGTGAAAGCGAGGTTGACCGGCAGCGCGTTTCCGCCAGGCTTATAGTCGAGACCGCCGCTGTACTTGCTGAAGCGGTTCTTGATGAAGCTGACGTTGCCGCCTGAATCGACCAGGCGCGAAGAGATCGCGGAGTTCAGGTAGCTCGCGTTGTACGTGAGGTGCTCCGAAGCCTTCCACGTCGCGAGCAGGTCGCCCGCCTTCTCGTTTCGGTTGAAGCCCGTCGTTTCGATGGTCACGTATCCGCTCGGCACGCTGCGGAGCGTGCCGACGAGCGAGAGCGGCCCGTTGAGCAAGCGCAGCTCGAGCGCGCGCGCCAGCCCGGAGGTGGGCGTCGGCGTGTTCAAAAGCCTTCCGACCGCCTCGCTGTACCGGACCGTTCCGCCCTTGTTGCCCGGCCCGAACGGCACCGAAACGTCCCAGCCAGTCACCTGCCTGTCGCCGTCGACGGTCGTCGTCGGCTTGGGCGTGTAGAGCACGTCGATGTTGTCTGTCGGCGGCATGAAGCGCGTGAAGAAGAAGATGCTCGGGTTGTCGAGGTCGAAGAAGTAGTCGACCCCCTCGGTCTGTAGGATCCCGTTGACGCGGATGACGATCGGCTCCGTCTCGAGCGGGATGAACTGCAGGAAGTAAGGCGTCGAGGGCGGGCCGAAGCCCTGGAACGTCTCGAGCCGCGTCGAGAGCCTTCCGCTTCCGCCCTTGATCTGCCGCATTCCGGTGAAGCCGAGCGTGGCGCTGTTCTTGATCGTGTATGCGAGCCCGGCGCCTTCGAGCTTTCCGCTCGAACCGGAGAACCCGAACACCTCGTAGGTCGCGACGATCGTGCTCGTCGGCGGGATGATCTTTCCCTGGCCCGTGGACCTGTTCACAAACGTGACCGAGCCGATCTCGTAGTTGACGACGTAGTCCTGCCCGAGCACCTGCGGCACTCCGTCGACTTCGATGTGCTCCGACCCGCGCACGATCTGCGCGCTCTGTAGGTAGTAGGGCCCCGCGCTGTTGGTGCCGGGGATCGAGACCGTGCGCGGCGCTCCTCGCACGTCGCTGAAAACTGTCTTGACGCGGAACCCGCCGCCCTCGTAGCCGAACATCGCACCGCGCAGCGTCTTTGTGAACGCCGCGAAGCGGTTCGTGTTGAGCAGCGTGCCGCGGATGTCGCCCAGGTTCGCCTGCCACGGCCCGCGGAGGTAGTCGATGCTGAAGTGCTGCCCTTGCGGGTCGCGGAACCGGCTGTCCTGGATGACGAAGTCGAAGTTGAGCGCGTCGAACACCCTCTGCCCCTGCACGCGTACGTTGCCGAAGTCCGTGAACTGCCTGTCGCCCTGCCCGCCGTAATTGCCGAGGTCGAATGCCTGCGTGTCGCCCGTGACCGTGTGCTGGTGGAACGAGAGCTGGCGAGAGCCCGTGATCGACACGCGCTGCACGAGCTGGCGCTGCAGCCATTGCGGCAGGTGCAGGCCCGCCTGCGCCCACGCCGTCCCCGCGCAGGCGCATAGGAGCAGGGCCGCAGACAGGCTACGAGCCGACAGCGGAGACCAGCACCTCGATGTTCTCTTGGGCCGATTTGGCAAGTTCATCTCGCTTGCGCAGGACGTTGGCGACGAGCCGCTCCCTGTCCCTGATAAAGGACTGGAAACCGTCGAACACCCGTTCGGCGGTAGCCTCCTCAATGTTCTGAGGGGTCGGGTAGCCCATTGCGTTCGCGAAAGCCACCACCTTTGGGTCGTAGCTCACCATGTAGGCGGGGACGCCCACAGTGGTCGCGAGCACTCCCAGGTGGAGCCGCATGCCGATCACCGCGTCCATGCGCATCAGCCGCTGCTGGAGCTGCGTGCAGTTCGCCAGGTTCTTGATCTCGGGGACCTTCCCCCCGTGCTCTTTGCCGATCCTGTCGATCATCTCGCGGTCGAACTCGCGGTCCATCTCGATCATCGCCGGCACCCAGCCTCTCTCGAAAAGAAGGCGCAAGAGCTGGCTGAAGAGCTTGACCACGTGCCTGTCGTTACCGTGGGGTCGCGCGTTCACGCCCACTGACTTCATTTCGCCGACGCCGAACTGCTTTTGTCCGTGCTCGTGCGGGGGCAAGGGCAGCAGGAAGGCCATGTCAGCGGTAACTCGCACCGGGACGCTGACGCCGAGCTCCTGTAGGGTCGCGACCGACTGCCTGTCGCGCACCGCGATCGCGTCCGCGCTCGAAAAGGCTCCCGCCGCCATTCGCCTGCCAAAGAAACCGTTGAGCGGACCGACGCCCTGTCCGAGCATCACGACCTTCTTGCCAGCCTTCTTCGCGATTTTGACGAGGTTCGCGTAATACGCCACGCTGCGAGTGCTGGAGACGTCCTGGAACACGCTGCCGCCGGGGAACACGAGAGCGTCGCAGTCTTCGATCGCGTCGCTCACTGCGCGCAGGTCTTTGTGCGCGACCCCAGAGATCCCGTAGTCGCGCATCACGCGCTCCGGGCTGCCCGCAATTGCCGAGTACTGATACTTGAGCCCAGCGACCGCTTTGCTGAAGGCGAAAAGGATCGCGTCGTCCCCTAGGTTCCCCCTACCGAAATACCCGGCGAGCACCAGCCGCTTCGCCATGTCAGAGCGTGGCCTCCATTTTGGTGACCCATCGCCTGGACGCCAGCCAGACAAGGAGGCCGATTATACCGCCGAGCACCAGCCCGATCCCGATCCGCTCCAGGCTCAAAAGCACAGGCGTGTGGAGGTGGCACATCGTGTTGACGATGCTCGTCTGGCCGACCATTCCTGCCAGCAGCAACAGCGAGGTCCAACCCTTGAGGTCCGGCCTTTTTGCCGCGAGCAGCAGCGCGTAGACCAGCGCGGGGTTGCCGAACGCGACCTCCTTTGTGCGCGGACGCACGTGCAGAAGGTTGTCGAGCAGCGCGCGCAGTTGCAGCTCCATCGGTGAGACCGCCGCCGGGTTGTCGTTGCCGGACCGCAGCGCCATCACCGCGATCACCGCGAGCCCGACGATCGTCACCGCCGCCGCGAGCCACGTCACCGGCTTGCTGAGCGTCTCCCTCACCAGACCCTGCCGCGCGAGCAGCAGCCAACCGACCACGAGCACCGGTCCGAACAGCACCATCTTGACGCCGGGGAACTCCTGCACGCGCAGCATGTACTCGATCCCCGTGAGCATCCCGCCCACGACCAGCCCGCCGACCACGCTGGTCAGGCTGATCACGATGTAGTCGCGCAGCGGGTTCGGCTTTTCGCGCTCTGCGATCAACAGGTAGCCGAGCACGGGGAACGCGGTCGCGACCGCGAGAGCGGCGAACTGCTTGTATCCCGCCGTGAAGCCGGCCGCCGCCGCGAGAGCGGCGAGCACGACGCAGAGCCACCCGAGCCAGCTGCGGCCAAACGCCTTGAGCGCGGTCCACGCGACCGCGGGGAGCGCCAGCAGCGCGACGATCCCCGGCACCCACCTCGGTACGCCGGGGTCGGTGAACGGGTGCGGCGGCTTGACCTCGCCGCCGACTCCCCGGATCGCGGCCTGGATGCCGAGCAGCGTCTCGCCGGTCTTCTTGAGCAGGTCTTCGCTGGCGCGCGTCGGCGGGCGCAGCAGCAGCCATCGCACGTCGCGCTCGCGGTAAGCCTTCGCGAACCGCTCCTCGAGCTCCGCGGGCGACATCGTCTCGGCCTCCGATTGCTGCACCGAGTGGAGCCGCAGCGCCTGCGGCGCGAGCTTCTCGCGCAAGAACGCGTCGCCGCCGAGCGACACGAACTCCGGCGAGAGGTACTGCATCTGGAGCTCTTCCAGCGCTGTCTCGGTCGCGACGAGCATGTTGCGGTTCCCGAGCGCCTGGTCTCCGCCGATCAGGTACGCCGTCGCGCCCGCCTTGTGCGAGTCGCGCAACGTCGCGACGATGCTGGCCGGGTCCGAGCCGAACTCGTTGTAGTGCCGCGCGACTACGACCAGGCCGGCAGAAACCGCGTCGCTGGCCGCGAGCGGATCGATCCCCACCGGCACTGCCCTCATCGCCATCGGCGTGGTCCGAGGCACGCGAATCCTCGTGCCGAACTTGCCTGAGACGGCTACTGCCCGCACCCCGTGGGCGTTGAGCGCGCGGGTCACCCGGTCCGCGTTCTTGAGGTCGATCGCGCCGCCGACGTCGGTCATGAGCACGTCGCTTGGCCCATAGGAGAGCTCTAGCGCTGGGTCGCCCTCGTCCGTCGTCCATCGCAACGTCCCTGAATCCACCAGCGACCCGATCGTGTCCTCGGTGATCGCCACCCCGGTGAGCCCGTGCTCGTGCAGCGAAGCCAGCGCCTGCGCGCGCGTCGCCCGCGAGGCCATCGCGATCGCCTCGACGTCCGACATCTCCATCAGCACGCCGACGGCGCGGTTGGCCGTCTCCGCCTTGTGCCGCTGCCAGAGCGGCCAGAGCGAAGCGAGCGCGCAGGCGACGACCGAGGCCACGACCCACCACGGCGCCTTAGGCAAGGTCGTCCTCCAGCTCCACTTTCTTGAACACCGTTCCTTTTAGGATCTTGTTGCGCCCGCCCGCGACCAGCACCGTCACCATGCCCGCCAGGAAGCCCCCCGCGTGCGCCCAGTTTGCGACCCCCGCCTGTGGGAAAGCGACCTGGAACACGAACCAGAGCAGCAGCAGCGCCCAAGCCGGGAACGCGAACACGAGGAACACTACGGGAGGGATCACGACCTGCATCCGGTTACCAGGGAACAACAAGAGATAGCACCCGAGCACTCCGCCGATCGCCCCTGATGCACCCAGCGTCGGGATCGGCGAGTGCGAATTGATGAAGACGTGCGCCGCCGCCGCCACAACGCCCCAAAACAAGTAGTACACCGCGAACCGGAACCCCCCGAGTGCGTTCTCCACGTTCTCCCCGAAAGCGAACAGGTACAGCATGTTGCCGATCAGGTGCCACGGCGAACCGTGCAGGAACATGCTCGTGAACACCTTCCCCAGCTCGAGCGGGTCCCCGCGACCGCTCAGCGCCGCGATGACCTCCGTCGGCCGCATCGCCAGGTCGGCAAAGACGATCGAGTGGCCGCTGAAAGACCATTCCCGGTCCCACAAAAAGAGGAAGACGTTGAGCCCGATCAGCGTCCAGGTAACGAACGGTTTCTCGCGCGATTCTAGGTTATCGCGGAGGGGGATCATCGGGCTCGGAGTCTACCGGGAGCCTCCGTCCCAGAAGACCCCCACCTGGCTTTCGGCGGGATACGGCCCTTTGTCGGTCCAGTTCGCCACGCGCACCCCGTCCTTGGCCCACGTCGCCGACTGAGGATACGTGTCGTCCCCGCCCAGGTCGATGAACAGGCCCAGGCAGAGCGCCCGCTCGCGGACCGAGCCCTTCGTGGACTCGCTCGCCTTGCCGAGCGTGATGCCGGAAGACGCGTACCGGTCGTCCCCCTCGAAGTCCACGAACACCCCGATCCCGTTGGAGTTCCCCGCCCCCAGCGAGAGGTTCGGAGCCGTATAGTTGTCGCTGCCCGAGCGGTCGAGCAGGTAACCGACGCTGAAGTCGTGCCCTGCGCCCTGAGCCATGTTCATATCCGCGACGTACACGTCCGCGCCCGCCAGGTCCTCCAGGTACCCGACCGCGTAGTGCGCCGCCGCGCCCTGCACGTACCAAAGCCCGTGGTAGGTGTCGTCCCCCTTCTCGTCCCAAAGGACCCCGACGCCCTGCCAATACCCAGTGCCCTGGCCGAACACCGCGCAGTTGTAGGTGTCCTTCCCCTCCTGGTCGTACAGGATGCCGACTCCGCCGCTCAGGCTGTGCCCGGTGAAGTAGTCGCTGCGAAACCCGTACCCCGCCCCCTGCGCCATGCTCACGTTGTGCTGCGCCGACTGCGGCGAGGGAAAGTCGATGATCACGTCGTTGGCCATGTAAACGTCGTCGCCCGTGCGGTCGATCAGCGCGCCGGTTCCCCCAGTCAGCCCGACGCCTTGGATCTGCGTGAACCCCAGGTAGCGGTCGTTGCCGGCGTCGTCCTCGAGCAGGCCGATCCCGAACTTCGCAAACCCCTCCGAGTCCGCGTAGGAGTCGTAAGTGTCGTTCCCCTCCTTGTCGATCAGCGCCGCCACGCCGAACGAGGCGGAACCGAGGCCCGACTTGTGCGTGCGGTACACGTCGTTTCCGCGGCTGTCCATCAGGAAGGTGAGCCCGAACGTCGCGCTGCACGGGCCAGGCTTGGCGCGGCCCGTCTTCCTGTTGGCAAAGTCGGCGACGCTCGACTCCTCCAGAGCCTTGTCAGAGACGTACTTGTCGTCGCCGTTCGTGTCGATCACCACGCTCAGCCAGTTGCTGACCGAGTCGTTCGAAGGCGCGTCCTCGTAGACGTCGTTGCCGCCCGTGTCGATCACGAGCATCGAGCCGTCGCCCTTGTAGCGCGAATCGCCGCCGCCGCTCAGTACGATTCGGCCCCATATCGTCTCGATCTGGAGCCCGTAGCTCTCGGAGGCCGAGACGGTCTGCGCGGTCTCCTGCGCTTTTTCGACTGCGGCGGCCATGTCCTGCGCCGCGGCGTAGAGGTAGTTCATCTCGACAGTACGGTAGAACGCGACGAGCTCTTGGTAGACCTGTGGGTCGTCCTCGGTCGGTTGCACGGTGACTTCGCGGTCGTACGCCTCGTCCAGGTCGTCGACGTTCGCGAAGGCCGCGCGGCGGTAGCGGACTGTGTCCATCGCCGTGTAGAGGATGAGCGCCGCCGCTGTCTGCACCGCGCCAGGCACGCCTGCGAGGTTCGGCACGCTGCCGGCCAGGATCCCCTGCTTCTTCATCTCCTCCAGCGCCTTGGTCAGCGAGTCCTCTTCGCTGGCGAGCTGCAGGCTGCGCGCGATCGGGCTGGCGAGCAAGGAGCGCCGGCTGCCCTGGCCGGAAAGCCGCGAGAGGATCGAGACCGTCTCCGCCGGATCGCTCTTCGTGGCAGCCAGCAGCCGCCGGTTCATCTCCATGTAGAAAGGCACCCGCCAAGGGTTGTCGCGCAGCGCGCTGTAGTAGAGCGCGGAGAACTCGCCCTGCCCGTACAGCGAGAGGATCCCAGGGTCAAACCGCGCGGTCTTGGTGGAGAGTCCCGCCGCGCCGAGCGCGTCGTCGAACCGGTTGTCTAAACTTGGGGCTGGCTGGGCTTGGGCGATGGCGAAGGCTGCGATGACCAGGGCGTTCATAGCTGGGTTCCTGTGGGCGGCGTTGGCGCTCCCCACTTTGGCTCAGGACCTCTCGGTCACGCAACCACCGCCCAGAATCGACTTCGATCCCTGGCGCGAAGTCGCCCGCAGCGAGTTCTTCAACGAGTACTCCGTCTCCTTCCCCAGCGCCGTCGTCACCGAGTATCCGGTCAACGACACGGTCAGGCTGCGCGTGATCATGCCGACGGGTACGTTCGGCCCTGTCCCCGTCGTGGTCCTGCTCCACTATTGGGGCGCGACCGACGTGAGCCTGGAGCGCAACGTCGCCCAGCGGCTCGCCAAGGGCGGCATCGCCTCGGTGATCGTCCCGCTCCCCTACCACCTCGACCGCACACCCCAGGGCAAGGTCTCCGGCCAGCTCGCGGTCGAGCCGGACACGGAAAAGCTCAAGGCGACCATGCTCCAGAGCGTGCTGGACGTGCGCAGGGCCGTCGATTGGATCGTCTCGCGCAACGAGTTCCGCCACGACCAGATCGGGATCGGCGGCACGAGCCTCGGGGCGCTCGTCAGCGAGCTCTGCTTCGCCGTCGAGCCGCGGTTCGCCGCGAGCAGCTTCCTGCTCGGCGGAGCGGACATCGCACACATCCTGTGGCACTCCTCGCGCGTCGTCACGCAGCGCGAGGAGCTTCGCAAGAAAGGCTACACGGAAGACCGCCTGCGCGCCGAGCTCCAACCGATCGAGCCGCTGGCCTACCTCGACCCCAAGGACAAGCGGCCGAGCTTCGTCATCGCCGCCAAGTTCGATAGCGTGATGCCGCCTGCCGACGCAGAAAAGCTCGTGGCCGGGCTCGGCAGCTGTCAGGTGACGTGGCTCGACACGGGCCACTACGGAGGCGCGCTGGTCCAGGACAAGCTGATGGCGACGATCTCGCGCTTCTTCATCCAGACCTTCCGCGGGCCGGGCTTCGCCGCGCCGGGCAGCCTCTACGCACCCACGATCCGGTGGGGGCTCGAGTTCAACGATGTGACCGGCCTGCAGGTCATGGCCGGGCTCGACGTCTGGCGGCTCCGCTCGAACGGCGAAACGTTCGCGGCGCTCCTTGTGACCCCGCGCGGCGGCGAGGGGTTCATCGGGCATACGGTCAGCAAGAACCTGGCGATCGGCGTGTCGGTTCTGCGCAAGCGCACGACCTGGGGACTGCTATGGAGCGTAGTGCTCTGAGCCCTGCGATCATAGTGCGAGAGAACGCGCTCGCGACCTACCTCGGGCTCGTCGCGCCCGTGCGCGGGTCGGTCGTCACGAGGCCCGGCGGCTATGTGCTGGTGCGGGGCCCCGGCCCGTTCTCGTTCTGCAACTTTGCGGCCGGCTTCGAGCTCGGCGAGGGCGATCTCAACCAAACGGTGGACAACCTTGTGAGGCAGGCGGAGGAGTGCCCCGGCTTTTACGTCTTCGTCATCACGGGGGACAGCCCGCAGTCGTTCCCTGCCGCGCTCGGGGCCGCGGGGTTTGAAAAGAGGCAGTCGCTGGTCTCCCTCTTCGCAAAAGGGGTGGAGGGCCCCACCGACGCCGGCGCCAGAGGGGTGACAGACCCGGACGAGAGGAGGTCCATCGCTGCGTTCATGTCCAAGCAGTTCTTTTGGAGCATGCCGAGCGAGGCGCGAGAAGGGATCGCCGCCGCCACCGCCGCCTCGCCCCATACGATCTGGGCGGTCGGCCCGGCGGAAAGGCCCGAGGGGGCCGTGATGCTGGTCGAGACCCCGGGCGCGGTCGGGCTCTTCAACCTGTGCGTCAGGCCCGAGCTTCGAGGCAAGGGGCTGGGGACCAGTCTCGTGCGCGCGGTCCAGACCGCTGCGACGGCCTCAGGCAGGCCGGTCGTCCTCCAGTGCGCACAAGACCTTGTAGCGTGGTATACACGCCTCGGGTTCGAGCGTGTGGGCAAAGTCGACGCCTATACGATCTCCCCGGAAGAGACCGGTGATATACTGGACTGAACAGCACGGCAGGTTCAGAACATTGGAGCGCAAAAGAGCGTTCACCCTGATCGAGGTGCTGGTCGTGGTCGCCATCGTGGCGGTCCTCTTGGGCATCCTGTTGCCCGTGTTCCTGCGGGCGAAGGAGCAGGCCAAGGCCAGCGTATGCCTCAGCAACTTTAAGCAAGTCACGCTGAGCACGCTCATCTACGCGTCCGACTACGACGACCGGTACGCCCTTGCCAAGTACTCGACCAATGCCGACGCTACGAGCGCCGAGGACCGCACCTGGGTGCAGCTTGTGCTCCCCTACGGCCGCGAGTTCGCGGTTTTCAAGTGCCCGAGCGACTACACCGAGAGGCCCGACAGCCAGGCCGTGTTCGACGCAGACCTCGTGCCAGGCGACACCTACTCGCGCTACTACACCGCCTCCAAGCACACGAACCTCGGCTACAACTACCTCTACCTCTCGCCGCTGATCATGCAGAACCGAAGCGTGCTTGCGCTCAGCCGGTCGCAGACTGACGTCGCGGACCCAGGCAACATGCTCCTCTTCGGCGATTCCGTCCACGAGGTCGTGAATGGAAACCCGCAAGGCGGCGGCAGCTACCTGATCATCCCTCCTTGTCGCCGCTATAACGGATCTTTCCCCAACGACTCGTTTCGGTTTAACAACCTGCCGAACGACGCCTTCTACACGGAAAGCCAAGAGTGGGAGACCGACCCGGGAGGATCCAACGGCGAAGCGGTCGTGACCAACGCCGGAGGGCTCTGGCCCTGGCACGTCGACCACCTCTCCGCGATCTTCGTCGACGGCCACGCGCGCCACATCACATTGGACCAGGCCGTGGTCGGCTGCAATGTCAAACCGAACTGGGCCGGCCGCATCTTCGACCCCGCCGCGTACATCTGGGACCTCGAATAGCCGTAGGTATCCTCTCCGCTTGGCAACACGCGTCCGTGCCGCGATCGTCGGCGCCACTGGCTATACCGGTGCCGAGTTGGCGCGCTTGCTGTGCCAGCACCCCTTTGCGGAACTGACCGCCGCGACCTCTGAACGCCAGCCTGGGACGCCCCTGAACGCCGCTTGCCCTTGGCTCTCCTCCCCGCTGGTGCTTTCAAGGTTCGAGGCCGGTTCCCTAGACACGGACGTCGCGTTCCTGTGCCAGCCGAACGGCTTTGCAATGAAGGTGGCGGGCCCCCTCTCGGAGCGCATGAAGGTCGTCGACCTCTCGGCCGACTTTCGACTGCGAGACACCTCGCTCTACCCCGAATGGTACGGGGTCGAGCACGCCTGCCCCGGCCTCGCGCCCTGGCCCGCCTATGGACTCCCTGAGCTCGTCGAGCGAGCGGAGATCGCCGGCTCTAGGGTCGTCGCCAACCCCGGCTGCTACGTGACCGCGGTCCTGCTAGCCCTGGTGCCGCTCGCACGCGCCGGCCTGATCACGGGCGTGCCGGTGGTGGACGCGAAGTCGGGCGTGTCAGGCGCGGGGCGCTCGAGGACCGAGGCGGACTACCTCCTGGGTGAGCTCCACGGCTCCTTCAAGCCGTACATGACCACGGGCCACCGGCACGTCCCTGAGATGGAGCAGCTCTTCGGCGGGCCAGTGCGTTTTACGCCCCACCTGCTGCCGATCGCGCGCGGCATCTGCGCGACGATCCACGTCGCGGGAGCGCCGGGGGCCGACGCGGCGGCGATCGCCGACTGCTGGCGCAAGGCGTACGCAGGCGAGCCGTTCGTCCGCGTCCAGGACGCGCCGCCCTCGACCAAGCAGGTGCACGGCAGCAACGTCTGCGCGCTCTTTGCGGACTTCGATCGGCGCACGGGCCACGCGGTGCTCGTGAGCGTCCTAGACAACCTCGTCAAGGGCGCCGCGGGGCAGGCAGTGCAGAACATGAACCTGATGTTCGGCCTGCCGGAGGCTTCTGGGCTTTCGACCGAGGGCGTGTGGCCGTGACGCCCAAGGGCTTCCAGTTTGCAGGCGTGCGGTGCGGGCTCAAGAACAAGCGCCGCGACATCGGCCTGATCGTGAGCGACCGTCCCGCCTCGGTGGCTGGCGTGTTCACCCAGAACCTCGTTCGAGCCGCGAGCGTGGACTTCACTCGTCAGGTCGTATCGGGCGGCACCCTGCGCGCCGTAGTCGTCAACAGCGGCAACGCCAACTGCTGCACAGGCGACCAGGGAGCGCGCGACGCCAAGCGGATGGCCGAGCTCGCTGCCAACGCGCTCGCCCTCCATCCTGGCGAGGTCGCGCTGGCCCAAACCGGGGTCATCGGCCAGTTGATCGACATGGCGAAGGTCGAGCGGGGCATCGCCGAGGCCGCCGCGAGCCTGTCGGATAGCCCGGCTCCGTTCCTCGAGGCGATCCTTACGACCGACTTGGTCGAGAAGAGTGCCTGTGCAACCGTTCGCGACGCAACGGTCTATGCCGCTGGGAAAGGATCAGGGATGATCGCCCCGAACATGGCGACGATGCTCGGGTTCGTCGTCACGGACCTCCAAGTGCCGGCACAAAGGCTCGACGCCGCGCTCCGGCGCGCCGTGGACGCGAGCTTCAACTGCCTCACCGTGGACGGGGACGAGTCGACCAACGACATGGTGCTTGCGCTCGCGAACGGCGCGAGCGGAATAGAGCCGACGGACGGCGAGCTGGACGCGGCGCTCTTAGAGGTCTGCGTCAGCCTGGCCAAACAGATCGCGCGCGACGGAGAGGGCGCGACGAAGATGATCGAGGTACGCGTGACGGGGACCGCCGATCCCAAGAGGATCGCGCGCACGATCGCCGATTCGCCGCTCGTCAAGACAGCGATGTTCGGCTGCGACCCGAACTGGGGCCGCGTGCTCGCGGCCGCGGGCCGCGCGGGGGTCAAGTTCGACCCGCAGCTGGCGGTGCTGACCATTTGGTCGAACGGCGAGCCGCACGTGCTGTTCGAGCGCGGTGCGCCGGCCGCTTTCGACCCGAAGCGGGCCTCGACCGCGCTCAAGGCCGTGGAGGTCGTGATCGACCTGCGGCTCGGCGAAGGGGAGACGGCCACGGTCTACACCTGCGACTTCGGCTACGGCTACGTCCGCATCAACGCCGAGTACCACACGTAGGGACTCACGGCTCCCACACGGACGCGGCTAAACTCCCTCCAACAGCCATGAAAGTCAGCATCATCGGTGGAGGCGGGCGGGTCGGTTCGGACGCGGCATACGCGCTCCAGCTCGGCGGGGTCGTCAACCACATCGCGCTCATGGACGTGAACGCGGAGCTCGCGCAGGGCGAGGCGCTCGACCTGCGCCACGGGGCCTCGCTGACTGCGAACCAGACCTTCAGCGGAGGGGACTACGGGGTCTGCGAGGGGAGCGACTGCGTCGTGATCACGGCCGGCCTGCGCCGCAAGCCGGACGAGAGCCGCCTGGACCTCATCAACCGCAACGTCGGGCTGTTCCGGGGCATCCTCGACGAGCTGAAGAAGGTCAAGCTGGCCAGCGGCGCGACGGTCCTGGTCGTCAGCAACCCGGTGGACATCCTCACGCACCTCACGGTGAAGAGCGGGCTGTTGCCGCAGTCGCAGATCCTTGGGCTGGGCACCGTGCTGGACACCGCGCGCTTCCGCAGCCTCATCGCCGACCACTTCAAGGTCGGCGCGATGGACGTCAAGGCGCTCATCCTCGGCGAGCACGGCGACTCGATGGTGCCGATCTGGTCGAGCGCGACGATCAACGGCGCCTCGATCAAGTCGATCCCAGGCTGGAAGGACGAGCTAGCGGCGCAGCTCTTCGACGCCACCAAAAAGTCCGGCGCGACCGTCATCGCACAAAAGGGCGGCGCGGGCCGCGCGGTCGGCGTCTCGATCCGTGCGGTCGTCGAAGGGATCGCCAAGGACGACGGACGCCTGCTGCCGGTCAGCGCCGCGCAGACCGGAAAGCTCGGGATCAAGGAGATATCGCTCTCGCTGCCGACCGTGGTCGGGCGCAAGGGCGTGGTGGATATCTTCGAGCCGGTCGTGACCGACGCCGAGCGCGAAGGGCTGATGAAGAGCGCGGAGTCGCTCAAGGCGACCTTCGCACAGGTCGAAGCTCCCGTCACGGCCTGACGAACGGCACTCGATCGATAAGGCGCGAGCTCAATGTACTCTCGCTGACAGTTTCCCTCCCCCTTGGTATTTGCCGCGTCGGCGGTCTCCAGTGGAGACCCCGACCCGCGCAAAGGTTAAGGCGGCGGTCGCATCCAAAGTCTTTCCAATTCGAGGGGCGCGTTGCCACAGGACCCACGCCGCCGCACTAGGGAAACCCCCCGTGCGTCCATGCCGGTAACAGGAGGACTGGGCGGGCCGTGCAGATCACCGATTTCGAGTCCGGGAAGCAACTGAGGGACGTGGACATCGTCCTGACCCGCGATGAAGCCGAAGACCTCGTCGCGTACGTCGCTCACCTGCTCCACGAGCCCGGAGTCTCCCACGCCTATCTGAGCGAGGTCGAGAAGTGCACGCTCAAGCGCGAGATCACCCTCAGCGTCCAGCAAGAACGGGCCAGCTAGCCGCAGGCTCCTGCTGACGGACCGCGCCCCAAAAGGTCGCGGATACAATCGCCCAATGCCCCGCATCGCGGTCGTCGGTAGCGCGAACATGGACCTCGTCGCTCGCTGCGCCGCGCTGCCGCAACCCGGCGAGACGGTGCAGGCGAGCTCCTTCGAGAAGTTCCCGGGCGGCAAGGGAGCGAACCAGGCCGTCGCGGCCGGTCGGCTCATGGGGGAGGGCGCCGCTCCTGCGGCACCGCAGGTCTTCTTCGTCGGGTGCGTGGGCGACGACGAGCACGGCGAAGCGCTCAGGGGCAGCCTCAAGGCGGCGGGCGTCGACGTCACTCAGCTGAGCGCGGCCGTCGAGGCGCCGACCGGCACCGCACTCATCACGGTGGACGACGCAGGGCAGAACTCGATCGTCGTCGTGCCAGGGGCCAACGCCCTCGTCGGCCCCGAACAAGTGAGCGCGGCCCTGGGCGCGATCGGGCCGGACGTCGTGCTCGTGCAGTTCGAGGTTCCTGACGCAGCCGTCCTAGCCTGCGCCGGGCACGGGCTGCTTGTGGTCGATCCCGCGCCCGCGCGCGGTCAAGGCGCTGACTTCATGTCGAGCATCGACATCATCACCCCGAACGAAACGGAGACGCTCGCGCTCACCGGCATCGTGCCGCTCGATGAGTTCTCGCAGCGCCGCGCGGCGGAATCGCTGCTCAACCAAGGGGTCAAGGGCGTCGTCATCAAGCTGGGAGAAAACGGCGTGTATTACACCGACGGCAAGACCGAGCTCCGCGTCCCCGCGCCGAGGGTCGAGGCCGTGGACACCACCGCCGCAGGCGACGCGTTCGCCGGGGCGCTCGCCGCGTTCTTGGCGGAAGGGAGCGACGTCGGGACCGCCGTAACGAACGCGGTCAAGTGCGCGTCAATCTCGGTGACGAGGCGGGGAGCGCAGGCCTCTATGCCGACGAGAGAAGAGGCCGGGATCCCAGCCCGGAAACCGCACTAATTCCCATTTAAATTGGGATTTCCGGCGCCTACCACCGGACGAGGTTCGCGCCCCACACGAGCCCTGCGCCGAACCCCACGGTCATCACGACCATCCCTGGCTTGAGCCGCCCCAGTTCGACCGCCTCGGAGAGCCCGATCGGAATCGAGGCGCCGCTGGTGTTGCCGTACCTCTCCACGTTGATGAAGACCTTCTCGGGCGGAAGCTTGAGGCGGTGCGCGGCGGACTGGATGATGCGCAGGTTCGCCTGGTGCGGCACGAAGAGGTCGATGTCCGAGGGCTCCATTCCGGCCTCTTCCAGCACGCGGCAGCACGCGTCGCCCATCGCCGTGACGGCGAAGCGGTAGACCTCGGACCCGGCCATGTAGATGTGCGGCCGCTTGCCCACCGACTGGGGCTTGCAGACCGGGTACCTCGAGCCGCCCAGCTGCAGGTCGATGTGCTTGGCGCCGCTGCCGTCGGCGAGCAGGACGGTGTCGATCACGCCGCGGTCGGTTCCGGACTCGGCGCGCAGCACGACCGCGCCCGCGCCATCTCCGAAGAGCACGCAGGTCGAGCGGTCGGTCCAGTCCACGAACTTCGTCAGCACGTCGGTGCCGATGACGAGCACGTTCGTCCTCTGGCCGGACTCGATCATCGCTGTAGCGGCGTTGAGCGAGTAGATGAACCCCGCGCACGCCGCGCCGACGTCCATCGCGCCCGCGTTCTTGGCACCGATCGCCTCTTGGACCAGGCAGGAGACCGAAGGGAACAGGTAGTCGCCTGTCACGCAGCCGACGATGATGAACTCGACCTCTTCGGGCGCCATGCGGGCCGAGGTGAGCGCCTTATTCGCGGCGTGGACGGCCAGGGTGCTCGCGGTCTCGTCCTCGGAGCACATGCGCCTCTCCTTGATGCCGGTCCGCTGCATGATCCACTCGTCGCTGGTGTCGACGAGCTTTTCAAGGTCGGCGTTGCTGAGCACTTTTTCCGGGACGTGGTGCCCTATCCCGTGGACGACTGCTCGCTTACTCATTTCAACTTCCGTTCATGGCCGATCGCGTCGCAGATCGCAGGGACGAGCTGGTTCTCGACCGCCTTGGCAGCGATCAGCAGGGCGTTCTTGATCGCCTTGGCGTTGCTGCGCCCGTGGCAGATGATACACAAGCCGTTGAGGCCGAGCAGGGGCGAGCCGCCGTACTCGGCGTAGTCGACTCGCCTGAGCACGGGGGCGAGCGCCCGCTTCATGGGGAGGAACGCAAGCCTGCCGAGGCCCTTGGGCACCGCGTCCCTGATCTCCTTCATGAGGAACTCGCCGACTCCCTCGGCGGTCTTGAGCACGATGTTGCCGACAAAGGCGTCGCAAACCACGACGTCGCACGGGGAGTGGAACATCTCCTTGCCCTCGATGTTTCCGGCGAACCAGGGGTGGTCGCTCAGGAGCTCGTGCGCCTGCTTGGCGAAGGCGTTTCCCTTGCCAGGCTCTTCGCCGATGTTGAGCAGGTGGACCTTCGGGTCGCACTTGCCCATCACCTTCTGCGCGTAGGCGCGGCCCATCAGCGCGAACTCGAGCATCTGCACGGGGTCGACGTCCGGCGATGCGCCGGCGTCGAGCAGCAGGAACTGCCCGTGGCGGTTTGGAAAGGGGCTGGCTATGGCCGGGCGGTGCACTCCCGGGACCTGGCGCCACGAGATCAGGGCCGATGCGGTCACTGCGCCGGTGTTCCCAGCGCTGACGAACGCCTGCGCCTGTCCGTCCTTGACGAGCTGCACGCCGACCGCAAGGGACGAGTCCTTCTTCCTGCGCAAGGCCTCCATCGGCTTCTCGTCCATCTCGACGACCTCGCTCGCAGGGTGGACGTCGACGTTGCTAGGGAGGCGGCCAGGAGCGCAGATCTTGATCTTTGCGGGATCGCCGACCAGCACGATGCCGCCGCTGAGCAGCGGCGCGGCCTGGATGGCTCCTGCGACGACCTCGCGCGGGGCGAAGTCGCCCCCCATCGCGTCGAGCGCGATCCTCACTCGTCCCCCAGCCCCACGATCTTGCGCAGCTTTTGCATCGCCGGGTGCCCGTGCTCGACTTTGCGCGCGAGCTTCGCCTTGGCGTAGGGGCAAGCGCCGTCCCAGCCGAAGTCGCAGAGCGGTTGGACCGGGAGGCTAACGAGCAGCCCCTGCCGAAGATAGGTGTCGCGGTCGAGCGCGTTCTTGTGGAAGAGGGGGTAGTCCTCCTCTTCGACGACCTGCGCGTACTCGCCCGTGCCGTACCCCGATGGGACGCCCTCGACTTGGAACTCGTCCGCCATCTTGAATTCAACCGTTTGGGTGATCGGCTCGCCGCACCGCGCGCACTCCACTACGCACTTGGCCTCGAACGCCCCGCTGAGCAGCAGGATGTTGCCGGTGCTGACCACGTCGAGCTCTCCGGTGAGCGGTTCGGTCAGGTCGAGGTCCTCCTCCTCGGGGAGCGAGGTCGAGACCTCGATCCGTAGCTTGGTGCCTGGGTGCTGGATGGCCTCGTTCAGGTCGAGCAGGCCATGGCGTTTCATGGTTCAGGCCGGATTCTACCTACGGCTCCTGGCTTTCCCCAGCCTCGACTCCTGGCATATTCGCGGTGCCACTTGCTCCGGATCGACCGATAATCCAGCAAGAGTGTCCGGTTCGCGATTGCCCGACGAGGGCCCTGGCTTTCTGCCCAAGAAGGTCGCAGAGCTCCTGCGGTCCGACGTACGCGTCGCGGCCTCGCTGGAGCGCGCCTCTTCGCTGGTGAGGACGCTCGGCCTGAGTGCGAGGGTGATCGACCGGATGCTGGTGGGCAGCCCGGATGTGACGGGCGACACGCTCGCCATCCTTGCCCGCGGCGTCTGCGAGAGGCCCGGCTTCGTCCGGAGGAGCGTTCTCGAGGCGTTCGCCGGAGATTCTGCCCTGGACGGGGGCGAGGCGGCGCTGGTCGCCGTGTTCGCGGACTATGCGCGCTCGGCGCTCTCCCGTTCGGGCATTGATCCGCGCCCGGTCGTCGCGACGGCTTGGGCGACGGCGGAGACCGCCCACTGGCTGGCCCGTCGCCACATCGTCGATCCCGAGGAGGCGTTCGTGACCGCGCTCTTTATGGACACGGGCCTTGTCGCGATGATGTACACGCTGCCGGAGGTCTACCTCGCCTTTGCCCAGAGCAGCGACGCACGCAGCGTGCTCCAGTTCGAGCAGGAGTCGCTCGGGTTCGACCACCAGGAGGTCGGTTCGGCGGTCTTGCTGCGGTTCAAGTTCCCTGAGCCGCTCGCGCAGTTCGCGGCTCTCCACCACCTTCCTTCGCTCGAGCAGGACATGGTCGGCAAGGTGCTTCACGCGGCTTCCGTAGCCGTGGGGTCCGTCGGGGGCGACTTCGGGCTTTCGACGGTCGCGCCCGAAATGGACGCTCAGACCCTGGAGAGCGCGCTGATCAAGCCTTCGGACGGCGGGCAGGTCAGGGACTACGCCTCGGCGAGGCTTGAGGCGGCGCTCAGGTTCAAGTGGCCCGCGGGCTCCGAAGCGGCCTGAACTGAACGAACGGGGCCCCTCCCAGCGTCAAATCGAGTAGCCCCAGGCTCGAAAAGGCGCGCCCACGCCCGTTGCGAGCCGTCTACGCTTGCTATCTGAACCGGAAAAAAGTATCATCTGTGGGCGTTTGCTTCATAGAGGTAATTGACCTTGAGGAATTGGTGGATTGTTTTCGTTGTGGCGGTCGTCGTTCTCGGATGTGGTGGCGGCTCTGGAGGCGGCGGCGGCGGCGTTGGCGCCACGAGCGGTGGTGCGAACCTTGTACCGGCGCCGACGGTCGCATTGACGACCAACTATGCAGGACTTCAGTGGACCGTCGTGACCGGCGCTGGCCGTCGGAGCCCGGGCGAACTGATCGCGCAGATAAGGCCGATCGACGTGCGGAACGGAGATTTCGACGTCGCCGGCACACCGAAGCAGATCGGCGCGACGCTCAACAGCTATGCGCTCTATTCGGTTAACGACCAGTTCCTCGTGCCTGCCGGAGAGGCCCAGGTGCACTACGGCGAGTTCTTGTTGAGCATCCAGCAGCTCTCAGGCACCGATACCAACGGCAACGCTGTCAATTGGAGCGGCCAGTTCCAAGCAGGCAGCCTCTATCCGAACGGGTTCATCCCGTCCGACGTGATGCTCCACCGGGGCCGGGACACCGTCCTGCAGTTCAACCTGAGCGACGCGACGATTCCGACTGCGAACCTGAACGGGCCCGTCTTCAACAAGGACGTGTTCGACCAGGAGAACCTCGACCCGTCGTCCGGCAACCTCGTGAGCGTGTTCTCGGACTACGTCGCTTTCGACGTCACGGGCCTGGCCGCGGCAGACCGCCCGAACCTCGTGTTCGGTGGAGTACCGGCGGCAGACGCGGACATGATCCTGTTCAGCGGCGACGCGATCTCGCTCTCGGCCGGCATCGATGCGCAGGACACGTTCCAGGTCATTTCACCGAACGTGGACCCGAACACGAACATGGACCACGGTCAGATCAACTCGCCCACGGACGTGGGTGGCGTGATCTCCGACGGCACTTACACTTTGTTCGAGCCTGACTGGCGGCTGATCGACCCTTCGCAAGGGATCATCGTCTCGCTCCAGGGCCGCTGGCGCCCGTACACGCAGGTGCTCTCCGGCATCGGCAGCTACATGATGCTCGTGTTCCCGAACAGCCGCGACGACCAGGCCGAGTTCAAGGCGGTCTATATCTCTCGCGACGGAGCGGGCAACATCACACAGCTGTGGTACGGCCCGGCCCGGTTCACCGGCCCGAACGCGAACGAGATCCGTCTGACGCGGGTGCGCGACGCGCTGTCGGCGATCGAGATCGACCCGGCGGTCGGCACGCTGAGCAGCTACGTCATGGCCAACGGCGAGATCACGGCAGGCACGTTCACGTTCCCGGCAGGGATGCCGGCCGACTTCGCGTTCCCGCTCACCGGCTCGTTTAGGGTATTCAGAAAATAATGCGGCCGGTCCTCGCCGGCCTTGACACGGAGTACGGTTTCTCCGTAGAAGGGCGCGGGCCGCAGGACCAGGTCGAGGACGCGAAAGCGCTCGTCCGGAGCTATCCGGGCGAGTGCTTTTCATTTTGGGACGACCGGTTCGAGTCACCCCGCAGCGACCTGCGCGGCTTTCGCCTCGACCGCTTGGCGTTCGACCCGGAGGACGCGAAGTACGACGAGGGCCGGACGTACGGCACCGCCCAGGACGTTCGCTCGGACCGGGTCTTGCTCAACGGCGCGAGGTTCTACAACGACCACGGGCACCCGGAGTACGCCACGCCGGAGACTTGGTCGCTCCACGAGCTCGCCCTGCACGACCGCGCAGGGGACCTCGCGGTTTGCGCGGCCGCGCAGGCCTACGCGAACAAGGCGGGAAGGGAGGTCCGCGTCTACAAGAACAACACGGACTTCCACGGCTCTTCGTACGGCACGCACGAAAGCTACCTCGTCCCGCGCTCCGTCCCGGTCGAGAACCTCGTCGCGGGACTGATGCCGCTGTTCGTCGCAAGGCAAGTGCTTTGCGGTGCGGGCAAGGTCGGCGCGGAGCACGGGAAGCCGTGCGAGTTCCAGATCTCGCAGCGCGCAGACTTCTTCTCCGAGGAGGTCAACGCCGAGACGCTCTATCGTCGGCCCGTGTTCAACACGAGGGACGAGCCGCACGCCGATCCGAACAGGTGGATCAGGCTGCACGTCATCTGCGGCGAGTCGAACATGGCTTCGACCGCCACGAAGCTCAAGGTCGCCCTGGTCAAAGCCGCGGTCCACCTGCTAGAGACCGGCAACCAGCCCTTGTGGCGGCTCTCCGACCCTGTGAGGTCGTTCCAGCAAGTGAGCCGCGAGCCGGGCGGCGAGGGGCGCATCGATCTGGATGGCCGCTCATGGACGACGCCGCGACAGGTGGTCGAGTCCTACATCGAGCCGTTCCTTACTTGCGCCGGCAGGTCGGAGGAGGCGTACGTGTGCGAACTGAGGCGGGCGCTGGAGGAGGCCCTTGTACTGCTGGAGGCCCGGAAGGCCGATCCGGCACGCTTTGCGCGCTCGGTGGACTGGGCGGCCAAGCGAGCGCTGCTGGCGCAGTACGTCGAGGCGGAGGGGACGGACTGGAGCGACCCGGCGCTGCAGTCGCTCGACCTGGAGTACCACCGGCTGGACGGCCGGGAGGGGCTCTTCTACGCGCTGCAGGACGCCGGGGAAGTCGACAGCGGCCCAGACGAGGCAGAGGTCGCGACGAGGGCCAAATCGGTCATGGAGGACACGCGCGCCAGGGCCCGCTCGATCTCGGTCGCGAAGTTTGGGGCGAGCCTGAGGGCCGTGAGCTGGGGGACGTTGAGCTTTGTGACCAAGCAGGGCGAAAGGACGGTCGCGCTCGAGCCGGACCGCTCGTATCCTGCGACGCTGGGCGACTGCCAGACCGTAGAAGAACTCATAATGAGGCTGGAAGCAAAGCCATGACGACAGCAGACCGCACGACACGCAGGATCGAGCCGGAACCGGAGCGGAAGTTCGGCGACGATACGGGCCCGTCGAAGCCGGACGTCAAGAGGCCGTCTGGGCCGAACGAACTGCTCAAGCGGATGAAGCGCGTGGACCCCGACCAGGCCAAGAAGTACAGGCAGCGCTCAGGGCAATGAACGCCGCTGCGCCCGTCGATTTCGCCAAGCTCGTAGGGTTTGGGCCCTCGCGCGTGCCCGTGACCGAGCCGGAGACGCACGGCACTACGGTGCTGGCGCTGCGCTATGACAAGGGCGTGGTCATGCTCGCGGACCGGCGCGCGACCATGGGGAGCCTGATCATGTACGACCAGGCCGAGAAGATCGTCGCGCTGGACAAGCGCACTCTGGTGGCGATCAGCGGGGCTTTCGCACGAAGCGTCGAGGTGTGCCGCTACCTGCAGCACGCGTTCAAGTTCTACGAGCGCAGGAACCTGCACGAGATCTCGGCGGACGGCAAGCTCATGGAGATTTCCAAGGCGCTCGCCTCCAACATGGTGAACATCGAGGGCGGGAGCGGGATCTTCCTGCCGATCGCGGCGACGCACGACCGGCGGACGGACAGTTTCGGCATCTACTTCTTCGACCTGGCAGGCGCAAGGTTCCAGGGCGCGGAATACGCCTGTGCGGGCTCAGGCTCGGAGCGCATCCGGGGCGTGTTCGAGTACCTGGCCCGCTCGAAGGGCCCTTGGCACCAACGGACGCTGGACGAGGTCGTGCTCGACGGCCTGCGGATGCTGGACATCGCCTCGGACCTCGACTCAGCGACGGGCGGGTTCCGCAAGGTGCTGCCCTCCGCCAGCACCCTCACGGTAGAGGGAGTGCGAGCGATGGACGAGCGGCAGATCAGGCCGTACGTCGAGTCGGTGCTTAAAGTCTGAGGGCGGCCCGGCCATGCCGCACCGCCCTTGAACCGTCGAACGGCCGCCTAGAACCGGTATCCGAGGTAGGCACCGACGCTCGTCGCGCGCGCCCCGCTCGATTCACCGCTCCAGACTCCGATGATCTCGCCGAACATGTGCTGGCCGAACTCTGAGCCGATGCCGAGCCGCGCTGCAGCCACGGAGTTCGTGTGGACGACGTCGATGATCGCGACGCCGACGCCGATGAAGTAGTACCTTCGGTTGGCGTCTTCGTAGTTGCCGCTCGAGTACCACCGCTGGTTGAGCATGATCGGGAACATGTTTCCGCGGTCACCGTTGGCCCCCTTGCCCATCCAGTCAAAGCTCAGGGTCGTCTCGCCGCCGCTTTGAAGCAGGCTTCGATCGAGGAAATAGTCCGCACCCACGCCGATAAGGTTGCCTGTGATGTCCCTGGTGAAATCGTCAAGCGGGTAAACGAAACCGACTCGGAACGACAGGTTGACAGGCGTGCCCATGCCTTGATCGGCGCTCGCGAACGCCGCAGCGCCAAGGGCCGCCAAAACTAACAAACGCTTCATCATAGATCCTTCCGTAACGTAACAGCTTTGGCCCAATCCATTTGGGCCAGGCTCCATTCTACTTGCTCCGCGGCCCTAGGTAAACCCTAGGTTCAAAAGTGCGGCGGTAATATCGACCTCGATGCCGGAACTCCTGTTCGAACTCGGCTGTGAGGAGCTGCCCGCCAGCGCCGTCCGCCGAGCCTACACGCAGCTCGGGCAGGAGATCGCCTCCCGCCTCGATGCGGCCGACCTCACCCACGGCCCGGTGACGGCGATGGGGACGCCCCGCAGGCTCATCGTCTCGGTCGCGGACGTCGCCGAGCACCAGCCGGACAGCACCAAACAGCAGCGGGGCCCGGCCCTCTCGGCCGCCTTCGACGCCGAAGGAAAGCCGACCCAGGCCCTCGTCGGGTTCTGCAAGGGCCAAGGGGTCGACCCTGCCGCAGTCGAGAAAAAGGACGAGTACGTGTGGGTGACCAAGCGGATCCAGGGCCGTCCCACGCCGGAGGTGCTCGCTGAGGTGCTGCCCGCGGCGGTGCGCGCGCTCAGTTTCGACAAGACGATGCGTTGGGGGGCGTCCAGGCTGCGCTTCGCTCGGCCGATCCGGTGGATGCTCGCTGCCTTCGGGGGGAAGGCGGTGCCGTTCGAGATCGAGGGCGTGCGCTCAGGGCTGGAGAGCCGAGGGCACCGGTTCGAGTCTCCGGCGGCGTTCAAGGCGACCGACCTTGCTATGCTCGTCAAGGGGCTCCGCAAGAGGAGGGTCGAGCCAGACCCAGCAGAGAGGGAGAAGCTGATCCGCGAAGGCGCGCACCGCGTCTCGGTCGGTTCGCCAGAGGTGCCTGACTATTTGGTGGAAGAGAACGTCTTTCTGACGGAGTGGCCCGAGACGCTGCTCGGCGACTTTCCCGAGGAGTACATGAGCCTGCCCGAGCCGGTGCTCGTGACGGCGATGGCGAAGCTCGAGCGGTTCTTCCCGGTGCGCGACTCTCAAGGGAAGCTGACGAACCGTTTCGTCTCCGTGCGCAACGGCGGGCGCGAGGACGTCGTGCGGCGCGGTAACCAGTGGGTGCTCAACGCGCGGTTCAACGACGCGAAGTTCTTCTTCCAGGAGGACTCCTCGCACACAATGGCGGATTTCTTGGAGCGCACGGCGCGGATGGCTTTCGCCGAGGGGATGGGCACGGTCCGCCAGCGAGCCGACCGCCTGGCCGCGCTGGGCCGGATGGTCGCCGAGGCCACCGGCGCCAACCCGGCACAGGCTGAAAAGGCGGGGCTCTACGCCAAGGCCGACCTGAGCACGGGACTGGTGAGCGAGCTCGCCTCGCTGCAAGGGGTGATCGGCGCGGAGTACGCGGCCCGGGAGGGGTTCGAGCCCGCGGTGTGCGCGGCGATCGCTTCTCAGTACGACCTCCCGCGCGCGGTCGCAAGCGAGCACAAGGCGGTCGCCCTAGCGTTGGCGGTCGCAGACCAGTTGGACAAGCTCGCGGGATACCTCGGCACGGGCCAGGCGCCGACGGGCTCGAGCGACCCGTTTGCGCTGCGCCGCGCGGCCACGCTGCTGATCGAGGCTTCGGGGCACCTCTCTCTACCAAATGGTGGATACGCGCCGATGTTCGACGCGGCGCTCGCCCAGTACGCGGGACAGGGATTCCAACTCGACGAGGGCGCGGCGACGACGGCGCTCGGCGAGCTGTTCGCCTCTCGCTACGAGTCGCTCAATCCAGACACTCCCCACGACGTGATGGATGCCGCTCTGCTCGACCGCTCGCTCGGCGCGCTCGCCGACCCGTCCAGGTTCAGGCTCAGGCTCAAGGTCGTTTCCGGCGCGGCCCTCGACACGGAGTTCGTGCAGACGGCTACCCGCCCGATCAACATCGTGGCAGCGGCCGCCAAGAAGGGGATCGACGTCCCGAGGCGCCCTTCGGCGGAGGACATCGACTCCAAGAGGCTCGATTCAGAGGCCGGGGTCGCCCTCTACCTGGCCTGCCACGCGGCGGCCAAGGCTACGAGCGGAACTTCGGACACCGCGGCGATCTTCGTCGCGCTCAAGAGGCTGCAAAAGCCGATCAACGAGTTCTTCGAGTCGACGATGGTGATGGTCGAGGACGAGGCCGTGCGCAACGAGCGCCTGAAGCTCCTGAGCCTGGTCTCGAACCTGCTGTTCCAGGCGGGCGACCTGAGCAAGATCGTCATCGAGGGGTGAGCGCGTACTTGGCAAAGAGGTCGAACTCGACGTTCACCTTCGCACCGACCGCGAGCCCGCCGAGGCTGGTAGCTGAGAGCGTGTGGGGCACGACCGCCACAGAAAACTTTCCACCAGAAGGTTGAACAACGGTCAGGCTGACGCCGTTCACCGCGACGCTCCCCTTGTCCAAGAGGTAGCGCGACCACTCTGTGCCGACTGAGAAGGCGAACATACCGTCGCGCGTCTCGAGCCGTCCGACCGTGTCGACGTGGCCCTGCACGATGTGGCCGCCGAAGCGGTCGCCGGCCCTGATCGCCCGCTCGAGGTTGACGCGCGTCCCTTCGGTGAACGCGCCGAGCGTTGTGCGAGAAACTGTCTCCGCCGAGAGGTCGAAACCGAGATTTGCCCCCAGGGACGCGACAGTGAGGCAGCAGCCGTCGACCGCCAGGCTCTCGCCTACCGCCCAGGGGTCGCCGGGCCACGCGTCCGGCGCGCACAAGCGCAGCCTGCCCGCATCGAGCCCGGCCACCGTCCCGACGGCCTGGACGATCCCCGTGAACACGCCTGATTCTAGCTTCGATGGGCCCTCGGCCCATCCTCGCAATGCCCACAGGAAAGGACACCGGCGCAAAACACCGATAAGTCTTCTGGGTGCGGGCCGATCCAGGCCCGGAGGGACACGGGCATTGCAGAACAGACTCAGCCATCGGCAGAGCCTCAAAACGACGACCAAAGTCGATCCCAAGGTCGTCCTCAGCAGCCAGATCCTCCAGCTCAGCCAGCCGGACCTCATTCAAGCCATTGAGAGGGAGCTTGACGAGAACCCCGCGCTCGAGCGCATCGACGAGCCCGACGCGCCAGTCACGGAAGAGGACGTGCTGCGCGTGGTCGCGCCGGCGGAGATGAAGCACACGAGCAGCGACTATGAAGCGCTGCGCGGACTGCCCAGCGACCAGAACACCGACTGGGTCGATCTCACGCCGAGCAACGACTCGCTCTGGGACCACTTGCGCGCGCAGTTGGAGCCTGAGACCCCGGCGCGCCTGCGCGACCTGCTCGGGTACCTCATCGGCTCGGTCAACGACCGCGGATACCTGACCTGCACGGTCGAGGACGCCGCCCTCGATTGCAAGACGAGCCTGGAGGAGGCCGAAGCGACCCTCAAGCGACTGCAGGCGTGCGAGCCGGCGGGCGTGGGCGCCACGAGCCTGCGCGAGTGCCTCGTGCTGCAGCTGCGCGACGCGCAGGGGGACGCCGAGAGGATGGCGAGGTTCATGCTCAAGAGCTGTTGGGACGACCTCGTCGCGCGCAACGCCGACGCGATCCAGCGCAAGTACAAGGCGGACCCGGAACTCGTCGAACGGGCGTTCGAGGTGATCCTTTCGCTCAACCCGTTCCCTGGCGAGGGGTATGCGCTGCACTGCCACCCTTCGAGCTCGGACCGCACTTCCCCGGCGCTGCCGGACGTGCAGTTCACCCTGGACGAGGCAGGGTGGGTGATCGAGGTCCTCGGGCCATCGCCGCTCAGCCTGCGAGTGAGCCGCACCTACCTGCGGCGCAAGGCGCAGCTCGACACGATGCGCAAGGCGCCGAAGGACGAAAGGCGCCACATCGACGAGTACATCGGCCGTGCCTCGCTCTTCAAGGAGGCGCTCGAGCAGCGCAGCCGCCTGATGGGAGAGATGGGCCGGTACCTCGTCGCCAAGCAGGCCGGCTTCATCAGCACCGGCGACTACCAGTTCCTAAAGCCACTGACCCGCTCACGGCTCGCCCGAGACCTGCACGTTCACGAGAGCACGATCAGCCGCGCGACGAACGGCAAGTTCTGCCAGCTCCCGAACGGCGAGATCGTAAACTTCGAAGTGTTCTTCAAGCCGGCCCTTCGGGTGCAGAAGATGATCGAGGAGATCCTGAACTACGAGAACCCCTCGAACCCGTTGAGCGACGAGCGGATCCGTGAGATGCTCGCGGAGAAGGGCGTGAAGGTCGCGCGCCGCACGGTCAACAAGTACCGCACGCGCACTAAGATGCTGAGCTCTCGCCAGCGGCGCTCTGCTTAGCCAGTGCAGGCTGCCGCTCCCGAACTGCGATCAGGCGCCTGCTCTTTGAAACCACAGGTCTCTCACGAAAGTGACGAGCGTCAGGGAGGCGGTAAAGGCCGTGAAACCGCCGACCAGCTGCTCTTTCCGCCTAAGTATTGACCAAGGCGGTCGTTGGAAAACTCAAGCCGATCCAAGAGCCGAACGATAGAGCTTACTCCTGCTTTCCTGCACGCATCGTGCAGGAAGACCGCATCGTCCCTTGAAGGTCTGGCGCCCGTTGAGTAGAGCAGCAGCGGAATCCTCGCGATCTCTGGATGCCAATCGTCCGCGTCACGGTAAAAGTGTAGATAGACAGGGATCCTCTCGCGCTTCTCGGTCTCGACTTGAAACGTGAAGAATTTAGACGTCGTCTGGCGTTGCCAGTCGCTGGCGAACGTGAGGCCCTTGACCTTACCGAAGCGCCTATCGGCGATTAATGTCATCAGTGCGACGAACTGGCTGCGCCCGAACGTCTGCATCTGCTTCTCTTTCTCGCTCGCCATGTCGTAGAGAGCGCCCCAATCCTTTCGCTCGAACGCATCGGCGAAGCGTCCAGCGCTCCGATCCACGTTCGGGGACGCAAAGTGCCACCACAAGCCAATGGCAATGGCCGCGGCCACGAGAGCGCAAAGGACCTTGAACTTTGCCGAATTCCGAGCCATCGTCGTCGGACTACTCCGGAGGCCCGACCGGCTGCATGTCGTCGCACCATTGACCGTTGTCGTTGGAGTTGCAGTCGCCTGGGTAGCTGCCTATGTAAACGAACCACTTTTGGACCGTCGGCGGCGGAAACGCGCAGCTTTGGTTATGTGTCGTGTACTTGCAACACGTGTGCCGACTGTAGTACGCGTACGTGTAGCAAGAAAAATAGTCCGATCCGTACGGTGTCCTGTTCCCTTCGCAAGCCGGAGTGCCCCAGTGGTCGCCTTCACAGACATCCTCGCCATCCGCAGTGAGAAAGGTGCAAAGTGCAAGGGCTGCAGTAAGAGCCAATAGTTCTCTTTTCATAGTTTCGGTGCCTCTCAAGATTCATTGGTGTTCGAATTCTCGGATGATCGTCCCGCGCGAATACGGCCTGCGCCCTCGGTAGATCTTTCCTGCTACAGAGATCTCGATAACGTACTCCTGACGGAAGAGATCGTCAACGTAGCCGTCGCGGGGCTGGTAATAGACCTCGTCGTGGATGTCGCATATCCACATTGGAAAAGATGATCCCTGTCGCTCCATTTCTCGCTGTTGGCCGGCGATCATGCCTGATTCGCCTGGAGAGGGGTTTGGATTCGCGTCTTTGGGAACGGGGTACCAGCGGTAGCTCGTTGCTAGCATTGGCCGGACGGCGGCAGGAAGGTCGGGGCAATAGTAGACCTCCTTGTCCTTGACGTAACGCTCTAGAACCCCGGCGCCTGACCTGGCCACGGCACCGCTCATGGGCCCCAGACTGGGAAACTCTTCGACGTCGTCGTAGTCATGGGTGTAGAGAAGTACAGCCTGGTGGAGCTGCATGAGGTTTGACGCACACGCCCCTTGTCTGGCGACCTCCCTCATCGGCCCCGTCGCCGCAACGACTATCGCTGCGAGGATGAAGATGACACCAA